>JAABRL010000099.1 GCA_011390935.1 Gemmatimonas sp.
AGCGACGCGGAGGTCCGAACCTCGCGACGAAAGCGCTCGATCGCACCACTGTGTGACGCGACCTCCGGCAGAATCGCCTTGATGGCAACCTTTCGGTTCAGCGCGAGGTCGAGCGCGAGGTACACCACCGCCATCCCACCTCGACCGAGCTCCCCATAGAGGTCGTACCGACCGAGCGTAGCGAGCCTCAGTCGCTCGAACACCTCGGCGTAGCCGTACTCGGGAATGCTGTCGTGGATGAGCTCGGACACTGCACCTGATGCCGACGAGGGAAGGGGGCGACCACGAGCGCTTGGTGCCCTGCGCAGCAAACACGCGCTGGAAACGCCGCATTGTCGCGAGTAGGCGTCAGTCGGCTGTCAGAGCTGTCCGACAGGTGGTGTCTGACGAATGCGGCGACACCTTGACATTCGTTTGACGGTCGCCTCGCTCTGCTTCCTGGGACGTGCCGCGTTGGCTCCAACGCGTTGGCGTCCATTCACTTGGCGAGCCGCGTCAGATCAATCGGGATCAGCACGATGTCCGAGCCGGATGCACGAATGGCTCGCCGTTTCATCCGAGGTCCGGCCTCCTGCCGGCCGGACTGGCCCGTCGGACACTACGCCAACGTGAAGGATCTGGCGCGCTTTGGTGACGCGCTGCTCAGCGGCAAGCTCGTCACGCTGGAAACACTGGCGCAAATGTCGCCGATGGTGGTGGAGCATCAGCCGTCGCGCGGCGATGGGACGCGCCGCGGCAGGGGATGGGATTTGGCGTCTCGGGCACCGGTGGCGTCCCGGGCGGCGCTGCGGCGCTGCGTCCGCTGCCGGCGCGCGGCCGCGTGGCCATTGCGATCGCGGCGCAAGACAGTGTACCTGCGGCGCCGCTGTCGGGCGAGGTGCTGCAGATGGAAGTGGCTCGGTGCAAGGAGGCGACTGCACATCGGCGCTGAAGCTGTACCCGCCTCGCCGATCGCTCTGCACGTGAGAGTGAACTCGCGTCGCCGATAGGTCATGCCGGTGCACACCGAAGGGGGCGCTGAAGCGCAGCGGCATCGGCGTACGCACTGCCATGGACCGTTCACGCGCCGCGGTGAATGGCGCATGGGATCGATCCACGCGAGATCCCTGCAGCCTCTGCTCCGATGGCACGACATCGTGCGATGGTGGCGGACCACCGCGATTCCGTGCACACTTGGCGAGGAAGGGAAACCACTTGCCGTGGTCGGCGTAACGTGTGGCCCCAATGGAGAGGAACAGCACCCATGTACGGTCTGATCGGCAAGATGCAGGTGGTCGCAGGGCAGCGCGATGCGTTGATCGCCATCCTCGTTGAGGGTGTCAGTGGCATGCCGGGGTGCCACAGCTACATCGTGGCCGAAGATCCGAGCGACCCCGATGCGATCTGGGTGACGGAGGTGTGGGACAGCCAGGACAGCCATCGAGCATCGCTCTCGCTGCCGTCGGTGCAACAGGCCATCGCGCGCGGCAAGCCGCTCATTGCCGGATTTGGTGAACGATTCGAGACGAGGCCGGTTGGTGGGAGCGTATCGAGTCCGACGGATTCCTCGCCACGTGCCATGCATGCAGGCGCGCCGAGTTCGTACAAGCCCGATGGCTACACCTCGGTCGCGCCATACCTCACCGTGACGGGCGCACAATCCACGATCGACTTTCTGGTGCAGGTGTTCAACGCGACGCGCTTGCGCGCGATGCCGCGCGGCGACGGTAGCATTGCGCACGCCGAGGTCCGTCTCGAAGACACGGTGGTGATGCTCACCGATGCCGTGGAGGGCTGGCCCGCCACGCCGAGCCACGTGCACGTGTATGTGCCCGACGTGGACGCGGTGTTTGCGCGTGCCATCGAGGCCGGCGCCGTCGTGGTGAAGCCGCCGGTGCAGGACGGCGATGAGGACAAGCGCGGCGGATTCACCGATGCGGGTGGCACCACCTGGTGGGTGAGCACGCAGGTCGGGTGACGTGAGAACACGTGCAGACTGCGGGGATGTCAGGAACGCACGTCTTCACGCGGCGGCCAACAGCGCCTCACCGCCACAACATCAACGGCAGCATCTCCCACGCGGCGAGCATCACGCACCATTGCAGCGCCGCAACGAGCGCAAAACGATCGGGCGAGCGCCACCGCGATGCCGAACCGCTGCGCGCGGACTGCACGAGTGACACCAGCAGCGCGATCGGGAGCACGGCGGAGAGTGTTGCCACGGACATGTTCGCCACGGTAGGATCGCCGATCGCGAGGAACGGTTGCGTGAAGTAGAGCAGGGGCGCGAGCACGAGCAACACGAGCGCTGCCACAGCCCACACCAGCGGCTCCTGCGAAAGCGTGTGTCGCCGCCATGCGCGTATCGAGCGCACGATGCCCACCAGCAACAGGTACAGCAGCGCCATCGCGCCAAGCACGGCGCTGAGGCCGAGCGCGAGCACACGTGCCGGCGACACACGCTCGAAGGTGCGCTGTCCGTCGGTTACAATGTGCACGCCGTCGACAGACGTGCTTACGACATGCGTGGCGGCGCGTCGTCCGGCCAATCGAAAGAGCGCGCCGCCCACCGGATGCAGCGCGCGCACCGTACCTTGCAGTGGTCGCAGCATGAGCGCCGAATCTTCCCACACAATGCGCGTGAGCCCTGTGACTTCATCGAGATACGCGAACTGCGCGAACCGATTCGGGCGCACGAGATACCATCCGCTCCACTCAGCGGCGTGTACACTGATTGGCTCGGCGACCATGGCCGGTGTTTCCGGCACACGTAGCGCGCTCGCGACCAGCGAATCGATGCGGTTGAAGTTCGCCGCTTCAGGATCCGTGTTGAACGCAATGAAGAATGCCGACTGATGTTCGGGGTAGAGGCAGAAGATCGCGCGAAAGGTGCCGATGTTGCCGAGGTGACAGTTGCCGGTAATGCCCCAGCGCTCGCGACGCACCAGGCCGAGCGCATAGCCCGGCGACAGTCCGGCCTGCACCGCCTCGGTGGTGGTGGGGACCGCCATGGCGCGCAGCAGCGTGTCGTGTACGAGTGGCGCACCGTTCACCACGCCATCGCTCATGAGGAAGCGCGCGAAGGTGGCCATGTCCATCGCGGTGGTCGCGAACTGGCTGGCTGGTCGCACCGGAATGGCGTACGACGGATTGGCGATCACGCCGTCGAAGTAGCCCATGGCCATCGTGCTGTCGGCCTGCGCGCCCACCTGCGATACGAAGTGAAAGCTGCTGCGGTGCATGCCCAGTGGTGCGAGCAGCTCGCGTTCGAGCCACGACTCGTAGCGTTCGCCGGTGAGCTGTTCGATGAGCATGGCCGCGACGAGGAATCCGGTGTTCGAATACGAGAAGCGCGCACCGGGTGTGTGGCGCACGCGCGCCGGAGCATCGCCGAGCGTGAGGCCGGAGCGCAGTGGGGCATCGGGATTGCCGCGCAGCGTGAACACCTGCCACATGCGCGCATCGTCGAGTCCCGACGTGTGATCGAGCAGGTGGCGCACGCGCAGTGGTGCACGCTCGGCCCACGGGTTCTCGAGTGGCAGGTCGGGCAGGTGCGTCGTGATCGGATCGTCGAGCGACAGCCGGCCCATGGTGACGAGGCGCAGTACGCCGGTCGCAATGAACGTCTTGGCGACCGACCCCACCTGCACGCGATGGTCGGGGCGCATGGGGATGTCGCGCGCGATGTCCTTGCGACCGGCGGCGCCGAGCGTGACGCGGTCGGGCGTGACGAGGGCCCATGAGGCGCCCACGAGCTGTTCCTCGGCGAGGGCGCGGGCGACCTGCGCGGTGAGGGAGTCGGCGGGGGGCTGCGCACGCAGTTGGACGGTGGTGAGCAGCAATCCGAGTGCGGCGGCGCGATGCGCGAGGAGGGGCATGTGCTCCCTTCGGCCGCGGGGGGCGGGCGGTTTCAGGGGGCCGCGGTTGCGGTCCCTTGGCGGTCGCTGTGGCGATTGGCGCGCTGAGGCGGATCGGCTGGCGCCGTTCTTGCGCCTGCCAGGGGGGGGCTGACTCACGGGGGACGAGCGTCTCGCTCGGAGTGGTCACGACCGGGGTTGCGCTCCGCAGTGCGTCTGGTTTAGTTGGGAGGCTGTCTGCTGCCAGCGCGCGTTTCGTCGCGCGGCGGTGGGTTGCCGACACGGCGCGGTCTGGCTGTGCGGCGGGCGGGTTTCGAACATGAAAATGTTTTCCGAACCCACTTGACCACCAAAAAGCAGCGGTTTATGTTAAAAATCTGCCGCACGAAGCGCGGCGTAAAAATCATCGGTGGCTGTGCGGGACTGGCAGCGGGCCGACCGCTATT
>JAABRL010000100.1 GCA_011390935.1 Gemmatimonas sp.
ACCTTGCAACAGGTCGAGGTAGACCTGCACTGGGCTGGCCAGCCAGATGCCGCCTACTCGTTCGCGAAACAGCAGCTCGCCGAAGGACTTCGCTTCGATGATCGCAAGGTTGGCGCCCTCGTTGACTGCACGGGCGCCAAGATCACCAATCGCGCTATCCGCATTGGAGCCGATGAGCACTCGAGTGCGCACCTGAGAAACGTGGGAGAGAAATGGGGAGTAGCGCTGTGCCGCTGCCTCATGACTGATCGCGTATTCGGCGTTGTGCGCGTCGAATGATTGGCCGATTCGCTCCAGCAGCTGCTCGGCGGGCGCATCCGGGACGTAGTAGCGTCGAAGGATCGGGGGCCGAGTCGACGCAAGTTGTTCCACCCAAGCGTCCAGGAGCGCTACGGGCTCGCGAAGGCGGCGTTCCTTGTTCGGTCCTTGCCCGCGCGCGGCCATCCAATCAAAGCGCTCGAGTTCCGTCAGGACCTGAGAAGTCGTTGCCGGAGAGACCTTCGCCCGAAGAGCCAGTTCCTTCACGCCAAACCAGTCTTCATGCCGCATCAACATCGCGTGCAGCACTTGTGCGCGTCGTCCTGAGAACAGCGATCGGACCGATTTCGCGAGCGCCTTGGGCGGAGGCTTGTCGATGTACACGTAGGCTCCAGGGGCCGGCAAATACATGCTGCCGCCGCTGTCGAAGTACCCGATGTTTTCTTCTTTCAGAACCTCTTTGGCGCCAACCGAGATCGACTCCGCGACGAGCACCGAAAGTGATGCTTTTGTTGGCCCTTGAGGCTGGCTCTGCCGTGCTTCCCGGATATGCCAGATGAGTTGGCGAACGTCTCGCGGATAGACGGATTTCTTCGCCTCGACGAGCAGAGTTACGGCTTCTCCCGCCAGCTGCAACTCGATTCGAGCGTCATGGCCGTGATCAGTCGTCGCGCCCAGCGTCTCCCCGACTTGAGAGGCGACGTGAACCATCGGAAGCAGTTCAACTGCCGTAATGAACTGCCGGATGAGCTGCTGCTCTGTTGCGGAGAATGCGTGCATTCTGGTTTTTCGCTGTGCAGTGAATATTACATATTTACTGAATATTCAGAGAAAATGCAATATTTGCTGTACAGTAAACGTGAGGTGCCAACCACTGCTGCTGGCGAGATCAGCTCGCTGCCAAAAGCAAAACCCGCCACGGTTCGATTCCTAAACCCGCTACGAAAATCGGCGCCCAAGCCGAAGCCGGACGCCGATGTCGTAAGTCGTTGATTCATTGAGTGGCTAGGGAGGGAATCGAACCCCCGACACGCGGATTTTCAGTCCGCTGCTCTACCAACTGAGCTACCTAGCCAGCACCCAATCGCGTCCAAGACGCAACCGAGTCCCGATAGATAACAATCCCGGCGCCCCGTTGCCAGTCCCCGACCGACGTACCGTCGAACCTCGACGTGCGCGACATGCGCGACATGCGCGACATTCACCTGGCCCTACGGCGTCTCCTCGAACGCCACATCCCCACGCACCGCCCGCACCGCCAGCCGACCCGCCGCCGCATCACCGCGCGCCGGCACGCGCACACCCCCCTTCATCGAGCCGGCATCGAGCAGCGCACCCGCACTCGCCGGCCACACCACGGTGGTGAGTCCCACATGCGACGTGGCCGCGATCACCCCACCGGCCACGGGCACCGCCGCCAGACGCGTATCGCCGCGAATGTTGTGCACCGACGCCTTGGTCACCGCAGGCGCGTCGAACGTGATGCGCCCGCTCACACTGCGCAGCAGCACGTCGCCAAAGGGTTCCGTCACACCGGCGCGGCGCGTGATCACCGGCGCCTCGTCCACCATCGCCGTGTCGTACGGCGCACTCACCAGCAGTGCCCCACTCGTGGTGGACGCGGTGAGGCGTGCCACTGGGCCCACCACCGTGAGCGTGCCCAGCATGGTCTCGGCGCGAATGGGACCCACCACCGACTCCACCAGCAGGTTGCCCGCGGCCGTCGACAGGTCCACCTCGGCGTCGAGCCCGCGCACCACCAGCGACGCCGCCGCCGCCCGCACCACCACCCGCGCGCCGCGTGGGACCTGAATATCCAGCTCGCTCGGTGCCGACAGCCCGCGCGGCATCCCCTCGGCGCGCACCACCACCGTGTCCGACCCGGGCTCGGTCACCCACGTCTCGCCCGGTGCCATTCGGCCGAACACATGCACCGAATCGCGATCCCAGCCGACCACGCGCACGGAGCCGCTCTGCAGACGCACGTACACCACCGCGCCACTCGGTACCGTCGCCCCTTCGTCCACCGCCGGCTGACCGTACCCGGACACCGGCGTGGACGCCCCGTCCACCTGCCGAGTGGCGCGTACCAGCAACGCCAGTCGATGCTCGTACGCAATGCGCAGCGCCTGCACCGCCTCGCCGCGCGTTCGTTCATCCGCGCCGGCGGAATCGGCGGCGTACAACAACGCCTTCGAGTCCAGCACGGCCGCGCTCGTGGTGCCGAGTGCGGTGCGCAGATCGGCCAATGCCTTCTCGGGGAAGACGCCCAGCTGTCGACCGCGCGCGAGCGCCACCGTCCATTGATCGTTGGCCTGGCGCATGGCCTCAGCCAGCGGCACCAGCTCCGGGGGCGGATCCACCGCAAGCCCCGCAATGCAGGCGCCGGGGAAGCGCACGCAGTCCGGTCGGGGCGGCGCCTCGGCTCGTTCGGTAGCGGAGCGCGACGTGTTGCGGCTCATGATGATGCCGGCCGCAAGCGCGACCACGGCCAGCGCGATCACCGCCGGCAGGTCGAATCGACGACGCGGCGCGGTGAAATCTTCGATTGGGTCGGGAGACTCGGTCACGCGCGCAATCTAGCGGTGCGGCGTGCCGGTGAGCACCGCCGTACGCTCAATGACAGCGCGTCGCGCGCTACGCGAACTCGGCCAGCCGCTGCCGGAGCTGCGCCGAGCTCCCGCGCAGCAGCTGGTGCACATCGCGTGCGAGATGCACCGGGTCGGCGTACCCACACTCGGCCGCCGCACGCGCCAGGGCGGCCTCGGGTCCCTCGGCCGACAGCAGGGCCGGCAGTCCGTGTCGGCTGCGCCGGATCATGGCGTATTCCTTCGGACTCAGCCCGACCGCGTCCTTGAAGCCACGCTGCAGATGCCGCATGCTGACACCCACCAGTTCTGCGATGGTGGCTATTTGCTGTTTCCCTTCTGTCGCGACAATCGCGCGAACGACATCGCGAATCGCCTGGTCCGGGGGCATGGTGGCATCGGCCGAATCGTACAGCCACCGGTCGAGTGCGAGCGAGACCGCGGCCGCCGCGTCCTCGCTGTGCGGCAGCGAACCGAACGGCGCGAGCGCCTGGGTGACGGCCTGATCGAGCCGGCGCACCCGGTCGCCGCCGATCCAGTGATACGCCGGTCCGGCCTGATCGCGCAGCGACGGCGCGGGACGCCCCAGAAACGCGGCGCCCATTTCGGGACGGAAGCGTATGCCCCAGAGCTGCGTCCCGGGCGTCACCGGCACCGTGTAGGGGGTTCGACGCGGACCGAGCAGCGGGGTGGCCACCGGCGCGCCATGCTCCAGCGTCACGGCCACTGACAGGCAGCCGTCGGGCCAGACGGCGTGCGCGTAATCCGCTCTGGGGAGCGCGCGCACGGTGAGGCACCAGTAGCTGAGCGCGAGATCATGCACCGCCGCCCCGGGGGCGAACTCCGCGTAGGCGAGCGGCGTCATGCGCGTAGGGGAGCCGAGCGCTATCGGGCGGCGGCGGGTGGCCAGCTGGCCGAGATCACGCTCTTGAGCCCACCGCGCACGTTGAAGTCGCCTACTACCGTCATGCGGCGCGGCTGACACTTGGCCACGAGGTCGTCGAGAATGCGATTGACCGCGCGCTCGTAGAAGATCCCGTCGTTGCGGAAGCTCCAGAAGTAGAGCTTGAGGCTCTTGAGCTCGATGCAGTTGACATCGGGCACGTACGTGAGCCGGATCGTGGCGAAGTCGGGCGCGCCACCCTTGAGCAGATCCAGATCGGCGGCATCGCTCTCGATCCCGCCGAGCGGGCAGAGCGAGGTGAACTCGTTCGTCTCGATCACGATTTCGTAATCGCGATCGGCGTACGGATTGGGGAAGTTCTCGAGCAGTTCGGGCTTGGGCATCTGGGAAATATGCCGTGGTGCG
>JAABRL010000101.1 GCA_011390935.1 Gemmatimonas sp.
TCCTGCCGCCAGATGGGGGAAACCAGCACGAACGACCAGCGCTAGGAGGCCCGCACGAGACGACGAAGCCTCATGATGCCCTCCTGATCCACACGACACACCGAAGAGCTCACGGCGCCAACTTCGCAACGAACACGTCCGAATCGCCTTGATGGGGAGCGAACAGGCTACCCTCCGTTTGACCGGCGATGAGCACGTGGTTGCCGGCGTCCACCGCCACGGAGATGACCTCGTCCCACGCGCTGGTGCCGTGCTGGTACCCCCACACCGGCGACCCATCAGGCGCCACCTCCGCAACGAACGCGTCCAGACTGCCCTGATTTGGACCGAAGAGGCTACCCGCCGTGAGACCCGCGATGAGCACGTGGTTGCCGCCGTCGACCGCCACGGCGTTGATCTCGTCATACCGGCTGGTGCCGTGCTGGTACCCCCACACCGGCGACCCATCGGGCCCCAACTTCGCGACGAACGCGTCGTAATCGCCTTGATGGGTGCCGAAGAGGCCAGCCGCCGTGTGGCCCGCGATGAGCACGTGGTTGCCGCCGTCGACCGCCACGGCGTTGATCTCGTCATACACGCTGGTGCCGTGCTGGTACCCCCACACCGGCGACCCATCAGGCGCCAACTTCGCGACGAACGCGTCGAAGTTGCCTTGATTGGGAGCGAACAGGCTACCAGTCGTGCGCCCGGCGATGAGCACGTGGTCGCTGGCATCGACCGCCACCGCCGTGATCTCGTCAAGCGCACTGGTGCCGTGCTGGTACCCCCACACCGGCGACCCATCAGACGCCAACTTCGCAACGAACGCGTCGAAGTTGCCTTGATTGGGAGCAAAGAGGCTAGCCCCCGTGAAACCCGCGATGAGCACGTGGTTGCTGGCATCGACCGCCACCGCCGTGATCTCGTCATACGCGCTGGTGCCGTGCTGGTACCCCCACACGAACGAGCCGTCGGGCGCCAACTTCGCAACGAACGCGTCCGAGTAACCTTTGTGGGGAGCGAACAGGCTACCCGTGGTGTAGCCAGCGATGAACACATGGTTGCTGGCGTCAACCGCAACGGCCATGATCTCGTCATGCTCGCCGGTGCCGAACTGATGCGCCCACACCGTCGACCCATCAGGCGCCAACTTCGCAACGAACGCATCACCAGAGCCTTGGTTGGGACCGAACAGGATG
This sequence comes from Gemmatimonas sp., assembly GCA_011390935.1. Classification (GTDB taxonomy): domain Bacteria; phylum Gemmatimonadota; class Gemmatimonadetes; order Gemmatimonadales; family Gemmatimonadaceae; genus JAABRT01. The sequence continues at coordinate 1,179 of JAABRL010000101.1, forward strand.
CCGCCGGTCCAGCCAGCTATGAGTACGTGGTCGCTGCCGTCGACCGCCACACCGTTGATGGCGTCCCATGAGCTGGTCCCCAACTGACGCGCCCACAACGGATCAGGCTCAGCCACCACCGTGATCGACGCCGTCGCCACCTTGCTCACATCCGCACTGCTCGTCGCCGTCAACACGAACTCCCCCGCCACCGCCGGCGCCGTATAGGTGACCGTGTTCCCAGACCCCAGGATCGTCCCACCCGTCACGGACCACGTCACACCCGTATCGACAGCCCCCGTCACCGTCGCCACGAACTCCTGCACCTCCCCCGGCACCAACGTCACCGCATCAGGACTCAACGTGATCGCAACGACGGAGGGTGATGAAGAGTTCTTGCAGCCGCCGCTAAGGGCAACGAGCAACAACAACGACACGAACATCGCGAACCAGCGACCGAACATGCGCTGCCTCCCACTGCATCCGGCTCACGTTGCGTAACACGTGACGCCCCGCCCGCAGCGAGCCGGCAAGGACCTGACAACGAACATCCACGGGACGGCAACTCACCAACGGCAGCCAGCGCCGTAGCCCGAGCTAGCGCAGCGAGGCGGCCGTGGCGGACGGGCGCGGTCGCACGGGAGGCGCTATGACGTACGAACAGGATACGGACTCCCGACGCAAGAGGCAACCGCCCACCAACCGCCGAAACCGCGCGGAAGCAACACGCGCGATGGACGCGCCGGTCCCAGCTCCGGCGGGACGATGAACGCGATCGTGGTGGGGCGGGTGAGCCAACGACGAGTTCGGTCATGCATTCGGCAACCACGTCTTGGTGGTTCGGCTGGGGGCAACGTGGGGTCGTTGGACCCTCGCGCCGAACTCGCTCACTGCGATGCGAGCGGGCGTACGTACGCGGCGGCGGATGGCCATGTTGGGGTGAAGGGTGGCAGCCCGCGGCGTCCGCCGTCACTCGTACCGCAACGCCTCGATCGGCGACAGCGCCGCCGCGCGCCGCGCCGGCCACACGCCGAACGCCACGCCGGTGGCGACCGAGACGAACAGCGCCAGCGCGATGATCCACGGGTCGAGCACGAAGACGTCGAGGAAGGGCACCAGTGCGACGACCGTCCACAGCACCGCGATCGAGAGCAGCACGCCCAGCACACCGCCGATCACGGTGAGCACGACCGCCTCGATGAGGAACTGCTGCAGGATGGTGCGCGGCTGCGCCCCCAGCGCCTTGCGCAGGCCGATCTCGCGGGTGCGCTCGGTGACGCTGACGAGCATGATGTTCAGGATGCCGATGCCACCGACGACCAGGCTGATCGCGCCGATGCCGCCGAGCAGCGCCTGCAGGATCACGGTGATCGTGTTGAACAGCGACAGCGCCCCCTCGATCGACTGGACCTGGTAGCTCTCCGGGTCGCGGCGGCGGTCGAGGATCGCGCGCACCTGCCGCTCGATGGCCCCGGCGTCGCGGTCGAGGGCGATGGTGATGGGCAGGAAGTCGTAGCGGTCGCGCGGCACGCCGGACACGTCACGGTAGAGGCTCTCGAGCGGCACGTCGCCGCTGACGTCGTTGGCGAACGCACCGAGCGCGCCGCCCACGCGCTTCTTCACGCCGATCACGGTGTAGAAGCTGCGGTTACCGCCGCTGGTCTCGAGCATGAGCTCGCGCCCGAGCGCCGGTCCGCTGCCGAAGAACTCCTCGGCCGCGTCGGCCGAGAGCACGATGACTTGGGCGGCGGCCTGCTCGTCGCGCTCGTCGAAGAAGCGGCCGCGGTCGAGCTCGATCGAGCGATCGATGCGCGGGGCGTTGGCGGTGGTGCCGACCACGTTGAGCCGCACCCGCTCCTCGCCGGCGTTCGCCCACACGCGCGTGCTGCGCTGGCGCAGGATCTCGATCGGCAGGCGGCTGAGGGCGTCGATGTCCGCGTCGGTGAACGGCACGCCCTCGGGGTGGCTGCTCTCGGGGATGACGAAGAGCGACTGCGCGCCGAACGCCTGGATCTCGCCAGTGATGCCGGCGGTGGCGATCTGCCCCAGGCTGACGGTGGTGGTGACCGCGAACACCCCGATCACCACGCCGAGGAGCGTCAACAGCGTGCGCAGGCGGTTGCCGTAGAGCGCCTCGAGCGCGGTCTTGAGGTTCTCGATCAGCATCCGGCCACCCCCGCGTCGGGGCGTCGGCGCGCCGCGACCACCTCGGACGCGGCCACCTGGCCATCGAAGATGCGGATGATGCGCTCGCAGTGCTCGGCGACGTCCTGCTCGTGGGTGACGATGAGGATGGTGCGGCCCTCGCGGTGCAGGGCGTCGAACAGCGCCAGGATCTCCTGGCCGGTGGTGCTGTCGAGGTTGCCGGTGGGCTCGTCGGCGAGCAGGATGTCGGGCTCGGTGGCGAGCGCCCGCGCGATCGCCACACGCTGGCGCTGCCCCCCGGAGAGCTCGTTCGGGCGGTGGTGCACGCGGTCGGCGAGGCCGACGCGCTCGAGCGCGTCCAGCGCCAGGGCGCGCCGCTCGCGCGGCGGCACGCCGCGGTAGAGCAGCGGCAGGGCGACGTTGTCGACGGCGGTGGCGCGCGGCAACAGGTTGTACGACTGGAACACGAAGCCGATCCGGCGGTTGCGGATGCCGGCGAGCGCGGCCTCGTCCAGGTCGGCGACCTCGTCACCGGCGAGGCGGTAGGAGCCGTCCGTCGGCGCGTCGAGGCAGCCGAGGATCTGCAGCAGCGTGCTCTTGCCGGAGCCGGACGGCCCCATGATCGCGGCGTACTCGCCGC
>JAABRL010000102.1 GCA_011390935.1 Gemmatimonas sp.
CGGCACATTTCAGACGGCTCTGTCGGTTGGCGGCACGCTGCTTGCCGGGCGCATCAGGCGCTGGCATGTGTACGCCGCACCGACCGTGCGGCTGGTCGGGTATGACGCGACGTTGCAGGGCGGCCTGTTCAACCGTGACAGCCCGTACACGATTGGCTCGGCGGAGCTCAAGCGTGTCGTGTACTCGCAGCGCCTCGGGCTGGTGTATCGCGGTGAGCGAATGTTTCTCGAGTTCTTCCGCGCGCAGACGGCACCCGAGTTTGCCGGGGCGCGTACGCACCGCACTGGCGGGATCGCGGTTGGTGTCGGGCGGCGGTGAGTAGCGGGCGGTTCACACCCACGGGCGACGACGGTCTGCACGTTGGCGGTCGTCACTAGGAGCGACGGGGCGAATCCCCCGGCAACTCGCGGTGCAGCGCATCGACGTTTCCCGTACACTCGTCCGCGCCTCATGCACAACCGCAGACGCGCGCGTGCCACACGCGCCGGTTGCCCGCCAGCCGGCGCGCCGTAGCTTGGTCAGGCGCGGCGCGTCGACGACCGCGTGCCCTCTCGCCTGCGCCACGGAGCTCGCCCGCATGCACCACCACACCCACGTCCTCCCACGGCACACGCGCCGCGCGACGACATGCGCACTCGTTGCGCTCTGCGCCGTGTCGGCACCACTCGCGGCCCAGGCCACCGTCGCCGCTGGCGGACCGTTGCTCGTCGAACCGACACGCGCCGCCGTGCTCTCGCTCGTCGACTCGGCGCTCACGCACATGAATACGGGCAACCTGGTGGCGCTGTCCGACCTCATGCTCCCCGAGGCGCAGGTGTTTCCGGCGCGCGAACGCGAGGGACGCGGCACCTATTCCGTGCGCACCGCCGCGCAACAGCGCACACAGGCAACGCGGCCGCCGATCATCGAGCGCGGCTTCGATCCCGAGGTCCGCATCGCCGGTACGATCGCCATGGTGTGGCTGCCGCACGATCTGTACGCCGACGGGAAGTGGTCGCACTGCGGCGTGGACGTGTTCACGCTCGTGCGCGTGGGCACCGCCTGGCGCATCGCCAGCCTCGCCTACAGTGTCGAGCAGCCGCCGGCCTGTCGCGCGCATCCGGACGGGCCGCCGCCGGGACATGTCGCCCCCTGACGAGCGCGCGCACCGATCACCGCGACACGAGCACGCTACGGCATCCGTTCGTAGGTCGCGAACGTCACGCCCGTCGTGTTGCCGCTCCCATCGTCACGCATGTAGATCACCGCGATGGTGCGGCCGTCTGGTGACAGCACGTTGGTCAAGCGCTGCGTGACACGACCATTGTTCGAGTTGACGATCTCGTTGATCGTGGCCGACACCGCGCGCACGGCGGCGTGTGTCTGGCCACGATTGCCGGTGACGGGCATATCGGCGCCGTCGAAATTGGTGGTATACCACCAGCGCGTCGTATCACCATTCGCATTCACCGCCTCGATCGTGACCTTCATCCCCGCGGCACCGAACGCTTCGTAGGTCATCACGTTGCTGGCCGGCGGCGGCGCATCGGACTTGAGTTTCCACGTACCGAACCGAGGGTTGGCCGTTTGGGCTTCTGCCGCCGTGCCGAGCATGAGGAGAAGCAGCGCGAGTGTGGGGGCGCGATGTCGCATGCGTGGATCCGGTAGGGGTGGGTGTGTATGTCGACGTTGGACCGTATCCCTTCAGCGCTCCGCACGTTCACGTTCGCGAGCCGCCTCGTGGGTCATGCCGTACCTGCTGCCGGTGACCCTTGCGTCATATCTTACGGGGACGACGCGGGGGTGGGAATGTCCCGCGACGGCTCGTTGCCCTTCACCGGTAGGAGAATCGCATGCGTGCATTGCTCGGAGCTCTGCTCGTCGCCCCGCTGCTCCTCTCGGCGCAGCCCGCACCGCCGGCAATGGCGGCGATCAGACAGGAGGATCTGCGGCGCGACCTCATGGTCATCGGCAGCGATGACTACCGCGGACGCGAGGGTGGCAGCATTGACGAGCTCCGGGCGTCGGTGTGGATCGCCGAACAGTTGCGCACGATCGGGCTGGAGCCGATGGGCGATTTCGGCTCGTACTTCCAGTGGTGGGACATCCGCCGCACGCGCGTGAGTGCGCTGTCCACCGTGCAGGTGGGCGAGCGCCAGTTCGCGATGTGGCAGGACATCGCGGTGAGCGGCAACGCGGCCGCCATGGTGAACGCGCCCACCGTGTGGGCCGGCAACGGCCTCGACAGCACCATCGATGTGCAGGGCAAGGTGGCGATCGCGCAGATGGAGTTTCGGCGCCTGCCCGGGCGCGTGACGTCGGTGAACTCGGCGGAGTACCGCTATGCGCGTGCGCAGCTCACGTCGCTCGGCAATGCCCTCACGGGACGCGGCGCAGCGGCCGTGATCCTCATTGCCGACTCCACCGCGGATATTGCGTTCGAGGGCGTGGCGAACATCACCGCACGCGGTACGTATCGCGTCAACGCCCCCTCCGCGCCAGCCGCCGGAAGCGGCGCAGGCACGGGTGCAACGCGCGGCCCGGTGTTCCTCGTGCGGCAGAGTGAAGCGGGCGCCATGCGCACGCTGGCGGGACAAGCGGCCACCATCCGGTTGCATCAGGAGTCGTACACGTATCCGTCGGTGAACATCGTGGCGCGGGTGCGCGGCACGGATGCACGGTTGCGTGACGAGCACGTGCTGTTCAGCACGCACCAGGATCACGACGGCGTGCGCTACGATGTGCGTGGCGATTCCATCTGGAATGGAGCGGACGACAACGGCACGGGCATGGTGGCGCTGCTCGCGGCGGCGCGTGCGTTCAAGCAGCAGCCGGGTCGTCGCTCGGCGCTCTTCGTGTATCACGGCGCCGAAGAGCGCGGCCTGCTCGGCTCCAACTATCACGCACGCACGCCGGTGGTGCCGCTCACCAGCGTCGTCGCCGTGCTCAACGCCGAGATGATGGGGCGCAACAGTCCGGACAGTGCGTCACTGCTCGGCGTGCAGCCGCCGCACAAGAACTCGAACGAACTGGTGGAGGCCGCGCTACGCGCGAACGCGGCCACGGGCCGGTTCCAGCTCGACTCCCTCTGGGACCGGCCCAACCATCCGGAGGGGTGGTACTTCCGCTCCGATCACCTGCCCTACGCGCGGCTCAACGTGCCCGCGGTGATGTTCACCAGCAACCTGCATCCGCAGTATCACACGCCGAAGGATGAGCCCGAGAGCATCGACTACGCGAAGCTCACCCGCATGACGCAGTGGCTGTACCTCACGGGGTGGTACATCGCGCAGGCGGATCAGCGGCCCACGGTGATTCCGGGGTTCCGGTTGGAGCGGTAGGGCGGCGGGGGAGCCTCCTCAGGAGTCGGCGCGGTGCCCGGGCCCGACTGCTGCTCGTGCGCGGCCGTCCCGCAGGCGCGACTGTAGATTCCTGGAATGACCTTCTCAAACGCCTACGCCGATCAGACGCGCGCGGAAGCCTACGCGCGCCTCGATTTTCCTGGCACGTACTATCTCGCGTATCGGGATCTGCCCTCGATCATTGGCAAAGCCGCACCCAACGCCACCGCCCTCGACTTCGGTTGCGGCGCAGGTCGTTCCTCCCGTTTTCTGCGCGACCTCGGATACACCGTCACCGGCGTCGACATTTCTGCGGAGATGCTGTCGCAGGCGCGTCGTATTGATCCTGATGGCGACTATCGACAGTTGCCGGACGGTGATCTTGATGCGCTCGCCGACGCGCAATACGATGT
>JAABRL010000103.1 GCA_011390935.1 Gemmatimonas sp.
CCTCGCGCAACAGCGCGAGCGCGACCGGATGCGATGGCACACGCAGCGCCACCGTATCGGTGCCGGCGGTGACGACAGTGCTACATAAAGTGAGGCCTGCTGGACCAGATATGGGGCTAGCAGGGTGCGGAAAAACCGGTTGTTTCGGAGGATTTCTTCGCGATTTCGGATTTCGTGTCGCCGGAACGCGCTGGTGGTCAGGACATTACCGAGTGAGGGACCTCCGCGCGCCGGCCTTGCGGCCCCGTGCGGTGGGGGGCGGTGCGCGACTTCAGCCAGGGGCGACGGATGCGGGGTGATGAGCGCGCGCAGGGGACGATGTTCGCGACGGTGGTGCTGGAGGATCGCATTCCGGCTTCGCACCCGCTGCGGGACCTGCGTCGGCTGGCCGATCCCATTCTGCGCGACCTCTTGCCCACTTTTAGCGCGCTCTACAGCGGGACCGGCCGACCGTCGATCCCGCCCGAACAGCTGCTCCGCGCGCTGCTGCTGGAGGTGCTGTACTCGATCCGTAGCGAGCGCCAGCTCGTCGAACAGTTGGAGTACAACCTGCTGTATCGATGGTTTGTCGGGCTCGCTCTGGAGGCATCGGCGTGACATGCCACGACGTTCACGAAGACTCGACAGCGCTTGTTGGACGCGCGCTTGCGCACTGCTTGACAGCGCACACTCACCGCAGAAATTTGCAGTGCGCATCACCCCGAAAAGGGGTCGCACGCACGGTCGGGAGTTGCTAGGCTCCGGCTGTATAGAACGCTCGCAGAAAAGCCAAGCTCTGTGTGCTCGACGCGAACGAAAGTGAGGAACACGACATGCTGTCTCGGAAGACGGGTCGCTATCGTCTGCTCATTGCCGTTGCAGTTTTTTCGGTGCTGGGCGCCTGTAGCGACGTCAGTGCGCCATCCCCGGATATCTCGTCAAGCCCAGTTCCACTGCCAAGAATGACGAGCAATCAAGCTGCATCCGGGTCGCTCCTCGTCATCACTGATCACGCGACAGGACACCAGTACGCTCTCGATGTGGGAGCAGGGCAGCTCACGACTACCGAGCTTCCGAATCACGTCGTCTTTCTTGAACTGGAGCAGCTTGCACTGTTGCGGACGTACTTCGAGGGCACGATTGAGGCGGATGGACTCGAGTCCGAGTTGGACTCAGCGGCGAACGCCTGGATCCCCCCTGGCGATGTGTGTCCCCCCCAAATCGCAGATGAGCCGTCAGTGTGCGTGGAACCAATGAGGTCGGTACGACTCTCAGACCATGAGAAGGCTGCCCCCTTTGTGGTGCGCAAAGCCTCGACGCACTCGTTGCAGCCCCGAGCGAACTCGGACAATCACGATTGGCTCGGCAGCTCCGCGTCGACCGACGTCATGAACTCCTTGATGCCGATGTCGCTTGGTCTCGATCCCTGCCGCGATGTCGTGAATGCTCTGATCCCCAGCCGCCTCGAGTACCGGGCGCAGCGCGCCAAGCCGATCCAAACGATGCTCGGCTTTGCGATAGTCGGAGAGGCAGCCAACGGTGTAACGGGTATGGTGTTTCCTCCCGGCGCAACGTCGGCTGCCAGCATCATGACCATGCTCGCTGAGGATCAGGCGAGAAAGGTCCGGCTGGGCGTTCTGGCCTGGCAATGGAATACCTATCAGTGTGGAGGGACACGAGAAATTTCGGCTGGACCCTTCATTCGCGGCTTCGGCGGAGCCGACCCACGTTTCGTAAAGGTGTGCTTCCCCGAGCAGTGGACGCTGGTCTGGCCTGACGGACGCACCAAGGCGATTACCGTCGAAGTATGCGAGTATCGAAAGATGTGACGAGGTACACGCATAGCGTTCCTGAGCGGCGGCGGACAGACCGATTCGAACTGTGCTCATCGTTTCTACCCTTCCCGGCCATGAAAAAACCTCAGGCCATGCTGCTTCGTTCTGTGGGATCCACAACTGTGCGCGGTGGGCTCCGCCGAATCAGTCGCATGTATCTCGCGATACTGCTGCCGCTCACCATGCTCGCGACTCTCAGCGATCCGATTCCGCTGACCGCGATCACGCGCAGCATTGCACTCGGCTGCATCGGAGGCGTCCTCGTCGCGCCTGGTCTGCCTCTGCTCGCCGTCCCGGTCGTGCCGCTCCTAGTCTTCGGATCAGAGGCTGTCTCGCGACGAAGCATCGTGTCCGAATCATGGATCAGTGGAATGCTCCCGCTGCTCGTCGCGCTGAGCACCTGCCTCCTCGTGGCCGTCGTGATCGACTGGCACCTGCGCAGGAGGGCGGCGCTCGGCAGCAGCTTCGCGCGCACCTTGCTTGGCGAGCCTGAGAAGTGATGAGTCGGCGCGTGCTTCCACCCGTGCTGCTTGCGCTGCTGATCGCCGGTGGCGACGCAACGGCGCAATCGGTGCACAGGCCGATCTATGATCCCTTGGCGACCTTCAGTACGAGCGTGCTGTGCTCAAGTCGTCCTGACACGGTACTCGGCGCTCGTCGTCATGTGATCGAAGTCATGCAGTCGGAGGATTCGACCGCGCAAGCTCCCGTGCACTATGAGCGTCAAGCGTCCTTTTCCTTCGATTCGCTGGGAAGCGTCAAGGCGGTTCAGTTCGTCTCATCGGAACTTGCCGGGGACTCGGCACGAACCATAGCTATTCGTGCATCGTTCGAGGCGAGCCGCGGGTACGGAACTCGTACGGACGGCTTGCTGCACATTCGGCCGACAGTCGATTCCACCGGCGAGGCCGTCCTGGGATCGCGTGTTGACGCGATCGAGGATCGGGCGCTGACCGAGCGCGAACTGGAGCACGCTCGACGTACGGCTGAAGCGCTGTGGCTCGGTGCCTGTCGGAACGGCTCTCGTTTCGTTGATCGCACAGAGTGACTCGCGGGGGCCGGTGTGGTCAGCGCGTGGCCCGGGAGAGCCGATCGTGAATGCCGGTCCACCGCCCCGTGGTGGGCGGTGCGGCCACGATGACGCGGGCGCAACCGGCCGCGTCGAGGGCGTGCAGCGCGGCGTACAGACCACGGGCGTAGCCGTCCGGATCGGCGGGCAGTCTCACGAGGGGCGCTGCGGTCGGGGGGGCCCAGCCGTCTCCGATGGCGACCGCGCCGGTGGCGACCTGCCCGGACTCCGCGGCCAGCACCGCTTCCACCTCGGCGCGTCCGGCCTCGTCGACGAGCCAGAGCTCGGCGCGTGGCGCATAGTGCCGATCCATCATGCCGGGGGCGGGGCGCGGCGCCTCGTCGGTATCGGCCGAGCGCGCGCCGCGCCGGTGCGTACCGTCGCGCACCGGTTCGCCGAGCTGCGCCGCGATCGCATCGGCCTCGAGCACGCCCGCGCGCAACACGGTGGGCGCATCGCCGGTGAGGTCGAGCACGGTGCTTTCGATGCCGACGTCGCAGGGGCCACCATCGAGAATGAGCGACACGCGCGCCCCCAGCCCCTGCGCGACATGGGTCGCCGTGGTTGGAGACAGCTGCGTGAAGCGATTGGCGCTCGGCGCGGCGATCGGCACCCCCGCCTCGCGCAACAGCGCGAGCGCGACCGGATGCGATGGCACACGCAGCGCCACCGTATCGGTGCCGGCGGTGACGACA
>JAABRL010000104.1 GCA_011390935.1 Gemmatimonas sp.
GCCGCTCTTCTTCATGCCCGAGTTCCTGCGCGAAGGGCGCGCGCTGTATGACAGCCTGCACCCGTCACGCATCATCGTGGGCGGGGAGTGCACCGAGGCAGCGTCGCTCGCGGCGCTGTGGCAGGAAGCCGCCGTCGATACGAACGTTCCCGTGCGTGTCATGAGCGCCACGCAGGCCGAGTCGGTGAAGTTGTTCTCGAACACCTACCTCGCCATGCGCGTGGCGTTCTTCAACGAGCTCGACAGCTACGCCGCCTGCCACGATCTCGATCCGCGTCCGATCATTGACGGCGTCGGTCTCGATCCGCGCATCGGCGATCACTACAACAATCCGTCGTTCGGCTACGGTGGCTACTGTCTGCCCAAGGACACCAAGCAGCTGCTCGCGAACTACTTCGATGTACCACAGACGCTCATGCGCGCAATCGTGGATTCCAATGCCACGCGCAAGGACTTCATCGCGCGTGAGATCATTCGTCGCGAACCGCGTGTCGTTGGCATCTATCGTCTCGTCATGAAGGCCGGTTCCGATAACGTGCGCACGTCGAGCGTGCAGGGCATCATGAAGCGCATCAAGGCGCGCGGCATTGAAGTGATCGTGCATGAGCCGGTATTGCAGGAGCGCACCTTTTTCAACAGCCGAGTGGAGCCGTGCCTCGACACGTTCAAGCGCGACAGCGACCTGATCGTCGCCAACCGCATGAGCAGCGCGCTGGCCGATGTGCACGGCAAGGTGTACACCCGCGACCTGTTCGGCGGCGACCTTTAGTCGTTGCTCAGCGCGGCCAGCTGCTGTGCAATCGCTCGCCGCACCGCGCGTGACTCGGCGCTCACCGGGGCCCGTTTCGGTCGCAGCAACGTCCCTCTGCAGGTGGCACCACCGCAGCGGCACGGGAAGCGGCGTTTGAGCACCGGTGTGTGCCGTTCATCGAGCTCGATCGCATAGTCGTAGCCCAGCTCCTCTCCGGCCGCGATCGCACGCAGCGCCACCAGCCACACCTGATCACCGATCGTGATCGGCTCGAGGTTGGGGTCACACGCGTGGTTGATGAAGCGCGCGTCGTTGCCGTGCACATTCGCATCCACCACGCGGTCGTCATCGAGCTGCAGCACATACGTATGCTCCGGCAGCTCCGCGGCGCCCGAGGTGGGATACCTACGTTCCGCCTCGGCGTGCGTGATCACCTCACCGGCGTACTCGATCACGAGCGCGTGGCGCCGGATCGGCGCGGTGGCGTAGACGCCAAGGCCGTGTCGTGTGGAGGGGCGCGTTTCGAGTGAGAGCAGCACGCGTTATGGATGCCGGTCAGAGCGGTTTGCTGACAATGGCGTAGCGAGACGCGTTGCGGGCCTGTTTCCACCGTTCCGCCAAGGCGGTTTTGCGTACGGTCACCGGGCCGCCCTTGTTCGACTCGTACACCTCACCGTCGTACAATACCGTGTCGTGCGTAATGCTGCCATTCGATTTGCACAGCGCGAAGTGGTAGAGCGTCCCGGCTTTCAACTGCTCCTGCAGCTCCTCCAGCGAGGAGTACAGCCCCGGAAACTTCGTCACGCCGGCAGGTGGCTTGTCAGTGCCCGGCAGCGCCTGATAGCCGTACCGTGACTGACTGAGGTTCACGAAGGCCCCCACCATCTGATCCGCCAGGTACTTCGTATTGTGCAGGTTGCCGAAGTGCCAGAGACTGAGCGCGGCCTGCGCGAAGGAGGTGCAGTTGAGCGCGAGCGGCACCTTGGTGTCGAACACCGCGTAGGTTGGTGACGAGGTCGGTCGCGTGCAGATCCCGAAGCTGACGCTGCCGTTCATGCCGAGTCCCCACGTCATCATGCTGCCATTGCCGTGCAGCCCCGAGGTCGATTCCCATCCGTACGGGATCTTCAGATAGCGGCAGGTTTCGTAGAACGCCTGCAGTGCCTTGGCGCCGGTGACGCCACCGGTGAGCGGGATGAGCACACCGGCCCGGAAGGCGAGCGGAAAGAGGCGGTTCTCCGGATCACCGCTCTCGACAAACGGCTGCGAGCGATACGACGCGGTCTCCTGGAACGCCGCCCACGCGGCGGCGGTCTTCTTGCCCCAGCCACCGTCCGCGGTGCCCACCGACGTGTAGCCGGCCATCCAGAGCAGCTGCTGCAGCCGCTTCACCGACGTGCCGGACTTGAGACCACCCTCTCCGATCTTCTTCGGGACGATCGACAGGACGCCAGCAGACATCAGCACCACCCGCGTTGCACGGTGAGACGAGGCGGAACGAAACAGCCTCCGCACTCTCACCCATCGAAAAAGGGACGTCGGACACGACAGCGCCCTATCGTCCCGGCTCCGGAGCTGCTCGAGGCAAGCGCACGGTGAACACCGTCCCCGACCCATCCGACCGCACCGTCAGCGAACCGCCATGCGCCCGCACGATTTCGCGCGCCACGAACAGCCCTAAACCACGGCTGGCCGTCGGCGTCGGCTCATCGCCATCCGGGCCAAGCCGCACCATGGGATCGAAGATGCGCTCGAGTGACTCGTCGGGAATTGCGGCGCCCCCGTTGTGGACCTCGACACACACGTCATCGGCCAGGCTGCGGGCGATCACGCGCACCGGCTCACCGCGCGCGCCATACTGACCGGCGTTCCCGAGCAGATTCACAAACAGCTGGTGCAACCGCATCGCATCGAAGGAGCCGCTCAGATCCCCTTCCGTTTCGAGCTGATACACGCAAGCGGGATGCATCGCCTCGGCGTCAGCGATCGCGGTTTCGCAAGCCGTGCCAATGTCCACGGGCACGCGCACGATCGCGATCTCGCCGCCCAGTCGCGTGCGCGTGAAGCCGATCATGTCCTGCACCATGCTCGACATGAAGCGGGCCGCCCGTTTCACGCGTGAACCGACCTCGGGATTCGTCCCACCATCCGGTGCCGTCACGGCCAGCAGATCCCCCGCAAGACGCATGGTGGCGAGCGGGCCGCGCATGTCGTGGCTGAGGATGGCCAAAAACAGATCGCGCGTCTCATCCGCGCGCTCCGAGTACGTCACGATCGACTCGGCCAGCGCTTGATCGATCGCCTCGTTGAAACGCACCATGGCATCGAGCGTGCTCGGCACACTCAGATCGGCCACCGGCAACCAGCCGCGCAGCACCGCGGCGCGAAGGGCGCGGAACTCCGAGCTCAGCTGCAGGAGCGAGAACTTGCTGGCGTGCCGCAGCGCGCCGTGAATCGACGCGGCGGTCACCTCACCGTCGTCGTCCA
>JAABRL010000105.1 GCA_011390935.1 Gemmatimonas sp.
GAAGAGCGGGAAGCCCGGGGTGTTCAGCTGCGTGTTGCGATTGCCGGAAGGGATCGGCGACACCCCTTCGCCCAGCGTGACCAGCTCGTTGGTGTTGGTGGAGCCCACGATCGCGAGGTCGGCGCGGATGAAGTCGTTGTCGATGATCTGCTGGTTGAGCACCAGCTCGATGCCGCTGTTGCGGATGTTGCCGATGTTCTCGAAGCGCGCGGTCACACCGGCGAGCGACGGGGCAATGCGGCGCTCGATGAGCGCGTCGGTGGTGCTCTTGTCGTAGTACGTGAACTCGAAGTTCGTCTTGCCGCTGAACATCGTCAGGTCGAAGCCGGCTTCGAGCTCCGCCGAGTACTCGGGGCGCAGGTTCGCGTTACCCAGCGAGCCGATGGACACGGACGGCGCGTCGCCGCCGCTGATCGTCGCCGGGAAGGCATCGAAGAAGCGCAGCGCGTCCGTGGTGCCGGGCAGCTGTCCCGAGGCGCCGTACGTGGCGCGCAGGCGCAGCACGTCCACGAAGTTGGGCTTGGGCACGAACTCTTCGTCCGAGACCACCCACGAGGCGCCGACCTTCGGGTACCACACGCCGCGCGCTTCGGAACCGAAGGCGCTGGCCGCGTCGCGGCGCAGACCGCCGGTGAGGAACAGGTGTTCACGCACCGAAAAGACCTGCTCGATGTAGTAGCCGAGGGTACGCGTCTCGTCGATACCAGCCGACGCGTTCCGGATAGCACCGGCCGTGACCTGCGTGCCACCCGGCGGCAACTGCTCGGCATTGCTGCCCAACTGGTTGAACCGGTTGCTGATGAACTGGTAGCCAACGCTCGTCTTGGAACCGAGCCACTCGAACGGGCGGAAGGTGGCGGTGGCGCCGAAGTCGGCCGTACCCTGCGAGATGTTGGCGCGGAAGTCGTTGATCTGTCCCGACCGTGCGGGCTGCACGAAGATGCCCTGGTCGAACAGGTTGATCGCCTTGTCCGCGCGACCCGTGTAGTCGTAACCAACGGTGCCACGCAAGGTGAGCCATTCGGTGGGCTCGTAGCGGGCCTGGACGCTGTTGATGAAGCGGTTGATGTCCTGCGTGGTGGTGCGGGAGAGCACGTCACCCATGGGGTACACACGGTAGCCGTTGAGCGCGACACCTCGGGGGTCTGTCAGACCGGTGTTCCAGATGCCGCCCATGGCCGCCACCATCATGCCGTTGGCGTTGTCGTTGTTCTGCGGCAGCCGCTGGTTGCTCTGCACGAAACCCGACGACACCTGAATCTGCGCCTTTTCCGCGATCTGCGCCGTGAGGTTCACACGCAGATTCGTGCGCTCCAGCGCGTTCGGCTTGCGCTGCTCGATGGGCACGGGCGTACCGCGCTCGAGCTGCAGGCGCTCGACTTCGCGCTGCGGCATGGTGATCGCACCCTGCTCCTGTTCGCGCTCGGCCGAGACGAAGAACTGCACGCGGTCGCTGCCGCCCGAGGCCTGAATACCATACTGCGAGCGATTGCCCGTCTGCAGCGTGGTGAGGTCGGGGTCGTTCAGCACGTTGCCGCGTGAGAGGCTGTCCGGGCGGCACGCGCCAGAGGCAACCGAGGGCAGCAAGCATGCCGCGGACACCGTCGACGTGCCCGTCTTGCCCCAGAGGCGGTACAGCTCGGGGTAGCTACCCTTGCGCGGGTCGTTGATGACGCCGTTTTCGCTGTACACGTTCCAGCTGGTCTTGCCCGCGCGGCCGCGCTTGGTTGTGATGTTGATCACGCCCGCTGCGGCTTCGGTGCCGTACAGCGTGGCGGCCGAGGGGCCCTTCACGATTTCGATGCTCTCGATCTCTTCCGGGTTGATGTCATCGAGACGCGACGGGGTGGCTCCACCAACACCCAGCGCCGAGCTGCCGGCATTGCCGCCGACCCGCACACCGTCAATGATGACGACCGGCTGGTTGTTGAGCGACAGCGACGACTGGCCGCGAATACGAATGCGCGAACCGCCGCCGGTTTCACCCGTGCTGGTGATCTGCACGCCGGCCGCCTTGCCGGTGAGCAGCTGGCCCATGTTGGAGGCCGGTGACTCGGCGATCTTCGCGGCCACGTCGAGCGTGGCGGTCGCGTTCGCCAACTCCACCTTGCGCTGCGCACCGGTCGCGGTGGCGACCACGGCCGACAGCGAGAAGGCGGCCTGCTTGAGGACCACGTTGGCCGTGCCACTGCCGCCGGCGGTGAGCGTGACCGTGACGGTCTGCTGCTCGTAACCCACTCGGCTCACCACGAGGGTGACTGCGCCGGCGGGCAGCTGGCGCAGCGTGTACGTGCCGTTGTCGGCCGTGAGCGTGCCGTTGGTGGTGCCTTGCTGAAGAATGCGTGCCTGCGCAACGGGTCCACCCGTCGATTCATCCGTCACACGTCCGGTGATCGTGCCGGTCGCGCCCTGGGCGACAACCGATTGCGGCAACAGCGCCATCGCCGCAACGGCGAACGCTGCCAGATTCAGCCGCCACGGGCGTCGCTTTTGGCGACGCGGATCCCGAGTTGCTTGCATGCCCACCCTCCCCCTGCTCATTTCGGTAAGAACGATGACGACCCCGAACTGGGCCGTCGGACACGACGATTTCCGACGCATGTGTCATGAGAGCAACACACGCGTTGGCCATCGACATGTACTGTGACAGGTGCTCGAGGCACCCAAGGCGCTTGTTGGAATCGGGTGTGACCACCACCCGGCACTGGCGGGAACTGCAGAGTCGAAGCATCGGCCGGGGAGGCCGACTGTTACCTGCGCGTCACGAGGCGCGGAAAGGGCACGCGCACACGAACGACCAGGGGATTGGGCGGGAAGGAAATGGAGTCTGACGGGAGTTACTACACGCGAGGGGCCATGTTACGACCAGTGATTGGGGGTGTCAATAGCGAAATGCACCAATCACGGAACAAAGAAGCGAGCGGGCCGAGCGCTCTGGCGCTCGACCCGCTCGTTGATGGCCGGCATCGCTCGACAGCGATGCTCGCGGACTACTGCCCGCCTGAGGGCAGCGGCAGGCGGACGGCGCTCGCACTGGTCGAATCGCCCGTGAAGTCCTCCGGGCCGGCCGGCAACTTGTTGAGCTGCAACACATACGCCGTCACATCGATGTACTGCGCCTGCGTCAGCGTGCCCGGATTTTCATCGGGCATGGTGGTGCGGATGTTGTCGAAGAGTTCGTACAGCGTGGTACCGTCCCAGTTCATGCGGAAGTCTTCGTTGGTGAGGTCTTC
>JAABRL010000106.1 GCA_011390935.1 Gemmatimonas sp.
CCTGCACCGCGCCATCGCTCGCCCCATAGCGCCGATCCGCCTCGGCCACCACGGTCGCCACGCGCCAGAACATGTCCTCGGGGCTCTCCACGGCCTTGCCCGTCTTGTCCTTCACGAGATAGCGCTTCTCGAGGACGGTGCGAGCGTTGCTGGTGAGCGTCACCGGACCGTCCGGGGGCGTGTGCGTAAGGGTCATGACTCAAACTCCTGACTCAATAAGGCGGAAAACGACGAACACGGAGGCGGATGCAGCGGCCAGGTCGGCGAGCGGTGCCTGCGGCGTACGGCCTGCAGGACTGATCGGGGGGGAGGCGCCGAACGGGCGGGTATAGTCGGCCCATTCGTGAGGCCGCGCAAGTGCTTTTGTAACCGGTTGCAATGAAATGATTTGGCGAAAGCACATCACGCTTTTGTGTGCGACGCGTACTTGTCCACCGCGCGTACACATTGTGATCGCCATTGACGTTTTTGTGACTCACTCACCCAACACCTTCCCGACAACAACGCCAGTCCACGAACGGGAAAGCCCTACCCCGCATCACGTTAGCACGACATCGCACCGCGACAGTGCCGACCACGCGCGACACCTGCCGATCTGACGCGTCAGTCTGGCTGCCACACTACTGCCGCACGCGTGCGACTCACTTGCCTGGAAACACGAAACGCCCCATTTCGGCCCATGTTCCACTCGGCGCAAGGGGGCGCTTGCTCGGACTCGCGTGCTCAGACCTGAAAGTTAGTCAAATTGTCACCCGATGGGCAGCGAACACACGCAACACACATCGTTCGCCGTCAAACGTCACACGAGTCACACTCGACGCGGAATCGCACCGTCACGGTACCGTCGCGCCAGCGCCACGTAGCGCGCCGCGTTGTGCACGATCGCCGCCTGCCGATCGGCATCGAGCGAGCGCACCACACGCCCTGGCACCCCCACCACCAGCGAGCCCGCCGGCACCCGCATCCCCTCCGTGAGCACCGCGCCCGCCGCGATCACGCTGCCGCGCTCCACGTACACGCCGTTGAGCAGGATCGCACCCATGCCCACCAGCACGCCGTCCTCCAGCGTGCTGCCATGCACGATCGCCCGGTGCCCCACCACGCAGTCGGCGCCAATCACCGTGGGCACCCCCGGATCGGCGTGCACCACCGCGCCATCCTGCACATTGCTGCGCGCGCCAATCGTGATGCGATCGGTGTCGCCACGAATCACCGCCGTGGGCCACACGCTGCTCTCCGCGCCAAGCCACACGTCACCGTACACCACCGCCGTGGGGTGAATGAACGCCGAGTCGGCAATCGGCGACGACACGCTGTCTTCTTGCTGCATTTCATACTCCGGAATCGGGAACAGACCACTCAGAACGACGCGCCAAGCGTAAAGAACACGGTGCCGCCACGCGCAATGTCCACCGGCCGCACCACCGGCTGCGCCCACCCCAACCGCACGCGATACGGCGCGTCCCACTGCACGCCGAGGTCGAGCGAGAGCTCCGCGCCCGTGGACGCGATCCATCCATCACGCACACCACTCGGCAGACACACGACCGCCCACTGCGTCGAACGGCGCACCGCGGCATCACACCACGCGCGCCCCGCGTCTGCAAACGCGGCCACCGAGACACGATCGAGAAAGAGCGGCACCAACCCGACGCCGCGCGTGGGCATCGCCAGCGGCGCACGATACTCCACACTCGTGCTCACGGCGCGCGAGCCACGCTGCACACCGGGAGCGAAGCCGCGTACGGGAAACAGTCGCGACGGATCACCCAACAACACCCCCGGCAGCAGCTCCACACGCGTGCCGCTGGTGCCGCCGAGCGAGAGTTCGGTGGCCGCATTGCGATCGGTCACGCCACCACTCGCGCGCACGGCCAGCGCATGGCGCGAAAACCCGCCCCAATCGAATGCGCGGTAGCCACGCAACACACCCGTGGTGCGCCACGATGCCTGATCGGGGCGGTCTTCGCGCCAGCGCCGCTGCACCGTGCCCGCGATGGAGAATCCGTCTTCGAGCGAGATCGCACGCCCCGCGCGCATGGTGTTGCTGAACGACCCGCTCGCAAACACACTCGGATAGCGCGTACCGCGTGCGAACACGGGATCGAGCCCGCCAAGCAATGGTGCGGGTGTGGTGGAGTAATCACGCTGCTCCACCTGTGCTCCGAACGACACGCTGCTCGACGCACGAATGCGCGGACGCGACAGGGTGACCGCCAACGACGCAATCTGCGAGCGGCGATGCAGCGCACCCACCGTCGCGTGCGAGGAATCAAAGAGCGCAAACTGGTCCCACAGTTGGGCACCACTCGCATCGGCCACGGGTTGCCACGCGCCCACACGCGGCAACGCACTGAAGCGCCACGCCGCATTGCCCTCGTACTCGCCGCGCTGCGGGTGCCGCGTGAGCTGCGCACTCCACGCATGCCGGCGGCGAATGTCAACGCTGCTCGACGACAGCCCGTACGTGGCCGCGCCATCACTCCCTTCGCTCACAATCGGCATCCACCAGCGTGGCACGAGCTGGCGCCAGGCGCGATATGGCGTACTCGGCGAACTGTCGGGCACCACCGGCGCCGCACGCGATTCGGCCGCATACGGCACCGTACCCGGCATGCGATCGGTCGCAACAAACACGTGACCCTCGTGCATGGGCAGCACCACCAGCTGCAGCCCCTCGAGCGTGTACTCCAGCGCGGCCACCCGATCACCACGCGGTGACACCGCGGGCGAGCCGATGCCCGTGAGCGAACGCGTGAGGGTGCGCACCGTCGCCCCTGCCCCGTCGCGTGCATCGGCCACCTCCAACTGCAGACTGCCCGTGCGATCACCGGCCCAGATCACGCGCGCCCCATCGGCGGTGAACGTGGGCACACTCGAAATGCCACGCGCACTGCTCACCACATCGGTCACACGCCCCAGTGTATCGAGCAGCACCACCTGCTGCGTCCCGCCACGTTGCACACGAATGGCCACAAGGCGCGTACCGTCGGGGCTCCAGCGCGGCTCCGTGTACGCCGTGTCCAACACACCGGCCACCAGCGTGCGCACCACCCCATCGCGCCCCACGCGCACGAGATCCGTGGTACCGGCCACCGCGCGCACCGCCACCACCTCACCGTCAGCGCGCACATCGGGCATCAGTA
>JAABRL010000010.1:0-23002 GCA_011390935.1 Gemmatimonas sp.
ACTGCTCTCCTCGTCGATCGCGAGGTCGAGAATCTCACGAATCTCGTGGTCCTGGTATCGCCGCTCGTTGGTCATGGTCGCCCTACGCGACGGGGCGGTGACAGGTGTCAGGTCAGCGCGATCATGGGCGCAGATCGCGCCCGCGATTCACGGCCTGCCCGCCACCTGGTCAATCGCCCGCTGCACGTCGCGCCAGTCGTAGTAGTGAAACGCGCCGCGATTGGACATCATCACCAGCATGCCCGCCGGATACCGGTCGCCCACCGCGCGTGACGTGATTTCGAGGCCGTCGGTCTCGCTGGCGCGCACCGGGATCACGGCCAGGCGCGCGTGTTCGTGCGGATTCGTGGCGGTGCCTTCACGGGCGAATACCTGAATGCGATTCGCGCCCTGGTCGCTGACCACGATGTAGCCGGTGCCTGCGTCGCGCTCGTAGATCGCGATGCCTTCGTGGTCGTCTGCAAAGCCGTCGGTGCCGAAGAGCGCGAGTTCCGCGTTGCCGCTGTCGGGCTCGGCGAAATACTTGCGCAAGCCCACCTGCTCATCGCTGTAGTACACGTAGCCGAGCGCGTCGTCCACGGTGATGGCTTCGATCTCCTTGCGGCCGCTGTACGCGCCGAACTCGCGCACCTTGGTGCCGCGCACCACGCCGCCGGCGTCGGTGTCGAGGCGATACTGCCACAGGTACGTGCCATCGGTGGGACCCGTCTTGCCACCCACGATCGCGAACAGTGCGCCGTCACTCGGGCGGCGATAGAGCGACACGCCCATGGGCGCGCGCGTAGTGTCGCCGTCGAACACCACGATGCCACCGCCGTCGATGGGGCGCATGTCGGGGAGCGAGAAGACGCGAATCATCTGGCGGTTGCGCTCGGTGGCCACGGCCACGTCCATGCGTCCGCCGGTCATCGCGACATCCTGCGCGATGTCCACGTTGTTCATGCGCATGAGCGGCGTGACGCTGCGCGCGCGATCGATGCGGCCATCGAGATCGAACACGTACAGACCGCCGTTGGTGTCGCCCTTGTCGGTGCCCAGCACGAACGACTGCGCGGCGTCGGTGGGGTGCAGCCAGATCGCCGGATCGTCGGAATCAACCACCACCGTGTCGGTGATGACCGTGGGGTTGAGTGTATCGGTCGCGAGCGGCAGCGCGGCGTGGTGGCGGCGGGCGCATCGGTGGAGGGCGACTCGGCCGGGGCGCAGGCGACGACGAAGGCGAGCGGGAGCAGGCGACGGAGCATGGCGATTCGGAGAAGGGTGAAGCGCCAAATGTCACGCGAGCGAGCGCGCGGTTGAAGCGTTTCGAAAAAACCGTTACGAAGGGGGCGACGGCTCCTGCGCGCCGTCGCGAGCGAACGCCCCCTACCGATCCCCCACCCGCGCTCGTACCGCGACCGCGGCACCACCGAGCGCCACCACGGAGATCACCAGCCCGGTCGCGCGCCCGGTCCCGTCGAACAGCGCCGCCGCCACGGCCCCCGCCGTCGCCCCGATGGCAAACTGCACCGTGCCCATGAGCGCCGACGCGCTGCCCGCGGCGTGGGGAAACGGTGCCAGCGCGGCCGAGCTCGCGTTGCCGCCCACGAAGCCAAGCCCCGAGAGCATCACGAACAGGGCGACCGCCACCAGCGGCAGCCCGCCGAGTCCGGTGGCCACGGCGAGCAGCAGCGTGAGGCCGCCCACCGACACCAGCGTGGCCCCGAAACGAAGCAGCGTACCCGGCGTATGCGTGCGCAGCTGCCGCGCGTTGATCTGCGCGGCGCCGATCATGCCCGCGGCGTTTACGCCGAAGAGCACGCCGAAGGTGCTCGGGCTCACGTGGTGCAGCTCCATGTACAGGAACGGCGCGCCGCCGATGTACACGAACATGGTGCTCCACAACAATCCCGCGGCGATCACCGGCGCGAGAAAGCGTGCGTCGCGCAGCAGCCCCCAATACGTGGTCACGATGGTGCGCAGCCCGGCGCGCGCTCGGCGCTCCGGGGCGAGCGATTCGTGCAGCGCGAGATACTGCGCCACCAGGCACGCCACGCCGAACGCGGCCAACGTGTAGAAGATGCCGCGCCACCCGGTGGCGGCGAGCAGCGTGCTGCCCAGCAGCGGCGCGAGAATGGGCGCCACGCCCATCACGAGCATGAGCTGCGAAAACACGCGCGCCATTTCGCGCGGGGCGAAACGATCGCGTACTACCGCACGTGTGATGACCATGCCGGCCGACCCGCCGAGGGCCTGCACGAAGCGCCAGCCGGTGAGGGCGCCGAGCGTGGGGGCGGTGGCGCAGCCGAGTGCGGCGATCACATAGAGCGTCATGCCGCCGAGCAGCGGGGCGCGTCGGCCGAAGCGGTCGGCGAGCGGGCCGTACACCACCTGTCCGATCGCGAGGCCGAAGAAATACACCGAGAGCGTCTGCTGCACGGCGGCAGCGTCGGCGCCGAAGTCGCGTCCGATGGCCGGAAAGGCGGGCAGGTAGGTGTCGATGGAGAGCGGCCCGAACGCCATGAGCGTGCCGAGCAGGAACACGAGGCCGATCGGGGCACTCGTGAGCGGGGCGGACTCGGCGGTTGGCGAAGCGTGAGCGGGCACACAGGGAAAGTAGTGACGCGCGCGTCGCGTTCCGTTGCCGCGGATCGGTCACGGTGACCGATCGCGAGGTAGCGCGCCGCCGTTTCGTGGATAGCTTGCCAAGGCCCCAGCCGATTGCCCCGTCACCCTCCCACCCCACGGCGTGAGCGCTTCGCTCGTTCTGATCATCGTCGTTGCGACGGCGTATCTCGCGACGCACCTGCTGTACGAGTGGCTGGCCAAGCGCCTGCTGATCGTCTCGGGGGCGGAGTACCTCGTGCTGGGCATTCTGCTCGGCCCGCAGGTCACGGGCGTGATTCCGATCGAAGCGGCGAACTCGTTCGGGCCGATCATCGTGCTGGGCATTGGGTGGATCGGGCTCACGGTGGGCATGCAGTTCTACCTGCCACGCCTCGTGCGCATCACCGGGCTCACCTTCCGTTTGGCGGTGATCGAATCGCTCGTCACGCTGGGCGTGGTAGGCGGTGTGCTGTGGTGGGCGTTTCCGGCGTTGGGGCTCACGTCTGAGTTCTGGGCGATCGTACCCGCCCTGGCGCTGGGCGCGATCGCGGTGGCGTCCACCCCCGCCGGACTCGATATCGCACTGCGCGACCGCAAACGGCGCGAGCCGGTGGTGAACCAGCTCGAGACGTCGCTGGGCGTGAATGCGTTTGTCGCCATCGTGACGGTGGGCATTCTGTTCGCCTGGGTGCACCGCGCTCCGGTGAACGCGTCGCGCCCGCCCACGCCCACCGAGTGGGCCGTGATCACCGTGGGTGTCGGTGTACTCGGCGGAACGCTCTTTCACCTGTTCCTTGGTGAAGAGCGCAAGGTGGATCGGCTCGTCGTTTCGCTCGGCGGTGCCGTGATTCTGGCCAGCGGAACGGCGGCCTATCTCAACGTGTCGCCGCTGCTGGCCACGCTGGTGATCGGGATCGTGCTCGTGAATACGAGCCGAGGGCGGGCCGAGCTGCGCACGGTGCTCGCGGGCGCCGAGCGTCCGTTCTATTACGTGCTGCTGCTGTTGGCGGGGCTGTCGTGGCGTCCGACCACGTCGTGGACGGTGCTGGCGGTGATTGCCCTGTACGTGTTCACGCGCACGAGCACCAAGGTGTACGCGACGCGCTGGAGTACGCGCTGGAACGGCGCGACGGCGCAGCTGGGTGGGGATTGGGGCAAGGCACTCATTGGACAGGGTCGGCTCACGGTGGCGATGGCGCTCGATTACGCGCGGCGTCCGGAGCTGCCGATCGGTGATGTGGTGTTCACGGCGGCGCTGGCGTCGGTGCTGCTCACGGAGTTCGCGGCAGCGCGGTTGGTCCGCGCGGCGCTGCTGCCGATCGTGGAGCCGTTGCGCGATCTCGCGCATCGCCTGCCGTGGTTGGACGCCGAGCAGGAGCCGGTGCCCGGCGAGACGTCGGTAAGCCCGGAGTCGGGCGAGTTCATCGCGCCGACGGCCGATGGCGCGAGCACGCTCATGCGTCCTGACGACGACGACAGCGGAGCGAAGCGCTGATGCGTCGCGTCGTGGTGTTGATCCTGCTGTATCTGCTCATGCAGGCGGTGCTGCCGCTCGGTGAGGGCACGGCGGCTGCGCTGGTGCTCATGGCGTTCGGCTTCCTCATCCTTGGCGCGTACAGCGTGGGTGAGCTGGCTACCACGATCAAGTTGCCCAAAATCGTGGGCTACCTCGCCGCCGGTCTCGCGGTGGGACCGGCGGCGCTGAACTTCGTGTCCACGCCGGTGATGAATCAGCTCGCGCCGGTGAGTGAGCTGGCGATCGCGCTGATCGCCTTCCTCGCGGGCGCGGAGCTGCAGCTCGATGAAGTGCGCAAACGCGGTGTGCTGCTGCTCAAGATGATGACGGCGGAGCTCACGGTGGGCTTCATTGGCATTGCGACGACGGTCGCCGTCCTGCACCGTTTTCTGCCGTTCCTCAACGGCGCGCCGTGGCCGGAGATTCTGGGCTTCTCGATTCTGTTCGCGTCGGTGGCCGTGGTGCATTCACCGGCGGTCACGATGGCCTTGCTCAGCGAGAGTGGGGCCAAGGGTGTGGTAGCGCGCACCACGCTCGGCGTGGTGCTGCTGGCGGACGTCGCGGTGGTGCTGTCGTTCTCGGGCGCGCTGGCGCTGGCGCGTGTGCTCGCGCCGCCATCGGGGAACGCGGGCGTCGGCGTGCTGACCGTGTTCTGGGAGATCGGCGGCGCGATTCTGGTGGGCGCGGCGCTTGGCGCGATCGTGGCGATGTACCTGCGTTTCATTCGGCGCGAGCTGTTCATTTTCGCGATTCTCGTGGCCTTTTTCGGCGCGGAGATCGCGAGTGTGATGCACGTGGAAACGCTGCTCACGTTGCTCGTGGCCGGCTTCGTGGCCGAGAACTGGGGCGGCGGCGAAGGGGAGCAGCTGCGGCACGCGATGGAACGCGCGGGCGCGCCGATCTTCGTGGTGTTCTTCGCGCTGGCCGGTGCGAAGATCAAGCCGAGTGCGGTACTCGAGCTGTGGCCGCTGGTGATTCCGATCGTGGTGGTGCGCGCGGCGGGCATCTGGGCGGGTACGCAGCTGGGCGCGTGGTGGGCGAAGGCCGAGCCCCAGGTCGCCAAATACACGTGGATGGGGCTGATCAGTCAGGCGGGTGTGGCGATCGGCTTGTCGAGCGTGGTGGCGGGAGTGTATCCGGAGCGTGGCGAGGAGATGCGCACACTGTTCCTCGCCATGATCGCGATCAATGAGACGCTGGGTCCGATTCTGTTCCGCCTGTCGCTGCTGCGGTCGAAGGAAGCGACGCCGGAGAGCTTTCGCGGCGGCGGGCACTAGGCCGCACGCACGAACGCACGCTCGTGCGACGAGCGTGCGTTCATGCAACCTGCGTCAGCGTTTGACCGGCCCGGCGCGCGCGAGCAGCAGCCAGCCCAGCATGCCGGCCGCGAGCGACCCCGCGAGAATGCCGAGCTTGGCCGCTTCCAGCTTGGGACCTTCGCCGAACGCGAGCGCGGCGATGAAGAGCGCCATGGTGAAGCCAATGCCACCGAGCGCGCCGATTCCGAGCACGTGGCGCCAGTCGGCGCCGAAGGGCAGGTCGGCGAGGCGGAAGCGCACCGCCAGCCACGAAAAGAGCGTGATGCCGAGCGGCTTGCCGATGACGAGACCCACGAACACGCCCAATACGGCGCGGTCGGAGAGGATGCCGCTCATTTCGCCGCCGAAGGAGACGCCAGCGTTGGCGAGCGCGAAGATCGGCATGATGAAGAACGCCACCACGCCGTGCAGCTTGTGCTCGAGACGCAGCAACGGCGATTGCGCGCGCTGGGCGGTGTCTTCGAGGGCGAAAATGGGCTCCTGATGGCGCTGCGTGGTGGTGAACTCTTCGGGATCGTTCTCGCTGGCGGCGTCGAAGTCGGTGATGTGCGTGAGCGCTTCGTGCAGGAACTCCCGACCGCCGATGCGCGTACTCGCGGGGATGGTGAGCGCGAGCAGCACGCCGGAGATGGTGGCGTGAATGCCGCTCTTGAGAAACGCCACCCAGAGAATGGCGCCGAGCGCGAAGTACGGGATCGAGGAGCGGACGCCGGCCACGTTGAGGCCGACGAGCAGGAGCAGGACGACCCCGGCCACGAGCAGGGCGATCGCCTGAATGGAAGCGGTGTAGAAGAGCGCGATCACGAGGACGGCACCGATGTCGTCGACGATGGCGAGCGCGGCGAGGAACACCTTGAGGCTGGTGGGCACACGCGAGCCGAGCATGGCCGCAATGCCCAGGGCAAACGCGATGTCGGTGGCCATGGGCACGCCCCAGCCGCGCAGGTCGGCGGTGCCGACCGTGAGACTGGCGAAGAGCAGTGCGGGCACGACCATGCCACCGAGGGCGGCGAACAGCGGAAGGGCGGCCTGCCGCACCGACGCGAGTTCCCCGACGAGGATTTCGCGTTTGATTTCGAGTCCGACCACGAAGAAGAAGACGGCCATGAGGCCATCGTTGATCCAGTGGTGCAGCGATTCGGTGAGCCCGAAGCCGGGTACGCCGATGGTGAGCTTGGTTTCCCAGAGGTGGTGATAGCTCTCGCCCCAGGGCGAGTTGGCCCACGCGAGCGCGAGCAGGGCGTTGAAGAGCAGCACAATGCCGCCCGCTGCTTCCGCGTGGGTGAAACGCTGGAAGGGGGCGAGCACGCGCTCCACGAGCGGCTCCGGCGTCTCCGATTCGGGCGGTGGCGGCGGAACACTCAGCGTGATGCTGCCCTCGAGGTCGTCGGGGGCGGGCGCGAGGTCTGGAGTCGTTGGCAAATCAGCGGGCACGGCATTGAATGCTACGAGGACGCAGGGTCGCACAGTGCGCGCGCGACAGGTCACGTGACAATATTGGCACATATGGAACGCGAAGTCTTGCAAGCGGTACAGCGTGCAGGGTTCAGCGGTTCCCGGATCGGACGTTGCGCGCGCGCCGTCGGTGCGTATTGCAGGCAAGGAATCACGTGCAGGAGGCCACGGTGGGGCAGTTGACGCGGGGGCATGGCGCGGTTGGTCCGTCGTCCGATCAGGGATCGGAGCGACGGCGGGAGCGTGCGTCATGACTCCGCGTCTGGTCTGGACACGCGTTGGCCTCATGTGGGGCATTGCTGGCACGTTCATGGCCGGATTCTGGTTCGGCGGCTACCGCGAACAGGCACGCCAGCCCTGGGCGCGTGAGCGCTTGCTGTCCACGGCGCTCGATTCGGTGCGCGTCAACTTTCTCGATTCGCTGCCAGAAGCCGAGCTCATGCGGCGCGCGGTGAGCGGCATGCTGCGCGAGCTCAACGACCCGTACTCGGCGCTGCTCGAACGCGACGGCGTGAGCGCGTACCGCGGCACGCTGCGCGGTGAAAGTCAGGGGCTGGGACTGGTGCTCCGCCTGCGCGGCGCCGCGGTCGTGGTGCGACGAGTGACCGCTGGATCGCCGGCCGCCACCGCCGGACTGCAGGCGGGCGATCTCGTGCTCGCCGTGGACGGGCGACCCGCGAGTCAGGCGTGGAACATGCCGCGCCCCACCGGCGGCGTGGTGGACAGCGGCGCCGTAGCGACCGATTCGATTCGGCTGCAGGTGCAGCGTTTGGCCGCGGGTGACACGGCCGAGGTCACGGTCGTGCGCGTGCCGTGGCGCATGCCGGCGGTCACGGAAGCGCTGCTGGCGGCCGATGGTGTGGGCTACGCACGGCTGGCCACGGCGTCGAGTGGATCGGCCGACGAGCTCGAGCGCGCCGTGGAGTCGCTGCTCGACCGGGGCGCGCGTTCGCTCGTGCTCGATCTGCGCGGCAACATGGGCGGATTGTACGACGAGGGGGTGCGTGCCGCGTCGCTCTTCCTGTCGCGTGGACAGGTCGTGGCGTCGCTCGAACGGCGCGGTGACTCGGGGCATGAAGCGCAGACGGTGCGCCGCAGCCGCTGGCCGGACCTGCCGCTCGTGGTGCTGGTGGACCAGTTCACGGCCAGCTCGGCGGAGCTGATTGCCGCGGCGCTGCGCGATCACGGTCGCGCGCTGCTCGTGGGCGAGCACACCTATGGCAAGGGCATGGTGCAACGGGTGGTCACGATCAACCCGGAACTGTCGCTGCGGCTGACCACGGCGCGTTGGCTTCCGCCCAGCGGCGTGGCGATCGACCGTCGAGAGGAGAAGAACGGTCGCGTGATCGGCGGGCTCACGCCCGACGTGCTCATCACGCCGGCGAGTCGTCTCGATCCGTCGGCAGTGCCGGCGTCGCTGTCGCCGGTGCAGGCGCGCACGCTCAGCGATGCCGTGGACGAGGTCGTGGTGCGGGCCATGCGTGATGGCTGGAGCGGTGCGCCATTGCCGCTGCTCGAGCGTCGTGTGCGAGCCCTGCTCGACGAAGCGCTCCCGGCGTCGGACGCCGAACCGGCACGGCGCACGGCGCTGCTCGGTGATGGCACGCGCGTGGGGGTGCGTCGCCTGCTCGAAATGACGCGCGGCGACGCGGCGCTGTGGCCGTACGCGGCGTATGACGATCCCGGATTCCGCGCCGCACTCGATGTGGTGGCGCCCGGGCTTTCCACGGCCGCACTCGTCGACAGCGTGCGTCCGCGCGTGGCGCTGCGCGACTCGGCGCTCGGCGACAGCATGGCGCTCGCTCAGCTGTCGTGGTGGACGGAACGGCGCTTCGTGGGCAGCCGGCTGGACGGGGTGGCACGGGTCACGGCTGCCACCACCCGCCCACCGGCACGCATCGATGGGCGGCTGCGCAGCGCGGGGCGTGATACCATCGTGGCGCTGCACTTCGCGTCGGGACCGTTCAATGCGGCGCTCGACGCAGGGGAGGCGGTGGTGCTGGCCGATGCCGCGGGAGTGCCGTCCACGCTCGAGGCCACGGTGGTGGCTCGGCTTCCGTTCCGGGCGCCGGTGGCGCCATCGCCGAATGCGTTTCGGCCGGCCGATTGGCGCCACGGCTGGGCGTATCTGGTGGTGCTGTCGCCCGCGACCGCGGCGGCGCACCCCGGCGGGTTCGTGGGGTGGCGTGTGGTGGCCGCACCCGAGAAGCCCGTGCGCGGTCCCAAGGTGGCCGCGCGCCGATCGGTTGCGGCACCCCCCGCGGAGGCGGAGTCGCGTGCCACGCCCTGAGCGTGTGAAGCAGGCAGTACGATCGTGCGGAATGATGGCTGGGCTGGCGCTGCTGATTGCCATTCCCTTGTCCGCGCAGGCGAGTGCCTCCACCGATGCGGAGGGGGCGAAGGCGTCGGTGCTCAAAGCGCTGCAGCGCCAACCGTGGAATGACTCGCTGGCGGTGAGCAATGTTTCGCGTGCGATCGAACGGCGCGGTACGCAGCTCACCGATAGTTCGCTGGTGGACTATAAGGCGACGGCGCGCGGATTCCTCGCCTTCCTGGCCCAACTCGGCGAAGATTTTTCCGATCCGCCACGCATCGTGCAGAGTGAGGAGCTCGCCTTGCGCGTGTCCTGGTGGCAGCCGGGGAACAGTGCGCAGCAGCTGGTGGGACGGCGCGATACCACGCTGATGCCGGCGAACGTTGGATACTATCGCGACCGCTATGGGGTGGTGCTCGACAACCTGCCGGATCGCATTCGCCTCGGCGACGGGTTCGACGTGGCCGATGTGCCGCATCCGCTCGCCGCCGGTGCCGACACGCTCTACGACTACCAGCTCGGCGAGACGTTTGCGATGCGGCTCCCCGATCGCACGCTGATGGTCGATGAGGTGCGCTTTCGCCCGCGCAATGTGGACGCGCCGCGCGCCGTGGGCAGCGTGTACCTCGATCGCGAAACGTCGGCGGTGGTGCGGCTGTCACTCACGTTTACTCGCGCGGCGATTCTCGATCGCCGTATCGAGACGCTGGTGGTGACGCTCGAGAACAGTCTGGTGCGCGGCCGCTGGTGGCTGCCGCGTCGGCAGGAAGTGGAGGTGGCGCGACGCAGCACGTGGCTCGACGTGCCGGTGCGTGGCATCGTGCGCGGCCACTGGGATATCGCCGGGTACGATGTGAACGAGGGCGTGGACGGACAGACGCGACTGCTGCCGCGCTGGAGCAGCGTGTCGCGTGATTCGCTGTCGCGCTGGGCGTTCAGCGGGCGCGTGGTGGACGTGCTGCCGCCCGACATGCGCTTGGCGCGCGACGACGATGTGCGCAATGCGCAGCAGCGGGCGGAGGCGGCGGTGCGAGCGGCGGCACTCGCGCGACCGATGACGCTGGCGGCGGCAGGGCGCGGCGTCTCCGATGCGATTCGACATTCGCGCACCGAAGGGCTCGCCCTGGGCTTCGGATTGGCGCATCGGTGGCCACAAGGACTCACGTTGAGCGGACGCGTGCGCTACGGCGTGGACGATGGCGCGCCCAAGGGGCGACTCAGTCTCGATGTGCGACCGCCGCTGGGGGGCGCGCCGATCGGCGAGTTGTTCGTCGAGCGTCAGTATCGCGAGCTCGGCACGCGTGAGCGCGCTGGCGTCACCAACTCCTTTGCGTCGCTCTTTTTCGGGAGCGACTACACCACGCCGGTGGACGTGCTGTCGGTGGGCATGCAATGGCGACCCGGCTCGTCACGGCGGTGGAGCGTGCGGACGGCGTACGAGCAGGAGGATGCGCTTGCCTTGGTGTCGCAACCGCTGTCCGGAAGCTACGCCCCGGTGATGCCCGCGTGGCCGCTGCGTGGTGCGCGGGTGGATGTGGCGGTGTCTGGTCGCGCTGGCACCACTGGCGACACGCAGCGTTCGTGGTCGCTACGCCTGATTGGCTCGCACGCCTCGGGTACGCGATCGATCGAACGCCCTGTGTACGGCATGGTGGCGGCCGGGGTGCCGACGCTCGATCGGCCCACTGCCGTCAATGCGCCCCGCGAAGAGGTGGTGCGCCCGCTCGCGCTGCGTCTGGAGGCTGACGGGCGCTACGAGCGGCCGTTGCCGCATGGACTCTCGGTGGTCGCGAGCGTGCAGGGGGGGGTGACCACCGGTCGCGACCTGCCGCCGCAGTGGCTGCAGTTCGCGGGGGGCCCGTGGTCGGGTCCCGGCTACGCGTTCCATGCGTTTGCGGGACGCGCAATCGCCTCACCGCGACTGGAGCTGCGCGTACCGGTGCCGTTTCCCTCGGTGCCGCTGGGCAAGTACGGCAAGGCGCCCGCACGTGCGCAGCTGGCTCCGTTCACGCAGGCGGTGTTGCTCGGCGGCGCGTCGAGCGATCCACGCGTGGCGCAGTACACCAACGGTGTGTATCCGGCGGTCGGGCTGGGGGTGCTGCTGTTCTACGATCTGCTGCGCGTGGACATCGCGCGCGGCGTGCATCAGGGCGGCTGGCGCTTTTCGATTGACGTGGACCGCGCGTTCTGGGGCATTCTGTGAGCCACACGCCGGCGAGGTCGGCGTGAGCGGCAAGCGGTATGACGCGTCGTATTTCGAGAAGTGGTACCGGGACCCGGTACACCGCGTCAAGAGTCCGGCGGAACTCGCGCGTCAGGTGGAGTTCGTGCTGCACGCAGCCGAGTGGGTGCTGCAGCGTCCGCTGCGTCGCGTGCTCGATGTCGGATGCGGCGAAGGGCAATGGGGCGTGGCGCTGCGCAAGCGGCGTCCTCGCCTCGAGTATGTGGGCGTGGATCCGAGCGACTGGGCGGTGTCACGCCATGGCGTGCGTCGCGGCCTCGTGCAGGGGAGCATCACCGACCTCGATCGCGTGCTGCCGCCGGGGGCGCACTTCGACCTCGTGTTGTGCGTGGGGATGCTCAACTACCTGCCGGCGCCGGTGCTGCGGCAAGGCTTGCGTCAGGTTGCGCGACGAACCGGTGGGGTGGCGTACCTCGAACTGTTCGCGAAGGGCGATGCCTACGTGGGCGATACCGACTGGCCGGCGCCAAAGCCGGCGGCCTGGTATCGCACGGTGTTGTCCACGGCGGGATTCCTGTCGCTCGGCATGCAGTGCTACATCACGCGCGCCGAGGCCGATCGTGTGCTGGCGATGGAGCGTGGGTAAGTGGTGTGTCGTACCGGCGCGATGGGGGCATGATGCGTTCGCGCGATGCGTGTGCGTGCGATTTCCGGTGACGCCTCGCGCATGGCGCGAAACCTGAGAGCGTCAGTGTCGTACCAGTGAGCAGACGTCTTTCATCCTGCCCTTGGAGATGACACGCCATGCTGCTGCCCGTTCGTTTGTCCCCCACGCTGCCCGCCGTCGCGCTGGCGCTTGCTGCCCTGGCCGCGCTGCCGACCACCTCACAGGCCCAACGCGATGAAACCCTGCTTGGACGACGTGGCGCGAGTTCGGTCGGTGGTTTTGGTGGCCCCGTCATCAAGCTCAGCCGACTCGCCGGTGCCGACGCCGTCTTCTCCGGCGGTCGCGGTGGAGTGATTCTGAACCGGCGATTGGCGATCGGGGGCGGTGGGTACGCGGTCACCAGCGAGAACATCCGCACGGATTTCCGGTTCAACGACGGCTCGCGGCCGGCGCTGCAGCTGGCGTATGGCGGTGTGGAGTTCGAATACATCACCCGCTCCCGGGAGCTGGTGCACGCCACGGTGTCGGTGCTGCTGGGCGGGGGCGCGGCGAGTTATCGGTCCCGGGAAACCACCGGGGGTACGGTGGCCACGCAGACACTCGAGTCGAACGTGTTTGTCGCGGAGCCGGCGGCCAATCTCGAGCTGAACGTGACCCGCTGGTTTCGGCCGGGTCTGGGCGTTGGCTATCGATACGTGAACGGCAGCGACCTGCCGGGGACCACGGACGGGGCTCTGAGCGGGGCGGTGGGCACGATCACGTTCAAGTTTGGCAGTTTTTGACGACGGGATTGGTGAGAGTACGCACCCTCGTTTGACGCCTAGCCGTTACCGGGGGTAGAGCCTGATGTCAGGGGTGGCTGTAGATTGCGAGTGCAGCAGCTGTCACCAACCGTGTCGATGTCGACGCGGATCGCGCCGCCGTCTCGCCTCCGCCGCCTCCCGTGACCTCGACCTCCGCCGACACCGAACGTCTGCTGCGTGATGCCTCGCACGCCATGTCGCGCTACTCGGGGCACCAGCGGGTGCTCGAGGCGATGGCGCTGCGGCTGCCACTGGGCGAGGTGCTGCAGCGACTCGTGATCACGCTCGAAGAGGCATCGCCCGACACCATGGGGTCGGTGCTGCTGCTCGACGATTCGGGTACGCACGTGCTCACGGGCGCCGCGCCGCACCTGCCGGCCGCCTTCTCGGCAGCGATTCACGGGGCCCCGATCGGACCGGCCGCGGGGTCGTGTGGTACCGCTGCCTGGCGTGGTGAACTGGTGGTCGTGCGTGACATTGCCACCGACCCCCTTTGGGCCGACTACAAGGCGCTCGCGCTCGCGCACGACCTGGCTGCGTGCTGGTCGGCGCCGATCATGGGTAGTGACGGGCGGGTGCTGGGCACCTTTGCGCAGTATGCGCGCACGCCGCGAGAGCCAACGGCGGAGGAGCTGCGCGTTCTCGACGACGCCCGCGACGTGGCATCGGTGGCGATCCAGCTCGCGCAGACGGAGGCGTCGCTACGTGCGGTATCGGAGCAACTGCAGTCAGCGCAACGACTTGAAGCGGTGGGTCGACTGGCCGGTGGCATTGCACACGACTTCAACAACCTGCTCACGGTGGTGGGTGGCAACCTCTCGCTCGCGCTTGCCGATGCGCCTGCCGTCTCTCCGCAGGCCGAGGCGCTCGCCGAAGCGATCGGGGCGACCAAACGGGCGTCGGCGTTGGCGCGTCAGTTGCTCACCTTCAGCCGCCGTGAGCCGGTGGCACCTGAGGTGCTCGACCTCGTGGAGCAGGTGCCGGCATTGCTTGGAGACTGGCGCACGCTGCTCGGCGACGGGATCACGCTCGACTTCGTGCTGTCGGACTCCC
The DNA here is from genome assembly GCA_011390935.1 of Gemmatimonas sp. Classification (GTDB taxonomy): domain Bacteria; phylum Gemmatimonadota; class Gemmatimonadetes; order Gemmatimonadales; family Gemmatimonadaceae; genus JAABRT01. Next base: position 13,896 of record JAABRL010000010.1, read on the forward strand.
CGTGTCTTGTGCGCATCGATCGGTCGCACCTGGCGCTCGCGCTGCAGGCGCTGCTCGCCAATGCCCGCGAGGCGATGCCCACGGGTGGGCGTGTCACGATCACGGTGGCGGACGACCTGGCCTCGGAGCATGATGGCAGCGCCGTCCGTGGCCGCGTGGCGACGCTGTCCGTGCGGGATACCGGCAGCGGTATGGATGAGGCCACGCGGCGACGCGTGTTCGAACCGCTCTTTTCCACCAAACCATCCGGGCTGGGCTTGGGGCTAGGCTTGCCCACGGTGCATGCGATCGTGACGCGCCACGCCGGCGATGTGGCGATCGAGAGTTCGCCGGGGAACGGGTGCACGGTGCGCGTGGTGTTGCCGTCGCACGCACACGATGTGCCGACGGTGCCACTTTCCGCCACACGCACGGGCACGGCGTCCCCCGTGCTGGTATTGCGCGGTGATGGTCCCGGTACTGTTTTGCTGGTGGAAGATGAAGATTCGGTGCGGCGCCTCACGCGCCGTGTGCTCACGGGTCAGGGGTACGTGGTGCTCGAAGCCCGTGATGGCGTGGAAGCGCTCGAAGTGTGGCGCGTGCATCGTGAGGCGATTGCGTCGGTCGTGACCGATGTGATGATGCCGCGCCTGGGTGGTGCGGCGCTCGCGACGCGGTTGCGCGCCGAACGCCCCGATCTCCCCGTCCTTTTCTGCAGCGGATATACCGACGTGTTCGAATTCGATATGGAGCAGCCCGGCGCGCCGACCGCGTTCCTCGCGAAGCCGTTTACGGTACAGGCACTTACCGACAAGGTGGCGGAGCTCTTCGCGTGAGTGGTGGGTTTCCCGAGGAGGTGGATGCCGCACGTCGTGCGCATCCCTTCCCGCCGTATTTGCGGGAACGCGCGGAGGTGATCGTCCGGCAGTCGCTGCGGTTGCTGTTTCCGCACTTCGGGGCAGTTGGCGCGTGCACTCCCGATTCGGTGCGCGTGGAGCTCGATGCACTGTCACGCCTCGTACGTGAGGCGATCGCGTCGGTGCTCACCGACGCACAGGCGGGCGCCATCACGTCGGTGTACATGACGGCACTGCCGGGGGTGCGCGATGCCTTGGTGCTCGATGCCGAGGCGCTGGCGAGCGGTGACCCCGCGGCCGACGGCGTGGACGAAGTGATACTGGCGTACCCCGGCTTTCTCGCCGTGGCAGTGCATCGATTGTCACATCTGTTGTACGGTGCCAAGGTGCCGCTGCTCCCGCGTCTCATGAGTGAATGGGCGCACCGCGAGACCGGCATCGACATGCATCCCGGGGCGGTGATCGGCCATGGGTTTGCCATCGATCACGGCACTGGCGTGGTGATTGGTGAGACGACCGTGATCGGTGATCGCGTTCGGGTGTATCAGGGCGTGACGTTGGGGGCGCTGGCGGTCCACAAGCGGCTGGCCAATCGCAAGCGACACCCCACCATTGGTGACGATGTGGTGATCTACGCCAACGCCACGATTCTTGGTGGTGAAACGGTGGTGGGCAGTGGCACCATCATCGGTGGCAACGTGTGGCTCACGCACAGCGTGCCGCCGCGTTCACTCGTGCAGTTTGAAAGCGCGGTGAATGCGCGCACGCCCGACGACGGCATCGAGTTTCATATTTGAGCGTACGTCCTGACGTTCCCCTCACGCCGAGATCTGCATGCGCGCCAACTCCATTCTCGACACCATCGGTCGCACACCGCATGTGCATCTGCAGCGATTGTTCGGCACGCGAGTGGAAGTGTGGATGAAGCTGGAGCGCGCGAATCCCGGGGGGAGCATCAAGGATCGCATCGCGCTCGCCATGATCGAGGACGCCGAGCACCGCGGCGCGCTGGGACCGGGCAGCACGATCGTGGAGCCGACGTCGGGGAACACGGGCATCGGGCTCGCGATGGTGGCGGCCGTGAAGGGCTATCCGTTGCTGCTGGTGATGCCCGAATCGATGTCGATCGAACGACGGCGCATCATGGCGGCATACGGTGCCACGTTCGAACTCACCCCGCGAGAGCTGGGCATGAAAGGCGCGATTGCACGTGCGCAGGAGCTTGCGGCCACGCTGCCGAATGCGTGGATGCCGTCACAGTTCGACAACTCGGCGAACGTACGCGTGCACGCCGAACGCACGGCGCGCGAGATCCTCGAAGATTTTCCCACCGGCCTCGACTGGATGATCACGGGCGTGGGCACCGGCGGACACATTAGCGGCTGCGCGCAGGCGCTCAAGGCGGTGTGGCCGGGCTTTCGTGCGCTCGCGGTGGAGCCGGTGAAGTCGCCGGTGATCAGCGGCGGTGCGCCGTCTCCACATCGCATTCAGGGCATCGGCGCAGGATTCATCCCGGCCAACCTGCACACCGATCAGATCGACGGCACCGTGCAGGTCACGGAAGAAGACGCCTTTCTCTGGGCGCAGCGTGCCGCGCGTGAGGAAGGGATCTTCGTGGGCATTTCGTCGGGGGCGAGTCTTGCCGCCGTGGCGCAGTCGCTGTCGGCGCTGCCGGATGGGGCGCGCGTGCTCACGTTCTGCTACGACACCGGCGAGCGGTATCTGTCCATCGACGGGTTGTTTCCGGTGTGATGGCGCGTCATCGATTCGCCTCGCGATCGGTGACGCGGTCGCCGCGATCGATACCGTGCTCGAAGGGCGGGACGAAAGGCGGAGCAACCAACTCCTTCCCCCCGCCCATCGAGCCGGGATGCAAACGACCGTGTCGCCCGTCTATCCGCCAATCACGCGCGTGATTACCCCCCACACCGCGCGTCCGCCGAGCATGAGCGTGACGAGCACCACGAGTGCGCCGGCGAGGTTGGAGCCCGTTCGGTTCACATTGTGGCCGAGTACCGTGCGATCGTTCATCACGTATACGAGAAAGCCCGCGATGATGGGGAGCAGCAGCCCGTTCGCGGCCTGCGCGGTGAGAATCGCGGCGATCGGCTGCACTCCCGTGAGTGCCACCAGCACGCCGGTGGCGATCACAGCGCCCCACACCAGTCGCAGACGGCGATCCGCGAGATCACGGGGCCATCCGAGCGCGCCCGCCACGGCGTAGGCGGCGGCCATGGGGGCCGTGATCGCTGATGTCATGCCCGCGGCAAAGAGTCCGGCGGCAAAGACCACCGTGGCCCAACGCCCCAGCAGCGGGGTGAGTTGCGCGGCCATCGCGCCGGCGGAGTCCACCGATGCGCCCTGCGCGCCGGCTGCCGCGGCCGCGATCACGATCGCCATCGAGACAACGCCGCCGAGGCCGATGGCCACGAACAGGTCGAGCCGTGCCGCGCGCAGCCGTTCGTGCGGCGCGCCATCGGCAAAGCGTTCCGCAGACGCACTCGCGTGCAGAAAGAGGTTGTACGGGACGATGGTGGTGCCCACCAGACCGAGCGCCACCACGGTGCTGCCATCGGGGAGCGAGGGACGCAGCAGATCACGCGCGATGGTGCTCCAGTCGGGCGACACGGCGAGCGCGGTGGCCACGAAGAGCAGCGACATGCCGATCACGAGCGCCACGAGCACGCGTTCGATCAGCCGATAACGACCGGTCGCGAGCAGCAGGGCGGCGATGCACGCCACGGTCGTGGCCCAGAGCCGCGCGCCGCCGGAGAAGGCCACGTCGAGGCCGAGTGCGGCGCCAAGCAGGTTGCCGGTCTGGTAGGCCGCGTTGCCACCGCCAATGGCGAGCAGCACCAGGCCAATGGTGAGCCCTCGGGGAATCGGCCCCGTGATGCGTCGCCGCAGGGCGTCCCCGAGGCCGAGTCCGGTGATCGTGCCCAGTCGCGCGGCCATTTCCTGCAGCACGATCGTGCCGATGGTGGCAAAGGCCAGCGCCCACAGCAGCGCGGTGCCGCTGCGCACACCGGCGAGCGTGCACGTGGTGACGGTGCCGGGGCCGATGAACGCGGCCGCGACCAGCGCGCCGGGGCCGACGCGTACGCGCGATGGAGCGGGAGCAGTGGCGGGTGTGGAAGCGGACACAGCGAGGGGCAAACGGAACGGGCGTACGACGCCCTTGCGTTCGGCGCGTGAGCGGCGAAGCTACGATGGTGCGTCGCCCTTCGCCATTCCCCAATGCCGAGCTGTGCATGTGTATTTCGATGTGGTCGCGAATGATTCGCCGTGCGTTGGTGGTGCTGCTGCTGCCACTGGTCACCGCGTCGGCACAATCGACGCCCGCGCCAGCGGGTGACACGCTGCGAGCGGCCCTCGCACGCGGCTACTTGCAGATTGACCGATTGGTCTCGTCGCGCGACCTCAGCGATGAGCAGCGGCTGGTGCTCAATCGTGCGTTCGATCGTACCACGTTCCAGTTCTTCGGCGGGCAGTTCGCCGCGGCCGTCACGAGCATGGATTCGATCGCGCGCGTGCTCGGCGCCGGTCCGGCCGATGTACCGCCGATGCCACCCACCGGTGCGGCGCGACAGATCGGCGGGCAGGCGCCGTCGGCGGTGCGCGCGACGCTGTTGGCCTCGCTCGCCGGCGTGGATTCCACGGGCGCGCTGCAGCAGGCGCATGCGGCCGCCAGCGCACGCGCCGGCCTGCTCACCGATGTGGCGTCCACGTCGCGCAGCATCGAGCTGTTCATTCAGCCGCGGGCTCATGCCGCGGCGGTGACACGCGAGGTGGAGGCGCTGCGTGCGGGACGCAATCCGTACGCGGGGCGCAGTGGGGACTGGTGGCGTGAGATCGTGGTGGGCGCCGATCGGCGCGTGCCTGTGCGCTTGATTGCGCCGCCGAATGCGGTGCGCTCCGGTGTGCGCGCACCGCTCATCGTGGCGCTGCACGGTGCCGGTGGCGACGAGAACATGTTCGTGGATGCCTACGGCGCAGGGGTGATCTCACGACTGGCTGATTCCCTCGGCGCGCTGGTGGTGTCACCGCTGGCCAATGGCTTCACCGCCGCCGCGTTCGATAGTGTCGTGGCGGTGGTACAGCGCGAGTACGCGGTGGATAGCACACGCGTCTACGTGGTGGGACACTCCATGGGCGCGGGGCTCACGGCCATGCTCGCCAATACGCGCGGCGCTCGCCTGGCCGCCGTGGCGGCCATTGCGGGAGGTGCGCCGATCACGACTGCCGATGCCCCGCCGTCGCTGTTCATTGCCGGTGGCGTGGACCCGGTGATTCCTGCGGCGCGTGTGAAGGCGGCCGCCGAGGCCACGCGGGCGGCGGGGCGCACCATGGAGTACCGGGAGCTGCCAAGCGAGGGGCACACGCTGATCGTGGGACGCGTGTTGCCAGATGCGATCGAGTGGTTGTTCACGCACTCGCGCTGACGTAGTCGCGTTGGCGTAGTCGCGCTGATGCTGATGCGCTGACGAGCCGGTCGCGGCGCGCGGGCGACGCGCCGCGAGGCTGATCAGAGCGAGTCGAGCAGGTCGTCGATGGCGCGCTTGTCGGCGTCGTGCAGCGGGTCCCCGCCGGTGAGGATTTTCTGCAGAATGTCCACCGCTTCGGCCGCGAGATCGTCGGGGTGCTTACGATCCTTGGCGAAGCGCACGATGTGGCCGAGCAGGATCGTTTCGTACGGCGGCGTCTCGCTCTCGTCGTCATCGTCGCTGGCGCTGGCGCTCGCCTCGTAGCTGGGCACGCTGGCCTTCCACGGTTCGTGCTCGTGCGCGGCTTCCTCGAGCTGTTCACGCGGCACGAGGGCGAAGAGCCGACACTGCAGCCCCGGTGCTTCTTCGTAGGCGAAGAGCCCCACGGGCAGCGGCGCGTCGAAGAGTCGCAGCGCGATCAGGCGGTCGATCGCCTCGGCGGGCATGGCGCACCGCGCGACCAGCCGCCCATCGATGTAGGCGGCCAGCGCACTCGATTCGGGAGCCCGCGGGTCTTCGAGGTGCGACACGACGAGCTTGATGGGCTCGCGCGTGGTCACGAAGACCGCGGGACGCGAATCGTCTTCATCACCGGACGTGAAGTCGAGCGGATCGTCAGCCATGAGCCACAGGGTAAAGGCGGTGGCGCGAGACGCGCCGATGCTGGTTGCAGGTTAGGCACCGGAACCCGAAGCCGAAAGGCCGTGCGGCGGATGCGTCGCGGATGCTACACACGCTGCCCCGGAACGTCCCCCGGTTCCGTGCGGTCGAAGACGGTGCCGAGCGCGAACCAGATGGGAACCACTTCGGCGAGCAGGCAGAGCAGCACCACCAGCGCGGCCAGCGGGGTGCCCCAGGCGCCGAGCCACACCCGTCCAATGAACAGCGTCGCTCCGCCGAGCATCACCGGAAACACCATGGCAATGGCGCCGCCCAACAGGGTGAACCCCGTGGTAAGCATGGTCTGTCCCATGGCCTCGAAGCCGCGCCGGTCGGTGCCTAGCTGTACCCAGGCCGGATAGAGCAGGGCGAGCCCGTTCTGAATGGTGAAGGTGAGCAGGTTGATGGCCGGCACGAGCAGCAGCGCGGTGAGCATGGCCGGCAGCGGCTCACCGATCACCTCGAGCAGGTCGCGACGCATGAGACGATCGGTCGCGGCGAAGAGCACCGGCACGGCCAGGAACGCATAAATGGTGATCGCGTGCAGCAGCGACACGCCCACAATCTCGGCGCTCACGATGGCGCGCCCGGAGAGCGGCATGGTGCGGATCATGGTGAGGTCCCGCAGGTCGAGGCGCAGGTCGTAGCGGGTCCACACCGGACCGAGCAGCAGCAGCATTGCGCCCCACACGAGCGTGAGCGCGAGCATGGCCTCGATCGGCATGCCGGTGGTGACTTTCAGAACGAACAGCGCCGCGGCGAAGATGCCGAAAAACAGGCCGATCTGCTTGAGCCATCCGCCGCCGCGAATGGCCGCGGCCGCGTTCTTCCACGCGATGGTGATGGCTGGATGTCCCCATTGTGGCAGCGGAAACACCCGGGACACGGCGCCACCACGTGATCGCGTGGCCGACATGTCCTTGCCGCTGAGCTTCGCGAGCGCCTTGGCGCGCTCCTGCGAGGCCTCGAGCGCGGCCTCCTCAAACGCGGCGTCTGTGCGCAGTACCCAGAGGTAGTGCAATGTGAGCACGAAGAGGGCGGGGCCAAGGCGCCACAGCCAGTCTCCGCTCGAGGCAGAGAACACCGGCGCCACCAACGCTTGCACCGGCAACAGCGCAAAACGGGCCGCCGGCTGCTGCAAGACGGTGTGCAGCGTCTCGAAGACGGCCGAAAAGCCACTGTCCCACGCGGCGGTGATGTCCGGTCGCGCCTGCCACAGCACCGCGCCCACGATCGCAAACAGGGCGCCGAAGATGAGCAGCGGGAGCGCGGCGCGCCCACGAGCGGTTCCGCTGCGCTGCGCCAGGTTCAGCCGAACGAGCGCGGCGGCAAGCCGATGCAGCGTGAAGGTGGAGAAGAGGATCCACAGCGCGATGCCGCGCTGCCAGCCATCGAGTGTCCCGCCGCCACCGCGCAGCAGCACCACCCACACCAGCACATTCAGCAGAATTGCGGCCTGTCCGCGCAGCAGCTTGGACTGCACCAGCGCGCGTCGCGTGACCGGTGCAGGAAAGAGCAGGTGCACCTCGGCGGGGGTGAACGCGAGGGCGGTGCGGTCGGGCGTGGCCAGCCACCAGCGCGCCGAGGTGAGCAGCAGCGCCGCCGCCACGATGATGGGCGCCGCGGTGCTGGTGCCGAGGTTCGCGAACGGTGATTCGGGGTCGCTCGCGTTCATGCTGATCGCCCAGTACAGATAGGCGCCGCCCAGCAGCATGGCGATCACGTAACGTGGCTGGCGCAACCTGGAGAGCTGCGCGCGCAGACGATTGCGCGCCGTGACCTGTGCCAGATACCACAGGGCTGGGGCGCTGCTCACAGGGCGACGTGGTGGTGCGAGGAGCGAATCACGCAGTCAGGGTGAGGAAGAGGTCTTCGAGTGAACGACCATCCAGCTCTGGTCGTGCCTCGACGATCTCGGCCACCGTGCCGTAGGCGACGCGCTCGCCCTGGCGAATCACGAGCAGGCGCGTGCACAGCTCCTCGACCAGATGCAGCAGGTGCGAGCTGAGAATCACGGCGGTACCCGCACGCGCCCGATCGGCGATGGTGGCCTTCATGCGACGAATGCCCACCGGATCGAGGCCGGTGAGCGGTTCGTCGAGCATGAGCGCGGCGGGATCGTGCAGGAGGCCGCAGGCGATCGCGAGCTTCTGCTTCATGCCCCGCGAGAGCTCCGAGGGGAGCGCCTTTCGCTTGCCGTCGAGTTCGAGTTCGTGAAGGAGCGGCTCGATGCGGGCGTCGACCTGCTGCACCCCGTACAGGCGGCCCATGAAGCGCAGATGTTCGGTGACCGTGAGGTACTCGAACAGCTGCGGTTCGTCGGGAATGAACGCGAGCTGTCGCTTGGCGCGCACCGGTTCCTGCTGGAGGTCCACGCCGTTGATGCGAATCGTGCCGCTGCTGGGCTGCAGAATGCCGGCGAGCGCGCGCAAGGTGCTGGTCTTGCCGGCGCCATTGGGGCCGACGAGGCCGAGCACATCGCCGGGGGCCACGGTAAAGGAGAGGTCGTGTACCGCGCGGAAATCGCCGTAGAGCTTGCTGTAGTGTTCGACCTCGATCACCCGGCCGCTCCGGTCACCATGAGCGGCGCGTCGAGCACGACGCGTACCAGCGCACCGGCCGGGAGACAGCGTTCACTGCTGCCGCTGCGCCGTGCGGCCGCCGCGCCAGCCGCGGCACCACCAGCCGCGCCGATGACCGTGGAGCGCGTGTCCTTGCCGAGCACCTGACCGATGATGGCGCCCGCGATTGCGCCGCCAATGACCTTCTTCTTGTCGCTGCCGTTTTCCACGCGTGCGCCCTCCATCTCACTCTCCACCGCGGCGGTGGCGGTGACAGGCAGCAGCGCCCCGTCGTGCTGAATGGAGCGCACGCGCAGCCGCACCATGGAGTCGGCGCTGGCGACTTCGAGCAGCACGGCGGTGCCCGCGGCGATGCGTGTGCCGTCCGGGCCCACCACGTCGTCGGTCAGTCGCATCACGAGCCGGTCGCCGGGGCGATTGGTGGTGGTGCAGACACGCGTGGCGGTGGTGCCGGCCAGCGTGGTGCCGGCCGCCAGCAGCATGCGCGGCGCGGGCGCCGGCGCCGGTGCGATCTCGGGAGCGGGCTCAAGGACGGGGGCCGGCGC
>JAABRL010000010.1:23030-105143 GCA_011390935.1 Gemmatimonas sp.
GTGGGCTCGGGCGCGGGTGCCGGCCGTGGCGCGCGCGGGCGAGGTGCCGGGGCGGGAGCCGGAGCAGGCGCGGGCTCGGGAGACGGGTCGGGTTCCGGCGTGGGCGATGGTTCGGAGGCGGCCGTATCGCCGAAGGCCGAGGGCAGCGGCGTGGTGGTGGCCGCGCTCGCAAGGCTGAGGTCGCGCGAGAGGTCGTCGCCGAGTGCCGGCTCGGCATCGCTGCCGCCGCACGCCGCGACCAGCCCGAGTGTTACAGCCATGGCCGCCATTCGCACAGGGCGGAGCAGAGAATCAGCGCAAACGCTCATCATCGGACGATACTCCCCTCAGAGTCCTGTCGCGACTGCCTTGGTGCACGCGCGCGTGGTCACACTACTCGTCACAGGCCCGCCCGGTTCCGTCCGGTGCGTGCCGCCGCTCTTCCCATGACCAGTCCGAGCTCGCTTCCACCAACCGCCCAGGACGTTCACCTCGCTCGGCAGCCGATCTACGATACCGGCAACCGGTGCGTGGCGTACGAGCTGTTGTACCGGGCCTCGTCGGCGAGCACGTCGGCGGGCGGCTTTTCGGTGGATGTGATGTGCAACGACACGGCGCTGCATGCGGTCGTGTCGATCGGGCTGGACCGGCTCACCGGTGGTGCGCCCGCGTGGGTGAACATCGGGCGCGAGCACCTGGTGGGCGACCTGTACCGCGTATTCCAGCCGCGGGACGTGGTGCTCGAACTGCTCGAGACGATCACGCCGGACGACACGGTCATCGAAGCGGCGCGCCGCGCCGTGCGCGCCGGGTACACGCTCGCGCTCGATGACTTCGAGATGAAAGCCTCGTGGGCCCCGCTGCTCGAGCTCGCGCAGATCGTGAAGGTGGATGTGCTTGGCCACGATGCACACAGTCTCGCGCTGTTCATTGCCCCGCTCAAGAAGTATCCGCACCTCAAGCTGCTCGCCGAACGTGTGGAGACGGGTTCCATGCGCATGCTGTGCGGCAAGCTGGGCTTCAGTCTGTATCAGGGCTACTACTTCAGTCGCCCCGAAACGCTCGGTGGGCGCTCGCTCTCGCTGCAACAGGCCACCATCGCCAATCTGCTCGGCCTGTTGAGTGACCCCGAAGTCACCGAGCGCGCACTCGATGAGGCGTTCCGGTCGCATCCCTCGCTGTCGTACGCGCTGCTGCGCATCGTGAACTCGGCGAGTCTCGGCTTTCGGAACGTGGAATCGATTCCGTACGCGATTCAGTTGCTGGGGCGATCGGCGCTGTCCCGCTGGTTGCTGATTCTGCTCGTGTCGGGCGTTGCCTCACGCAGCCCGATTGCGCAGGAAGCGGTGGCACACGCGCTGGCGCGCGCGCGCTTCTGCGAACTGGTGACGGAGACGATGGGATCGGGCGATCCGTCTTCGCGCTTTCTGGTGGGGCTGCTGTCGCGCTTCGACGTGCTGCTCGGCCTGCCCATGGAAGAGGTGCTCGGGCGTCTGCCGGTGAGCGCCGAGGTGCGCGATGCACTGCTGCACGGCGTAGGGCCGCATGCATCGGTGCTCGGCCTGGTGGACGCGTACGAACACGCGGCCTGGGACGACGTGGAAGCGCTCGGCGGTGGTGTGGGATTGGCCGAAGCGTACGCGCAGGCGGTGGCGTGGGCGCGCGCGCGACTGTCGGTGGGGCCAGCGGGGGGGTGAGACGTGCGCGGTCGATGGTCCGACCGCGCCGCGGGTGAAGCCGAGCGGAACTAGCGCGCGCTGACGGGTGGTGGCCCGATGGGTGGCGGACCTGCCGCGGGATCACTGGGCCCGGAACCCTCGGTGGTGACGTCGGGAATGTCCGTGAACGGCAGCAGCAGCGAGATGCGTCTGTTGGCCGGCGATGTGGGGTCGTCGGGCACACGCAATCGTTTGTCGGCGTATCCACGCACCTCCACCAGCCGCCCGTCGCCGAGCCCCGTCGTTTCCAGCACGCGTCGCGCCGCGTTGGCGCGGTCGGCGCTCAACTCCCAGTTGGTGTAGGTCGCGCCCGAGCCGAAGAGCGCCGCGTCCGTGTGCCCTTCGAGCACGATCGGATGCGACAGCGACGCCAACTCCGTGCCGACCAGCTGCAAGACGAGCGCTGTCGCGGCCTTCATCTGCGCCGATCCGAGCGGGAAGAACACGTCACCCGAGCCGCTCTCGATGAGTTCGATGCGCAGTCCGTCGCGCGTGACGACCACATCAACCTCGGCGTTGAACTTGGCGAGCGAATCGTTCGCCGCCAGCTTGGACATGATCTTCTGACGTGCCGCTTCAAACGTTTTTTCTTCGTTCGCGCGCACGAGCACACGCAGCTGCGACCGCTGGATGTTCGTGGGCGTCGAGCCGATGGAGACCGGGCTCGAGCCCGCGCCGTAGCCCTTGCGATAGCCCACCGGGTTGGAGAAGTAGCCTTCGATGGCCGACTTGGTCTGGTCGTCCATGCCCAGAATCCACATCACCATGAAGAACGCCATCATGGCGGTCACGAAGTCGGCGTAGGCCACCTTCCATGAGCCGCCGTGGTGTCCGCCACCGCCGGCGACCTTCTTCTTGACGATGACGATCTTCTTGCCGCCGCGTGCGGACATGGGCTACGCCGCCTTCTTGCGCGTGAGCTCCTCGAGCTCCGTGAAGCTGGGGCGCTCGTGCGGTTCCACGTTGCGTCGGGCGAACTCGACGGCGGTCATGGGCGCATCGCCACGCGCGAACGAGAGCAGTGCGGTACGAATGCACAGCATGTAATCGTGCTCGGCCTCGATGCGCGACTCCATGGCCTTGGCGACCGGGCTCATCAGCCCGTACGCGAGCAGGATGCCGAGGAACGTACCCACGAGCGCGGCGGCCACCTTCTGACCGATTTCGGCCGCGTCGCCACCGATCGAGCCCATCGTGATGATGACGCCGAGCACGGCGGCCACGATGCCGAAGCCGGGCATGGCGTCGCCCACGTTGGTGACCGCGTGCGGGACTTTCATGGCCTCGTGGTGATGCTTCTCGAGGTCCATATCCAGAATGTCGGCGAGGTTGTGGTCCTCCACCGCGCCGGTGAGCAGCACCTTGAGTGTGTCGCACAGCAGCGACACGGCGTGGTGGTTGCCGAGAAACGAGGGATAGCGCTTGAAGATGTCCGAGGCTTCGGGATCTTCGATGTGCGCTTCGAGTCCCACGAGACCGTCCTTGCGGGCCTTCTGAAAGACTTCGTACAGCACCTGCAGCAGTTCGGCGTAGGCCTGCGCGCCGAAGGGGTTCGGCTTGATCAGGCCGAGCAACTGTGCGAAGATGGCTTTGATGACAGCGGGTGGATTGGCGGCCACGAGGGCGCCGAGTCCGGCGCCGCCGATGATGACGAACTCCGAGGGCTGCACCAGCACGGCAAGCTGGCCGTGGTGCATGACGTAGCCACCCAACACGGCGCCGAAGACGATGACGAGACCGAGAATGACAATCACGCGGAAGTTCCTGAACGCGGGAAACGCTGACGGAGCGGGATGGGCGCTGTGAGCAACGCCGAGACGCGCGCGCGATGGCTCGAGGTACACGACGAGTTGCTGCGCGGCGTGACGCACGCGCTGAGCAATCGGGTGGCCACGATGTCCGCCGCGGCATACATGCTGGAATACGACGATGTCACGGGCGCCCAGGCGGCCGCATCATTGCGCGTGGAAACCGAGCGCATGGATACGATGCTGCAGCTGTTGCGGTTGCTCCCGTCACGAGACGATCGTGAGTTCGAGCCCGTGTCGCCCGGTGACGTGATCACCCAGGCGGTGGCGTTGCACGCCCACCATTGTGATCTGCGCGATGTGCGCGTCGCCGTGACGGTGAGCGATACCGTGCTGCCGGTGTGGGTGGAACCGCATGCGTTCCTGCAGGCGCTGCTGCTGGCGCTGACGAGTGCCAAGCGATCGGCTTTCGACGCGAGCGGCGAGGTGCTGCTGCTGGTCGATGGCGATGCCGATGCAGTGCACATGACCGTACACCCCGAGCCGGCGCATGCCCTGGCCGACGCCGTCGCGGCGCGCGACGTGGCGGCAGCCAACGGCTGCTTGCAGAGCGCGTTCGGTGCGGCCGTGCTGCGGGCCGATGGTGGGTGCGTGCTCACGCTGCCGACGCTCCCTGCGGCGCGACGCGCGGGTCGCTGAGGAACGCGTCCAGCACCTCGGCGTTGACGGGCACGCTGGCGCGCTGATTTTCCGAGGCCACCTGCTGAGCCAGTTCACCGCGCAGAATGCGCAGCGAGGACGGCGCCTCGATGCCGAGGCGCACGCCGCCCTTGTCGCAGGCGACCACCACGATGCGAATGCCACCCTCGATGAGAATCGATTCGCCTTCCTTTCGTCCGAGTACGAGCATGGGTCTTCGCTCCGTCAGACGAGAGAGAGGATGGTCTGCAGCATTTCGTCGGCCGTCTTGATGAGCTTGGTGGCGGCCACGTACGACTGCTGCACACGCATGAGCATGATCAGTTCTTCGTCGGTGCTCACTCCGCTCACCGACTGACGGCGCGACTCGGCCTGGTCGGTGAGTGTGGTGCGCACCATGACATCGTCTTCCGCACTGCGCACGGCGAGTCCGAGCCGCGTGACCGTGCTGCGAAAGAACGCGTTGAATCCGGCGGTTTCCGTCTCACCGCCGGGGCCAGTGAACGACACCGCCGTGGTGTTGTTGCGCAAGCCGCTGAGGGCGGTGGCGACGGTGTTGTCGAGCGGTGCGTTGGCATCGCCCGAACTCGCGATGTTGGCTGGATCGGCCGCGATGGCGGAGGAGAGGCGGAGGGTTCCCGCGCGCACCGGATCGCCGACGGTGCCGGGATCGAAGAAGTTGCCGGCGGCGGTGCCGGGAATCGTGGTGCCCGTGAACACGTAGCCGCTCGAGTGCGCGCTGTTCACCGCAGTCGCGAGCGCTGACGCCAGCGCATCGAGGCGACCACGCAGCTGCGGCACGTCAGTGTTGATGACGTCCACCATGGCCTTGAGTTCGCCCGCGAGTGGCGCGAGTCGGTCAACGCTGTTGCCGAGCAGCAGCTTGACGGGCACATCGGCGGGCGTGACGGCGGGCGGCGGTGTGGGCGGGTCGAGCTCCACACGCAGCGCGCGCGCCGAGGTGCCGTCCACGAGCGTGGAGTTGGCCAGCATCACGGAGACCGACCCGTCACGCTGCGTTTCCACGCGGGTACCGGCCATGCGCGACAGATCGTCGAGCAGCAGGTCGCGGCGATCACGCAGGTCGGACGCGACCACACCACCCGCTTCGGAAGTGGTGATGCGCCCGTTGAGTTCGGCCACCTGCTCGGCGAGCTGATTGATCTGCGCGACGGTGGTTCCGAGGCGCGAGGTGGCCTGCTCGCGTGACTGCGTGAGGCCGGTGTCGTAGTCGCTGAACAGCTGGGCGAGCTGCTGGCCACGCTGCTGCACCACGGCCTTGGCCGACAAGCTGCCGGGCGTGGTGGCGAGTTCGCTGAACGAGGACCAGAACTGGTCGAGCTTCGCGGCCATACCGGCGTCGCTTGGTTCGCCGAACATCTCCTCGACCTGCGAGAGCGCGTCGCGGCGGTAGTTCGACTCGCCAAGCAACGTGCTCGCGCTGCGGAAGGAGCGGTCGAGGAGAATGTCGCGCTGCCGCTCGACCCCATCGAATCGCACGCCGGTGCCGATGTTGCCGTACGGCATGCGGACCGGTGTGGACGCGGAGAGCAGCGGCCGCTGCCGTGAATAGCCCGGCGTCTCGGCGTTCGCCACGTTGTGCGACACCACCTGCAGTGATGTCTGGTGCGCGAGCAGCGCAGTGCGCGCAATGCCGAAGAGTCCGGATGCCATGGCTCAGGCCGTCCGATTCACAACGAGTCCGCGCGACGGCGCCACATTCACGTCCGCGCCATCGGCGACGTAGGTGGCCGACGATTCGGGCACGCCGGAGAGCACGCGCACCTGCGAGGTGTTCTGCGCGAGCGCTTCGCGCAACAGCTTGCGGTTCATGCCGACTTCGCGCGAGAGCGTGTCGGCCGCGGCCTGCAATCGAGCGCGCGCATCTCGCAACCGGCCATCGGCCTGGGGGCCGAGGCGCTCTTCGAGTTCGCGCAACGGCATATCGGCGTTGCCACCGAGCAGTTCGTTGAGCTGGCGACGACGCTGCCGCGCCTGTCCGAGCGTGGCGAGAATGCGGTGGGTGGCGAAGACGCTCTCGTCGACGCCGTCGATGTCATCGGCGCCGACCGCAGAGCGCTGACGTCGCATCTGCGCGACGAGATCGTCAAGCAGACGGCGTTCGGTCACGAGCGCGTCGTGCAGCGCATCGAGCACGGGTGGTGCGTGCATCGGCGCGGCCATGGGCGGAAGTTCGGCGGTGAGCAGGGCAGGCGACATCAGAGGTCGGTCTGGCGAACGGAATCGGGGAGCGAGCCGGCGGGGGCCGGATCGGGCTGAGGAGCTGCGATGTCGAGGTGGCGACTGAGCTGGCGATACAGCGCCGCCGACAGGCCGCGCTCCCAATGCTTGGGAGTCTCGGCAGCAAGGTGCTGATCCATCAGTGCCGTGAACATTTCTTCGCCGGTGCCGCCGGAGACGATGCCTTCGTCCTGCGGCACGGACTCGCGCATGGCTTTGTAGAGCTGCTGCACGAACACGCCTTCGAGCTGGCTGGTGGCCTGTTGCAGCCGTGCATCACGCGCGGGCTGTGGTGCGGTGCCCACACCGACGGTCGGATCGATGCGGCCGATCATCGGATGATCACCTCGGCGGTGATCGCGCCCACGTCGCGCAGGGCGGCGAAGATGGCGGCGATCTCCTGCGGGGGCGTCTGCACGGCGTGCAGGGCACTGGCCACCTTCTGCACCGGGGTGCCGATGGCCATGCGCACGTTGCCCGGCGTGTCATTGGTCGTGGCGGGCTCGGTGGGCGCGTCGCCAATGGAGAGCGTTACGCCACCGTGGCTCACCGAGGCAGGGCCGACCGTGAGGTCGCCGCCAATGACCACCGTGCCGTCCTTGCCATCGATCACCAGGCGCGGCTTCGTATCGGGACGCACGGCGAGTTCGAGCACTTTGGTGAGCGCGGCGGCCCGTTCGGCGCCGGCGGGGAGCGCCAGCATGACCGAGCCTTCGTCTTCAACCGTGGCGACGGTATCGCCGAGTTGGCCGTTGATGGCCGAGGCGATGCGCGACGCGGTGCCCAGATCCGGCTCGCGCAAGAACAGTCGCGAACTGGAGGCATTGAGCGTGGGGCGCGGCAAGTTCGCTTCGAGCAGGCCGCCGGCCGGAATGCGCGCCGACGTTTCAATGGTGGGGGCGTAGCGCGTGGCCGAGCCGCCTTCACTCACGAGCAGCGCCCCCTGCGCGGTGGCGAGCGACGGACCACCGGGGTCACCCACGAGCGGGGTCATGTAGAGCACACCGCCACGCAGCGAGCGCGCGTCGCCCATGCTGGCGACCTGAATCTCGAAACGTCCACCAGCGCGCAGGTATGGCGACACTTCGGCGGTCACGAGCACCGCGGCGACATTGCGCATGCGCAGCAGCGCGGGCGGCACTTCGATGTCGAAGCGACGCAGCATGTTGATGACCGACTGCACGGTCTGGCCGCCGGACTGTCCGCCAATGGCGCGGTCGCCAGTGCCGTCGAGGCCCACCACCAGGCCGTAGCCCATGAGCCGCACGGGCAACACGCCCTCGGCAGTGGTGAGGTCGCGAATGCGGGCTTCCGCTTGCGCGTGCGCCGACGCGGGCACGAGCAGGAGCAGCGCCGCGATCACGCGCCGCGCAGAACGCAGAGCCGTATTCACGGGAGGAAGAGGCCGAGGATCTTGGTGAACAGCCCGGACTTGGCCTTGCCGAGCGGACCCGGCGAGTTGTACGACACGGTGGCGTCGGCGATGCGATACGACTCGACGAGGTTCTGCGGTGACACGTCCTGCGCGCGCAGCCAGCCTTCGAAGATCACGTTCTGCTGCGCCTTGTCCACGGTGATGTTCTTGGCGCCGCGCACCTGCATGAGGCCGTTGTCCCCCATCGCGATCACGCGCACGCTCATTTCGTTCTGGAAGCGATTCTCGCGCCGGAGTGCGCCACGCTGCTGCGTGTCGGCATCGTTGCGGGCGTCGATGCCACCGGTGCGTGTGCCCTGCAGCGGAATGCGAATGGAGGCACCCATATTCCGGCGCCGATTGTCGGTCGCGATGTTGTCCTTCACGGCCGTGGAGATCGTGTAGTCGTCGATGAGGACGGTGATCACGTCCCCCACCGCAAAGGCGCGGCGATCGGAGACCCACGACTGACGCGGCGCGCGCGTGGGGATGGTGTCCGCCGAGGCTACCGCGGGTGTGGCGGGTGGCGTGGCCGGTGGGGTGGCGTCCTGGGCGCGAAGCGTGGGGGCACCGAGCAGCAGTGCGGCCAACATGGCCAGCAGCAGATGCGGGAGCAGCGACGTCGCGGCAGTGGGGCGGGTCATGTGCAGAGCTCCTCGCTCAGCGAAGGCGAACAGAATCGGGGGCGATCACGATGCCGTCGAGGCGACGGGTGCGACCGATCCGAACGGTGACGCTGCCGCCGATGGGGGCGGAGCGCAGGGCAATGGCAGAGACGGCGAGCTGCACGGTGCCGTCGTTGTAGATGGCGTGCACGGGACGGCCGGCGGTGACGGCAGGCACCGGGATCACCGCGGGTGTGCGCAGCCACTCGCCGACCCCGATGGGGCGCTGTACCAGCCAGCCGGCCTTCGGTGTGGTGGTGTCTGCGCCATACGGCGGGCGACGCTGCACGAGCGTGTCGGCGAGCGTGAAGTCCGCGGCCTGGAGCGTGTCGCCGCGCATGAGCGGCCGCACGGCAATCGCACGGGTCCACACCAGCGTGGCGGCACTCGTGGCGCGCGCCGCGGGGGTGTATGCGAGCGCGGACTGCGTCTGCACTTGCGCGCTCTGCGCGTCGAGCGCGTGCAGCGGCAGGAGCGGGGCGAGCACGGTGGCCGCGACGCCGCCGATGACGGTGGCGACGAACAGCAGCGCGAGACGGAACGACGCAGGCATCGCGCGTTATCGGGCGATGTTGTTGGCGATCTGACCCATCTCGTCGGACGTCTTGATGGCCTTCGAGTTGATCTCGTACGCGCGCATGGCGGTGATCATCTCCACCATTTCCTGCACGATTTCCACGTTCGACGCTTCGAGGCTGCCCTGCTGCAGGCGTCCCATGCCTTCTTCCGAGGGGAAGCCGATGCCGGGGATGCCGCTGGCCGCGGTGGGGGCGTAGAGATTCTGGCCGAGCGACATGAGACCGCTCGGATTCACGAAGCGCGCGAGTTCGATGCGTCCCGCTTCCATGGGCTCGATGTCGTTGGCGCGGCGTACGCTCACGATGCCGGTGGCCGAGACGGTGATTTCGCTGACGTCGTTGGGGATGTTGATGGGCGGCACGAGGCCATGACCGTTGCTCGTGGTGAGCATGCCCTGGTCGGAGATGCCGAAGCTGCCATCGCGTGTGTAGGCGATGTCGCCGTTGTTGAGCTGCACCTGGAAGAAGCCTTCGCCCTCGATCGCGATATCGAGATCGCGTCCGGTCTGGTCGATGGCGCCCTGCGTGTGCATGCGCTGCACGGCGGCGAGGCGTGTACCACGGCCCACCTGCACGGCCGGCGCCGTATTGGCATCGGCGGTGCCGAGCACCTGCGTGCCCTGCACGGTCTGATAGAGCAGGTCTTCGAACTGGGCTCGGCTGCGCTTGAAGCCGGGCGTGTTGACGTTGGCCAGGTTGTTGGCGATGACCTGCGTGCGGGTCTGCTGGGCCATCATGCCGGTGGCGGCGGCGCGGAGTGCGGGATCCATGGGTCAGGTGTCGTGTGAGAGACTCAGACAGGCTTGCCGAGATCGTTGACGGCGATGCCGCGCACCGAATCGAGGGCGGTGATGGTTTTCTGGGCTGCGCCGAAGCGGTGCAGGACCTGCAGCATGGAGGTCATGGCATCCATGGGGTTCACATTGCTTTCTTCGACCACGCCCTGTTTCACGCGACGGGCGGCCACGTCGAGCGGCTGGCGCGAGGCGTCGGGCACGAAGCGCACGCCGCCTTCGTGGACCGGGTTCACCCCGGCGGCGATGGCTTCGATGCGCAAGCGGCTGAAGGGACGGCCGTTGAGCTGCACCTGTCCGCCGGCATCGATGGTGAGCTGGCTGGCGGCCACGCCGTTGGGGAGCGTGAGCGTGCCGGTTTCCGCGAGCAGCGGATTGCCCGCCGAGTCCACCACGCGCCGTTCGGCGTCGAGGCGGAAGTTGCCGCCGCGCACATGCCGTTCACCGGCGGGGGTGTCGATGACGAAGAAGCCATCGCCTTCGATGGCGAGATCGAGCGGATTGCCAGTGGGTGACATGGTGCCAGGGCTGAGATCCACGCGGGTCTCGGTGGCCGCGACGGCGTCGTCGATCAGCCGGGCGAAGACCTGCTCGCGCTTGAAGCCGGAGGTGCTGACGTTGGCGAGGTTGTTGGCCAGCACCTGCTGCCGTCGCTCGAGCATGGCGAGCGAGGCGGCCGCACTGGTCATTCCATTGAGTCGGACGGGTCCTGGGGGCATGGCAGCGGTGCGTTAGGCCGGGGTGGGTGTGTCGACTGCTCGATCACACCTCCGGCGTCTGCGCCCATATAAAGCAACGGTCGGGCCACGTTGGCCCGACCGTTTGGGTGTTTCGTAAGTTGTTGATTTGTATTAACTTGGATATATGCAGGCAAATAGTGCCGAGTGTGTGTTGAGGCGCTTGGCCCGGCAAATCATGCCGTTCTGGGCGGGAGTTGCCGTCGGTTTTCGGGAATAGGGTCGGGGCGAGGTCTGATCTGGAAACTGCAACCGAGTTGGGAAAGAAGGGAAGAATGGATCAAGGAGGAACAAGGCATCGCGGCTCGCGGGCCTTGTTCCTCCTTGATCCATTCTTTTCTTCGTCTTGAGCTCAGCTGTAGTTTCGACCGGCCGCGACGTCTACGAGAACGCCGCGCGAGACCGTACACGGCGCCGGGAAACGCCGGCGCTATCGAAGCAGGTGCGTGGCGTAGTACGTAGGCGCACCAGTTCGGACCTCCCCGACGGCCCGGAACCTCACTCTCGCACCTGGAGCGATCGTTCCATCGGCCACACTGGCGAGAACCTGAAGCAGCAACTGGTCTCGACCTCCAAGCTCTCGACCGACGACGTGAACGTCCGCCCCGGTACGAAACGATTCGTTCGGATGCAACAGCACTTGGACGCGGTGCGGCGCAGCCTTCACGATCACCGTATCGACGGTGCCTTCAACGACAAAGGGGGGTTCGACCGCGAAGCCCGAGTCGGCCGCGCAGGAAACCGACGACACCAACAGCGCCGCCGCTGCGAGCACACCTCTCCATGTTGACCTCAGCACGCGAACCCCGGTGCACAAACATTGGTGAGCACTCCAAGATCCTGCGCGATGTTGGTGAGCCGATTCGAGTAGGTGACTGTTGGGTCTGGCATGTGCGGTCCTCACCAAAGCACGCCGTACCAAGCGTGACTCTCTCTCTTCTGAGCCAACGAAACATCGGAGACCCGCTGTCTCCCCTTTGAGACCACACGTTGGTGACGTCCGAGCAGCGCTGCTCATGCGTCATTTCGACTTCTCGCCTACCCAACTCAGAAGCGGTCGATGGTACAGACTCGCGCGCCTACCGCCGCCGCCATTTCGTCGCGAGGTACATGGGAATACCCGTTCGCACCTCTCCATCCGCGACGAAGAATGTCACCTTCCGACCGTTCGAGATCGACCCATCGAGCGTGCCGGCGAGTACGCTCCGAAAGAGTGCGTTGCTTCCACCTTCACGGGAGCCGTACACATTCACCTGAGCCTGACCGCCGCGAGCGTCGTCGCGGTCGATCTGGACGCGAATGCGGGTCAGCTGCGGATACACCTGTACGTCGATCACGGTACCCGAAACGGTACCGCGATCCTCTATGACCTGCAGGGACGAGGAGTCGCATCCAAGCAGCACAAACGATAGTGCGGCCAACGCGATGGCGCGCTTGAGTTGGGACACTAGCATGCGAACCCCGGCGCACAAACATTCGTGAGCGCGCCAAGATCCTGCTCGATGTTGCTGAGCCGATTCGAATAGGTGACCGTCGGATCTCCGCTTTGCGGTCCTCCCCACAAAATGCCGTACAAGGCGACGTTGTCACCCCCAAGCCAATGAAACATCGGAGACCCGCTGTCTCCTCCGTCGGACCACACGTTCGACACGTCCGAGCAGAACTGCTGCCTGAAAGACAACCAGACACACGTCTGGGTGATCTGTCCGGTTGTTCCCCCACTCGTGCGTCCCGTCTTGTCCAGCCAGGTGCCGACCAGTATGGTGCTGAGGCGCTGCGTGATCGTGCGGTAGCCAGCAACCACGAGCCCGCCAGGTCCGAGGTACCCGTTATAATCAGTCTTGGCGATGAACCCGTAGGGCGCGCCGCTCAACCGCATCGTGTTGCGCGTGAAATACGAGGCATCGCTCCATCGGCACGTCGGCCACAGCGACGATAGACACCGGTAGTTCGGCCTATCGTGTGATTCGGAACCGACTTCGTTGGTGGGCAGTAGCCACGTTGGCTGTGTCAGCGGGTTCCAATCCAGCTCTCGGTCCAAGGCGGAGCAGTGCGAATTGGTGACCATGACCGGCACCCCTAGGCGGAGCGCCCGAAAGCCCATGGTGCAGTAGTCGAGAGCACCCGGACCGTAGCGGACTTCTATCCCGCCAACCAGCCACTGATGGAAATCCTGAACCGTGATGCGTGGTGCCGATCGCTGCACGCGCGTGATCGCGTACGCCGACTCCGGAAGGCCCATCGCGTGTGCATGGGCCTTCACCGCCTCGTCTCCAGTAGCCGAGAGCGTACCGACGAGCAGTCGGTTTCGCGTCTCGTCGATGTCCAGCATTTCGATGTCGTCCCGCTCCATCAAGGCGCCGAACGCATCGAACCACTCACGCAGCTGGTAGAAATCGTGTTCGACTCGTTGAATCGTGATGCCGGCATACGCACTCAGGAGCGGGATACGTGTCGCCAAACGCATACTGGCCACGTAGCGACGGACCGCTGACTCATCGCCCCGCTCGGTCAGGAGGACGGCGAGGGTGCTGTCCGCACGCACGTACACTCCGGCGAAGCCCGGCGCCTCGGCGCGCGAGGCGCGCGCCCATTCATCGTCAGACGAGATCGGCGATCGGAACCAGTAGGGCTCCGTCGCACTCTCTACACGGCGCGACGCAGGCACGTCCGGTTCAACGACCGTCAATGAATCGCCGCTTTGGCCGCACGCGGAGAGCAGCGCTCCGGCGAGTATCCGTGCAGCAATCGCGCGGTGTGTACCGGTACCGCGGGGGGGGGGAGAAACTGCAATGTCGCCTCCGGGTAGCTTGTAGTTGTGATCCAACTACACACAAAACAGGCTGAACACCCACTGCAGGTTTGTCAAGACACAGCGTCGCGTCGCACTGTCGGTCTTGATCTCTTCTTCCTCCCTTCCCCCATTCAGTTGCGACTGCGGTTCCCGTTCGATGGAAGCGGCGTTCCCGTCTGCGTCACCGCCAGCAGCAGCGCGATCGCATCCATGGGCAGGCCGGTGTGTCGAGAAATCTCGAGCGGGCTCGACCCCTGCGCGGCGAGTGCGCGCACGCGCTGCGGCACGCCAGACGGCGAGCCGCGGCGACGCGACGGGACCGTGGGAATCGGGCTGGCCGCCGAGCGCGGCAGGCGTACCGGTGTGGCGGCGCGGCGCCGAGCCAGATGCCAACTGCGCAGCGCGGCCGCGCCGAACGCCGCGCCGGCGAGCGCGGCGATCAGCATGCCGAGCCGACGCGGGGAACGATCACCGAGCACGAGATCGAGCATGCCCTGCGCACCGCCGAACGACGTGATCCACTGCCCCGCGTCTGCGGTGAGCATGGTGGAGCGCGTCGCAATGCTGGCACCGGCGAGCTTGGCGACCGGGAGCAGCTGATCGGGCGCGGCCCAGGCCGCACCACCCACCACGCCCACCGCCGAGACGGCAAGCGTGATGCCGAGCAGACGCCACGGGCGCATATCGTTGGACGCCTTGCGTGCGAGACGCGTGGTCATGCGATGCGCTCCCGCATGGGCTGCAGGTCGGTGCGCAGCTTGCCGAGTGCCTTGGAGCGAATCTGCGAGACGCGCGATTCCGTGAGCTCGAGCACCTTGGCGATTTCGTGCAGCTTGAGCTCTTCGAAGTAGTAGAGCGACAGCACGATGCGCTCCTGCTCCTTGAGACGCAGGATCGCGTCCTTGAGGAAGTGCACCTCCTGCTCGTGGTTGATCGCGTCTTCGACTTCGCTGTCTTCGTTCGTGGTGAGCACTTCGATCGGCGCGGGGGCGTGGCTCTCGCGCTCGCCCGGTGCCCGATCAAGCGGAATGTGATGCGCGCCTTCCACGTCGGCCTGCCAACGCCACAGCGTCGCACGGTCCACCCCGAGGTGCTCGCACAGTTCGTCGTCATCGGGCAGGCGACCGAGCACGCGCATGAGCGTTTCACGCGCCGCGGAAATTTCGCGCGTCTTGCGACGGATCGAACGCGGGACGTGATCCTGCTTGCGCAGTTCGTCGAGAATCGCGCCACGAATGCGCGGCGCCGCAAAGGTGCTGAACGCGAGGCCGCGTGACGGATCGAAGCCTTCGAGGGCGGTCATGAGCCCGATCGTGCCGGCACTCACGAGTTCATCGAAGTCGGCACGAACGGCCAACGTGCGCGACATCTGCCGAGCGACGTGATGCACAAGGCCGAGATGCTCCTGGAGCAGGTTCGTGCGGGCAGATTCGCTCCCCTGCTTGAAGGAGTCCCAGAGCGTGTGGTTCATGACGGCAGATCCTCGGGGGGTAGTAACGGGCACGGTCAGGCACCAAGGCGAGAGGTGGAGGCCGCGGGCACCATGCGAAGCACGGTGTCGTGGGCGGCGACGGCGACCGGAGAGCCGGTCACGGCGTCGAGAAACGGCATGCCGGCGCGCAGCGCGGCATCGAGTGCGGAGTCATTCGGCAGCGCGCCAGCGAAGGCGATCGCGCGTCCGAGAAACTGCTCGGCGCCGTGCGCGATGGTGTCGGCCACGCGCGAGGCGGTGGCATCGTCGAGACGGTTGGCGAGCAGGTCGATCGCCAGCAGCGGATGACGCACATGCACCGCCTTGAGCAGTGCATACGAGGACGCGAGGGCGACCGGGTCCTGACCACCGGTCACCACCACGAGACGTACCGAACTGCGCGCGCCATCGAGCGCCGCCAGCACGGTGTCGAGCCGGGCACCCGCATCGATGACCACGAGCGCGAATGACGCGGCGAGCGTGTGCAACCGAGCAAAGCAGGCGCGACGCTCGGCGGTGGAGAGCAGCGGATCGGGCGCACCGGCGTCGGTGCGTCCTCCCGCCACAAGGGAAAGCGTGGGAGCGATGGTGATCGCGAGATGATCGGCGGTCGCGGCTGCACCGCGCAGCATCGGCCAGCGCATCAGCGGCGTGACGCCGAGCAGCAGCGCCTGCGGTCCCACCAGTTCGTCACCATCGATGAGCAGCGTGCGATGTCCGTCACCGGCCGCGGCGAGGGCGAGCAGCGCGGCGGCGAGCGACGTGCCGCTGCCACCACGTCCACTCGCGCACACCAGCACGACGGGCCCGTTCGCGTCGGTCGTCCGCGCGCGCGTGCGTGCGCCCACCACATCGCGCATCGCATCGAGCTGCGATGTGGCAATGGTTGGACGCGAATCGCGCGCC
Organism: Gemmatimonas sp.; assembly: GCA_011390935.1. GTDB lineage: Bacteria > Gemmatimonadota > Gemmatimonadetes > Gemmatimonadales > Gemmatimonadaceae > JAABRT01. Next base: position 38,775 of record JAABRL010000010.1, read on the forward strand.
GCATAGGTGAGCATGGCCGACATCAGGCGGCGACCCAGCTGTCGTCGGCGTCAATGCCGAGTCCGAGTGCACGCAGCAGCCGCGGCACCGATGGTGCGAGGTGCGCGGGCACGTCCTGGCCGTCAGTGATCCAGCGCGTGGGCAACGCCATGGACAACGCGAGGTCGCTCACGCCACGTTCGGCGGGGACTTCGTCGAGCTTGGTGAGCACGAGATGCGTCGCGCCGCGATGCGTCGGCGACGTGCGATACGCACGCTCGGCGGCGAGCGCAATGTCGGCGCGGATCGTGGCGGGCAGCACGAGATGCACTTCGTCGGGCGCGATCGCGTCGAGCAGTGAACGCCACCGATCGGACACGTCGGCGGCCGCGGGTGAACGGCCCGGCGTGTCGATGATCACCACATCGCAGTCGCGCAGGCGCGTGAGTGCTTCGGGGATTTCGCGCGCGTCGTACAGCACCTCGAAGGGCACGTCGGCGAGCTCGGCGTACGTGGCGAGCTGTTCCATTCCACCGACGCGATACGTATCGATGGTGAGCAGGCCGGTGCGTCCGATGCCGAAGGTGCCGGGGCGCACCGCAAGCTTCGCCGCGGTGGTTGTCTTGCCGGCGCCGGTGGGGCCAACGAGTGCGATGAGGTACGGGCGTCCGTTGTCGCGGCGCAGCGGCGTAGGCAGCGCATCGGCCGTGAGTCGAGCGCGTGCGTGCTCGAGCGTGGCCGCGGGTGCGGCGAGCACTTCGACAATCGGTACACCGTCGTCGCGCAGGGCCCGCGTGTGCAGGATCATGACGTCGTCGCCCAGCGCGCGGCGCGCACGCTGCGACACCTGGCTGAAGTCGGCGCCGCGGAAGCACTCAAGCTGCATGTGACATTTCCCAGGTAGCGACACTGGTGAGCGTGATGGACGCCGGCAGTTCGCCGAGCGAGATGATCGGAAGCGCCGGGAGGACCGGTTCGATGAGGCGACGCACGCCCACGCGCAGCGATGGCGGCGTGATGAGCGGCAGCGGCCGGCCGTCCACGGTGTGCGTGGTGGCGAGCTGATTGAGGTCGCGCAGCAGAGCGGCGAGCGTATCGGGCGTGAGTAGCGGCGTGCCCTGCTGCGCCATGCGCGGCGAGAACAGTCCGGTGAGCGCCGCTTCGAGCCGTGCGCCCATGGTGACACCGCGCACCGTGCCGGTCGCATCGGCGAAGAGCCGGGCGATGACGTTGGTGAGCGCGCGACGCACGCCTTCCGTGAGCACTTCGGGGTCCTTGGTGCTCTCGGCGCCATCGCCGAGCGCTTCGAGAATCGTGACCAGGTCGCGAATGGGCACCCGCTCGCGCAGCAGTCGCTGCAGGACACGATGCAGGGTGCTGAGCGACACCTTGTTCGGAATGATTTCTTCCACGAGCGCGGGGTGCGACTTCTTGAGCGTTTCGATCATGCCCTGCACTTCCTGACGGCCGAGCAGTTCGGCCGCATTGCCCTTGAGCGTTTCCATGAGGTGCGTGGCCACCACGGTCGTGGGTTCCACCACCACGTAGCCGAGCGCTTCCGCTTCGGTGCGGCGTGGTGCCGCGATCCACTTGGCCGGCATGCCGAACGACGGGTCGACCGTGTCCATGCCGTCGATGTCGGCGACCACGCCGCCGGTGTCGAGCGCCATGAGAAAACGCGGCAGCACTTCACCGCGCGCGACTTCGGAGCCGCGCAGCTTGATGAGGTATTCGTTGGCCGGCAGACGAATGTCGTCGCGAATGCGAATGGGCGGCACGAGAATGCCGAGCTCGAGTGCGGCCTGCTTGCGCAGCAGCGAGATGCGTTCGAGCAGGTCACCGCCCTGCGATTCGTCCACGAGCGGAATGAGCGCGTAGCCCACTTCGAGTTCGATCGGATCGATCTGCAGCAGATCGCGCATGGGATCGGCTTCCTGCGGCTCCTCGGGCTCGGGCGCGGGTTCGATCAGCGCGAGTTCGTTGCGACGGTCTTCCTGCTTGCCGCTGGAGCGTGCGAGCAGCGCGGTGCCACCGGCGAGCGCGAGGAACGGGAGCAGCGGCAGCCCTGGCACGAGCGCAAACGATCCGAGCAGGCCGGCGGTGATCCACAGCGCGCGCGGGTGGGCGCCCAGCTGATTGCCGATGACCACACCAATGCGGTCGGTGCCCGTGGACGCCGTGACCATGATGCCGGCGGCGGTCGAGATGATCAGCCCCGGAATCTGCGAGACGAGGCCGTCACCGACGGTGAGAATCGTGTAGGTGGAAGCGGCGTTGGCGAAGTCCATGCCACGCTGCACCACACCAATGAAGATGCCGCCGAGGATATTGATGACGACCACGAGAATGCCGAGGATCGCGTCGCCCTTCACGTACTTGGACGCACCGTCCATGGCACCGTAGAAGTCGGCCGTGCGCGAAATGTCATCGCGACGCTTGCGTGCTTCCTTTTCGTCGATGAGGCCGGCCGAGAGATCGGCATCGATGGCCATCTGCTTGCCGGGCATCGCATCGAGGGTGAAGCGCGCCGCGACTTCGGCAATGCGGCCGGCACCCTTCGTGATGACGATGAAGTTGATGCCGACGAGAATGAGGAAGATGACCACGCCCACGGCATAGTTGCCGCCGATGACGAACGCACCGAACGCTTCGATCACCTGACCCGCTTCACCGCGCGAGAGAATGAGGCGCGTGCTCGAGACGTTGAGGCCGATGCGGAAGAGCGTGAGCAGCAGGATCAGCGACGGAAACGAGCTGAAGTCGAGCGGATTGGTGTTGTAGAGCGAGACGAGCAGCACGGTGAGCGAGAGCCCGATGCTGGCCGCGAGACACAGATCGAGCAGCAGCGGCGGCAGCGGCAGCACGATGAGCGCGATGACGAACACCACGGCGAGTGCGAGCGCGACTTCTGCACGCTTGCGGCCGGCCAGGCCATCGAGAGGGATCGGGAGAGCAGCGCTGGTCATGGGAATCAGGCAGCGACGGTGTCGAGCTCAGCCGTACCGCGCCACGCCTTGCCGTAGCGCTGCCGCTGACGGAGTACGAAGGCGAGCACTTCTGCGACGGCGAGATAGAAATCGACCGGGATCATCGAGCCGATGCGCGCGGTCTTCACGAGCGCACGGGCGAGCGGCTTGTTCTCGATCACGGGCACACCGGCCGCGAACGCGATCGCCTTGATCTTCTCGGCGACCTTGCGCTGGCCAATGGCGAGCACGAACGGCGCCGGTGCCAGATCAGGGTCGTATTTGAGGGCGATGGCGATGTGTGTCGGGTTGACGATCACGACATCGGCCGACGGCACGTCCTTGAACATCTGCTTGCGAATGCGTTCGCGTGCGATCGCGCGCCGACGCGCCTTGATGTTGCCATCACCTTCGGCGTTCTTGTATTCGTCTCGCACTTCCTGCTTCGACATCTTGAGATCTTCGAGTCGCTGCCAGCGCTGGTAGCCGTAATCGGCGAGCGCGATCACGAGGAAGAGCATGCCGGCGTTGCGCAGCAGCGACATCGTGTAGCGTCCCACGGTGGCCATGAGCGCGGTGGGCTCGAGCAGCGGGAGCACTTCGAGATCGGGCATGGCGCGACGCATGGTGATGTACACGACCAGTGCGATCACCCCCATCTTGCCGAGCGACTTGGCCAGCTCCACGATCGAGCGGGTGGAGAAGATCTTCTGCACACCGCTGATCGGATTCATGCGCGAGAACTTCGGCGCAAGCGGCTTGGCGGTGATGATGGGACCCACCTGCGCGAGATTCACGCCAACACCAATGGCCACGCTGGCGGCGAGCACGCCGCTCAGGGCGGCGAGCGTCTTCCAGCCGATGCCCTGCAGCAGCCCCACCGCCGCGGTGCCGACGCGCGACGGATCGCCCGCGTACATGAGACTCTGTCCCATGGTGTCGAGCAGAAAGCGCCAGAGCGGCGGGCCGGCGGTCGTGAGCGTGATGGTGGTGGCGAGCAGGAATGCGGCCGTCATGAGCTCCGGGCTCTTCGCGATCTGGCCTTCTTCGCGGGCATCCTGGAGCTTCTTGTCGGTCGCGTTCTCGGTTTTTTCGCCGCCCGGTCCTTCCTTCGCCATGTCAGCGACCTCCCGGCAGCGCGAGCGCGCCCATGGTGCGCTCGAGCGAGAGCGCGAAGCTGGCGGGCCACTCGTTGATCGCACCGGCGACCACGGCGAGCGTGAGGGCAAAGACGAAGAGCCCGATCCCGATCTGCAGCGGGAAGGCGACGCTGAAGATGTTCAACTGCGGCGCGGCTCGGCTGAGCACGCCGAGTGAGACGTTGGTGAGCATGATCGCGCCCAGTACCGGGGCGGCGAAGCGCAGGGCAGCGCTGAAGATCGTGCCGGCGGTGTCGGCGAGCACGCGGGCGCCGTCGTCCATGGCGATCGCGCCGCCGAGGGGGAGCACGCGGAAGGTGTCCGCGAGCGCCTCGAGCATGAGCAGGTGTCCGCCGGCGGTGAGGATCAGCGTCAGCGTGAACAGCTGCATGAACTGGCCGAGCACCATCGTCTGGCCACCCGTGGTGGGGTTGACGATGGCCGCGCCGGAGAGGCCGATGGAGATGGAGAGCACGTCACCGGCGGCTTCCGCGCCGGCCACGATGATCGCGCCGGCGAAACCGATGGCAAAGCCGATGAGCGTTTCGCCAAGGAAGGTGGCCGGGGTGATCGCCACGCCGCCGGCCGGCGCGCTCGCGAGTGCGGTTGGGAGGAGGAGCACCGCAAACATCACGAGACACGCCGTCCGGAGACGCATGGGGACGGTCTTGGCCGACCACATGGGAGCGACCATGAGCAGTCCACCGACGCGCAAGGCGACGAGCACGAGCGCTGAGGCCACGCCGGGGGCGAAGAGATCCGGCACCCGAGTTACCCGACCATGCCAGGGATGCCCTGGATGAGGGACGTCGTGTACTTGATGAGGATCTGCAGCAGCCAGGGGAGGCCGATGATGAAGGCCCCGCCGACCATGATCAGCTTCGGCACGAAGGTGAGCGTCTGCTCCTGGATCTGCGTCACCGACTGGATCACGCTCACCAGCAGTCCGACGCCCAGCGCGATGATGAGCATCGGCATGGCAATCATGAGCGCGGTGAGGATCGCTTCGCGTGAGAGGTCGATGACGAACTGATGAGACATGAGATCGTGGGCGCCGAAGTGAACGAGCTGTGACTGGTGATACAGAAAGCAGGAGTCGTACCAGCGCGATATCCGGGTTTCGGATTAGGGAAAGTGTTGTGTTTGATAGAGTTAGATGTGTCGGTTCGTGCATGCCCCTTGCCGGCACAGCGCGTAGAAGAGGCATGATTTGCCGCCTTGCACCCCACGCATTGCCGATCGAGCTATGGCGGAAGGATTTGCCGAGTGGTGGCTGGCAGGGTGCGAAACGCCAACGGGCGCCCCCGTGTGAGGGCGCCCGTTGGCGTGTCGGCGGTTGACGTCCGCGCTAGCGGAAGCTTTGCACCAGACTCTGGATCGTGAGACTCCAGCCGTCGACGAGCACGAAGAGCAGCAGCTTGAAGGGGAGCGAGATCATCGCCGGCGGCAGCATGAACATGCCCATGGCCATGAGGACCGAGGCCACCACCGCGTCGATCACGATGAAGGGCAGGTAGATGGCGAAGCCGATCTGGAAGGCCGTGCGGAGTTCGCTGGCCACGAACGCCGCCATGAGCACGTGCAAGGGCACGTCGTCGGGGGTGTCGGGCTGCTCCATGCGGCTGAGCTCCACGAAGGTGCGCAGGTCCTTTTCATTGGTCTGCCGCAGCATGAAGGCGCGGAACGGCTGCACGCCCACCTTGAGCATTTCGGTCTGCTGGATCTCGCCGGCGAGCCAGGGCGCGATTGCGGTGCGGTTGGCCTCGGTGATGGTGGGGGCCATCACGAAGCCGGTGAGCAGGAGGGCGAGGCCGGCGACCAGGTGGGCCGGTGGCGCGCTCTGCGTCCCCATGGCCTGCTTGAGGAAGTGCAGCACGATGAGAATCCGGGTGAACCCGGTCATCATGAGCAGCAGCGTCGGGATGAGCGTCATCAGGCCCATCATCAACACGACACCAACCGTACCGTTCAAGCGCAGTTCGTCATTTTCACCGTTTCCAACGCGCAGGTCGAGCTGCGGGACCAGCCCGGAGAGCGCTTCACTCGCGCTCACGGGGGCCGGTTGTGCCGGATCGACCGTGGCTACGCCGGGAGCGGCGGCGGCACGTCCCGTGGCCGGCGCGGTCGGCTGCGGCGCGGTCACGGTGGGCGCGGTGATAACAGGCGCGGTCGGCTCGATCGGGGCGGTTGGCGCGGTCGTCACGGGCGCCACGGCCGGCTGCGCCACAACGGTGGCCGCCGGTGCAAACGCGCCCACCAGGAGGAACGCGGCGATCCCCAGCAGTCGCGTGGACGGCGCCAGCGTCATGGAGAGCACGGCGCGCAGGTCGTGCGCCCTCGGCTCGCTGACCTGCAGCGCCGTAGCGAGTGTCTGATCGAACGGCGTGATGCTCGCGCTGGCGGACATCGCGGGACGGGGGGCGGGCGCTCCGCCGAAGAGACGGTGCCAGCCAGGAAGCGCGCTCACACCGGCGAAGGACTGGCTCGCGGCCGAACTCGAGGCGAGCGGCAGGGCAATCTCGCTCCCCGCCAGCACGCGCTGCCGATCGGCTTCGTCCACTTCGAAGAGCGGGTGCACCCCGCCTTCGCCCATGGACACCACCATCACCTTCTCGCCAATGCGCACCACGGCCAACCCGGACTTCGGGCCGAGCGGCAGGCGCTGCACCACCTCCACGGGGAGGCGACTGCGCGCGCCCAACGAGCCGGCGCCGACGCGCTTCATGGCCCACACGGCGATTGCGATCAGCCCAAGAACAAAGGCCAGCGCCGCGAGAATGCCGAGGAAGGCAGGAAACATGAGGTCGTGTGCTCAGGCGCGAGGGCGGAACATCAGGCGGCGGCGTCCTGCTTGGTCGGCGCGCCACGCGCCAGAATGCGCGTGATACGCACACCGAAGTGCTCGCCGAGCACCACCACTTCGCCCTCGGCGAATCGACGGTCGCCGACGAAAATGTCGATCGGTTCACCGGCCAGTCGCTCGAGCTGGATCACCGAACCGCGACCGAGGCGCAGGATTTCCTGTACGGACATCGTGGTGCGTCCGAGCTCGATCGAAATCGGCAGCGTGAGACTGAAGAGCATCGCCAGCGGCACTTCGGAGTTACCGGCGGCGGCCCGTTCGAACTCGGCCAGCTGCGGCGCCGACGGAGCGCTGGGCTCGCGCGACGTTTCGGGGATCGCGTCCTGTGTCGCGGTGATCGGCTGTCCAGCGGCTTTCGCGGCCTGAACGCTCGCGACCAGCGCATCGATTTCTGCGGGATTCATCGGGGAAAGACCGGGAGAGTCGAAACGTGAGTGAATGAGGAGCGCTGCACGGGGCGGCGGCGGGCGTCAGCCATCGGACGGGTTGACCCCATCGTGGATGCGTACCGCGAGCGCATTGCCGACACGGCCCGCCTGGCCGACGAAGCGCTCCTGCTCGCCGGTGCGGATGATCAGCTTCGCGTCCTTGGGAATGCCGGTGGGCAGGATCTTCCCGACCGACAGCGACATGAGCTCTTCGACCGTGATCTCGAACTTCGGGAGGCGCACCGAGATCGGGACGGGCATTTCGCGCACCGCGTTCTCGGTCTTGAGGCGCGCGGCTTCGCGTTCCGCGTCGCTCGAGTGCAGCAGGGCGAGGCGCTGCTGGCCGCTCGAGGTGAAGAACTTGTCGAGCACGGCAAAGGGCAGGCAGATGAGCATGAGGCCGCTCTGGCCACCCGCCGTGATTTCCACGTTGGCCACGAGCACCGGGTCTTCCCGATTGGCCACCTGCAGGATTTCCGGGGACGATTCGAAGCCGCTGACCGCCAGCTCCATGGGCACGTGATCCTGCCAGATCTCCTCGGTGAGCTGCGTGACGCGCTCAGCCACGGTGCGGATCGCCATGCGTTCGATCGGCGTCAGCGACCGTACGGGGAAGGACGCCTGCCCGGTGCCACCAAACACACGATCGATGACGTAGAATCCGAACTCGGGCCCGATGTCGATCACGCCTTTCTGTCCGGTGCCGTTGATCTCGAAGATGAAGGAAGAGCAGGGGGTCGGCAGCGACAGCGTGAACTCGCCAAAGCTGAACTGCTCCACGCTCTGCAGTCGCACCTCGATCTGACCGCGCACGCGCGAGATGACCCACGCCTCGAGGTTTTTCACCAAGCGCTCGTACATGGCCTCCAGCGTGCGCAGGCGCTCTTTCGAGACGCGCGCCGGCCGACGGAAATCGTAGACCTGGACGTCCACTGCGGCACCGGCGCGCGGCGTCAGGCGCCCTGCGCCGCTTCCGAGCAGCCGATCGATGTCGGTCTGGGAGAGCGTTTCAGAGGCCATGCATGCGCCTCACTGCACCACGTACTGCGGGAAGTAGACGCGCGCGACGGTTTTCGCGCCGAAGCGTTCGTTGAGGGCCGTGGTGAGTTGCTCCTTGATTGCCTCACGACCACCGATATCGGCCAGTTCGTCCACCGTCTTCTGTCCGAGCGAGCTGAGCACGACATCGCGCAGTTCGGCGTCGCGTGACTGCAGCGTCGTGATGGCCGCGGCGTCCTTGCACTGCAGGGAGACGGTCAGCATCAGCCAACGCGTCCCGCCGGAACCGGCGGGGTTGAGTACCAGGTTTTCCAGCGTCATGACCGCGGGCGTCCCGGAGGCCGACGAATCGTCTTCCGCGTGTTCGTCCTCCTCGCCCTCCGCATGGTCACCGGACGAAGCCGTTGGCGCAGGGGTGGCGTACCCGAGCGTCTTGGCCGTCATGGGGCCTACGATCACGGCGCCGGAGCCGGCACCAATGGCCAGACCGATCACCACGGCGGCGGCAAGCGGGAGTTTGGCTTTCAGCCCGGTAGGAGCCGGGGCCTGGTCGGTCGAGGATGCGTCTGCGTCAGCCATGTGCGAGATCGGGAAAGGGAGAATCCGACTCGCTCAATAAGCAGGACTGGTGCCAGCACGATCAGCGGCCGCACGCGCTCCACGTAAACGCAATATTGACAACGCTTTGCGAGATATGGGCCACGCCACGCCCCCGTCGCAGGATCCCGCTGCCCATCTCGCCGCACAGGCACTTTCGTCTCGTATGCGGCAACTGCTGCCGCCTCATGCCAGCCGGAAGCTTCTGCCGAGTGCGCGCACGACGCGCCCACCGCGACGACCTCTCGCGGTGGGCGCGCGTTCGACCTCGCGCCGGTTAGCGCTTGATGCCCATCAGCTCCTGCAGCATTTCGTCGGCGGTGGAGACCACCTTGCCGTTGGCCTGGAAGCCGCGCTGCGCCACGATCATGCTCGTGAATTCCTGCGCGAGATCCACGTTCGACATTTCGAGCGCGCCGCTGGTGAGCTGTGACTGCGAACCCTCGAGGGCGAAGCCGAGCACGCCGGAGCCGGAGTTGGCCGACTCCTGGTACATGTTGTCGCCGACCCGCAGCAGACCGGCCGGGTTGTTGAAGTCCGCCAGCACGATCTTGCCGAGCGGCGAGGTGGTGCCGTTGGTGAAGAAGCCGGTGATGAGGCCGAAGCGGTCGATGGAGAAGTTCTGCAGCGAGCCGGCCGTGTAGCCGTCCTGATCACGGAGTACCGCGGTCGAGCTCGTGGAGGCGAACTGGGTGAGTCCGTTGACGCCGCCGTTGAGCTTCACGTTCACCTGCACCGGATTGGCGCCAGGCACCGCGAAGTCGATCCCGGCGGTGATGTTGGTGGTCATGATGCCGGTCGGATCGAAGGTGAACGTCCCGGTGTTCACACCCGGATCCGCGGAGGTCGGGCTCATGAAGTACGACACCTCGATCGCCGCGTCGGCCGGCATGGAGGCCGTGAAGTCGATCTGCGGCGGCGGACCGGCCGAGAACGACCACGCCGCTGGCGACTCGTAGCTGGCGCCCGTGGGGCTCGTGACACGCACGTTGGCCGGCAGGATTTCGTAGCCGGCGGGCGGGGCGGACAGCAACGCCGGGTTGGTTGTCGGATCGGCGCCGGTTTCGAAGCTCTGCCGGGTGGCGCTGGTCATCGGATCGAGCTGCCACTGCCACTCGTTGGCCCCGGTCTTCCACATCTGAATCTTCACGTCGTGCTTGGTGCCCTGCGAATCGTAGACGGCGATCTGTGTTTCGGTCCACGCACGTTCGTTGATCGGCAGCGCGCGGTCGAGCGGATCGTTGAAGTCGCCCTGGAAGTTCGGGGCGGACGCGTTGAGGTTGCCGGCCAGCGTGACTTCGCTGGTGGGCTTCGCCGAGACCTTCTGGCCGAAGGGCAGGCGGATATCCTGAATGCCGTCCTGCAGGATGCCGTTGTCGTACACGCGTCCCTGCACCACGAAACCGTTGGTGGGCGACACGAGCTGTCCGAGCGCGTCCACCTGGAAGTTGCCGGAGCGCGTGTAGAAGCTCTGGTTGCCCTTGCGCACGACAAAGAGCGAGTCGCCCTGAATGGCGAGGTCGGTGCCGAGGCCCGTGCTCTCGATGTTGCCCTGGTTGAAGATCTGGTCGATGGACCCGATCTGCATGCCGAGGCCGATCTGGATGGGATTGATACCGCCCTGGTCACCAGGCGGACGGCTCGCGCCCTGCAGCAGCTGGGCAAAGCCTTCCTTGAAGGTGACGCGGCCGGCCTTGAAGGCCACCGTATTGACGTTGGCAATGTTGTTGCCGATGACGTCCATGCGCACCTGATGGTTGCGCAGGCCGGACACACCGGCGAAGAGGGAACGCAGCATGAGTGGAAATGTCCTCCGTTGGAGTGGGACCGCGGGTCAGTTGCGGAGTTGCAGGAGCTCGCTGAACGGCACGCTCAGTGAGTCGCCGAGCATGAGTACGGGTTGGCCCTGCTCGTAGCGCAGGCCGGTGATGCGTCCCGTGGTAAAGGTCTGGGCGGCCACGAACTGGCCGGTGTCGTTCGTCACGTCGAAGCGATAGGTGTAGCGGCCGGCATCGAGTGGCGGATCGAAGCCGAAGTCCTCGAGCGGGATCGACTGCATCCCCTCCTTGACGTTGTTGACGGTGCCCTGCGAGATGACGCGCCCGCCTTCGTCAAGCACGCTGAGTCGGCCGAGTCCGGACATGGCGCCCGTGTCGATCGTGATCGCACCGTTGCCGTCGCGGTCCACGAACATCTGATTGCCTTCCATGACGCCGGTCTTGCCGACGGTGTTGATGGCCATCGACTGTTCGAGCAGCATGGCCATCGCATCACCCTGCATCACGGTGATCTCGGTGAGATCTTCGAGTGCGAGGCCGAGCTCGACCTGGCTGCCGGCCACGGTCTGCAACGATTCATTGATGTCGATCAGCTGCTCCACCTGCGAGAACTGCGCGAGCTGCGCGGCCATTTCCTGGCCGTCCATGGGGTTGAGCGGATCCTGATTCTTCATCTGCGCCACGAGCAGCTGCAGAAACTCATTGCGGCCGAGGGCATCGTTCTTCTTGCCGGAGCCGATCGGCGGTGGCGGCGTGGGCTCGGCCACGGCGGTCGGTGGCGTGACCTCACCCGTATCAAAGCGCGGGCTGAGCGACGTCGGACTGACGGCGCGAGTGATATCGAACATCAACGCTGCTCCTGCCGGTCATCGCGCCGGCGCTGCTGGGGTGACTCGTCGTGAGCCTGGCGCGGATCGCGTTCGGCGTGCGGGCGAGCGGGCTGCCGATCGCGCGGCGACTGCTCGAAGGTGCCGCCCTGCTGGCCGGCGGAGGCTCCAGCGGCGCGCAGCGTCTCGCCGCGGTCGCTCAGCGCCTGACGTACCGCATCGCCCTCCTGTGGGCGTGCGGTCTGCTGCACCTTCATCTTCTCGGTGTCGAGGCCGTGACGACCGAGCGCGTCCTGCAGGTCGGCCGTCTGCATGCGCAGGCGATCGGCGAGGGCGCCGCTCGAGGTGGTGACCTGCGTATCCACCACGCCGCCGCGCAGCGTCACACGCACCTGCTCGGGACCGTCCGGCGAATCGAGCTGCATGGTGAGTGACGAGAGCGCACGTACCGGCGCATCTTCCCGCAGGACGGCAATGGCTTCAGCGCGCGACGCGCTGTCGCTGCCAACCGGCATGGTGACCTTGAGCGTGTCCCCGTCGAGCAGGCGGGTTGCGGTCGGCGACAGTGCGCCCACCGCGGAGAGATTGTCGAGAGCGGACGCGCGCATCGGACGTGACTCGGCGTCCCGCGGATCACGGGGGGAACCCCCGCTCTGCTGGTCGCCCTGTCGGGCCGCGGCGCTGGCGAGCGCGGCGGTACGCACGGCTGCACCTGGTACCGTGTCGGGCGTCGTCGGGGCCGGCGTGCCGAGATCGCGACCGAGGCGCTCGGCGGCGCGCGGCATGCCACTGGTGCCGACGCGAGCGACCTGTGCGACCTGCGCCACGCGGGCCACCGAGGCCACGCGGGCAACGGCCGCCACACCACCGGTGCTGGCAATCGCCGCCGCGCGTGACGCGTCCGCTGCGGTGCCGGCCGCGCGCGTGCTCGCGGCAATGGCTTCGCGGTCCATCGCGGCGGCATGTTCGCCATGCGACCCCGAGCCGCGCAGTTCGAGGTGGCCGGGGTCGCGCATGCCGAGCGTGCGCAGCCCTTCTTCCTGGGCGATCACATGCAAGCGCGTGTAGCCCTGTGGGTTGTGCCACTGACCATCGATGATGACGTCCGCCGCTTCACCACTCAGGTGAGCGCTGTCGAGCGTCCACGTGACCACTGGCCCGGGACGCGTGCGTCCCTGTGCGTAGAGGTGCTCCTGGCGTTCCGACGAGCGCACCGTTTCGACGACCTGCACATCGTGTCCGAACTCATCACGCATGCGATCGATCACACGATCGAGCCGCGCGCGGAAGGCCGGCGCGAGCGCCTCGGGATCACGAACGGCGGTCGTCACGTCGTCTGCAGAGCGATTCACCGCCTCGGCGAAGGCCGGGCGCACCGATTCCGCGAGCACACGTCCGCGTGGAGTGCCGGCGACGTCGAGTAGTGCGTCGAGGGCGCCACGTACACCAGCCGCCGCCCGATCACCGCGCGCGAGCAGCTCGCCAGCGTTCCCCGTGCGCACGCGATCGGCGAGCGCCGCGAAAGCGGCTGAGGACGCCTCGAACGGATCAGTCGCGCTGGTGGTGCTCAGCGCATTCGTGTTGAACAGACTGTCGGTACTGGTCACGGAACGTCGCGAGGTTGCGTCGAGTGCGGCCAGCACTTCGCGCGCCCGGTCGGACGCAGCGGCGGGCAGATTGCGCAGCAGGTCGCGCGGCACATCGCGCGACAGGTCGCGCGGCGATGACGACGCCGGCGCACGGCTGTCCCGATCGTTCGGCACGAGCTCGTCCATGTCCGGTGTCGCGGACTCATCCGGCGCGAGCTCTCCGTCGATCTCCGGCGACGGTTCGTCGGCGTTGACCGTGCCCAGCAGTGCGCGCTGCGCCTGTGCCTCGTGTGCGGTGTTCACGGCGAGCAGCGCCAGCAGTGCTGCGAAGTCGGGTGGTGTGGTGCTGCGCGCGATCGGTTCGTCGCGACTGGTCGCGTCGTTGCGCTCGCTCACGGGCGTGCGTTCGGCGCGCTCGGGGCGTACCGGACGCATCGTGGGTCGAGTGCGTGCGCCGATGTTCACGTCCGGTGTGCGATCCGGAAGATTCGCGGACCGATCACGTGGCGTGGCGTTCGTGGGGGCAAAAGGCAGGAGGCTCACGGCTGCGTGCTCCCCGACGGCGCCGAGCCGCCCTTGGTGATGATCGCCGCGCGCGAGGCCGGCATGGCGGCGAGAATCGCGGCCGTCTGTCGATCGGCCATCATGGTCAGAATCGTGCGCACATCACTGTCGGACATCTGCTCGAGCACCTTGGCCGCGTCGCGCGCGGACATGGAGCCGAAGATCTTGGCCAGCCGCTTCTCGGGGATCACTTCGCCGCTGGTTTCGGCAAGTGCCTTGGCGGCCGCTTCTGTGGCGACCTCCGCGCTGGACTTCTCGGGAACGGGCGTCGGCGCGGGTTCGGGCGTGCTCACCGGCGCAACCGGCGTCGCGGCGACGGCCTTGGTGGGCTTCGTCGATGCCGCGGACTGTGCCGTGGCCTCGAGATCCGCTTCGCGCGCGGCGAGCAGCGCACGAATCGAGTCGGCGGGCGTGAGTTCGGCGTCGTCCGCAGCAAACGCTTCGGCTTCACGCGCCACGCTGTCCGCGGCCAGGCTGTCGGCCACGATGCTGTCAGCGACCGCTCGGCCGATCGAATCCTGCACCACGACATAGATCGCGTGCGCGGTGCGCGCGTGCATTACGGCGTAGCCGGCGCTGCCGGTCATGCCGACCACAAGCGCGAGAATGGCTGGAAGCAAGAGGGCTTTCATCAGACGGAATCCGGAGGAATGGCCACCGTGGCCAACGGCGTCGGGGTGCGGCGCGACGGTTGGTTCGTGGACGGCGGCAGCGCCGCGATGGCGGCGTCGCGCGTGTCGAGTGCGGCGAGTGTGCGCCGTGTGAACTGCGTCAGCGCGATCTCATCCATCAGCGTGCGGTCCCGCTGCACCGTGGCATCCGTCCACCGTTCGCTGTGCCGATCCTTGAGCCGGTCGAGCACGCGACGATCGCGGGATGCACGCTGCAGTGCCGCCTGTGCCTCCGCGACCACACGCTCGGCGGCGGCAACATCATCGGCCGCGCGTACGAGGCGATCGTCGAGCGCGCCAATCAGAAACTGCAGATGCTGCAACTCGCCGGCGGTGATGAAGCCGCGCGCCGCGGCTGACAGCGTCTCGCGCTGCAGCGTGCGCAGCGACGCGATCGCATCCTGACGGCGACGCGCATCATCGGCGTTGTCCGTGGCGTCACGCACGGCGCGGGCACGGGCCTGCTCCGACTGTTCCCGCAGCTCGAGCACGCGCTGCAGACGAAACTTGAAACTCATGCGGTTCTCCGCGTGGCGTGGGCGATGGTGCCACCAAGCTGCGTGAGCGCACCATAGGTGTCGCCGTAGAGCGTCAGCTCATCGGGCGACTGGCGCAGGAAGTCGAGCACCGACTCGCGATGCGCGAGTGCGGCGTCGGCGTACGGATCGCTTCCCTTCTGGTAGGCGCCCACCATGATCAGATCTTCCTTTTCGCGGTAGGCCGCTTCGAGGCGTTGCACTTCCGAGGCGGAGTCACGTTGCGCCTTCGACACGATGGCGTCGCGCACGCGGCTCTTCGATTCGAGAATGTCGATCGACGGGTAGTGGTTCTGCGCGGCCAACTTGCGTGTGAGCACGAGATGTCCGTCGAGTATCGAGCGCGCGGCATCGGCCACAGGTTCGTTGAAGTCATCACCGTCCACGAGCACGGTGTAAATGCCGGTGATGCCGCCGCGCGCGCCGTTGCCGGCGCGCTCCAGCAGGCGCGGCAAGTTCGCAAACACGCTGGGCGGATAGCCCTTGGTGGTGGGCGGTTCGCCGGTGGCCAGGCCGATTTCGCGCCAGGCCATCGCCACGCGCGTCACGGAGTCCACCATGAGCAGCACCTGCTTGCCCTGATCGCGGAAATACTCGGCAATCGCCGTGGCTACGAGCGCACCGCGGGCGCGCACGAGCGCTGCCTGATCACCGGTGGCGACGATCACGACGCTTCGCGCGAGCCCTTCGGCACCAAGCGCGTTGTCCAGAAAGTCCCGCACTTCGCGGCCGCGTTCACCGAGGAGTGCAATCACGTTCACGTCCGCTTTCGCGTGCCGTGCAATCATGCCGAGCAGTGTGCTCTTGCCCACGCCGGAGCCGGCGAAGATGCCCACACGCTGACCGCGGCCCATGGTGAGCAGACCGTCAATGGTGCGCACCCCGGTTTCGAGCGGACGATCGATCGTCTGGCGGTCGAGCGGATTCGGCGGTTCGGCCGAGAGCGGTACGCGCTCGACGACATCGAGCTTGCCTTTGCCGTCGATCGGATGGCCGAGGCCATTCAGTACACGACCGAGCAGCGATGGACCGACGTCCACACCGAACGAGCGGCCCAGTGGCTGCACGCTGCTGCCGGGGTGCAGGCCATCCATTTCGCCAAGCGGCATGAGCAGCACGCTGCGCTCGTTAAAGCCCACCACTTCCGCGAGCACGGAGCGATCGCGCGAGTGGCTGGTGACGCGGCACAGTGCGCCAAGGCCGGCATCGAGTCCGGTGGCTTCAAGCACGAGCCCGACCACCCGCACGACCCGTCCGTAGGTCGCGAAGCTGTCCACGTCCGCGAGGCGCGATGCGAACGCATCGGCCGCGTGATGCAGCGAGGGCGCGTTCGTGGTCATGCCTGCACCTGACCGAGGGTCCGGTAGGTGCGCTCGAGCGCCGTGTCAATGCGGCCGTCGAGCACACGCTCGCGTCCTTCCACCAGGCAGCCGCCGCGCACGATGTGCGGATCGGCATGCCAGTGCACTTCACGGGTGGCCGGCACGATGAGCGTGGTGGCCTCGAGCGCTTCCTGCACGATAGCGTGGTCGTCGGGGTGCAAGCGCACGCTGATGGTGCGTTCGAGTGGGAACTGCTTGATCGCGCGCGTGACCAGACTGGTGATCACGGACGCGTCGGTGGTCAGTTCGCGATGAATGAGATGACGCGCGATGGTCACCGCGATCGCGGCCAGATTCTCTTCCACGTTGCCAAGCCATCGCTGCTCGTGGGTGTGCACGGCCTGCGTGGCTTCGCCGAGAGCCTGCGCGATGCGCGCCACCTGATCGTGGGCGGCCGCACCGGCAGCCTCGATGCCCGCGGCGTGACCGCGCGCAAAGGCATCGGCCTCGATCGCCGGGCGCAGCGCGGCCAGCCGCGCCGCGACGCGGGCTTCGAGTTCGTGATCGGCGGCCAGTTGCGCGGCCGATGCCGCCTGCACTTCGGGAGCGACCGGTGTCTCGGTCCCCCCGAAGTCGTCGAGTGGCATGAACACATCGCTCATGTCGAGCTCGTCGAGCGCCCACGGCGCCGGCGTGGCGGCGTCAGACGATGACATCGTCGGTTCCGGCAGAGAGCACGATCTCGCCCGTTTCCTCCAGGGCGCGGATCTTCGACACGATGTCGGACTGCGAGGCTTCCACGTCGCGCATCTTGACCGGGCCCAGGAACTCGATCTCTTCCTTGAGGCCGGCGACGGCACGCTGCGACATGACCCCCATGATGCGCTGACGCAGCTCCGGACTTGCGGCCTTGAGGGCCAGCGCCAGCTGCTTGACGTCGATCTCGCGCAGCAGGCGCTGCAGCGACTTGTCGTCGAGCGAAATGAGGTCCTCGAACACGAACATGAGGTTCTTGATCTGGTCGCTGAGTGCGGGATCGCGCTCCGTGACCGCTTCGAGCACTTCCTTCTCGAGCGAGGTGCTCACGAGGTTGAGCACGGCGGCGACGGCCGCGGGGCCGCCCACGCTGCTCATGCCCTGCGTGAACGCCATCTCGGCTTCGCTGCCAATGGCCCGCTCCACGAGCGAGATCATTTCGGGCGACACCTTCTCCATGCGCGCGATGCGGAACATCACTTCGCCGCCGAGCGTCACGTCGAGTTCACGCAGGATCTGCGCAACGTGGGCCGGGTCGAGGTGTGCCAGAATGAGCGCGATCGTCTGCGGGTGTTCACCGCGCAACGTGCTGCCCAGCTGCTGCGGATCGGCGCGCCGCAGACGACCGAAGCGATCGCTGTCGGCGAGCTGTCCTTGAATGCGCTTGAGAATCTGCTGCGCTTTGGCGGTGCCGAATGCTTCCTCGAGCACTTCACGCGCGAACTCCACGCCACCGGTATTGAGCGAGTCCACGCCCACGGTGAGCTCGAGCCATTCGGCGAGCACCGTGTTCACGGTCTCGGGGGGCACCCGATCGAGCGTGGCCATTTCGAGCGCCACGATCTCGGCCTCTTCAGCGTGCAGCTGCCCGGTGATCTTTGCGGCATGCTTCGCGCCGAGCGCCATGCACACGATCGCCACCTTCTGGCGACCGGTCAGGCGATCGAGTGCATACCGATCTGCACCACGGGTAGCGACGGCAGTGCTCACGCTCAGCTCCTCAACCAGGCGCGCGTCACACGAACCGCGGCGTCAGGGCGCTGCTCGACCGTGGCGATCGCCTGTTCGCGTTCCATCGTCGTGGCCGGAGGCGGCAGCTTGACGGGACGCTTTGCCACCTCGATCGCATCGTCGTCGGCGTCACTGCTGTCGGCGGAACCACTCGTGAGCGCGGCGGTCGCTGCCGGCGTTGACGGTGCCGTCAAGGCGGGTGTTTCGGCCACGGCTGGCAGTACGGGGGCCGGCGGTGCGCGCAGTGCCTTCACCATCACGAGCGTGAGTACGAGCAGCACCAACAGCGCCGCGATCGTGATCACGGGCTTGGGGTTGTTCATCACCTGTGTCACGATCGTGGCCTCGGGGAGCGAATCCGCGATCGGTGCATCGAGCAGCGGCATGTCGAAGGGCGCGCTCACCACTGACATGCCGTCGCCGCGCGCTTCATCTACGCCGAGCGCATTGCGCACGAGTGTTTCAATGCGCGCAAGTTCTTCGGGCGAACGCGGCGTGATCGCGGGCGGCACCGGCTCCGCGCCATCTTCGGTGGGCGTGATCGTGACCTTGTCGGCCACGAGGACCGCCACCGTGAGCTTGCGCACCGTGCCCACAGCGCCGCTGTACGTCTCCACGCTGCGCGTGGTCTCGTACGACGTGGACGTGTTCGACGACGAGGCGCCGGGCTGTCCGTCCTGCGGCAGGATTTCGGCCTTCTGCTCGGTCACGATCGCCTGCTGCTCGGGATCGATCGACTGCGTGGTGCGCTCGACCTTGTCGAAGTTGATCACGGCGGCCACCTGCACACGTGCGTTCCCCGCGCCAACCATGCGCGACACCAGCGCCTCGGCCTTCTCTTCCAACCGCTGCTCCACTTCGCGCTGCATGGTGAGCTGGCGGCTCGAGAACCCGACGCCACCCACATCATCGATGTCGGTGAGTGCGTTACCGCGCTCGTCCACGATCACGACGTGATTCACATCGAGTCCGCTCACGGAGCCGGCGACCAGGCTGGCAATGCCGCGCACGGTCGAGGCCGCCGGCGTTTCGCCACTGCGCATGGCCAGCGTCACCGACGCCTTCGAATCGCGCGTGTCCTTGCGAAAGAGCTTGTCATCTTCGAGGGCGAGGTGCACCTGCACACGCTCCACGCCCTGCATCTTGCCGATGTTGCGCTCGAGTTCCCCCTCGAGCGCGCGACGATAGTTCACCTTCTGTGTGAAGTCCGTCATGCCCCACGTGGGCTTGTCGAACAGCTCGAGCCCGGGGCGACCGGTGCCCGGCAGCTCCTCGCGCGCCAGCGCCACACGCGCCTTGGCGACATCGGCGCTCGGCACGAGGATCGACGAACCGGCGTTGCGCAGCTGAAACGCGATGCCGGCTTCCGTGAGCTTGTCGGTCACGGCGCCGGCCGACTCAAGCGGCAGATCGGTGTACAGCGGCACGAACGTGGGCGCGGTGGCCCAGCGCGAAAGCGCCAGCACCGCCACGGTCGCCGCCACGCCCACGGCGATGATGGCCGTCTGGCGCGAGCCGTTCACACGGCCAAAGAGGGATTCCAGCATGGACGCCATCGGGATCAGGACTGCATGCTGATGAGCGTGCGATAGCTCTCAACCATCTTGTTGCGCATCTCGATGAGCAGGTCGAGGGCGATGCCGGCTTCTTCCTGGGCCGCCATCACCTGGTGCAGCTCGACGTCTTCACCGGACACGAAGCGACGCGTCATGTCGCCGGCGTGATCGCGCACTTCGGAGATGCCGTTGAGCGCCTCGGTGAGCGTGTTGCCGAAGGAGGGGCCGTCCGGCGCGATGCCGGGGAGCGGAATGGCGCGGGCGCCGGTGTCGAGGCCGGGCTGCTGGAACTCGGCCAGGCTGCGCGCGATCAGGTCGATTTTCGTAGTCATGGCAGTCAGCTCCTCAGGCGCGCACGTCGAGTCGGCCGCCGCGTGCTGCGGGCGGGGCGGGCATCGTGGCGCTCTTGATCTTGCCGTACGTCAGCGGGCCGAGGGACGCGGTCTTCGCGAAGAAGGTGCGCTCCTCGGTGGTGAGCACACTCCAGAGCGCCGGATCGGTGCCGGCCGGCGCTTCGGCCGGGACCGACGTCGGGGTGGCCGCGATCGACGGACGCGCGTTGCCCGCGGTCGGTCGCTCGGGGAGTGCCGTCGTGCGCTCCGGCGCCGGACGCGTGCCGTTGATGGCGCCCTGCGCGGCGCCCTGCGGCGACGCGGGGCGGCCGAGCGGGGCAAGCAGCGGGTTCTGGGAGATGCCGTTGAGACTCATGGCGAATGACGCGGTGTCGTGGGATCGATCAGATGTCGAGCGCGGCGCGCAACATCGACTTCGTGGTTTGGAAGACCGAGGCGTTGGCCTCGTACAAGCGCTTGGCATCGAGGAGCTGCACGAGCTCCTGCGTGGGGTCGATATCGGGGTAGCGCACGTAGCCGTTGGCGTCGGCGTCCGGGTGGCCGGGCTCGTAGACCAGACGTCCCGCGTCGGCGGCGTCTTCGGTGGTGCCCGTCACGCGCACGCCATACATCCCGTCGTCCGGCGTCACCACCGGGATCTGGATGGTGCGCGGCGCGTCGCCGGCATACGCCGGTACCTGGAACGGGGCGGCACCGAACGGACCGACCGGCGCGCGGAGCGTGCCGTTGACGGCAGGCTGCGTCCCGTTGCCGGCGTCCTCGCGCGTGGCGGTCTCGATCACAGCCGTGCGACGACGATACGGCCCGCCCTCGGCAGTCCGTGTGACGTCGGCGTTGGCGATGTTCTGGGCGATCGTTTCCATGCGGGCGCGCTGCGCCGACAGGCCGCTGGCGGAAATGCCGAGCGAGCGGAAGCGCGGGCGCGGTGGCTCCACACCAGCGGCCGGCAGCAAGGCGAGCGGGCGCGGTCCGGTCATGCGCCACCACCCTTGATGGCCGAGCGCAGGCTCGAGTAGGTGCGCTCGAGCAGCTTGGCGGTAGTGAGGTAGCGCAGCTGCTCGTCCGCGAGGTCCATCATTTCCTGCTCCACGTCCACCGGATTGGCATTTTCGGCGATCTGGTCGCCTTCTCCTGCCCGGAGCGCGAAACCGTCGCTGTTGTCGAGCGACGCCTTCGCCACCCGATCGCCAATCGCGCGTGAGCGCCCGACACTCTGGTCGAGCGCCGAGCGAAGCGGCGACGCGTTAGTGACTCGATCAATGAATCCGAAGAGCATGAGAGGCCTCGTGAGACGACGTGGATGTCCACGAGGTCTAGAAGCAATGCTCGGGCCAGACGGAATCTGTTTCGGTGCTCTTCCGTTAAGTCGTTGTTTTGTATAGCTTTATGAATACACGCGATTGGCGCAGCACATCCGTCGGCACAAACTGCCGATGTGCAATTCGTGCCGCTGATCACCGCCGGCGGCACAAACTGCCGAGCACGACGATGCTGTCATCTCCTGACTTCGCGCTCACGGGGTGATGTCGGCTGGGCGTAGTGCCCGCGGTGACGACGCCGTGACGATCCGGCGACCTCGCGGCGCGCTGCGTGCGCGCTATGTTGTCGCGCATGACCTCTGCTCGCGTACTCTCCCTGCTGGCGTCGCTTACCCTGCTGGCGCCGCACGCGTCGATCGCTCAGCCCGCGCCCTTCCTTATAGAAGAGGCCACGATCGCGGAGCTGCAGGACGCGCTGCGCGCGCGTCGCCTCACCTGCCGCGCGCTCACCCAGGGGTACCTCGACCGGATCGCCGCGTTCGATAAACGCGGTCCATCGATCAACGCCATCATTCTGACGCACCCGCGAGCACTGGCCATCGCGGATTCGCTGGATGCGCATGCGGTCGCCGGTCGGCCGCTCGGCCCGCTGCACTGCGTCCCCATGATCGTGAAGGACAACTTCGAGACGCACGATCTGCAAACCACGGCCGGCTCGCTATCGCTGGCGGGCTGGGTGCCGCCGCAAGACGCCACCATGGTGAGACTCGTGCGACAGGCTGGCGCCATTGTGCTGGCCAAGTCGAACATGGCCGAATGGGCGTTCACGCCATACGAAACGGTCAGCTCGATCCTGCCGGGGTACTCGAAAAATCCCTATGCGCTCGACCGCGTCACCGCCGGCTCGAGCGGCGGGACCGCCGCGGCCGTGGCCGCGAGCTTCGGGGCCGTGGGATTGGGCACCGATACCGGCAACTCCATCCGCGGGCCGAGCGCGCATCAGGCGCTCGTGGGAATTCGGTCCACCATGGGGCTCACGTCACGTGCTGGTGTGGTCCCGCTCAATAGTGGCGCCGATATCGCCGGCCCCATGGCCCGCACCGTCGCCGATGCCGTGGCGGTGTTCGACGTGATCGCGGCCAGCGATCCGGCCGATCCGGTCACCGCACCGGCCAACGCACGACGCGACGCGCGCTACGCCGACCAGCTTCGGCGCGGTCAGCTGCAGGGTGCGCGCATCGGTGTCCTGGTGCAGGCGTATGCGCGGCCGACGCACGACGCCGAAGTGGATCGGGTGTTCACGAAAGCGCTCGAGGATCTGGCGGCGGCGGGTGCCACGATCATCCCGGACGTGCGCGTGCCGGCCCTCGATACCATTCAACGCATGCAGCGGGGCGGGTGCAATCGGTTCAAGCACGACCTCGAGGCCTACTTTGCCGATCGCGCACCCAACGCACCGGTACGCACCCTGGACGCGATTCTGCGCAGCGGTCGCTACCACCCCACGGTGGAATCGCGGCTGCGCGCGGGCGCACAATCGCCAGACGATCCCGAGACCAGCGCTGGCTGCCAGAGCCGCGAGCGCAGTCGCGCCGCGCTGCGAATCGCGGTGCAGCAGCTCATGGACGATCAGCAGCTCGACGCGCTGGTGTATCCCACCTGGAGCAATCCACCGCGATTGATCGGCGATCTGAACACGCCGCATGGCGACAACAGTCAGCTGTTCGCACCGAGCACGGGTTTTCCGGCGATCACCGTGCCCATGGGCTACACGCGCAATGATCAGTTGCCCGCCGGCATCAGCTTTTTCGGCCGTCCGTGGAGTGAGGGGCGACTGATCGGCCTCGCGTTCGATTACGAACAGGCCACACGACATCGGCGCGCCCCCGCAGCAATTCGAAACGAATTCTGACAGATTACGCGTCTGCCCCCCGCACATCGCCTCCGACCGCACCTCGCCACTACGCGCCATGACTGAACAGTTGAAGGCGGCGCCGAGTTTTCCGAGCGGCGACTACGAGATCGATAGTGTGCTCGGCTCGGGCGGCATGGCTGTCGTGTATCGCGCGCGCGATCTGCGGCGGCAGCGGTCGGTGGCCATCAAGGTGCTGCGCGCCGAACTCACGCACGTCACCGGCTCCGATCGCTTCCGTCGGGAGATCGCTGTGGCGGCGTCCTTTGCGCACCCGCACATCGTTCCGCTGCTCGATCTGGGCGAGGCGCTCGACGCGCTCGGTCGCACCGTGCCGTTTTATGTCATGCCCCTCATCGAAGGGGAGACGCTGCGTGAACGCATTCATCGCGCGCCGCCGCTCACCGTGCCCGAAGCGCTCCGGCTGACGCGCGAGATTCTCGGTGCGCTGCACTACGCGCATCGGCAGGGGATCATTCACCGCGACATCAAACCGGCCAACGTGCTGCTCACCGGCGGACACGCGCTGGTGGCCGACTTCGGCGTCGCACGCGCGCTGCCCGGCGCCACCGGCCTCTCCGAGTCCGACAGCACGATCACCCTCTCGGGGCTCACCGTCGGCACGCCAGCGTACATGAGTCCCGAGCAGGCGCTTGGCGACAAGTTCATGGACGAGCGCACGGACCTGTACTCCGCGGCGTGTGTGCTCTACGAAATGCTCGCCGGTCAGCCTCCGTTTGCGGCCGACTCACCGTCGTCCATCATTTCGCTCAAGCTGAAGGGACAGGTCAAGCCTGTCAGCACCTTCCGCCCGGACATCCCGACAGCGCTCGATCAGGTGCTGCTTCGGGCGCTCGCCCCGGAACCGTCGCTCCGCTTCCCGACGGCGGCGGCGTTTGTCGACGCGATCGCCGATTTCGACAGCAGCGCGCACGTGCTCACACGCACCGGCATGAGCGCGGCGTCGCTGAGTCCGCCGTCTGGCTCCTGGACGATCCCGACCTGGGCACGACGGGTGCCCTCGACGACCGACACCACGATGTCGCCGATCGCACGCGGCGCCACGCTGCTCGCCGTCGCGGCCGCGGTTGGCGCGGTGGTGCTCGGAACGCTGCTCATGCGCGATCGGACCGCGACGCCCGCCGAGCCCCTCACCGATCGCGCGCGTGTCGCGGTGCTCCCATTCGAGCTGATCGATGCGGACAGCACGCTGGCCACCATGGCCAGCGGGCTCACGACCGATCTCATCGACGAACTGTCGCGCTTCCCCGCGATCGCGGTGATCTCCCGCAACGGCGTGGCACCGTTCGCGGGCGGGCTGGTCACCACCGACAGCGTGGCGCGTGCGCTCAACGTGGGCAGCGTGGTCACGGGCGATGTGCGTCGGCTTCGCGATAGCGTGACGGTTACGGTGCGCCTCATTGACGGAAGCACGAGCACCCAGCTGGCGAGCGCCAGCGCCTCGGGGCCGGACCGTGATGTGCTCACCGTACGGGCCACGCTGCTCGATTCGGTGACCACGTTTTTGCGGCGCGTGATCGGTCAGCAGCTGGGGGATTCGCGACTGCAGGGGACCTCGAACCCGGAAGCGTGGGCGCTGCTCGCGCAGGCGCGCGGCATGGGCGAAGGGGAGCTGCTGCGCGCCGGCGCGCTCACACCGAGCAATCGCGCGTCCCGCTTCGCCGTGGCGGATTCCCTGCTCATGCGGGCCGCGTCACTCGATACCCGATGGGCGGCCCCCTATGTGCTGAGCGGTCGCCTCCTGCTGCAGCGCGCAGGGTTCGAAGAAAGCGCGGCCCTGCGCAGTCCGAACTCCAGCACCGATCCGGCGGCGACGCCCGACGCGCTTCGTCGCGCAGCCGTGGACCGCGCCGAGCTCGCGCTGGCGCGTGATCCGTCCGACGATCAGGCGCGGCATCTGCGCGGTCGCGCGCGACTCGATCTGTGGCGCACCGCGCGGCCGGTCGCGCCCGACTCGCTGCGCGCTGCGGCCGAAGCCGACTTGCGCGCCGTCACCGGGCGCCGTCGCGATATGGCCGAAGCCTGGAACGACCTCAGCAGCCTGCTGCAGCTCACCGGCAACTACGAAGGGTCGCGGGTTGCGGCTGAAGCGGCGCTCACTGCGGACGCGTTCCTTCGCAGTGCCGAAGCCGTTGTGAGCCGCCTGCATTTCACGTCGCTGGGCAGCGGACGCATTGATGACGCACGCATGTGGTGTGATCGTGGTCGCACGCGCTACCCGCGCGATCCACGCTTCTGGGGCTGCGAACTGACGACCCTTGGCTGGACCGGCCATACCCCCGCCGACGTGTCCACAGCGTGGCAGCTGCTGCGGGCCAGCGAGGCCCGTGATACGAGCAACCTGCTGGCCGCCGGCTGGGGCACTCGACGGCTGCTGGTGGCGGCGGTGACCGCGCGGGCCGGACTTGCGGACAGTGCGCGAGCGATCGTGGCAGACGTGCGAGCGAATGTGCCGCCGTTCGTACCCGAAGATCAGCTCGACTACGGGGAGGCGTATGTCTCTGCGCTGCTCGGCGACTCGGCGCGCGCCCTCCCGCTGCTCGAGCGCTACCTGCGCGCCAATCCCGCGCTGCGAGGGCAAGTGCGCAACAGTCCGTGGTTCGTCGCGCTGCGCACCAACGCCGATTTCATCGCACTCACCGCGCCGCGCTGACGGCCGCCTGTCTGGCGACCGTCGGGCGTGCTCGATCCGACGCGCCTGTCGCGGAGGCGATCAGGGTTCGACGGTGTGCGCGAACTGCGTGATCACGCGCTGCATGCGCGCCAGTTCGGCCTTGTTCTGGAACCACGCGCCCATCACGTTCGCCGGCTGCTCGGAGTAGTTGAACAGCAGAATCGACGGGGGCGTGGGCAGCAGCAGATCCATCAGGGCACGCACGCTCTGTCCCGCGCGTCGCGCGATGCGATCGTCGGGAAGCTTCGACTCACCGAGCGCCTGGAGCAGCCGCAGCGCCAGCTCGAGCTTCTGCGGCCCCCACGAGGCCTCGGGAAGCAGCTTCGCCAACGTGGCGTCGAACGACACGGCTGCAGCGCGTTCCACCACGGCCGCGTCGAGCGTCACCGGTCCTTCACAGATGACCTCACCGTCCGGCGTCACGCGGCAGATCAGCGGCGGATCTTCGTCGTACCGTGCCAAACGGAGGGAATCAGCAGACGACATGAACACACACTCCAAGTTGCGAGAGGGTCAGCGACACAACATCAGCGAGCAAAACAATAAAACAGTCCGTTGCCGCCCGTGCCGATGAGATTCTGCTGACTGCACCCGCGCGTGGGGTGCGCGGAGTTCCACGAGGTGGGGCGCAGGCCACCGCCCTGCTTGTCGTGATGCCCCGCGAGCGCAGCGCCGCTGTCATTGCTGGTCCAGTTGCCGCAGGTCGTGTCGGTGGTATCGACGGCGAATGTGCCATCGGGCATGGAGCCCGTGAGGATATCGTGCTGGTTCGGCGTGTCGCCGCGACCGTTCACCATCGCGCCCTTCTCGTTCAGGCTCCCTTCCTTGCCGAGCGCGTTGTCGTCGCTGTGCAGGTGCGCAACGTCGCGTGCAACGAGGACCCCCTTCGCGTTGTACCACGGTCCCGAGCCGATGCGATCCTTCGCGTGCACCGCAGGCTGACCCCCAGCCGGTGCGGCGCTGAGGTACGCGCGCCACTCGCGACCGGTCACCCCTGCGGCCTCGGCCAGCGTGGCGCAGTGCCGATCGGCCCCCGCCAGGCCGCCAAGATTCGCACCGTCGCCGGGGCCGACGCTGGTGATGAAGAAGCTCATCGTCTGGGCCGGTGGTGTCGACTCGGTGGGGGCGGTGACGACGAGGGCGGCGGCCGCGGCGGCCAGCGCGGTGAATGCGGCGGGCAGGGCGAGATGCATGGAGAGGCTCCGGGGAGGGGGTAGATACGCAAAGGTGCGTCGTGTTTGGCCAATGGGCAAATCGCGGGCGGACTGTTGCGCGGATGCAACAGTCAACTTCCTGGCCAAGCGTCCGAAACTGAGCCATGCGTGATCAGGTGGCGTGCTGCGGCCTGATTGACGATCCCACCGCTGGTCCCCTGCCGTTCCCTCCGCCGGACCTGATATGTCGCTCCGCCTGACCCACTGGCCCATTGCGCGAAAACTCGCGCTGGCCTGCCTGCTTTTCGGTGTTGTGCCCGTTGCCATCATCGTGCCCCTCGGCCTGAAAGGGGTCGCCGACAGTGCCCGCGAACGCGCCGCGGACCGGCTGCGCGAAACCGCCGGACATCTGGCCGACAAGATCGATCGCAACCTGTTCGAACGCTATGGCGACGTGCAGGCGTTCGGCTTCAATGATGTCGTGCTCGACCGCGCGCACTGGTACCGCACCGCCAGCACCAGCAATGGCATTGCGCAGCGCATCAATGCGTACGTGGACGCGTACGACATCTATCCGCTGGCCATGTTCGTGGACGCCGAGGGGCGGCTGGTGGCCGTCAATGACCGCGACGCGCAGGGGGAACCCCTGGAGTCGGCGGCTCTGTACGCAACCAACTACGCCGACCGTCCATGGTTTCGCGCGTGCATGAGCGGCGCCTTCACCACGAAGATGGCGTTCAGCGATGAAGTCAACACGGTGGCCGACGGCACCGTCATCTCGGCGGCGCATGCCGACGAGGACGTCCGTGCGGTGTACGGCGCCGCCGCGCCCGAAGTGATCGGATTTTCCGCGCCGGTGCGTGATCGCGCGGGCGAGGTGATCGGGTGCTGGCACAACTTGGCCTCGATCGGTCTCGTGGGCGACATGCTCGCCGCGGCTGCCGCAGATCTGAAGACGGCGGGATACCCCGGCGCGATCCTGCTGGCGGTGGACAGCACGGGACATCCCCTCGAGTACCGCGGTGCGCTTGGTGCCGACGACGCCGGGTCGGCCGTGCGCGCGTTCGGACCGGCCATCGCCGCGCTCTCGGCCGGTGAATCCGGCCACCTGCCCGCGGCACTCGACGGTGTGCCCATGGAGGTCGGCTTTGCACACCTTCGCGGCGCGCTGGGCTACCCGGGCATGAACTGGGGGGTTCTCATGGCGGTACCACAGGCCGAGATCGATGCGGCGGCCAATCTCCACGGCATGACGCGCGCGGCCTCGTTGCTCTCCATCATCTTCGCCATGGTGATCGTGGCGATGGCGCAGTGGTTGGGCGCGCGAGTGGCGCGCCCGATCGCACGGATGGCCGAGGTCGCGCAGGCGGTGTCGATCGGGCGCCTCGATCACACCGTGCCTTGGCCGTCGCAGGATGAAATCGGCGCCGTCGCCTTGTCGATCAATCGGATCGTGGAGTCACAGCGAACACTGGCCGCAACCGCCACACGCGTCGCCGCGGGTGACACCGCGGCGGAGGTGACTGTTCGGTCCGAACACGATGAACTCGGCAGTGCCTTCGTGGTGCTGCGCGATACGCTGGCTCAGCTGGTGGGCGAGATGCAGCGACTGTCCGCGGCCGCACAGCAAGGCAACCTGGACGTGCGCGGCGACGCCGCCCGTTTTCAGGGGGCCTTCAAGGATCTCATCGCCGGTGTCAACGCCACCGTCGACGCGGGCACCGCGCCCGTGCGCGATGCGCGACGCGTGCTCGACCGGGTTGCCGCGCGCGATCTCACCGCCCGCATGAGCGGACGGTACGAGGGGGAGCATGCTGTCCTTGCGACAAGTCTCAACGCGGCCGTGGCCGATCTCGCGGAGGCGCTCTGCGACGTGCGCGGTGAGGCACAGCGCATCTCCTCGGCCACCGAGCAGGTCGCGACCGCAGCGCAGGAGCAGGCCAACGGGGCGACGGAGCAAGCCGGCCTGCTTGCCTCGGTGCACCAGGATGTCTCCCAGTTGCGTACGCGCGGTGCCGCGGTCGCAGAGCGGGCCACCGAACTGCGACAGTTGGTGACGGCCACGCGAGACGCCGCCGAAACGGGGCACGCGCGCGTCACGGAAGTGGCGAAGGCGCTCGACGTGATTCGCGAACGCGCGTCGGCCACGCAGCGCATTGCCCGCAAGATCGAGTCGATCGCATCGCAGACGAACCTGCTCTCGCTCAACGCGGCCGTGGAAGCGGCGCGCGCTGGCAGCGCGGGCGCTGGCTTCGCGGTGGTTGCGGAGGAAGTGCGATCGCTTGCACTTCGCGCCTCGGACGCGGCGCGGGAAACGCAGAGCGTGATCGACGAGGCCATCGCGAGCGTGGCCGATGGTGTGCGCGTGGGGGCGGTGGCCGTGGACGTGCTCGCCCGCATTCAGGGGCAGGCCAGCCAGGCCTCGGTCGTGGTCCTCGATATCGACGAGGCCACGAAGGAGCAGGCGGTGCGACTCCAGGCGATTGAACAGTCGGCCACCGCGGTCGCCGACGTCACGTCGGCAGCCGCGGCAAGCGCCGAAGAGACGGCGGCGGCCTCGTCGGAGATGGCCTCACAGGCGGGGACGCTGTCCGAGCTCGTGGGGCGGTTCCGTCTCTCGGCGCGGAGCACGTCAGGTCGCCACACGCGTCGCCTCGCCGTGACGCACGCGGCGTCGGTGCCATCGGGCCGTGAACTCGATGAGATGCTCGTGTCGTAGCGGGGAGTCGTCATGGGGCGCATCGCCGTATCATTCGCCCCATGTCCATCCTCGATCGCGATACGCTCGGCGCCTTCTGCCGCCACACGCACGTCGAGCTCGCCGGTGCCCCGACCGGTCTGCTCGCGGGCCTCACCTTCGGCCTGAAGGACCTGTTCGATGTGGCCGGCCATCGCACGGGCTTCGGGAGCCCGGACTGGTGGCGCACGCATGCGCCGGCGATGCGCTCCGCGCCGGTGCTCACGCAGCTGCTCGCGGCCGGTGCGTCGATGGCGGGCAAGACGCACACCGAAGAGATGGCGTTCAGTCTCACCGGCGAAAACGCGCACTACGGTACACCGGTCAATCCGGCCGCACCGGGGCGTGTGCCGGGTGGCTCCTCGAGCGGGTCGGCAGCGGCGGTGGCGGGCGGGCTCGTGGACTTTGCGATCGGCACCGATACCGGCGGCTCGGTGCGCGCACCGGCGAGCTTCTGCGGCATCTACGGTATCCGTCCAACGCACGGGCGTATTTCGCTCGATGGCGCGTGCCCACTCGCGCCGGGCTTCGATACGTGTGGCTGGTTCGCACGGGATGCTGATCTGCTCGCGCGTGTGGGCGAGGTGCTGTTGGCCGCACCGATCATGGGGACACCGGGACGACTGCTGCTCGCGCAGGACGCGTTCGCGCACGCGCTTCCCGAGACGGCGTCGGCGCTCGCGGTGGCGGTGACGCGTGTGGAAGCGCTGTTCGGTCCCGCCCACCCGGTGACGGTGAGCGCCGATGGGCTGCCCGCCTGGTTCGACGTATTCCGCACGCTCCAGCACGACGAGATCTGGCAGACGCACCGCGCGTGGATCACCGCGGAGCGCCCCGCCTTCGGCCCCATGATCGCGGCGCGTTTTGCGGCGGTCGCGAACACCGATCCCGGCGCGGTGGCGCGGGCGCTGGCGCGCCGCGTCGAGATCGGCGCGCTCCTCGACGGACTGCTCGCCGATCGTGCGATACTGCTGCTGCCCACGGTGCCCGACATCGCGCCGCGCTGCAACGAACCCGCCGAGACGGCGGTGCCGGTGCGTGAGCGCGCCTTGGCGTTGCTGTGCATCGCCGGACTGGGCGGTCTGCCGCAGGTCTCGGTGCCGGCCGGCACGGTCAACGGATGTCCGATCGGTCTGTCGCTGATCGCCGCACGGGGCGAAGACGAGCTGCTGCTCAGCGTGGTGCGGCAGCTCGCGGAGGCGTGATCCGATGGCGGTGGCGATTCATTCGCACGCCCCCTCGCTCACGCTGCGCGCCGGACCGGCGGCGCTCGCGCACCTGCGCGCGCACGGACTCCGCGCCAACGATATTGACGTGATGCCGGGGGCCTCCGGCGGCGCCAAGTGGCTCGCGATCGCCGGCTTGGACCGGTACGTCTTCGGCGAGTTGCTGCAGGCGCCGCGCACGCGCCCCCTGCACCTCATCGGCTCCTCGATCGGCAGCTGGCGCATGGCCTGTCTCGCGCAGCGCGATCCGGTGGCGGCCCTCGCACGCGGTCACGACGCGTACATCTACGAGCAACGCTATTCGGCGAACCCCACCGTCGCCGAAATCACCACCGTCCTCACGCGTGCGCTCGACCTGCTGCTCGGTCCGCACGGCGTGGACGAAATCCTCTCGCACCCCACGTTTCGTGTGCACGTCATCACGGCCGCTGCGCGCGGGCTCGCCGCGAGCGCGAAACGATCGGTGCTGTCAGCGAGCATCGCGATGGCCGCGGCAGGCAACAGTGTGTCGCGACGCGCGCTCGCGCTCCAGTTCGTGCGGCGCATCTTTCACAACGCGGGCGTGCACACGCCGTTCGCCCATTTGCGCGATCTGCCCACCGAGCACGTCGCGCTCACGCATGCGTCGTTGCGCGCGGCGCTGCTCGCGTCAGGGTCGATTCCCCTTCTGCTCGATGGTGTGCGCGTGCCTGGTTCCGGCGCCGATGTGCACTGGGACGGCGGCGTACTGGACTATCACCTCGATCTCGATTTCGGTGCGGGGCATGGACTGGTGTTCTACCCGCACTTCTATTCGCACGTCGTGCCGGGGTGGTTCGACAAGGGCTTGCCGTGGCGGCGCGCGCGCCCGGCGAACTTTGCGCGCGCGCTGCTCGTGGCGCCGAGTGCGGCGTTCGTGGCCGGGCTGCCGGGAGGAAAGATTCCGGACCGGCGCGATTTTCGCGCGTTCGACGACACGGAGCGCATGCGGCGGTGGCAGCGCACGCGGGACGAATCCGAGCGACTCGGAGACGAACTGCGCACGCTGGTCGCGACTGATCGCCTTGCGGACGTCGCGCAGCCCTGGGCGGTTCAGTCCTGAGCACATCGACCCAGTGGTATTCTCGTCTCGTCGCATTTCGCGGCGCGTCGGTCGGTTTGTGGCACCCATGCCCGCTTCGCCCACGACCGCTCGGCGTTTCGCCGTGCTCACCATCGTGATCGGTGGCGTGATACCGGGCATGTCGACAGCCGATCTCGACGACTTCGGACCGTCGCGCAACATCATCGGCCTCGAGGTGCATCGGCCGGGTACGATGCCGGCCGAGTTCCAGCAGCTGCGTACGAACACCAACGACGGCGTGATTGCGGTGTGGACGACGCACTGACGTCTGCGTCTGAGCACACGTCTGCGGCGTGCGTGCGCCAGCAACGTGCATCGGCTCACGCATCGCTGGCTTCGCGACTCAGCGCTGCAGCAGCTGCGTCAGCAGTTCAGGGAGGGCGTGCAGCTGATCGACGTGATCTGGCGCGGAGTTGCCCGCGTATCCGTGCAGTTCGAAGCGGCCCTCACGCACGGTGCTGAGCTGCTGCATCCCGCGCGGCCCCCACGAAAGGACCGCGGTGCGCTCGAGCGCGAGCGCGTCGAGCAGCCAATCGGCGGTCTCCGTGGTGCTCGCGTAGGATCCCGGGAGCAGCGCGGCCACGGCCTGATGCGGCAACCAGGCGGCAGCGTGAAAGTGCACTACCACCGGCAGCGAATCCTGTGTGCGCGCGGTGCCTGTTGACGCGGTGCCTGTTGACGCGGTGCGTGTCCCCCCGGCGAGCGGAGCCCTATGGGCACTGCACGAAGTACTCGACGGCCATCATGCCCTGCAGAATGCCGATCTGCCCATCGGAGCGCGCGAGTCTGCGCGCTGCGCGAAATGCGCTGCAGGCGCGGAGGGGATCGTCCACGACGCCGTTGAGGATCGCGAGTTTGGTGTACGCACGCGCGCTGTCGTTCGGGCCGGGCAGTCGAGGAAGCAGCGCGTTGAAGCGGGGAATTGCGGCCATGGCGACCTCCTCCGTGAGATCGGCCACCGCCCGCTCCAAACTGTCCAGCGTCCGCAGCGCGGCCGCCGTGACCGCGGCTGCGTCCTCGACGGTCGGCGCCGGAGGCGCGGCAGATGTTGCGGGTCCGACCGATGCCGACGGCGCCCCCGCGGCGGCCGACGGCGCCGCACTGGGCGTCGGCGCGCCGCTTGCCTCACCGGACGTGGACGGTGCGCCACCATCGGCCGGCTCGGCCGGCAACGTACTGGCGTCCGTCGGCACTGCCGAGGCCGTCATCGCGGGCGCATCCGTCGCCGCGCCCGTGTCGCTGTCGCCTCCACCGCGAAGCACGAGAAACGCCACCACGGCCACCAACGCGACCAGTCCGCCCACGAGCGCCACCGGGGTGCGCTTCGCCGGCGTCGAAGTGCTCGCACTCGTCGCGACGGGTGTCGCTGCCGGAGACGCTGCCACGACGGTGTTCGCCGCGCCCCGGTTGGCCGCCGCCACCGCCGACGGGGGAGCCGCCGCCACCACCGTCTGCGCCTTGCGCAACGTGTGTTCCGCGGCGGCCTCGGAGACGAGGCGCGCCACGCTGGGTGTGGGGATCACGTTCACGGACAGCGGCGTCCGACCGCGCAGCACACCCGTCCCGGTCCACTCCTCCACTGCCGACACGAGCGTCTCCGCGAAGATGAGCGCGGTTGGTGTGCGTTCCGCCGGGTCGCCCTCCAGCGCCTGATTGAACGCCTGCTGCAGCGACTCCGGCCAGTCGACCTCCGGCGCGGCCTCGCGCAACGTGAGCGGTTTGCTGATCAGCCGCGCGGTGAGTGTGCGCTCCGGCGTGGAGGCCGAAAACGGCAGCGTACCGGTGAGCAGGTGAAAGGCGACCACCGCCAGCGCGTACACATCGCTGCGGGCGTCGATCGCTTCGCCGAGCACCTGTTCCGGGCTCATGTACTCCGGCGTGCCGATGATGGCTCCAGCTTGTGTGAGCTGTGTCTTCTTGCTGTCGCCGTCGTTGAGTGCTTTGGCGATACCGAAGTCCACCACCTTGCACTTGTCGAGCCCCTGCTCGTCGGTCATCACGAGCACGTTGTCGGGCTTCAGGTCGCGGTGCACGATGTTGATGCGGTGCGCGGCGTCGAGCCCCTCGGCCACCTGATACAGAATGTTGGCCGCGCGCGTGGGCTCGAGACGGCCGGCCTCCAGGAGCAGCTCGCGCAGCGTGCGACCGGGCACGAACTCCATGGCCAGATAGACCAGCCCATCGCTCGTTTCACCGAAATCGAAGACACGGGCGACGCGCTCATGTTCAATGCGGGCGGCGTTCGCGGCCTCGCGATTGAATCGGGCAATGGCGCCGGCGTCCTGCACCATGCTCGAATGCAGGACCTTGATCGCGGCCTGCTGCGGCAGGCGCACGTGCCCCGCCAGATACACCTGCCCCATCCCTCCCTCGCCCAGCAGCCGACTCACCAGATAACGGTCGGCAATCACACTCCCCACCAGCGACGCCGAGCCTTCGTCGAGGCGCAGGGTGGAGCCGTCCTTCGGGCAGAACGCGTCGGTGTCCGGGTAGGTCGTGGAGCAGACAGGGCAGGTCTTCGGCATGGACAGGTGGGGGTGGGCCATTGACGTCGGGGCCGGTGCACTGAAGGTTACAGCTGGCCTTCTTTCCTCTTCACGAGGTTTTGTCGATGTTGACACAGCTCGCCGGACGCTGGACCCGTCGCCTCCTCCCCGCGTTGCTCACGACGGTTGCGTTGCCACTCGCGGCGCAGGGTACGCCCGACACCCGTCCCACTATCGCGGTGCTGTACTTCACGAACAGCGCCCTCGTTGATTTCGCGTCCTACGCACCCCTGAGCAAGGGGATGGCCGAAATGCTCATCAACGAAATCGCGCAGAACCAGGCCATTCGTGTGGTGGAGCGAGATCGCCTGCAGCCGCTGCTCGAAGAGCAGAATCTGCAGAACACCGATCGCGTCGACAAGGAGACCGCCGTCAAGCTCGGCAAGACGCTCGGCGCGCGGCACATGCTCATGGGCAGCTTCGTCATCGATCCGAATCAGAACCTGCGCATCGATGTGCGTGCCGTGAACACCGAGACGTCGGCCATCGAGTTCGTGCAGACGGTCAACGGCAAGGCCGACAAGATGCTCGACCTCGTGATCGAACTCGGTACCAAGCTCAACGCCGGACTCAAGCTTCCGGCGCTCAAGACGGCGAGCGCCACCGTGCCGGCCGCGAAGAATCCGAATCAGTTCAAGGCGCTCATGGCGATGAGCCAGGCCCTCGACGCGGAGGATCGCGGTGACAAGGACGAGGCGGCGACGTTGTATCGCGCGGCGGTGGCGTTGGCGCCGGACTACAAGCCATTGCAGGCGCGTGTAGCGATGCTGTCGCCGAACGAGTGAGCGCGCACCGATTGTACTGACAGCGCAACATCGGCGATCACCGAGTCGCGGTCATCTCGCAGAAGCGCCCACCGTGCTCAGGCACGGTGGGCGCTTCTGCATATCCGGACCGATCGTGTCGCTCGCGCCTACGGCCGCTGGAAGATCGCTTCGATCTCGCGCACGAAGCCGAAGCCGCGATACGTGCACGTGGACACGGGGCCCGTGCCTTCAAGACACGGACCGTTGAAGCCGATGAACTGATAGCCCGGCGCGGCCACCCCGCGGAACACGCCCGTTGCACCGATCGGCAGCGAGAAGCGGCAGCTGTTGACCACGCCAGCAGCGCTGGTGCAGTTCGGCTGCGAGGGTACCCCCGGCACGCTGAACGTGACCGAACCCGCGCCGGTGGAGAATGCCATGATCATCTGCACGTCGATGGCGGCCGTGAACCGAGCCGACACCGACGTCGCGGTCGTTGGCGTGACGGTGCAGGTGGTGGTGGTCGCACCGGCGCACGCCTCGCCCCACGACACCAACGCGCTCGCTGGCGCCGGCTGCGCCGTGAGACGCACCGGCGCAAACGGATTCACCGTCATCGCGCAGCCGCTCGGCGCCAGGGTGCCGAGTGTGATCGTGCAATCAATGCCACCCGAGCCCTCGGCCACCACGCGCCCCGAGCCCGTTGACGTACCGCTCGGCACCATTGCGATCGACACCGGCACCAGCTCGAACACGGCGCGCACAGTGCGCGGCTCGTCCACGGTGAGCGTGCACAGACCCGTGCCGTCGCACGCCCCACTGAAGCCGTCGAATCGCGACAGGGCGCCCGAGGCGATACCACGCAACGTGAGCTCCGTGCCGGCATCCACCTGCCGTGTGCATGTGGCATCGGGGGCTGCCAGCGCGACGGTGCAGAACGGCGCGCCGTCGAGTTGCACGACACCAGCGCCCGGTCCCGTCACCACCAGCGTGAATGGCACGCGGCGTCGCGAGAACGTGGCGCTGACCGACCGCGCCGACGTGACGGCCACCGTGCATGTCGGCGCGCTGCCGGCGCATGCTCCGCCCCAGCCACCGAACTCGGAGCGTGCGTCCGGCTCAACCGTAAGCGTGACCGTGCTGCCATGTTCTACCGTCGTTGCGCACGAGCCCTGTGTGCTGCCCTGCACGCGCGCACACGTCGCGTCGGGCAGGCCGAGCACTGCACCACTGCCTGCCCCCTGCAACTCCACCGACAACGCCCGCACGTCGAGGAATCCGGCAGTGACTCGCACGTCATCGCCGCGCACAGTGAGGGCACACGACTCGACACTGCTCGTCGAACACGCCCCGCTCCAGCCCGCGAACCGCTGGCGCGCGGCCATGCCCGTGCTGGAGACCGTCAACAGCAGCTCGGTGCCGTCGATCACGTCCACCTCGCACGTGCCAACGGCCGCGCTGCCGACAAGGCGACAGTCGAGCCCGCCGCCCACAATCCGGCCCTGCCCATCACTCTCACTGCTGGCCTCCACCGACACCGTCCGCACCGCGTGGAAGCGCGCCGTGGCCTGCTGTGCATCGCCGAGCGTGATCGCGCATTCGTTCTCCGTGCCGGCGGTGCTGCAGGCCTCTCCCCACGCGGCAAACTGATTCCGGTCGTCCGCGACGGAGCGCAGCGTGACACGCGCGTTGGCGGGGAAGCTGGCCGAGCAGGCGCCGCTCACGGCGGCGGCGTCGATGCGGCAGTCAATGCCGGCCGGTGTGGAACGCACGACACCACGACCGCTGCCCGCGCTGCCCACGATCGCGAGTGACACAGGGGGCCGCGCAATCGTGGCAGACACACTGGCCGACAGGGCGCCGAGCGAGGCCGTGAAGCGGGCGGTGCCCTCGCTCACCGCCGTGATCACACCAGTGGCGGAGATGCTGGCCACCTGGGGGGCGCTGCTCTGCCACGTGACGGCGCGATCGGTGACCGCGGTGCCGCGACTGTCGGTGATACGCGCTGCAATCGCGCGCGTGGCACCGGGCGTGAGCGACACGCCGGCGTCCGCTGCGAATGGCGTGCCGTCTGCATCGAGCAGTGTAATGTTGGCGATCTCGAACAACGTGACCGCGCTCGGCAGATTGGCCGGCAGCCCGGGGGTGAGGCGAATGGGCCCGACCACCTGGCGGTCCACGACCACGCCGTTGACGCGCAGCGCGAGGTTGAGCATCACGGCACACGCGCCACTGTTGCCGTCGCGCTCCGGATCGGCAAGGCAGGTGGCCACATCCACCGGAATCGGCACGGCTTGCAGCTCGGCGCTCGTGAGCCGCAGCGACTGCGTGCTCACCGGAACCTCCGAGCCATCGCGTCGCAGGTACGTCGTCACGACATCGAGTGACACGACCTCGGCGTCGTGGTTGCTGGCCAGCGCCACGTTGGCCTGAAACGACAGCATCGCGGGGGCGACGTCGTCGTTCCGCTGTCCCGGCGTGAGCATGTCGGCGAAGCTGCTACAGGCGCCCAGCAGCGTCGCCATGGCCACAAGGCCGGTGCGTGCAATGCGACGTCTGATCGGCCGCCGGACCGGGGGCAACGAAGGGGAGCAGTTCACGGTTTGCATGGGTTCCTCAGAACCGGGTCACGACAACAAGTCCACCACCAACGCCAACGAACGACTGCGTGACTGGCGACACACGCGCGGCACGCTGTGTGAGCGAGCCCACCTGCGCGCGCACGTACGGCTGAATCGACAGCAACGCGCGCGAGAACTGCATGCCGGTAGTCACGCTGCCGCTGGTCACGCCGGACGTGGGTAACCCTTGATCCACGCCGAGCCCCGAATGCCAGCGACCATCGGCCGCGACGATGGCATCGCGCCCGGTACCCCAAGGGATCACGGTGCGAACACCGGCCTCGACGTACTGCCCGCTGGAGCGCTCCACGGTACGCCCGTCAAGTGCAAATGGCGCGCGCCACCGATACGCACTGTACGCGACCAACTCGCGCACACGCGGCGCGGCAATGATGAGCTGCGCATCGGCACTGAGCACCGGCCCAAGGCGCACCCGCGCTTCACCGCCCGGCAGCCCGACCAACGATGAGTCGCCCACCACGCCGGTGCGCAGCCGATCGTCGGCAAACACGTCGGCCGAGGCCGCGAGGCTCAATCGATGCGGACCGACGAGGCGATCTGCACCCAGCGACGCCCGAACGACGCCACCCGGCAAATAGTCGGCGGTGCCCGTGCCCGCGATCAGGGCCGCGACCGGCTGATACCGCCCGCGCGCCTCGTACGATGTGCCGTACGCCACCGCCCACGATCCAACCTGCTGCGCCACGACGACGCCCACCGTGCCACTCAACCCCGCACCGACGGGCGCGCTGGCAAAGCCCAGCGCTGGCGCCGCGAGGACCCGCAAGGCGCTGAACTCCGCGCCGTCGAGCGCGGTGCGTCCGGACGGCGCGTTCAAGCCGATCGTGAGCACCACATTGTCCCGCAGCAGTGCGCCGGTAGCACGCAGGCGCACATCGCTCACGCCACCGAGCGACGCGCGCTCGGTCTGCCCGGTGGGCGTGCGATACGCCACGTGTCCCGAGCCGTAGAGTGCCGTCACATCGAGGCGCCATCCGTCCGTGATCGGACTCGACGCGGCGATCGGCAGCGTGATCTGCGTGGCACGTGGTACACGCGTGGTATCGAGTCCCGCGAATGCGGCCTGCGACAGCCCGGCACCGCCGAACGTCACGCGCTCCCACGATCCACCCACCGCCACCGAACGCGTGCCCACGAGGCGCTCCTGCCCCTGCAGACTCATGGGCAGCAGCGCCAGCGCGGTGGTGGCGCGCCACAGATCGCGGTGCACCGTCGCCGCCTTGAGGGCGTTTCGCCGCCGACGCAAGATCACGGGCGACGCACCTGGATCACGATGGTGACGACGGTGTTCGGGAACGCCGGATCGCCCGCGCCGCTCGACGGACGCGTGTACGAGGTGAACAGATCCAGCGGACGGTTGAGACGATCGACCGTGCCCGACACGGGTGCGTTGATCGGACGAATGCCCGGGAGCAGCGACGGCACATTGCCGCTGTTGTCCGCGACCGGGCGCAACGCGGCGGCGCGCTGTTTGGGGAGGGAGAAGCTGGGGGCGAGCAACGCCGCGCTGGAGTAGGCGCTGAAGGCGCGCTTGCGATCACCCTGCAGCTCCGCTCGCACCCCTTCGCCGTAGGCCACGAGTGCCGCGAGACTCGCGGCCGGCCGCAGGTCGTCCACGGCCGCGCGCTCGGCGGGTGTGAGCGTGACGCCCAACGCATCGAACAGCCGATAGGCGATCACCTTTTCCGCCGCCAGCAACTCGGAAGCGCTCGATCGTGCGTCCAACGCCTGCTCGAGCACGCCCGTCTCCACGTTCGCGATGCGGACGCTCAGGCGAAACTCACCGTTCGGCAGCGTATCGACCGAACCGAGAATGAGTCGGCGCGCCTGAATGAGCTGACCAACGCGCGGTGCACTGAGCGAATCGACGCGCCCTGCGCCAGCGAGGTCGAGCTCCTGCAGGATTTCGCCCAGGCGCGCGCGTTCCACGAGCTGCAGCTGACGACTGCGCGAGAGATCGGTGATGAGCAGATCCGACATCGCAAATCCGAGCGCCGTGAGGCGCGGATCCGTACCGTTCCACGCGAACGGCGGGACACCCAGCGCGCCGAGCGCGGTGGTGTCGAGGCCACGCTCACGCGCGACGGCCGCGGTGACATTCGCATCCGCGAGGGGTTGCGGGGCGTTCGTTGACGGCGCACGGCAGGCGCCGAGCGTGAGAGCCAGCGCACCGCCGGTCAGGAGCCAACGCGTGCGCCTGATGCCCGGACACACAACACCCGAGTGCTGTCGCGCACTGCGGGTGCACGGTGATGACGTTACGTCATGAGCGTGAATCGGCCGGCTGCATCGCGGTCGTTTCCTGTGTGGCACGCGTCACCCAACATTGCGAAAGGCCGAGAAGGCACCTGACAACTCGAATGGAACCTGCGGCACATATGCCTCAGCGTCAAGGAAAGTAGATTGTGTCATGCACGCCACAGGTGCTGCGGTGCGTCCTCCGCAATCCGTGCACGAAGGCGATCCCCGTCACAGGGGCACATCGCCTCTTCCGGAGGCGATCCGCTGGTGCGAGGTTCAAGGGCGCAGTCAGACGGCGGCATGCTCTTTGCTGCTTTGCATCGATTCGAGGTGTGAGGCGGTCTATCGCTTCGTCTTTCGGAGGTGTGGTGCGTCGATCACCCGCGGTGCGGTGGGTGTTGGGGGGCTCGGCCGTGGTGGTCGGGGTTGCGACAGCGTTCGCGATCCCGGGCGCGTCCGCGCGTGCCCCGCACCCCGTGGACGCATCCGAGGCCGCCGCGATCGCGCCATCGGCGCCGCCATCTGAAGCGGATGGCACGTCGTCCGAGGGGCCGTCGCTACACGGTGTGATCGGCGTGGCGACCAGCGCCCCCCTGGGTTCGGTGACGGCTGGCCCGAACGGCCGGATCAGCGGCACCGCGTCGCTTCAGGTGGCCGCTCAGGTCGGCACAACGGCGCGCGGCCTGACGATGGCTCCCCTCGGAGGCGCGAATGCCACCGCACCCTCGTTCGGAGGCGCATCCGCCGGTTCGGCGATGATGACTGGGGCGGTGGTTTGCGCGGCCGGCGGCGGGGCGGCGTATGCCGCTGGCGGCGGGATGGGGGGCGGCATGGGCATGGGAGGCGGTGTTGGGAGAGGTCGAGCAGCTTCGACTGCACCTGCTCGCCGTTCGTCGCTGTCGCTTCCCGGTCGCCCAGCGCCGGCGCGGGTCGACCTGACCGCGAGCGCCGAGCTGGCGTCGCCAGTCAGCACGCTAGTACCGGAAACGGCAGCAGCACCCGTCGCTCCGGCATCCGCCAGCACCACGTTGCCAGAGGCGGCCACGCCATCACGACCGGCGAGCGCGGTCACCCCATCGACGCGCTCGACGCCCTCCAGTCGCACGACCCCCTCGGTAACACCACCGAGCACGGTCACGGAGCCGTCGAGCAGCGTGCCTCCCATGGCATCACCACGCGCCGCGTCGCGCACCTCGACGCCGACCGCCACGTCGGTCGCGCGCGGTGGCAGCAGCACGCCGACCGCTGCGAGCCGCACTGCCCCAACGGCGTCGACGCCGACGAGCAGCGGCGCACCGCCTGAATCGACGCCCACCAGCCGCACCATGTCGCTGCTGGGGCGCACCGTTGGCCTCGGCCCCGATGCGCGGGATATCGACCTCACCGCGTCGGGGTTGGCCAATGGCGCGCTGCTCACCGACCAGCTGCTCGCATCGCAGGGGGTGGCCCTCGAGGGCGCGACCTACTTCGGCTCGAGCGCGGGGGCGGGCGCATTCAACGCCTTCACGGCGCTCTACGACACACCAGCGCTCCAGAACGGTAGTTCGGCGTCGCCGACCGAGACGCTGACCATGCGCTTCGCGCGCCCGGTACGCGCGGTTGGATTCAATCTGTTCGCGGTGCAGTTCGATGAATCGTTCGTGCGCAGCGGCCTCGCGTCCGGGCCGTCGTTCACCGTGCAGTACGACAATGGTGACGAGCTGCGCGTGGAACGCCCCGTCGTTCAGGATCCCACGCTCTATCGGCTCCTGCCGCCCTCGCAGCGTCCCGATCCACTCTGGTGGGTGTTCGAGCAGGGCGGCCTCATCAGCAGCCTTACGGTGCACGCCCCGATCTTCTTCGCGTCGGAGCTCGAGTTCGGCTTCTCCGACGTGGTGGGTGACCTGTATCTCGCCAATCTGCAGGTGATCGACGCGGCGGAGCCTGCGGAGCCGATGCCTGTGCCGGAGCCATCGTCGCTCGCACTGCTCGGACTCGGCGTCGCGTCGCTCGCGCTACTGCGCCGTCGTCGCTGAGTGTGACGCCGTTCGCTCGGCGAGCGGCTGCCCACTCGTTCCAGCATGCCGTCAACGTCGCGAAGCAGTGCGCAAGCTGCGCTCTCGCACAGGGGGTTTTTCGCTCTCCCAGACCAGGCATTGTTGCACTGGTCATGCAACCGTTCCGCGTGTATGACTGCAGATACGCGGAGCCGTTCGCTGCAACGGTTCCGGTGCACGAACCGTCGTAGGGAGGAACTCGTGTCCACATCAGGCGTGCAGATGCACATCGCGCCCAAAGTCCGTACACGGCGTCTTGCGATCGCATCGGCGTTGCTCGCCGTGGCTGCGAACCTTCTCGTCAGCTGTAACGAGGCGACCGCGCCCGATTCCATGGCGCGCGACGTGCGACTGGTCAGCGAACAGGCCGACTATCGGGCGGGCGATGTTGCGCGCCTCGCGGTCATCAACGCAAGCGATCGCCCCATCACCGGGGGCCTCTGCCCGCTGTCGCTGCAGCGGCTGCAGCAAGGGCGCTGGTTTCCCGTGTTGCACGACGCGCAGGGATTGGTGAGCGAGTGCGATGCCATCCGGGTTCTGGTGCAACCGGGCGACAGCCTCGCCCTATTCATGCGGCTGGATTCCAGTCTGTCCCCCGGCACGTATCGCATCGAGCACGGTAACCTTCGCTTCGACGCGGGCGCCACGCTGCGCGACCTGCGCACCGACCCGTTCGACGTCATTGCGAACGATCGGTGACGCGCGCCGGATGAACCGCGATGCCTTGCGTCGCGCTCAGCCTGCAAAGAGTCCGATGAACAGCTGGCAGAAGAGCGCGCCGACGATCGTCATCGCGAAGCCCCACAGCAGCAGACGACGGAAGAGCGGCTTCGCATCCTGACCCGCGGGAAGCGCCGCAATGCACAACGCACCGATCGTGGAGAGTGGTGACACATCCACCAGCGCGGCGCCCACGTTGATGCTGAGCGCGATTTCGAGCGGATTGCCACCGCCGAGCTTTTCCACCATGCCGGGAATCGTGGGCAGGAAGGTGGGATACACCACGCCCGACGTGGAGCTGTACGACGAAATCGCGCCCGTGATGAACGCGATCACGCCGTTCACACTCTCGGGCGTGGCGATCTGCGCGAGCAGTGTGGTGAACAGGTCCATGCCGCCGGTGCCATCGAGCACGCCGATCAGCACGCTCACGCCGCACACCATCACGATCACGTTCCACGGGACTCGGCGCAGCATCTCGGTGTCGTCGCCGGCATGCACCAGCACGAGCAGTGCAGCGGCGGCGAATGCCGCGAAGCCCAGGTTCACCTTGAGCAGCACCACGGCCAGCACCCACACCGTGCCGACCACCAGCGTGATGCGATGCGAACGGGTGAACGGTTCCGCGTTGGGCAGTGTGACCGATTCCGTGGCGCGCATGAGCTGCAGTCCGCCGAAGAGCAGCCACGCCGCGAGCGCGGCCAGCACGTGCGCCGCAAAGTTGGCGGCCCACACGGGCCACTCGTGCCCCGTGAGTCCGGCGCGCGCCATGCCGTCGGCTACGATCACGCCGACAGCACTGAACGGCGACAGATTGCCGGCGTTGGCGCCGTTGCCGATCATGAGCGCGGTGAGCAGTGCGGGAATGCCTGCGCGTGCACCGGCCGCCATGGCCAGCGGCGCGAGCAGCGCGACGGCGGCGATCGCTCCGGGCCCCATCGTGCTCACCATGCACGCGAGGGCGAAGAACAGCAGCGGCAGGCGTGACGCGCGACCGCCGCTGAGGGACAGTGCGCGTTGCGTGAGCACCCCCATGGTGCCATTCGCCTGCGCCACGCCGAAGAGCAGCGTGACGCCGAGCAGCGTGATGAACAGCGATGCGGGAAACGCGTCCATGAGCGTCTTCACACTCCAGCCGGCACCGTACAGCGCGATCGGCCACGCGAGGGCGACGGCGAGCACGCCGACGTTCAATCGCGTGCCGAAGCTCGCGACGATCACGAGGCCAAGTGCACCCACCGACA
Organism: Gemmatimonas sp.; assembly: GCA_011390935.1. Lineage (GTDB taxonomy): Bacteria > Gemmatimonadota > Gemmatimonadetes > Gemmatimonadales > Gemmatimonadaceae > JAABRT01. The sequence goes on from JAABRL010000010.1 coordinate 82,969, forward strand.
GGAGCGCCGGATTCACGGCGCGTATGGTGGCAGCAGGTGCTTCTGCACCTTGCCGAGCGCGGTACGGGGGAGCGCGTCAACGCGCACGTAGGCGCGCGGCAGTTTGAACGAGGCGATCTGCGCGCGCAGCGACGTGGTGAGCGCGTCAGCATCCGGGGCGTGATCGCACACCAGATAGGCCACCGGAATCTCGCCACGCACCGTATCGGCGACGCCGACGACCGCCGCCTCACGCACGCCAGGCTCGGCGAGTAGCAGCTCCTCGATTTCGCGCGGATAGATGTTGAAGCCGCCCGAGATGATCAGGTCGCTGCGCCGACCCTGCAGCGTGATGTAGCCGTCGGCCGCACGCGCCCCGATGTCGCCGGTGCGAAACCAGCCGTCGTGAAATGCGGCCGCGGTGGCATCCGGGCGGTCCCAGTAGCCGTGACAGACGTTGGCGCCACGCACCCACAGTTCGCCGGCGGTCTCATTCGTGATGGACGCGCCCGATTCGTCGCGAATGTCCACGTCCACGCCCGGGAGTGGCACACCGACGGTGCCCGCTCTCCGCTCGCCCTCGAGCGGATTGCTCACGTTCATGAGCGTTTCCGTCATGCCGTACCGTTCGAGAATCACGTGGCCATAGCGCTCGCGAAACGCCTCGAGCACCTGCGCCGGCAGCGGTGCCGACCCGGACACGAACAGGCGCATGTGCGCGCCAATGGTGCGCGCGCGATCTGGTGGCGCGTCGAGCAACCGCACGTACATGGTGGGCACGCCGAAGAACAGCGTGGGCCGGTAGGCATCGAACCACGCCAGCGCACGCTCGTGCTCGAAGCGCGCGACCAACTTCATATGGCACCCCGACGCCAGCCAGCACTGAATACCGTTGCCGAGTCCGTGCACATGAAAGAGCGGCAACGCGGCGAGGTAGCGATCGGTCGCCGTGATCTGCCACGCCGCCACGAGCGCGCGCGCGTTGGCCACGAAGTTGCCATGCGTGAGCACGGCGCCCTTGGCGAGCCCGGTCGTTCCCGATGTGTAGATCAGTGCGGCCGGCGTATCACTCGTGACCTCGGCGACGGGCACCGCGGACACCCGTGCCTGGTGCTCGCCATCGACGACTGCGCGACGATCGTGCGCATCGAGTGCGCGATCGAGCTCGCGCATGGCATCGCACTCGCGCTCGAGCGCGTCCACGCACCACCACGCCGTGTTGGGCGGCAGATCGGCGGCGTGTTCGGCCGTTGTGATCACGGCGCGCGGCCGCGCATCGCCCACGATGTGCGCGATCTCCCGTCCCTTGTAGAGCACGTTGATGGGCACCACGATCACGCCCATCATCATGGCGGCCAGCCACAGATCGATGATCGCCACCCGGTTGGGCAGGCAGAAGGCGACCCGATCTCCCGAACGCACACCGCGAGCCGCGAGTGCGCGCGCCATTCGGTCTCGGCGCGCCGCGAGTTCACCGAAGGTGAAGGTGCGCACGGTGCCATCCGAGGCCGCTGCTTCGAGGGCGGGCTGTTCGGCGCGATCGTGCAGCGACGCGTGGTAGAGCTCGGGCAGGTTCATTGGGCGGCAGTGTGCGCGGTTACGGGCGACGCGCGCTGTCGAGCACGTCGAGAAACGCATCCGGCGCGCCGAGGGAACGCCGCGCGGCACCGCGAGCACAGAGGGCGCCTACCACGTTGCCGGTGCCGCTGTAGCCGCCCACACCCCACACACCGGGCGCGAATGTGTCTACTACCGGCAGTTCATCGCGTGTGTACGTAACCTGCGCAGCCCACCGATGCGTGATCGCGGCCATCGTACCAATGCGTGTGCGCAGCCGATGCTCGAGCCACCCTTGAATGCTCGCGCTCGGCGTGTCGCGCGTGGTGTACTCTTCGGCCTCGCACTGATCGCGACCACCGCCCAGCAGCACCCGTCCATCGGGCAACTGCTGCCAGTAGTCGTAGCCGAACCGCGCGTACACCGGACGCGGAATCTGCACGTCGTCGGTGGGCGCGGTCGCGAGCATCTGCAAGCGCACCTGTCGCAGTCGATCTGCTGCCGCCGGCAGCAGCGACGCCAGCGCACCATCGGCGCATACGAGGATGGTGGGTGCGCGAATCACCGCGCCGTTCGTGAGCTCCACCGCGCCCTCGTGCACGGCGCACACGCGCGTCTGTTCGTACAGCGTGGCGCCCTCGGTCTCTGCACGTGCCGCGAGGACGAGCGCGCGTCGCACCGGATGGCAGGCCCCGTCGTCGGGAAACACCAGCCCGACACCTTCCGGCCCTGCATATCGCTCCACGCGCAGGCCGTCGCGCTGCATGGCGGTGTACTGTCGCTCGCAATCCTCGCGCTCCGTTTCGTCCTCCCACACACGCAACGAGCCGTGCCACCATGTCTCGTGCGGCGTGTCGCGACGCATGCGAAGCAGTTCTTCAAGTGTGAAGCGATACAGCGCCGCGGCGGCATCGCCCCACTGCGTCACACCATCGTGATGAAACGCGGCCATGCCACCGAGCAGAAGTCCGCCGTTGCGGCCCGCCGCCTGCCCCGCAATGCGTCCGGCATCCACACCGATCACACGCGCGCCAAGCGCGCGCGCTTCTCGAGCCGCGGACAGTCCGGAACCGCCCAGGCCGACCACGCACACATCGGCCTCCGCATCGTGCGTGAGCGACGGGCGAACGGGATGTTCGATGCCATCCCACCAGGCGCTGGTGTTTGCTGTCATGATTCGATCGAGGTGAGCAGCGCGTGCAGTTTCAGCACCGTGGCCCAGTTGCGAGTGGTCACGTGTCGTCCGACGCGTCCCATCAGGGCACTCGCCGCCTTGCTCTCGAGCACGCCGTGCGCGCTATAGAGATATGCTGCGTGCGCGCCGAGCACGAACGCTTCGTCGCTCGTCACCAGTGGTGCAATCGCCGACAACTCGGCCAGCGCACTCGGCTCCGGTGCGAAGCTGACGAACAGTCGCGACGGGTTGCGGTCGGGGGCCACAATTGTGTTTTCGGCGACGATCGCGTGCATCGTCTCCTCCGGCACCACGATCACCGGCACATCCACCTGCATCGTGTCCAGGAGTGCCGAACGAGTACTCTGCGCAAGGCTGTCCCAGCTGCGTGCAGGAACGCGTCCCACGGCGTTGCCACTGTTGAGCAGTGTGCGTACGTCTTCCAGGCCGAGCGCACCGAGTACCTCGCGAAACGCGGCCATGGGTACGCGATTGCGGCCTCCCACGTTCACGCCGCGCAACAACACGATCACCCGCGTCATGCGCCGTGCACGCTTAGGGCGCTGGCCGGCGATAGCGTCCGACGAGCACGCCCTTGCCACGCACGTGGCCGGCCATCGCCGCCATCACGGCGGCGCGCGTTCCGGCGGGGCTGAGGCCGATTGGGGCCACGGTGATCGGCACGTCGAGTGCGTACAGCTCGAACACGTAGTGATGCATCGGGCCCGTGCTCGCCGCTGCTGGCCCACGATAGTACGGTCCGCTGGCGCTGATCTGCCGCATGCCCCCGTCCAGCAGTGCGCCTTGAGGAACGCCTTCAGCGAGCGCGCGCGCCGAACCGGGGATGTTCCACACCATCCAGTGCAGCAGATCGTCGGTACCATCGCCGATGGCGGCGTCCACGTCGTGCACGAGCAGCACGAAGCTGCGCGTGGAATCGGGGACGTTGCTCCACGCGAGCGGTGGCGATACATCGCGGCCGGCCTGTGCGTGACGCATCGGGATCACCTCACCGTCGGCGAACGCTGGCGAGGTGAGCGTGAACGCCGTGAGGCCGGCGCGCGGTTGGGCGTCAACCGCGCGCGCGCACAGTACGACCGCGGCCGCGAGCACGGCCATCCACCGAACGCGGCCACTCATCGGAACGAACTCGGCTGTGTGGCGCGCCAGGCATCGTATCGCGTGCGCAGCGTCTTCACCGGGTTGAGATTCTCCCCCGGCTTGATGGCGTGCGGGCCGCCCTGCTCGGGCTGCGCCACGGTGAGGTACATCGCGTAGCGGCCGTCATTATGCGACGTGCCGCTCGGATCGGCGCTGTTGGCCATGAGAATGTACGCGATGTATGACGTACGTCCTTCGCAGGGGATGGCGGGCTTGCTGCCGTCGGCTGGCAGGGGCGGACAGGTACACCGACTGTCGCCGCCGTACTGATCGGCTGTCTCGAGCGCCGCCATCACACGATCGGTGAGCGCGCCCTGCGTGTGCAGGAACGCCCGTTCGGCGTTGGGCACCACATCGCCGGTGCGCAGAATGTTGCCCTGAATCGAATAGTAGATCTGGGTACCCGGCACGCGTCCCTGCACGTCCTGCGTGACGTAGCCGTTGCCCAGCCCTGAATGTCCAGCCGAGCGGCCGCTGAGATCGACGATGCCGAACTGGCGCGTCTGAAAGGCCGGGTCAGCCGACAGCATCTCGATGATGCGCGCCGGGTCGGTGCCTTTCTCCAGCTCGCGATACACGAGCATCTGGTTTTCCTTCGTGCGGTCGACGCTGGCCTGACACGCGGCCACGCCCTTGCCGGGCACAACCACCGCCTGCACGCCCATGAGGAAGGCGTCGTTCTGATTCACGCACGTGGCGGAGGCAATGACGACGCGACCAGTGGCCATATCGACAGCAATGACCGACCAGGTGGCGTGCGCGGTGGCCGGTACGAGCACGAGCGCGGCGGCGAGCAGGGCGCCACACCAGCGGCGTGCGCGGGAGCGAGGAGGGATGAGCATGCGCAAGAAGGTGCGTCCTGCCGCAGACGGGGACAAGACGCACCGGTGCTGCTCCCTCAGAACGCCGGTGGTTCCCCCCCACGTGCCGATTCGAACGCGAAGTTCGCGTAGGACTCCGCATTGAGCAGTCGCAGCTGCGGCGTGAGCCGTTGGATCTTCGCGCCCTTGCCCTGAAAGTTGTAGGCGTGGTCGTCGATGTACTCCGGGTGGCCCACGAAGTGCGCGAGTTCGTGCACGACCACGAAGGCCCTGATATCCTCCGACAATCGCTTCAAATCCGGACACAGGTAGATCGTATCGAGGCGAATCGTGTGACCGGCTTCCTTGCGCGATTGGCCGCCGAGGAAGAATCCGCCCCACCAGGTGTAGGCGGCGACCCCGGGCGTGTGCAGCGGATCGGGCTCGAAGGCCGATTCACCCCACATGCCGCCGGGCCGCTGAAACACTTGCCGCATGCGATCGAACACCCTGAGAATCAGTTGTACGCGGTGCGTGGGGATCCCGTGGCCATCGATCTGAAAGTGTTTGTTGAGCAGTCGCATGCGTGCGTCGCGGCCGAACGCCTGCAATCCGTCAACGCGCCCGGTATCGTGCAGCAGCGGGACCGCGGCGAGCACGGTGGCTTGGGCGGACAGAATCCACCGTTGCGCCAACTCGATCGCGGCGCGCAGCTCGGGCTGCGTGAGGGAGCCGGTGTTGGTCGGTGTCGTGGGCGCGACGACGCTCGCGGGCGCCGTGCGTGCGAGCAAGGCGTTCAGCTTCTGCAGGGTCTGGCGACCCGGTTCCACGAGCCCATCGGCGCCCTTCCAGCCAAAGTGTTTGATCTGGAACTGCTGGATGGCGTTGTTGGTCTTCGGGCCGCAGTGGCCGTCCACCTCGAAGCGCGGGCCGGCGCCGCCTTCCGCGGGTGCGATGCGCGCCAGCGCCGATTGGATCTGGGTGACGTCCGCCATCAGGTTGCGACCGCGCAGGCCGACCGGATGCTGAATGGCGATGGCGCCGCCGAGGGAGGGGGCCGGCGCGGGGGCCGCACCCTGACCCTGAGATTTCGGCGTGGCAGACTTCACGCATGCGCCACCGATGGTCTTGTAGACGAACACAGCGACAGCTCCTTCGACAGAGAGCGAATGGCGGGAGAGGGGCTCGCTGAGAAGGCGTTGTCCACTGTCGCATGCGGACACCCGCGTCGCTGGGGATGCTCGACGCGACCCGAGAGCGCCGCGAGCCGGAAGGGGATATCTTGCCGCCTGTCATCTCGTCCGCGACGGCGATGCCGTCACCGTGATCAGAGACCTGCAGGTGAAGGGGGCCTCGCGGGGTGTCATACAACCGCGCCCGCACGCACACTCAGTGCCGAGATGCGACTCCTCTGTTCCCCGGATGACCCGGCTGCCGATCCCACCCACCGACCTCGTTCCTCGCCTCGAAGCGCTGCACGACGCCAGCTTCGGGTGGGCCGTGCATTGCTGCGGTGGCGACCACGACGAGGCGGCCGATGTGGTGCAGGCGAGCTACGTGAAAGTGCTGGCAGGGCGCGCCGTGTTCGAGGAACGCTCGAGCTTTCGCACCTGGCTGTTCGGGGTGATTCGATTCACGGCGCTGGAAGTCCAGCGTCGTGGTGCGCGGGAACGTGTGCTCGCCGCGCAACAGGAGCCGAACGATCCGCCCCCCTCTGCCGACGAGGCGTTGGTGCTGGCGGAGGAGCAGGTGCGGCTGCAACAGGCGTTGGCTCAGCTCCCGGAGCGGCAACGCGAAGTGTTGCATCTGGTGTTCTATCAAGGGCTGAGCGTATCCGAGGCGGCGCAGGTGATGCTACTCTCTGTCGGCTCGGCGCGTGTACACTACGATCGGGGCAAGAAGCGCTTGCGCCTACTGCTGTCTCCGGAGGCCGGTACAGCGGCGCCGGCGCACGGTGTGCTTCGGATTGCGAGGCGAGGAATGCCGGACCATGAGTGACGATCCACAACTCGACGAGCCGCTGCAGCGTCACTTCAGCGCGCTGCGCGCGGATGATATGCGACGCGCACCGGCGTTCGGTCCCATGCTGGAGGCCGCGCGGCGGGAAGTGGCCGCTCGCAATGTCGACGTCGCCTCGGGCGCGAGCGCGCCTGTTGCTGCGATGTCACGCACGCGCGAGGTACCACGCGACCGCCAGCGCCTGCGGCTGCTCGCAGTGGCCGTGCCGACCCTCGTCGCCGCGGGCCTGCTGTTGATGCTGGGCACTGGCGAGTCGGGGGCCGACCGCGAGTTCGAGGCACTCGTGACCGAGTGGTCGCGCACCGCGTCCGGCGTGCGGTCCTCGCCGACCGATGTGCTGCTGTCGCTGCCCGGCGACGAATATCTGCGTGGCATGCCTACCATCGGGGGGGACCAGTCCCCCTCGCGATCCCGGAGCTCTTCATGATTGGCGCCGATTACTTCCCGCGCCGAGCGCGCACGACGGTTGCTGCCGCCCTGATGCTGGTCGGGTGCGTTGCGCTTCCCGTGGCGGCACAAGGCACGTCGCCGGTCACGGATCCGGTCTTTCGCACGCTCTACGAGCCGGAACTGATCATGAAGCATCGACGCGCCATCGGCCTCACCGATGAACAGCGCGATGCGATCAGTCGATTGATTCGGGAGCTGCAGGGTGTCGTGGTGAGTCTGCAGTGGGAGCTGCAGGATCAGTCTTCCTCGCTCTCTGCCGAACTGAATCGCCCGCAGATCGATCTCGATCGGGCACTCGATCGCATGGGGCGCGTGCTGCAGACGGAGCGCAAGATCAAGGAGGCACACCTCACCTTGCTGGTGCGCATCAAGAACGTGCTGCGCCCCGAGCAGCAGGCCTCACTGCAGCAGCTGCGCGAGGCGCCGGGTCAGGGCTGATCCGCGGCGCTCGTGCGTGATCAGGGCCACCAGATCACGCCGATGCCGAAGCGGGTCGATGACGCGTCCACATCAAGTGTGCGCGCGGTGATGTCCCCCACGTTCACCTCGGTGAATCGACCGCCCGTGAACTTGAGTGACACGTCGATCGCCAACGACGGCTTCACGAACGTGGACAGCCCTGCCCCCAGCGTGAAGGCGTTGCCGTTGAAGCTGAGCCGGTCTACCGACTGTCCGTCCACCTGCGGATTGTCCACGGTAACCGCGCGTGCCCCGATCGACGTTTCCACGTACGGCACCCACCGGCGCAGCGAGTTCGCGAAGTGGAAGCGTGCCCCGAGTTCGGCGTGCGCGAGGTTCCATTCGCCCACGATCTCCTCGTCGCCTGGCACCTCGATGCGGCCACCATCGACATGCAGGAAACCGGTCACGAGGCGGTTGAAGCCGTAGCCGACGCGGACACCGAGGCCGCTCCCGGAGTTTGCATCCCCTTGCTCCACCGTGAGCGACGTGCCCTGCAGGTGGGCCCCGAACGACCAGCCGCGTGTCGTGGAAAGCTGCGCGGACACGGTCGCAGGAGTAACGAGCAGTGCGAGCAGCGCGACCACGCGGCCGAGCGATGTCACGGAAACGCGAGCAGGACAGGAGACCGGCGACATGCGGATTCCTCAGTGAGGGAAGGCCATGAACGACACCAGCGATCCTCCGATGGCACGCCATCGGAGGATCGGCTGAATATGAGAGCGAAGCTGAGGAGCAGCCAGCGGACGGATCAGAGGATCCATCCGAGCACGATCAGGTTGTCCACGGGCTGCAGCAGGTCTTCCACCAGGTCGAAGACATCATCGACCACGTCGATCACGCGCAATACCACCAGCAGCTCGGCGCCCGTGAGTTCGCTGCCGCTGGCACCGCGCACCATCGGGTCGGCTTGCGGTCCGCTGAGCGTGACGAACAGACGGTCGTTCAGGAGAATCTTGCCATCGACCGTGCCGCTGGTGTAGGCCGCATCGACGCGCAGCGTCTGCGTCCCATGGCGAACGGTGAGATCGATGTCGCCGTCTCCGTCATCCACGCCCTCGACGCCGCGGACCGCACCGGTCACGGCAAATCCACGAGCGTCCAGTCGCAGCGAAAAATCGAGCGCGAGCTCGGTGATCCCCCCGACATCTTCACCGGCCACGCCGATCGTGAAGGTGAGACGATCGGCGCCATCCACGACGAATCCGTCCACGTCGAGACGACCAACGCCCTCGCCGAGCTGCGTGACGCGCGTGCGGTAGTCGAGCACGGTCTGGCCACGCTCCACCGCGACGAGTCGTAGCGCCACCTCGTCGCCGACGATGGGCCCCTCATCGAGCAGATCGGCGTAACCGATCTCCTGAGACACGATCGGTCGGTTCGCCGCGTCCACCGCATAGAGAATGAAGCGCACGCCGTTTGCGGGGGCACCGGGGCGTGTGAGATCCGGGCGGTAGTCGTCCACCGCGGCGTCGTACACGAAGGTGCGACCACGCGCTTCCGTCGAGATCACACGAATCGCGGACGGCGCCCCATCGGCGCGGGCCGCTACCATCTCGCGCACCAGCGAGGCGGCGAACGACCGTGCACTCGCTGGCTGCGCGAGGGTTTCGAGTTGCGCGGTCGCCTGCAATCCGCTCGTGCGCGACATCGGGGTGCGGCCCTTGAGGGCGCGAAATCCCACCCAGCCATCCGACGCGAACATGCGCTCCAGCGTCGCGTAGTCCTGCAGCGCCGCTTGTGTGTCGAGCGCCACGGCGCCCTCCGGTGCGCTCGTGGATTCGCACGCGGCCGCCCCGAGCAGCAGCAGGAGCGTGGGCACGAGGCGTCGCGCAGCACCACGTGCCGCCGGTCGAGTGTTTGTCATGATGTCGTTCCTCCGCCGTCTCCGGCTGTCGCGATTCACCGATCACACGCTGGACATGTGGTCTCATGCCAGCAACCGTGCATGGGTGATCGCGGGACGGCGGCTGTATGACAGCCGTCGCGATCAGCGTGGTTTCGCCCGCTCGTACTGCCGAGGCCACGCCACATCGGCGCCCAGTTCCTGCGCGGCCTGCAGTGGCCAACGCGGGTGCCGCAACAACTCGCGACCCAGCAGCACCAGATCGGCGTCGCCGTCGGCAATGATGCGCTCGGCCTGCGCCGATTCTGTAATCAGGCCGACGGCAGCCGTCGGGATGGATGCCTCGTGTCGAATGCGCCGTGCAAACGGCAGCTGATACAGCGGGGCGACCGGAATCTGCTGGTGGCTCACGAGTCCGCCCGACGAGCAATCCACAAGGTCCACCTTGAGCTGCGCGAGTCGGCGCGAGAGCGCGATCGAATCGTCCAGCTGCCATCCACCATCGGCCCAGTCGGTGGCCGAGAGGCGCACGACGATGGGCAGTTCGTCGGGCCATGCCACGCGCACCGCCATCACCACCTCGCACAGCAGCCGAATGCGGCCCTCGAAGTCGCCGCCGTATTCATCGGTGCGATGATTCGTGAGCGGCGACAGAAACGAATGCAGCAGATACCCGTGCGCGGCGTGCAGTTCGATGACTTGAAACCCCGCGTCGAGGGCGCGTATCGCGGCGTCGTGAAAGGTGTTGATCACCGTGGCGATGCCCGCCGCGTCGAGTGCGGCAGGCTCGGGATACTGGGGCGAGTAGCGCACAGCGCTCGGCGCCATGACGTTCGTCCAACCGCCCTGCTCCGGCGCCACGGTGCCGTGTCCATCCCATGGACGGTGCGTGCTCGCCTTGCGGCCTGCGTGCGCGAGTTGCACACCGATCACCGCACCGTGTGCACGCACGAACTCCGTGATCTGGCGCAGCATGGGGATGTGTTCATCGGACCAGATGCCGAGGTCCTGTGGGCTGATGCGGCCTTCGGGAGCGACCGCGGTGGCTTCGCTGATCACGAGGCCGGCGCCGCCGGTGGCGAGCCCGCCGAGATGCACCATGTGCCAGTGGGTCGCGAAGCCGTCCACGCTGGAATACTGGCACATGGGCGACACGCCGATGCGATTGCGCAGCGTGAGCGAGCGCAATGCGAGCGGCGAGAAGAGGGCGGACGGGGGCATGCGCGCGTGCTCCTACGCGGTAAACACGCCGATCATCGCCACGATCAGCAGCAAGAGAATGCCAATCACGAACGCCACACCGACCACGCGAAACCGCGGACGTTCGACGGTGTGTTCGTACTTCGTTTCGTCGAACCAGAAGCCGCCCTCGGTGCGCTGAATCACGCCGAGCTTGATGAGATCTTCGAACGGGGCATCGTGGCGCAGGCCGAGCGTCTTGAGCGGCGCCGCACGGGCAACGCTGGTCGCGTCAGCGGCGCGAAAGCCCATCGCGATCCGCCGCCGCTCGGCGAGCAGAGCGGTGGCGATGCGCTGGCCAGTGGAGGGAGGGGCGGACGTCATGGTGCAAGTCACTCGAAGGAACGGAGACGAGAGGCAACTGTCGGCAATCTACATCGGGGAGCGACGAGCGGCCCATGAGCCAATCGCGACCGCGTTTGCGCGTGTTGACGAAACACGTGCGCGCTTTGTCGAGTCGGCGTCACGTGAGGCGGCGCGTGCGTGCCGGCCTCGTCATCCTTTTCTGGTGCACCTCATGTCGATCGTCCGCTCCCGTTCCGCCGCGTTGCTTGCGCTCATGTCGTGGATGATCTGGGGGTGTGGTGGCGAATCCACCGCGCCCGACGTCACGCCGCCGCCACCGCCGCCGCCGCCGGCTACGGTGGCGACCGTCTCCGTGACGCCTGGTACGCCGCAACTCGTCGTCGGTGGTACGGTGCAACTCACGGCGACGCCACGCAGCGCCTCGGGTGCGGCGCTCTCGCGCACGGTCGCGTGGCGCTCCGAGGCCGCGTCGATCGCCAGCGTCTCCTCCGCCGGCCTCGTCAGCGCGGTCGCTGTCGGTTCTGCCACGATCATCGCCACCAGCGACGGGATCAGTGGCAGCGTGACGGTGACGGTGGTGCCGGTACCGGTCGCAAGCGTCGCAATCGGGGCCCTCAGTGGCGCGCTGGTGCCGCGAGAGACACGCGTCATGAGCGCGACGGTTCGCGATAGCGCCGGCGTGGCGCTCGCGGGTCGCACCGTTGCGTGGCGCACGTCCTCCGACAGCATCGCGACCATCAGCGCGGACGGCGAACTGACGGCGCGCGCCATCGGGGCCGTCACGATCGTCGCCACCTCCGAGGGGCGCAGCGATTCGCTCTCCGTGAACGTGGTAGACGGCGGCTTCGTCACGTCGGCCGGCGGAACGGTGACCGGTGCGAACGGCGCGTTCGAGCTCACCTTCCCGGCCGCCGCGGTTGTGGGCGGCACGGCACTGCAGGTCGTCGCGGCGGCATCACCGCCAGAAGCGAGTCGGTTGGTGCCGGGCACTGCGTTCGCGCTCACGCCGGACAGCATCCAGTTCGCCGCGTCGGCCGCGCTTTCGATTCGGTATGCCACGCCCGCGTCGGCTGCACTGCCGCGCCAGTTCCGCGTGCATCGCTGGACCGGCTCGGCATGGATGCCACTGGAGAGCACGGTCGACACAACGGTGCGCCGTGTGGCCGCCAGTGCGACACGGGCCGGCCTCTATGCGCTGCTCGAAGTGCCGCGCGCGGTGTCGGCCGTGGTCGTGACGCCAGATACCGTCACGTTGGCGCGCGGTCTGACACGACAACTGATCGCATCCGTTCGAGACGCCGACGGGGACGCCCTCGCGGACCGGGACGTCGTGTGGGCGTCGAGCAACTCGGCCATCGCCACCGTGTCCGCGAGTGGCCTCGTCACGGCCGTGGCTGGAGGAGGTCCCGTCACGGTGACCGCCACGAGTGAAGGGCGGGTGGGAGCGGCCTCCATCACGGTGACAGTCCCGTTCGCTTTCGCGCAGCTGTTCGCCGGCCCGTTCGTTACGTGCGGACTCACGGCCGACGGCGAGGCGTGGTGCTGGGGATCGAATGCCGATTGTGAGGTGGGCGTGACGCCATGTACGGCGACGGAGCCTCGCCCGGTGCGCGTTGCCACGACGCTACGCTTTGCGGAAATGGCGCCAGCTGACGAGTTCACCTGCGGGCTCACGATCGCTGGCGCCGCGTATTGCTGGGGCAGCGACGAGTTCGGTGGCCTGGGGAACGGGGCGGGCGGTGACAGTCAGACGCCGGTCGCGGTGGTGGACGGGCATACCTTCACCACGCTGCGCGCCACCCGCACGCACGTGTGCGGGCTCCGTACCGACGGCGAAACCTGGTGCTGGGGCCGCAATCGACGCGGACAGCTCGGGGACAGTGACAATCTGCTCGCTGCGACTCGCCCGGTTCGCGTGCGCGGCGGGCATGTGTTCGTGCAGCTTCGCGTGGGCTACGATCACACGTGCGGGCTCACGGCCGCCGGCCAGGCGTGGTGCTGGGGAGAGAACAGCGACGGGGAGTCGGGCGACGGCTCGGGGACGGATCGACTCGCCCCGGTCGCCGTCGCTGGCGGGCACGTGTTCACACAGCTCTCGCTGGGTGACTATCACAGCTGCGGCCTGACCGCTGCCGGTGCCTTGTGGTGCTGGGGATGGAACAATGATGGACAGCTGGGCGATGGCACGCGCACCAGCCGTCTCGCACCGGTTCGGGTGCTCGGGGACAACGTGTTCGCCAGCGTGCATGCCAGCGGGTGGTCGACGTGCGCGCTGCTGGCATCGGGCGAAGCGAAGTGCTGGGGCGAAAACGCCGAAGGACAGCTGGGCATCGGCAGCACGGTCGATCAGCTGTCCCCCGCGCTCTCCATCGACGCCTTGCGCTTCACGACGCTCACCAGCGGCGGCGGGTATCACGTGTGCGGACGCACGTTCGCTGAGGTGTGGTATTGCTGGGGGTGGAACGAATACGGGCAGTTGGGCGACGGCACGCAGATCGATCGACGATCACCGATCGTTCTGCCGCTGCCCATGGCAAGCGCGCGCTCCACGGCCGGCGCCGCAGGCCCGGGCGCCGTGTCGTCGGCAGTGCGTGGGGGAACGCGTCCCGCGTTGCGTCGCAAGTCGCGTCTGCCGTAGCGCTGGCGTGGTAGTGGCTTGCCGTGAGCGCACCCCGCGGACAGCTTCGAGGGCGCTGTACGACGCCACCTGGTGTCGTGCACGCCCCACCTCTCCCGCCTACCACCACCTCGGGGTTGCATGTCGTCGAAGTCGTCGCTGCTCACGCTGCTCAAGGCCGCAGGACCCGGGCTGCTCATGGCGGGCGCCGCCATCGGTGTCTCCCACCTCGTGCAGTCCACCCGAGCCGGCGCCGATTTCGGGTTGCAACTGATTGCGGTGGTGCTGGGCATCAACCTGCTCAAGTACCCGTTTTTCGAATACGGACACCGTTTCGCCGTGGCCACCGGCAAGAACCTGCTCGACGGCTACAAGCAGATGGGTAGTGGCTTCCTCTGGGCCTTTCTGCTGCTCGCCGCCGTCACGGCGGTGGGCTCCATCGCGGGCGTCACGTTCGTCACCGCGGGAATCGCGCAGCATTTCCTCGGCACGGTGATCCCCCCGATCATGTGGAGCGTGCTGGTGATGGGCGTGTGTATCGCCTTGTTGCTCGGCGGACACTACAAGGCGCTCGATGGCACCATGAAGGCCATCATGGCGGTGCTCGCGGTGGCGACCGTGGTCGCGGTGGTCGCCGCGGTGCTGCATGGGCCGGTCGCCCCCGCGACGTTCGAAAGTCCGTCGCCGTGGACGATGGCGGCGCTCCCGTTCCTCATCGCGCTCATGGGCTGGATGCCCGCGCCGGTGGAGATCTCGGTGTTCCAGTCGTTGTGGATTCAGGCGCGCGATCAGAGCACGGGCAAGCGCACCACGCTCGAAGAGGCGCACTTCGATTTCAATCTCGGCTACGGCCTCACCACGGTGCTCGCGGTGTTCTTCGTCGTGCTGGGCGCGATGGTGATGCACGGCTCCGGACTCGCCCTGCAGAACTCGAGCGGTGGTTTTGCGACGCAGCTCGTGGACGTGTACAAGCAGGTGCTGGGCGGGTGGGCCGGGCCGGTGATCGCGATTGCGGCGCTCGCCACCATGTTCTCCACCACACTCACGGTGATCGACGGCTATCCGCGCGCGCTCGCGGTGGGCACGCACCTGATCGTACCGAGCCTCGCGGGTTCGAACCGACTGTACGTGATCTGGATGGGACTCACGTGTGCGGCAGCGCTCGTCCTCATCACGAAGTTCGCGTCGTCGCTCACCGGCCTGATCGATCTGGTCACCACGATGGCATTCCTCTCGGCACCGATCGCGGGCTATCTCAACTTCCGTCTGATCACCTCATCGGCGACACCGGCTGACATGCAGCCCGGCGGCGCTATGCGCGCCTTGAGCTGGCTTGGCCTGCTCATCCTCACGGCGCTGGGTGGCGTGTTCGTGTGGCTCAAGCTGCAGTAACGCGGGTGTGGTGAACGCGCTGCACGATGCGGCGCGTCATCCCCAGAAGATGTACGCAATGGTGATCGCGGCGACCACGCTCGCGGCATCGGCCAGCAGTCCCATCGAGATGGCGTGTCGCGTCTTGCGCACGCCCACCGAGCCGAAGTAAAGCGCCAACACGTAGAACGTGGTGTCGGTCGCGCCCTGGAAGGTTGAGGAGAGCCGACCCACGAACGAATCAGCGCCGTACGTTTCCATCGCGTCCACCATCATGCCGCGCGCTCCGCTCCCCGAGAGCGGCTTCATGAGCGCGGTGGGCAGGGCCGGAATCGTGCGGTCGTCAATACCGAACACGGCGAACAGTTGCGCGATGCCCTGCGTGAGAAGGTCGAGTGAGCCAGACGCGCGGAACACCCCGATGGCCACGAGCAGCGCCACCAGATACGGGATGATGCGAATCGCCACCTGAAAGCCTTCTTTCGCGCCCTCGATGAACGCCTCGTACGCGTTCACCTTGCGCACGAGCGCCATCAGCAGGAACACCGAGATCACGCCGTACAGCACGAGGTTGGCGACCACGTTCGAGATCGCCTGCACGCGCTCCTGCTCCATGCCCGCAAACGTGTACACGAGCGCGCCGATCACGGCCGTCGTGCCCGCGATCCACGCCAGCAGCACGGGGTCGAACAGATTGATGCGCTGCACCAGCGCCACGCCGATGAGGGCGGTGAGCGTGGAGAAATACGTGGTGAGCAGAATGGGGAGAAACACATCCGCCGGGTTCGCGGCGCCGAGCTGTGCGCGGTACACCATGATGCTGATCGGAATGAGCGTCAGTCCCGAGGTGTTCAGCACCAGGAACATGATCTGCGCGTTGGTGGCCGTCTCCTTGTCCGGATTGAGCGTCTGCAGTTCGTTCATGGCCTTGAGCCCGAGCGGTGTGGCCGCATTGTCGAGCCCGAGCATGTTGGCCGAAAAATTCATGATGATCGAGCCGAGCACCGGGTGATCGCGCGGAACCTCGGGAAACAGTCGACGAAAGAACGGACTCACCACCTTCGCGAGTACGCCGATCGCGCCGCCAGCTTCCCCCACCTTCATGAGGCCAAGCCACAATGTGAGCACGCCGGTGAGCCCGATCGAGATCTCGAACCCGGTCTTGGCCGAATCGAAGGTGGCCTGCGTCATCGCGCTGAACACCGCGGTGTCGCCGCCCACGAGCTTCACCAGTCCCACCACGAGTGAGACGAGAAAGAAGGCGAGCCAGATGTAGTTGAGCGTCACGGCAGCGTGCCGGTGAGCAGCTCCACGAACACCGGCACGTGCAGCGCCATGGTGTCTTCGGTTGCGATCACGGGAAACTCGTACGTGATCACCGGCACGCCGTGCTCCTGGCCCCACGACCCGAACGATCCCGGCGTCGCGTAGCCCACATCGGCCACCAGCGGCATGCCGGTGCGCTCGGCGAGGCGATGACCGAGCGCGCTGCCGTTCGCGTCGTCAATGCAGGCCAGCGGCGCGTGCAGGGCGATCACGGCATCGGGGCGGAGTTCGGCGATGAGCGCGAGCAGCGCCTGCGTCTCGGGCTCGGAGCCCGGCGCTGTGCCGGTGCCGAGCAGCACGTCACTCGGCTCGCCGATGGTGGCGCGGCTGGTCACTGTCCCCTCGCGCCACGTGGCGGTGGGAAAGTTGCGATTGAGGTCTACGCCGTTGGCGTTGGCGCGTGTGCCGCGAATGAGTCCGTCCGGATTGGCGGCGAGCACCACGGCCGCGTGTTCGGGGCGCTCTGGCAGCTGCCGCAGCGCGCGTGAGAGCGCCCAGGTGGTCTCGGGCTCCTCGCCATGAATGGCAGCAAAGAGCAGCAGCTCACAGCGTCCCGTGGGCCGCCACACTTCGAGCGGCAGGCCAAGCACGGAGCGGCCGTAGGAGGTGGGCGCCGAGGGGAAGGTGCCCCACTGGGCGCGAGGGCGAAGGGTCATGGTCGAGGCAGGCTGGGGGACGGGGCTGGAACTTGACCCGCGGACCGAGCCGCCGCTACAGCGCGGATGGCGTTCCCTCAGGCGAGTTCACGCTGCATGCGCTGCAGCAATCGCAGCGTCGCGGACACGCCCTCACGTTCGGGAAGCGTGCTGCCTTCATACTCGATCCCCACCCACCCGGAGAACTTCGCCCCGAGCACAATGCGCAGCATGCGGGCGTAGTCCGTCTTCGTTTCGTTGCCGTTCGCATCGAAGTCGTGTGCCTTGGCGCTGACGGCTTTCGCATACGGCATCATGTCGGCCACGCCGGTGTACCGATCGTACTCGTAGAAGTTGCCGAAATCGGGCAACGTGCCCATGCGCGGATGGTTCACCCGCTGCATCACGCGCACGAGCCAGTCGCCATGCGATGACAGCCCGCCGTGGTTCTCCACGATCACGTTGATCTCGAGCGGGTCGGCGATCTCCACGAGGCGCCGCAGTCCGTCGGCGGCCAGCTGCTCCTGCTCCTCGGGCGTGCCGCTGCTCTGCGCGTTTACCCGAATGGTGGCGCAGCCAAGGGTCTTCGCGGCGTCGAGCCACGGGCGGTGGTTGTCGATCGCCTGCGTGCGCTTGGTGGCGTCAGGGTCGCCGAGCGCCCCTTCGCCATCGATCATGATGAGATGCTGATACACGCCGTGGTCGGCGGCGCGCTGATTCATGTCGGCCAGGTAGGCGGCGTTGGTCGCCTTGTCCTTGAAGAACGAGTTCACGTACTCGATGGCATCGAGATTGAAGTCACGCCGGGCGACGCGGGCGAAGTCGAGATGGTCGAACTCGCGCGCGCGCAACGCCTTGTGAAACGACCACTGCGCGAGCGAGATGCGAAATGCGGCGACGGCTGGGCAGCGAGCGCCGCGGTGGCGGCGGGGCCGAGCGCGAGCGCGGCGGCGCTTGAGGCAAGGAAGGTGCGGCGGTTCATGGCGGTCCCGAGCGTGGCGTGTCGAGCGAGGGAGGGTATCGCGAGTGGATCCGAAAGCCTGCCGATCGGCAGCCGATCGCGCAAGCGCGGCCGGCCGCCGGGCAAGGGCCTCCGCCTCGCCGTCAGCTGCGATGGCAGGTAGTTTCGCCAGATGCGACCGTTCCTCGGCGTTCCGATGCGGCGGCCGCGTGCCGGATCGCGCACGCGCGGTTCGACGTGCGCCCTACTGCTGGCCATTGGCGTGGTCGCTGGATGCGGCGACGCGCGTCCCGTGCGCCTCACCAGTCACACCGGCGATACGCTCGTGGTGAATCATCATCGGCCCACGCGCATTGCGCTGCAAACGGTGGACGCGCGCGGGCGCATGCAGCCTGCCGGTGACGTGCAGTGGCAGCAGCTGGGTGGCGACACGCTCACACTCGCGCGCGATGGTACGGTGCATTGCACCCGCGCGGCGGACGGCGTGGTGGAGGTCACGCGCGGGACCGTGCGCTCGCAGCTGCTCGTGCGCTGCCGACCGGTGACCGCCTCTCGAAGTGGCGGGACGCGGGCACTGCGCGTTGGCGACGCACCCGTGGAGTTCGTGCTGCGTCCGCTCGGGCCAGATCGGGAGCCGGTGCAACTGCTGGCGGGCACGGCCGCCGTTCGCGATACGTCGGTGGTGGTGCTGCGCGATGCGGCGCTGCACGTACGCGGCCGAGGTCGCACGCACGTGGACGTGCAGGTGGGCAACTGCGCCTGGCAGGAACCCGTCGAAGTGCTCGAGGCGGTGCGCAGCCCCGAGGCACTCGAGCCATATCAGCTCTTCGAGGAACGGGTGTCGTTGGTGCCGGGTGAAATGCGGGTGTGGACACTGCGTGCCAACCTGTACTGGTTCGAGCTCGAAGCCGATTCCGCCACGCAGGCCACGCTGCAGTTCGGCACTACCGGCTTCAACTGTGCGGTGGGGCGGGCGGCGGAACGGGCGCTGTCGTGCATCACGCGCGATTCCGGGCGTGTCGTGGTGCGGCACCTCGGCCTGAGCACCGCGTCTGCCGATGCGACGATGCGCATGCGCGTCTCGATGTTGACGCACCCGGATTCTTCCCCAACGCAATGGAGGCTTGCGACCGCCGCGTTGCAGCGCGCCCGCCGAACCGGGACCATGTGCCCGGTCGTCTTCTGACGGGCGCGTGTGTTGCGTCGGATCAGTGGCGCGTGCGACCGTTCGTCATGGCGCGTCGGTTGGTCGAGCGCTCCGCGACGATGCGCACGTCGAGTGCCCGTCCGGCGTCGTCGAGCGCCTCGCGCAGCGTCCACGCCCGGTCGTCGGCGCCCGTGATGCGCTCCGCCTCCCGCAACCCGCGCTCCAGCGGACGCGTGACGTCCGTGCCCATGCCTTCGAGCGAAAGCACGGCGCGCGTCGCGAGTTCGTACAGGGCAACAGTGGCTTGCGGCTGCCCCGCGTTGAAGAGTGGCGCACCGCGCTGAATCGCCAGATCGATCAGTGCCCGGGCTCGCGCATTCATGGAGTCAGTGCCGCGCGAGGTCGTCATCCCGGTGCTCCCGCTCGCGGCAGGTGGCATGAGCACCTGATCGATCACGTGAATCACACCGTTGCTCGCGTTGACGTCGGCGCTGATGACGGTCGCCTCGTTGATGCGCAGTGAGGCGCCCGAGGTACGGATCCGAATGCGACGCCCTTCGACGGTGGCCGCTCCGTCGAGCGTGCGTGCCGTTGCGGCGGCCACACGCCCCGGCACCACGTGATAGAGCAGGAGCGCCTTGAGCTGCTCCCGGTTCTCGGGTTTCAGCAGCGATTCCACCGTTCCGGTAGGCAGCGCCCGGAACGCTTCGTCGGTGGGCGCGAAGACGGTGAAGGGGCCGCGCCCCTGCAGCGTGGCCGTGAGACCGGCTGCGTCGACGGCGGCGAGCAGCGTGGCGAACTGGCCCGCCCCGCGAGCGGTGCGGACGATGTCCTGCTGGGCCAACAGGGGGGCGCTTGCGAGTAGCGTGGACGCAAGCAGGGTGGCGAAGGGCAACCGCATGGACCTCTCCGAGCAACGAGACATGGGAACTGTGATGGACAGGGCAGTCTTCGCTCCATCGCACCCCGGTGGATGCAGTGCATCCGGATTGCGCGTGCCAACGAATACTCTCGTGATGCGCTTCCCGCTTCCTTCTTGTTCGAGGTTGGCATGTCCCAGTCCCTGCCGGTGGCCGTTGTCTGGCCATCGGTGCGTGCTCCGTGTCCGGTTCGGCACCGGGCGTCGGAGGACGCGGTGAGCGAAGACCGCGTGGCGGTCCCGATACCGAGTGCGTCGGCGCTGCTCGCGCGCATTGCGTCGGGAGACGAGGCGGCGGTTTCGTCCTGCGTGGCGGAGTACGGGTCGCTGCTCTGGTCGCTGGCACGGCGATGGTCCACGGACACGGCCGATGCCGAAGACGCCGTACAGGAGATCTTCTTCGACCTGTGGAAGTCGGCGGCGCGGTTCGATCCGGCGCGCGCCAACGAACGCAGCTTCGTCGTCATGGTCGCGCGGCGTCGTCTCATTGACCGATTGCGTCGGCGATCGCGACAGATCGACGCGATGTCCTGGCCCGACGACTTCGATGTCGCCGATCAGGCTGCGGATGCGTCCGACCGGATCAGCGATGCACTCGACGCCGAGACGCTGCTCGCGGGGCTGACGCCGGTGCAGCGACAGCTGCTCGAACGCCACCTGCTCGATGGGAAGACGCACGATGAGATCGCGCTGGAGTCGGCGATGCCGTTGGGCACGGTGAAGTCACATATTCGGCGCGGCCTGCTCAAGGCGCGCGCCCTGCTGGCCGGCCGGCTTTCCGGACCGGAGGAGATGGCATGACGAGGCACCATTCATTGGACGAGGCCGCGGCGGCACTCACCGTGGCGCTGCACGACGCGTCTGGCGAGACGTCCGCGCTGCCGTCGTCGCTTGCATCACGTATTGTGGCCGACGGTCGCGCGCAGCTGCGCGATGCGCATGCCTCCGGGGCGACGTCGACCGCGCCGCTGGTTGTGGTGCGACCCACGCGCACGCTGCGCGTCATGGCGGTTGCGGGGTGGCTCGCGGCTGCCGCCGCACTCGCGTTGTGGGTGCGCGCACCTCGGGTCGAGACGGTGGCCGACGTGGCCGCCGTCACCGCGCCCGTGACGCTCGAGTCGTTGCGAGCGGCGCTGCTGGCCGACAGTACCAGCATTCGCCGTGCGTGGCAGGAAAGCACGGATCCCTCGGCGCGCGGCGCACGTGGCGAGATCGTGTGGAACGACGCGCAGCAGCGCGGCGTGATGCGCTTCGTCGGGCTCACGCCCAACGATCCGCGGCTCGCCCAGTATCAGCTCTGGATCATCGACGCCGACCGTGATGCTCGCTACCCGGTGGACGGCGGCGTGTTCGATGTCGGCAGCGACGGCGAAGTGCTGGTCGCCGTTACGGCGCGCATTCCGGTCGGTCGCCCCACGTTGTTTGCCGTGACGCTCGAGCGTCCGGGTGGGGTCGTGGTCTCCACGCGTGAGCGACTCGTGCTGGCGGCGGTGGTGGACGGGTAGATGCGCTGTTGAACCCGGCGGCTATCGCGAGGCCGTCATCACGCCACCGTCGCAAACGCGCGCACCGGAAAGGTGCCGACGCCCACGAGCTTGGGTGGCACGGCGGTGAAGGTGAAGCCGTCATCCGGCAGCGCGCCCAGATTGCACAGGTGCTCGGCGATGAGAATCTCTTCGCGGAGCAGCACGGAGTGCACCGGGCGCGTGCCACCGCTGGTGTCGTCGATGTTCATGGAGTCGATCCCGACGAGCACGGCGCCCGCATCACGCAGCCAGCAGGCGGCTTGCTCCGTCAGAAACGGATGCCCCGTGAAGTACGCATCCGTGCCCCAGTGCGCGTCCCAGCCGGTGTGCACCAATACCGCGCGACCACGCACTGGCACCTCGGCAAACACATTCGCATCGATGGCGCGCCCGTCGCGCGCGGTCGCGCGCACCACGACGGCCTGCAGGTCGACGAAGCGTTCGAGCGGCATCTGTGAGACGTCACGACCGTCGGCATAGCGGTGAAACGGGCAGTCGATGTAGGTGCCGGTATTGGTGACCAGCTCCACGCGACCGATGTGAAACTCGGTGCCGGGCTCGTACAGCGCGCGGCTGTCCTCGCGACTCAGGTAGTCGCAGATGATCGGCGCGGGGAGCCCCGGATAGCAGACCTGTCCGTCCGCCACCGTGTGGCTCAGGTCGATGAATCGGCGGTGTGCCAT
>JAABRL010000107.1 GCA_011390935.1 Gemmatimonas sp.
CGCCTTGGCGGTGCCGCTGCGCAGGAAGACGCGGTGCGCGGCCTGCAGCAGGCGCTCCCGGGTCTCGTCGTCGCCGGCGCCGTCCGGCGTGGCGGCCTTGTTAACTGTTTGGTTAGGGCTCATGGTTTAACCATACGGTTAATGATGAAGCGCGTCAAGGGCGATCTTTCCCGGCGCCGCCCCGGGGAACCCGGCGCCCTCGCTCCGCGCTCGACGAGCAGCAGTACGCCACCATCACTTCACCAGTCTCGACTCATGGCCGACCAGACGCCGCAGAGCTACGCCAATCACGCCCAGATGGTCCCGGGCTACCACTACGTCACCGGCCCGCTCGTGCTCGCCTACGTGGTCTGGAGCATCGCACGCGCGGCCTCACTGCGCGACTGGGAGAGCCACTACGATCTGCTCGGCGCGTTCGCGCTGTTCGGCGTGTACGCCTACACGCGGCTCTTCCCGCTCAAGGCGCAGGACCGCGTGATTCGCCTGGAGGAGCGCCTGCGCCTGCAGCGGCTGCTGCCGGCGGAGCTGCAGCCGCGCATTGAAGAGTTGCGCCCGCGGCAGCTGATCGCGCTGCGCTTTGCGAGCGACGGCGAGGTGGAAGGGTTGGTGCGGCAGGTGCTCGCCGGGACGCTCACGGAGCCCAAGGCGATCAAGCAGGCGATTCGCAGTTGGCGGCCGGATCACTTTCGGGTGTGATCGCGGAGGCTTGGGTTGGACCGCCGTTGCGGTTGGACCCTCGTGCCTCGCGCCTCGTGGCTTCGACCTTCGACCCAATGAGCCGCGATCGCGGCACTTCGGGTACAAGGTCCAAGGCGTGAGGTACGAGGCACGAGGGCTTGACTGCCGGTGCCGTTGCAAGCTCGCGTCTCACAGCGGGTCGGCCCCCTCGCTCAGAATATCCACGTACGCGCCGTAGGCGAACACGCGCTCGCGCTTGCGACCCGTGATTTCGCGAACGATCCCGAGCTCGAGCATCACGCCGACCGCGCGAGCGGCCGTGGCGAACGCAACGTCGGCGCGCTTGGCCAGTAGCGGAATGCTCGCCACCGGGCGTCGCCGCAACGCGTCTAGCAGCCGGGCGGCGGTGGCCGCGCTGCGACCCAGCGTGTGGAGTCGTCTGGCATCGGCATCGAACAGCGCCAGCAAGCGATGGACCGTGTGCACGGCTTCCGTCGCCGTCGTCTCCACGCCCTCGAAGAAGAAGTCGAGCCACGCCTCCCAATCCCCTGTTCGGCGAACGGTGTCGAGCAACCGGTAGTACTCGGCGCGATGGTCCTTGAAATAGAGCGACAGGTACAGGAGCGGCTGACGCAGCACACCTTCGTGATGCAGGATGAGCGCAATCAGCAGTCGACCCGTTCGGCCGTTGCCGTCGAGAAATGGATGGATCGTCTCGAACTGCACATGCGCCATGGCCGCCTTTAGCAGAGCGCCGGGCGCCGAGGTGTCGTGCAGAAATCGCTCGAGATCGGCCATGCATGGCTCGACCTCATGGACGGGCGGCGGAACGAAGACCGCGTTTCCAGGTCGAGTGCCGCCAATCCAGTTCTGACTGCGGCGAAACTCGCCCGGTTGGTAGGCCGCTCCCCGTCCGCTGGTCATCAGTTCGCGATGAATCTCGCGGATCAGGCGATTGGACAGCGGAAAGCCGTCGCGAAGGCGCGCGAGTCCATGCTCCAGCGCCGCCACATAGTTGGAGACTTCCGTGACATCGTCGATTGGCACGCCGCGTGCTTCATCGAGTTCGAACAACAGCAGATCGGCAATTGACGACTGCGTCCCCTCGATCTGGCTCGATAGCACCGCCTCGCGGCGCACGTAGGTGTACAGAAACAGATCCGGATCGGGCAGCAGCGCCGTGACGGCGTCGAGACGACCGCACGCCAGCAGGGCCCGCTCCAGCAGACGTTGCCGAGTGGGGGAGAACTCGATCGGCGGGTGTGGTGGCAGCGGTCGGGGCACGAACGCGAGCACCTCCTCACCCGCCACGGTACTCCTGTGGTAGGTCCCGGTCGTCCCACGCTTCATCAGGCCCACTCCCTGGTGACGGAAATGAAAATAGCTGCACCAGCTATTTTCATTTACTATAGTAAATGAAAATAGTGAGTCCCGCTAGTTCAGGATACGCCTACAACTGTCCCGTCGACCCCCACGCCGCCAGCCGCTCCCGGTACCCCGCATCCTCGTACCGCGCCAAGACAAACGCCGGCGCGTACGACGGCAGCGGCCCCCCGGTGATGTGCGCTGCCAGCAGCTCCCCGGCCGCCGGCGCCGCCATCAGGCCGAAGCCGCTGAACGCCGCACACACGTACGCCCCCGCCACCGGCAACGGACCGATCAGCGGCCGGTTCTCCACCGTCTTCGTGTAGTAACCACCGTCCAGGTAGCTGTGCGGTAGCGCGTCGAGATAGCGCTCAAGCCCCGGCACCATTCGGCTCATGCCGCGGAACACGACCTCGGCAAAGAGCGGGTCGTCCGGAATGGGGAACGCCGGCGGCTCGAACAGCTGCGGCCCGTGGCACTCCCACAGCATCAGCACCGTGCGACTGGTGTGATAGCCCTCGGGACGCAGATGCACGTTGGCCGGCATCGGTTCGGTGAGCCAGCGCGTCTCCTCGTCGGCCGCCAGCTCCGCGCGCTCCTCGGCGGTCCACGGCAGCTCCTGCGTATCGCGCAGGATCACCAGCCCCGTGTCGCGCGGCACCACGCCGGCCACATCCTCGAACGCCACCTTCCGGTGCAGCTCCGACACGAGCGGCAGCTCCACGTCGAGCAGACGACCCACCGCCCGCGCATGCGGACCGGCCGCATTCACGAACACCGGCGTCGCGATCTCCTCGGCACCGTGCGCCGTCTCCACGCGCACACCCGTCACCGCGCCGCCCGCCGAGTGCACCGCCGTCACGCGACCGCTCAGGAAATGCACGCCAGCCGCGCGCGCCTCCTCGAGCAGCAGCATGCCCACCTGCTGCCCGCTGAACCAGCCGCACCGCCGAGCGTGCAGCACGCCCACGATGTCGGGCGCGAGAAACGGGAAGTGCTGTCGAATCGCGTCGGGATCGAGGATCAGGTCGGCACCATCCGGGTGCCCCTGCCATCCCGTGTGCGCA
>JAABRL010000108.1 GCA_011390935.1 Gemmatimonas sp.
GTATTCGGTGTGCTGCGCGGCGGCGTGCCGCCTGTACCCGCCAGTGGCGTGGTCGTGACGGTCACGCGGCTTCGTGACGGCCTCGTGGTCGGGCGCGCCGTCACGGGCGCCTCCGGTTCGTTCCGCCTGGTCACCGGTACCGATTCGGTGACGGTGCGCGCGCTGCGTATCGGGCAGCGTCCCGTGATCCTGTTCACGGGGCGACTGCCGGCTGGCGCGCAACGTGACGTCGGGCGCGAACTGCCCGATACCCCGGCGGCCGTCGCCACGGTTCGGGTGCGCGAGCGCGCCCGATGCGGCGTGCCACGCCGAGACGGGAG
Source organism: Gemmatimonas sp. (assembly GCA_011390935.1). GTDB lineage: Bacteria > Gemmatimonadota > Gemmatimonadetes > Gemmatimonadales > Gemmatimonadaceae > JAABRT01. The sequence goes on from JAABRL010000108.1 coordinate 321, forward strand.
CGTCATCTCGGCGCTGTACGCCGACGCGCTGACGGCGCTTCAGGCGTCGTTGGGCACCATTGAGGGCGAACCGCCGGTGGTGCGCGCGTTCGAGTTCGAGGAACAGCGCGATCGACGCGACAGCCTCGTGTCCTCCAGTCAGCCCGCGCTGCGTATCGGCGCCACAGCGCAGCCATACCAGAGCGTGCCAGTGGCCGAGCTCCTGCGTGAGGGCTTCGTGCGCACCGACGCACGCGGAGGCGGGGTGTACAGTGCGCCGGACGCGATCGTGCTCACCGACGAACGGTTTCTCGCGGGCACTTGCCTCACGCTCGACCGATCGCGTGAGTCGCAAGGGCGCATCGGCATCGCGTTCGCACCGGAGCGTCGCGCGCGCAATCGGGTGGACGTGCGCGGGGTGCTCTGGCTCGATGCGCAGTCGCGGACACTGGAGCGACTCGACTTTCGCTATGTCGGTCTGCCCAGCGTGACGGCCGCGGTCAACCCCGGCGGCTCGGTGGAATATGCCCAGCTGCCGGATGGCCGATGGATCATTGACCGATGGCTGCTGCGAATGCCCACCCTGGAAACGGAAGAGGTGGAGGTTCCCGGTCGTGCCTTCGCGCCGATCACGCGCGCCGCCGGCGTGAAGGTGGTGCGCGGTGTGGTGACCGAGGTGCGCCAGGGCGACCGATTGCTCTACAGCGTGGGCGGGCCGTTTGGTGAACGCGCGCTGTTGCGTACGCTGCACGGCGCGCTCGGTGTGTCCGCTGCGGCCGCTCTCACCACCCGCGCGCCATCGAGCGAGGCGGCCGCCGCCGCCTTCTCCATCCTGCGAGATGCGAACCCATGCGAGATGGTGGCCACCCCGTCCACCCTCGCGCTGTCGGTGCTCGTGACCGATGCGCAGTCGGGGCCGCGTTCGGGCGTTCCGGTGGTGGTCGAATGGCGCGAACGCTACGCGCGGGGCGCGCAGGACGCGTGGGCGTGGGAGATGGCGCGTCAGTCCGGCACCACCAACGCCGACGGGGCAGTGGTGCTCTGTGGCGTGCCGCGGCGGAGCGCTCAGGTGCGCACCGTGCAGGTGCGCGCGCTGGCGGCCGAGTGTGCGCCGGCCCGACTGCCGCTACGCCTGTCCGAGGGGGCCTCGTTGAGCGAGGTGGAGGTACGACTGCCGCCGGGGTGTGGCGGCTGACCTCGGAACGCGCGCCTGAGCGCGGGGCCCAACGGCGCGCGCTGCAGCGCGGTCCCGTGATGCATTAGATTTCAGAGTGGCCCCCAGCGACGCGCAATCCGCGAGACGAACTCGACCCGCCGTAGCGTTGCTGCTGTGGCTGGTCGCGCTGTTCGGCGGGCTGTGGAGCGCACAGGCTGGAAGCGCGCCCAGCGAGCGCGTAGTCGCCGAAGCGACCGCGACACCCGTGGGAACCCGCGGCGACGCCTCGCTGGAGTTGGCGAGTCGGCCCGCGGCGGGACACGTGGAAGCCCCCGCAGCGAACACCGGCCTCGCGGTCAGCGTGTCTCGCGGATCAAAGCCGCCACGACGGGAGAGCACTCCGGTCGCCTGGCTCGCCGGCACCTCGGGGCACGAGCGCCACGCCACCCCGACGTCCGCCGCACAGACACGCACGCGCGCGCAGGCCGTCGCCGCGCATGGCGGCGTGCTCCCCTACGACGCAACGGCTCCGCCAGCAGGACGCTGACCCTCGCGATCCCTGCGCCATTGGCCGAACGCACCCTCGCGAAGCATCGCGTGCGGTGCGCTGGTGGTCGATCCATGCCGGCTGATGGTGCGAGACACGATCTGTGTCGCTCACGTCCTCATCCGCAGGAGTCTCAAATGTCCAGCCCTTTGTCGCCTGAACCGGCGACCCAGTTGTCGTATGCCTGGTATCGCCGCGAACCCGGCCTTGCACTCTGCTTTGCCGGTGCTCTCCCCGTGGTGCTCGCCATCATGCTGCCCCGAGCAGTACGCGTACCGCTGTTTACAGTCGCCGCGCTCTTGACGATCGTCGGTCTGGTACTGGTCGTGCGCCACGAGATGTCACGCAGCAGTCGCGTACCGCCGCCGTTCGAGGATTGATCCGGCGTCCGGAGCTGATGCATCGTTGCCAGTGCGAAGCGCACGCAGACCGGCGTGCCAAGTACGACGCCGGTCTGCGTGAGCGCCGCGCCGCCGGGTGACCCGCTACTCCCCTTCCAATGCCTCCTGCACCGCCCGCACCAGATCGCGACCACCAAACGGCTTCTGCAGCAACCGCGTCCTGTCATCGGTGATGATCCCGCGCGATCCGAGAATGTCCTCGGCATGTCCTGACATGAACAGGACGCGTGTATCCGGCCGGTGCTGTGTCACCTGGCGAGCGACTTCGATGCCATGCATCCCCGGCATGATGACATCCGTGAGCAGGAGATCGATACGCCCGTCGTAGCGCGCACTCGCGGCCAGCGCTGCTTCGCCCTCCGGCGCTTGCAGTACGTGGAATCCACTCGCGGTCAGCGTGCGCGACGTGAGTCGGCGGATCGCATCGTCATCGTCGACGATGAGTACCACGCGCTGATTACCAGGCGATGCTGCCTTGTCCGTTGGCGCGTCCACACCGACCGTTGGTGGGGGCGCTTCGGCACGCCGCAGATAGAGACGCACCGCAGTGCCCTGTGTGGGGCTGCTGGTGATCGCGACATGGCCGTCGTTCTGCTTGGCGATGCCGTACACCATCGCGAGACCGAGTCCGGTGCCGCGGCCCAGCTCCTTGGTCGAGAAGAACGGTTCGAAGACCCGCGCGAG
>JAABRL010000109.1 GCA_011390935.1 Gemmatimonas sp.
CACCCTTGATCTCTTTTTCCCTCCTTCCAAAACTCAGTTGCTGTTGCGGTTGCGGCCCGTCACCGCCCCAACGTATCCCGCCGACTCGGCGCACCCGCCCGCGACCGCACCAACACCCGCTCACGCTCCACGCGCTGCAGAATCGTCTGCCACCCGCTGCTCTCGGTGGTCTCCACGATCATCGACAGCGGCTGATTGGGATCGAGCAGGCCATCGAAGGCGAGCACCGCCGACTGCGTTTCGCGCTGCCGCAACCGGTATTCACCGAAGCCCGGCGTCATGGGAAACACATCGAGCGGCCGGAAGTCGCGCCCCGCATTGCGGATCACCACTTCGAGCGGGCTGAAGCGCGTCTCGCCCACTTCGAGCGCAAAGAAGTTCACCACCCACAGCGAGTACGACGGCATGCGCTCGCGCTGCTGCAGGCGCACGATGTCGTCCTGCTTGCTGGCGATGAGCTCCTGCATGGCGCGATACGAATCGGGCGACAGCAGGCGAATGAACGATTCGTCGAGCGGTGCGGCGCGCACCTGCAACCCGCCGGGCAGCGCGAGACGAATCGCGATGTCGTCCTGACGCAACGTGCCCAAGCCCACCGGCACCAGCAGCGCATCTCGGCCGAGTGCCACGCCGGGTGCCTGGGCGCCCTCTTCACTGATCGGCATCGACGCGCACGCGCCGAGCGCGACGGCGAGCAACGGGGCACTCACGATGCGGACGAGGCGCGCACTCACCGCCGATGCTCCGCGCGCTCCTGCTTGCGCGCGAGGTCCCGCTCGGCCTTGGCCGCGGCGGCCGCTTCAGCCTTCGCCTGCTGCTCGGCCGCCTCTTCCGCGGTGCGCCAGGCGGGCGCTTCGCAGAGCGACACCACCGCGCTCGCGAGATCATCGCGCCCCTCACCCGTACGCGCCGAGAACAGCAGCGCCTGCTCTTCGTCGAGGCCGAGGGACGCGAGCAGCGCCGGTACCTGCACGGCGCGCTCCTTGAACTTCAACTTGTCGATCTTGGTGAACACCACGAGCGTGGGCACACCAAGATCGGCGAGGAAGTCGAGCATGTAGCGATCGTCTTGCGTCGGCTCGTGCCGCACATCGATGAGCTGCACCACACCGCGCAGCATGGGGCTGAAGCGCAGGAAGCCTTCAATGAGCGGCTTCCACGCCTCCTTGCGCGCCTTCGAGATGCGCGCGTAGCCGTAGCCCGGCAGGTCGGCCAGCACGAAGGTGCCGTTGACCTTGAAGAAGTTGATCTCGCGCGTGCGTCCCGGTGTGTTGCTCACGCGCGCGAATGCCTTGCGGCGCACCAGCTTGTTCAGCAGCGACGACTTGCCCACGTTGGAGCGGCCCACGAATGCAATCTCGGGGAGCTCCGAATCGGGGCGCCATCCGCCGGCTTCGGCCATGGGCCCGATGAACTCGAGCGAACGAATGACGAGCGGTTCGGTGCTCGGCGTGGACTCAGACATACTTCTCCGGTCGGATGCGTGCGGTAGCACGCTTGGGGCGAACAGCAGTCGCTGCGGGCCGAAGCGCGCGGCTGAGCACCTCGTCCATCGTACGCACGGTGTGCCATTCCACCCCCGCGCGCGCGTCATCGGGGAGCTCGGTCAGATCGCGTGCATTGGCGGCGGGCATGATCACCGCCGCGATGTGCTGCCGGTGTGCGGCTACGCCCTTTTCGCGAATGCCCCCAATGGGCAGCACCCGTCCGCGCAGCGTCACTTCGCCGGTCATGGCCACATCGCCACGCACCGCGCGACCGGTGAGCGCACTCACCATGGCCGTGGCAATGGCAATGCCTGCCGACGGGCCATCCTTGGGCGTGGCACCCGCCGGCACATGCACGTGCAGGTCGTGGCGCTGCAGCGTGTCGCTCGGCAGGTCGAACGCATCGAGACGCGAACGCACCCACGTAAGCGCGGCCGAGGCCGATTCCTTCATGACATCGCCGAGCGTGCCGGTGAGCTGCAAGCGACCGCGCCCCGGCACCACGCTCACCTCGATCTCGAGCACTTCGCCACCCACGCTCGTGTACGCGAGACCATTGGCCACACCCACGCGATCTTCGGTGTTGGCCATGTCGAGATCGTACGGCGCGACGCCGAGCCACGCCGTGAGATCGGCGTCGTTTACCGTGATCGGCAGCGCGGTATCGCCCTGTTCGGCCACGGAGCGCGTGATCTTGCGCACGAGACGCGAGATGCGACGCTCGAGATCGCGCACGCCCGCTTCGCGCGTCCAGCCGCGCAGCATGGTGGTAAGCACATCGGACGGCACCACCACATCACCGGGCGCCATGCCGTGCGCCTCGAGCTGCCGCGGCAGCAGATAGCGCGTGGCAATCGCGAGCTTCTCGGGTTCGAGATACCCGGGCAGTCGCACAATCTCCAACCGATCGCGCAACGCTTCGGGAATGCCCGGCAGCGAGTTGGCGGTGGTGAGAAAGAGCACCTGTGACAGGTCGTACTCGACTTCGAGATAGTGATCGGCAAACGCGCCGTGCTGTTCGGGGTCGAGCACTTCGAGTAGCGCCGACGCAGGATCACCACGCCAGTCGCTGCCAAGCTTGTCGAGTTCGTCGAGCAGCAGCACCGGATTCACCGATTCGGCGCGCCGCATGGCCTGAATGATGCGACCCGGCAGTGCACCCACGTACGTGCGGCGGTGTCCGCGAATCTCGGCTTCGTCGCGTACACCACCCAGCGACAGGCGCACGAACTTGCGCCCCATGGCGCGCGCGATGCTGCGCGCGAGCGACGTCTTGCCCACACCCGGCGGGCCCACGAGACAGAGAATCGGGCCGCGCAGCGTGCCCACGCGCGAAAGCACGGCCACATGATCGAGAATGCGCTCCTTCACGTCGCGCAGTCCGTAGTGATCGGCTTCGAGCACATCGCGTGCCGTGCTCACATCGAGCGTGTCTTCGGAGCGTTCGTGCCAGGGGAGCGCCGCAATCCAGTCGAGCCAGCTGCGGGAGACCGCGGCTTCGGGTGACATGGGGGACAGCTTGCGCAGCCGCTTCAGCTCGCGCGTGGCCCGCGTTTGAACGGCTTCGGGGAGGCCGCGTGCGGTGAGC
>JAABRL010000110.1 GCA_011390935.1 Gemmatimonas sp.
GCTGAATGCCGCGGCACGGGAGCTGGAGTTGGGGGTGATTGCGGTACCGGCCCGGGGGGTCGTACCGTGAGCGGAGCGTGGTCTGGCGAGCAGGGTCCGGCTCGCTGGGCTGGGACCTTCGGAGTTCGCTGGGCTGGGCGAAGGGGTCGGCAACCAAATCGTGAGGGGTGAGATGAGTGGTCGGCCGGATCGCGACCGATGCGGGCCCCGGTTGGGATCTCCTCGGCGATACTCTCACCCCTCAGGAGTTCGTTGCGGTCCCCTTCGCCCAGCCCAACGAGCCGGGATCACATCAGCGCTCGGTGCACCGGGACTACCGCCGCCTCAGCTCCACCACCACCGGCTGGTGCTCCGACGGATAGCCGTGCAGCACCCGTGTGCGAACCGGCTGCCAGGCTGGCCCCGAGAGCACGTGGTCAATGCGGATGCGGTGCTTGCCGGCGAACATGGTGTGCCCGAATCCGCCGCCGGTGCTGGAGAACGCGTTCGTCAGATCACCCCAATCCCGCCGATAAATCGCGCTTTCCACGGTGAGGTTGAAGTCGCCGAGCACGAGCAGGTTCGGTGACGATCGGTCCACGACCGACGACGCGATGTTCGAGTCGGCGGAGCGCAAATCGGCGTTGAACTCGAGCTGCGACAGGTCGAAGTTGCGTGCAGCCCAGAGCGCCGAGCGTGGGGTTTCGAGATGCACGATGTACACCGACACTTCCTCGCCGCGCACGTCGAGGTCCACCCGGTGCACTCGGCCACCGCGAGATGCACCGACGCGTTGCAGCTGTCGGCCAACCGCGGGCGGCATGTACACGTGGCGCACCACGGGGTACCGCGTGAGCAGACAGGCGAAGGGCGCGAGCGTGAGCGTGTAGTCGGGAATGCGCGCGGCGGCCTGCCTCACTGGATTGGTACAGTCGATCATGGCGATCACGTCGGCATCCCACGCGAGCACGTCGGCAGCGAGCCGGTTGGCGAGTTCCGAGCGGGCATCCGTGTTGTAGGCGACGACGCGCAGTGTCGGTGCCTCTCCGCCGGCTGGTCGCGGCGCGACGAATCCGGACACGCCGAACAGCGTTGCGAGCAGGCCCGCGACGGCGAGCAGCGCGAGTCGCCATGACGCGAACAGTGCGAGTACGATGACTGGCAGCCACGGCAGCGGCGTGAGGTGCCGCGGCGCAAACATGGCCAGCGTGCCGAGCGCGGAGCGGTCGCCCAGGTATTGCACCACGACGGCGGACGCGATGGTGGCGAGCCAGCCGATGACGATGAGAAAGCGAATGACGGTGCGGTAGCGCGGCATGGATGATGGTAACCCCGCTGTGGCGCCGTCGGTCACCGCGCGCATCGGGTGCGATGGCACGAGAAGTTTCTTGTGACCTTTTCCGTCTGTCGACTCCACGCACTCGACCTGTCGCGTCATTGCGACGAATGGCGGTTACCGAGAGCGTGACGGCGAGCCAAACGCTTGTCCAGCAAGCAGTTCCGCGTTTTTCGTGCAGGCCTGGCACAGGCACCGAACTTGCGAATCTGTGTGCCAGACGACGCAATCGCATCACCTGCACTCATTCTTCCGGTTCTCCATCCATGAATACAATCGCTCTTCGTGCCGGCCTGTTCGTGGCCGTGGCTGCGCTCACCGTCTCGCCGTCTGCTGCCAGCGCGCAGTGCGCCGAGATCGACGGCAATATCGTCCAGAACTGCAGCTTCGAATCGAAGCCGCTGACCGGCAATCGCGCCGTGTATCCGTACGCGAAGCTCGACCACTGGGCGAGTGAGTCCGGCACGATCGAACGGTGGGTCGGCACGTTTCAGGGCATCACGTCGCGCGATGGCAACGCGCACGTCGAGCTCAACGTGAACGCCCCGACAAGCCTCTATCAGCACCTCATGACGACCGCGGGTGCGACGTACTCGGTGACGTTCTGGGGTCTGCATCGCCCGGGCGGTGGCAATGCGTTCAGCGAAATCGATGTGCTGATCGATGGTGACAAGATCTTCGGCACGAACCCGTTTGGCGTACTGACGGCCGATCATCGGGAGTGGTTCCGGTTCACCACGTCGTTCGTGGCGACCAGCGAGACGACCAAGCTCGAGTTCCTCGGCGAGAACAACCCGGGTGCCACGAGCTACGGCAATCATCTCGATGATGTCAGCGTGGTGATGACGTCGCCCGGCGTGCAGGTGCCGGAGCCCACGTCGCTCGCACTGCTCGGCGCCGGCCTGCTCGGCTTCGTGGGTGTGGCCCGCCGTCGCACGCGCTGACGCTCGGCGAGGTCGCTGGTGCAACGCCCCGCTGATCTCGGCGGGGCGTTTTGCGTGTGCGCGCTGGCGCTGGAACAACGGACGCGTTGATCCGAGTATCTTTCAGTGTGCCCTACGCCCAGCGAATCCACCCTCGTCGTCCCGTGTCGTTGACTCGTTTTGCCTTGCTGGCGCTGATTGGTGTTGCGTCCACCGCCACCGCCCAGCCCGCCGCGACCGGTCGAGCAATCACGTTCGAGGATGCGGCGGCCATTCGGCAGGTGGACGATCCGCATGTCTCTCCCGACGGCCGGTTCGTGCTGTACACGGTGCGCACGACCAACCTGGCCGCGAATCGTCGCACGGCGCGCACCTTCCTGCTCCCCAGCGACGGGAGCGCGTCCCCGCGCGCATTCCCCGACGACACCACGCCGGCCGCCGAGGCGCGCTTCAGCCCCGATGGACGTCGAGTGGCGTATGTGCATCAGGGGCAGCTCTGGATTGCAAATCTCGATGGGTCGGCGCGTCGCGCGCTGACGCGCTTGTGGGGCGGCGCGACGGGGCCGCGCTGGGCGCCCGGAGGTGACCGCATCGCGTTTTCGTCGCGCGTCTACCCGGGGTGTACCACCGATCGCTGCAACGCCGATTCGGCGTTGCGCGTGGATCGTGCGCCGTCGCGAGTGCGCACCTACGACCAGCTGCTCTATCGGCATTGGGATCGGTGGGACGACGGCACACGGTCGCATCTGTTCGTGGTGGACCTCGTGCGCGCCGAGCCGCGCGATGTGATTCCGGGACAGCGGCT
>JAABRL010000111.1 GCA_011390935.1 Gemmatimonas sp.
GACGCGCGGTATTCGTTCGCCACGAAGCTGGCGCGCGACGAGAACGGCACGATCTGGGTAGGCACCGACGGCGGCCTGCTGCGGCTGGTGAACGATCAACTCGAGCGCGTGCCCGATGCGCGACTCGGGGCCGCGGCCACGCGTCTGCTGCTGCCGATGGCATCCGGTCTGCTCGTGGGCACGCCGGCCGGCCTGCTCACCTATGCGGATGGCGTTGCTCGAACGCTTCCGGGAACGGCCGGCGTCGAGGTGCTTGAATACACCGCCGCAGCCCGCGATGCCTCCGGCGATGTGTGGATCTCCACGCGCCAGGGCGCGCTGCGGTACGACGGCACGTCGCTCGAACGGATCACGCAACGCGAAGGGCTGCTGCTTGACGAACTCAACACCGTGGTCATTGACCGCGAAGGGGACATCTGGTTCGGCACCGAAGCCGGACTCAGCAAGCTGACTCCGGGACCGTTCGACCATTTCACGGTGCGTGAGGGGCTGCCGAACGCATTCGTGCGTGCGCTCGCGGAAGACGCGACGGGAACACTGTGGGCCGGCACCCGCGACGGCGTGGCGTTGTGGAAGGACGGCCGGTTCCGCACACTGCCACTCCCACGCGCGCCCGACCTTCGTGTGTATGGGCTTGCACCGCTTCCGGATGGGGCCATGCTCATCGGAACGCGCGGGGGGCTCATTCATCATCGTGACGGCGTGCAGACGGTGTTTCGCGAAGCGGAGGGCATGCCGGGGGCCTTCGTGCTGAGCGTCCTCGCCGACCCGGCCGGCGGTGCCTGGGTCGGGACGAATCGCGGCATCGTGCGATGGGAGGCGGGGCGCATCGTTCCCGTTCGCGATACGCTGCTGTCATCGACGATTGCCATTGCGATGACCTACGACCGGCGAGGCCGCCTGTGGGTGGGCGCGCGCGCTGGCGGTGTGCTCATTCACGACACGAACGGCACGACGCGACGTGGGAGCGCGGATGGGCTGAGCGACGAATCCACATGGTCGCTGGCGGAGGACGACAGCGGCGGCATGTGGGTCGCCAGCAACGGCGACGGTGCGTTCCGCGTGGCGCCGGATGGCACGGTGCGTCGGCTCACCGCACCAGACGGACTGCCCAACGACTTCGTGTGGCAGGTACTCGTCGATCGGTCGGGCGCCGTCTGGTTCTCCACCAATCGCGGTCTCGCCCGCTACGCCGACGGGCGCTCGTCGTTCTTCGGTCGAGAGGATGGGTTGGTGGATCTGGAAGGTACCGCCAACGCGGCCTTCGAGGACCGTAGCGGCGTGCTCTGGTTCGGCACGGGATCGGGTGTGCTGCGTTTCCGTCGCCAGCTCGATGTGGTGGGCACGGCACGACCTCCGGTGTACATCGAAGGCGCGAGCGCAGGTACGCAGATCCTCACGTTGCACGACGTACGCGTCAGACCGCGCGATGGTGTCCTCCGTATCCGGTACTCGAGTCCGAGTCTTCGTGATCCGCAGAGCGTGCGATTCCGCTACCGACTCGTGAACATGGACGATGACTGGTCGGAGCTCACGTCCGACCGGGTCGCGGCCTACGCCAAGCTCAGTCCGGGCCGCCATGTGTTCGAGGTGCAGGCCATCACGGGCAGTGGAGTCGCATCGGGCGCGCCGGCGTCGCTGGCCTTCACCGTGCTGCCGCTCCTTCGACAGACGTGGTGGTTCCGACTGTCGAGCATCCTCCTTTTGGCCGGTGGAATTACGGGGTTCCTGCGCGCTCGTCTGCGTCAGCACCAACGGGAGCGCGCGTTGCTCGAACAGCTCGTGCACGAACGCACGAACGATCTGCGCGCGCAGACGGTGCGCCTCGAGCAGGAAGTCGTGGAGCGGCGAGCTGCCGAAGAGGAGCGCGGGCGCAGCGAAGCCCGTCTGCGCGACATCGTGGAGCACAGCACCAACGTGTTCTACAGCCACACGCCCGAGCACGAGCTCACCTACCTGAGTCCGCAGTCGCTGACGGTGCTCGGCTTGCAGCCGGACGAAGCACAGCGCCGATGGATGGAGCTGGCGACCGACAATCCGGAGAACCAGCGCGGCATCGAACTGACCCAGCGCGCGATTGATACGGGAGAGAAGCAGCCGCCGTACGAGCTCGAGCTTCGCCATGCCGACGGACGAAGCGTCTGGGTGCAGGTGAACGAAGCGCCGGTCGTGCGAAACGGTCGCACGACGATGGTGGTGGGTTCACTCACCAACATCACGGAAGCGCGGCAGGCGCGTGAGAGCGAGGAGCAGCTGCAGGCGCAGCTGCGGCAGGCGCAGAAGATGGAAGCTGTGGGGCGACTCGCGGGTGGCATTGCGCACGACTTCAACAATCTGCTCACGTCGGTGCTCGGCAACGCCGAGCTCCTCGCCTCGCAACTGGAGCGGGATAGCCCGCTGCAGGTGGATCTGGGAGAGATTCAGCGCGCCTCCGAGCGAGCGGCGGCGCTCGTCGCCCAGCTGATGGCCTTCAGCCGACAGCAACTCGTGCAGCGCCGTGTACTCGACCTGAACGTGGCGGTTGCCGAGTCCAGTCGCATGCTCCAGCGCCTCGTCGGCCCAGACATCCGGCTCGATGTGCGGGTGATGCGCGAGCCCGCGTGGGTGCTCGCCGATCAGGGGCAGCTCGACCAGGTCCTGCTCAACCTCGCGGCCAATGCACGCGACGCGATGCCTACCGGCGGCTGTCTGTCCATCACCACGGAGGTCGTGGAGGCATTGGTGCCGCTCGCCAGCGATACGCCAGCCGGCACGTACATCCAACTGACCGTGCAGGATACCGGCAGTGGCATGGATGAGGCGACACTCGCGCGGGTCTTCGAACCGTTCTTCTCGACCAAGGAGCTGGGCCGCGGCACCGGACTCGGTCTCGCGATGGTGTA
>JAABRL010000011.1:0-6664 GCA_011390935.1 Gemmatimonas sp.
CCTTAAGTAAGACTCGGCTGCTGAAGGACGTGCGCGGCCCGACAGTGACACCTTGCAAACGCAGCAGCACGTCAGCGACCGCGGTTGGCTGGCGTTTCGCGATGTCGTCCGCGTCGAGATACTGGCCAGTCCCGCTCCCACGGCGTTCAAAGAAGCCGGCGATCGTGCGGCGCGCCGTGGCGGTGACGGTGGCCATGCGCGGGGCCAGCGGGTCGAGGTCAACGTCAACGATGAGCGTTTCCTGCGGGCGCACCTGCACGGCAAAGCGCTGCGGTTGGTACCCCACGGCGCGCACCTCGAGTTCCTGCCGACCGGCCACCAGTGCGCCCAGCACGAACGCGCCGGCCGTGTCGGTGCGCGCCAGCTCCCGCGTACTGCCATCCAATACGCGCGCATTCGGAATAGGCGCTCCCGCGGAATCCTGCACGGTGCCCTGCACCCGTCCCGATTCATCCTGATAGGCCAGCAGCGCCGCCGCGCCTGTCTCTTGTGTCGGCACAAAGAGCGTCACGTCGCGAACACCGGCCCCCGCGCGTACCGTGAGCAGATGCGTGGGCGCACCACCGGGCAGCGCATCGGCCCGCGCGTGCAGGAACCCGAGCAGCCACATGCCGGGTGTCACGGCATCGAAGCCGAATCGACCGAGCGAGTCGGACTCGACGGTGCGGACCGACGCGCGATCATTTGCGGGTAGCAACTGCACGATCGCGCCGGCGAGCGGGAGACCCGACGTGCTGTCGTGGACCACACCAACGATGCGCGCGTCCGCAGTAGAGGGCACACTCGGCACCTGCGCGCGCAGGGTGCTTCCCGCGAGCGTGGCGAGTACGAAGAGTGCGTATCGCACCGCGGCGCGCAACATTACGGCCTGATCAGGTCGTAGACCAGGACGACGACTTCATCCGCATCATCGCGAGTAACCCCCGCGACGTAGTCAGCGCCAACGTCAAGCGGAAGGAATCGTGCCGGCAACGTCACCTCGGCAACCCAAACGCCTGCGCGCGTGTACACCGACCAAGTGGTCACTGTTGTGGGTACGGCGTTTCGGTTGGCGAAGCGATACGCGTCGGTGCTGGGAGGCCCGACCCAGAGTAGCCCCTCGCGGCTAGCCAGCAGGCGGCCGAAAAAGCCCAGTTCCTTGGCAAAGCTGCGGCGCTCCCGCAAGCGCGCCACTTCGGCGTCGATCTCCGACTTGGGAACACCGGGATTGGCCACCGCCACGTCGCCAAAGAATGCCTCACGATCGGCCTCACTCACCGGAATGGCACTTCGATGCGACAGCGCGATCACGCCAATGCGCGTGCCCTCGTCATCAAAGCACTCGATGTCGATGTCGCCCGTGAACCCGGCACAGAACCCGTCCGGAAACACCACCACTCGGTTGTGCGGCGCGTACACGTCCCCGTCCAGTCGTCCATCCTCTCGGCGGGTCACGCGCTGCGATGGGAACGTCCCCAGCACGCGGCGCCTCTCCCCGAGCACTCGAACAATCGTCTCGGGAATTTGGACCCACTCCCCAGCGCGAACACTGTCGGTCAGCAGCTGACCGACTACGCGGTCTCCATCGGCCAGCATGCCATATAGTCGACCGCCGCCAGCGAGTCGATTCGTCGTGCGGAGCAACCGGCCGTCGAGCGTGAAGTACTCAGCAACGTCTTCGAGGTCAACCACAACGAGCGTGTCACCAATCCGAACGAACTGATCGATCGAATCGAACTCTCCTGGTCCTGGCCCTCGCCGTCCGATTGCGCGATACGACTGACCGTCCCGCTCGAAGAGTCTCACAGCCGGGGGATGCGCACTCGCGACGACAAGTCGCCGATCGCCAAGCACGGCAAGCGACACGACGTCAGCCAAGTCGACCGATTCGGTGCTTTGCACTCGAACACGCGGCTCCGCGCTCACCCGCCATGACGCTGCGCCGGAAGCGGCTGCTTGATCCACGGTTTGCTCGTCGGAACCGCCGCGACGCGAGTCATCAGCTTGCGTGGCGCATCCAGTGAGGAGCGCGAGTAACAGCGGCGTGACTCGCGCGCTGCGGGACCGAACGGACAGTCTCATGGAGGCACTCCGGGAGCTCAGGGGCGGCGGCAGCTGTGCTACTGCATCGGAATCTTGCCGGACTCTGCGATCGAGGGAAGCGTTGACGCAGCCGGCTCAGGCGGCGTACAAGTGACCGCCGCGCGATGTCCCGGCCAGTCACCGTACCTCACGTGTCGCGAAGAAGCGGCCGACGTGATCCATGTTGCGAATGTCCAGCCTGCCGCCAGCGATGAACGCGTGACTGCAGAGCCGGGTTCGCTCAGGGGCGCCCCAGGTCGGTCTTGCGCCAGATCAGAATGGCTCCACAAAACGGCTCGCCGGGAAACTCGAGCGGGACCTCTGTCGGCTCGGCGTAGACCTCGAGGGCGGCGATGTCATCCACGTCGACGAAGGCGTCGAGGTTGTCCGCTCTGTTGAGCAGCTCAACGCCGTCGAGGTAGACCGTGGGCTTGCATGGTCGGCGTTCCGGCGATCGCATGAGCACCTGACTGCTGAATGACCTGCGTGGCCCGACGTTCACACCGGGCATTCGCCGCAGCGCGTCGGCTACCTGGACGGGACTCAGTCTGGCGATGTCATCCGCGTCGAGATACTGGCCGGTCCCGCTTCCGCGTCGTTCATGGAAGCCGGCGATGGTGCGCCGCGCCGTGGCGGTGACGGTGGCCATGACCGGCGTGAACTGATCGAGCTCAACGTCGAGGAACAGCGGCTCGTCGGGACGGACCACGAAGCGGAAGCGCTGCGGCATGTAGCCGACAGCCCGCACCTCCAGATCGTTGTCACCGACAGGCAACGCCTCGAGGGCGAACGCGCCGGTCTCCGACGTCCGCGCCAGCTCCCGTTCGTCGGCCGCGAGCACACGTGCGTTCGCGACCGGGCGCCCGGCGGTATCCTGCACGGTACCACGCACCCGCCCCGTCTGATCTCGGTAAGCCAGCAGCACATCCGCGCCGATCGGTTGTGTCGGCACAAAGAGCGTCACCTCGCGAGCGCTGGTCCCTGCCCGTACCGTGAGCAGATGTGTGGGCGCACCACCGGGCAGCGCGTCGGCCCGCGCGTGCAGGAACCCGAGCAGCCACATGCCGGGTGTCACGGCATCGAAGGTGAATCGACCGAGCGAGTCGGACTCGACAGTGCGGACCGACGCGCGATCATTTGCGGGTAGCAACTGCACGAGCGCGCCGGCGAGCGGGAGACCCGATGTGCTGTCGTGGACCACGCCAACGACGCGCGCGTCCGCGTTGGAGGCCGCGGTCGACGATTGCGCGCCCAGCGTGCGTCCCGCGACCAAAGCGACCGCGAGCAGCAGACACGTGGATCGCACGTAACCTGCGAGCGAGCCCCGGACGCCCCGGATCCTCACTCCGGCACCCGCTCCTTCGCCAATCGCTCCGCCAGTCGTTGCTTCGCCCACTCCGCATAGCCGCGACACACGGTCGGCTCCCGGAACGCGTCGGCGTCTCCCGCCTCGCGCTCGGCGAGACGTTCGAAGACGGTGGAGAACCCCGGATGTGGCGTGAGCAGCACATCACACGGCATGCGAGCCAGCAGCGCGTGCCCGCGTTCGAAATCGGCAATGCCGCTGGGATAGCGCGTACTGTTCGTGAAACGGAAGCCGTCCTCCGAAATCGGTGTCTGGCTATCGGCGTACACGATGTCCCAGCACCGGCCCTCATCGCACGAGCGCCAGCTCCACGATGTGCCGCCCGGTGTATGACCACCGGTGTAGTGCGCGGTGAATGCGAGCGAGCCCAGCTGCACCACCTCGCCATCGCTCACCTCACGATTCGCGCGCACCCCCGGAAACGGGAGATAGAGCCCGTGCTGCGGATCGTCGGGCAGCGACGTGCCCATGCGCAGCACCGCCGCGCTCCATGGATGCAGCACCACGTCGGCGCCCGACGCCTTCTGCAGCGCGGCGAGACCGCCGGCGTGATCGAAGTGCGCATGCGAGTTGAGCAGCACCTTCACATCCTCGAGACGGAAGCCGAGCGCACGAATGCTCGCCGCGATCAGCGGCGCCGATTCGGGCAGGCCGCCGTCGAGCAGCACGTGCCCGTTGGGCGAGGTCACCAGAATCGCACTCAAGCCGCGCGTGCCCACGTACCATGTATTCCCGTGCACGCGAAACGGACGCTGCGGTTCGTTCCACTCGGCGCACCCGTTGCACACGGTGGCCGACAGATCGGCAGGGAGCGGGCTGCTGCCCTGCGCGAGGGTCAGCGTCGGCGCGGCGAGCGCGACGAACGCGGCAGCGACTGCATGGCGGAGCGCGACGGGAAATGACATGTTGGGCAAGATCGCTCCCGATCGCGCGTCGTGCCACCGGGCAACCTCGGGGAGCACGCGCGTGTCAGAGTGCGTGTGCGTTCGCCAGGTTCACACACCAGCGCCCATGACTCACCCTCTCCTGCGAGCGGCTGCGCTGCTGGCCGCGATCGGTCCCGCCGCGCTCGCTGCTCAGCCCGCAGAACGATCGCTCAGCACACCCGATGCCACATTCCGTGAACCGTTCACCGCGGTCACGGGGGTGCGCGAACTGCGCGACGGTCGCGTGCTCGTCGCAGACGGACGTGATGGCACGCTGCAGCTGCTCGACCTGAGATCGGGTGCGTCCACCCCGGTGGGCCGACGCGGTGCCGGCCCTGGCGAGTGGGGCGCGCCTACGCGACTGCACGCCATGCCGGGCGACTCCACGATCATGGAGGATGCGCTCAACGGCCGGTTCCTGCTGTTCACGCCCGATGGGCGACCCGGACCCACCTTCCGCATCACGGAGGGTTCGCCGGCCGCCTCGGCGTCGCTCATTGGCGTGGACCCGCGCGGTCGACTGATCATGTCGCGCGAACGATACGGCGCCACCGAGGCCGCCGGGACGGCGGGCGTGATCGACCTGCTCCGCTACGACCGCACCACCGGCCGCGCCGAGACGATCGATCAGCTCGCGATGCCGCGCGGTGAACGTTCCGGCGCGCAGTCGATGTCAGGCGGGATGCTGCTGATGTTCACCAACCTGCCGCTGGCACCTCGCGACGCTGCGGCCGTGCACCCCAACGCGGGCGTGGCCATCGTGCGTGCCACCGGCTATCGGGTGGAGTGGCTGCGCCCCGATGGGAAGCGTGTTGCCGGACCACCAGGCCCGGCCCCTCGCATTCGGATCACGAGCGCCGAACAGGAGGCCTTCCTGCGCGCCCAGATTCGTCCCGGTCGCATCATGGTGGTCGGGCCATTCCCCGGCGCGGCGAGTGGCGGGGCAGCACCCGCCGCGCCGAAGTTGTCAGCCAGCGAGGTGCGCGCCCTCGCCGATCCGGACATGACATGGCCCGCCGAAAAGCCGCCGTTCCAGACCAACGGCGTGCTCGCGGCGCCCAACGCACGCGTGTGGGTGCTGCGCAGTCGCGCCCATGACGATCCGATTCCGCGCTACGACGTGTTCGACGCGGACGGCCGCGTGGTGCAGCGGATCGTGTTGCGCGCGAACTCGCGCGTGGTCGGGTTCGGGCGCGGCACGGTGTTCGTGGCGCGAACGGATGACGACGACCTGCAGCATCTCGAGCAATATCGGCTGCCGTAGCTCAACGCGCGCGAATGGTAACGCCCGCCGCGCCGTCAGGGAGCCTCAGCGGGTGCTGCCATACGTGAACACGTCCCCGGGACACATCAGGTCCGTCGGAAACGCACTGGGCACGTTGGTGGCCATGAGCGCAACTCGCGGCAAAACGTTCGGCTTGTCGAACGCCGTAACGTGCAGGATCAACTGTTCCGAGAACAAGAGCCGGCCCCGAGCGTCACCGGCGGGTGTGCTCGCCACCCCGCATTCACGCATCGTGAGATCGAGTCGTCCACCAAAACCGACCAATGCATCGACGAACTGTGCCGCGGCGGCACCATCGGTGAACTGACGGTCGAGCTGAAGCAGGAGGCTGTCACCGACATACTGCGACAGCACCATCGTGTCGGCACGCGGCGACGTGCTGACCGCCCACCGGCACGAGCGCGTCGGTCCTTCATCGGAAGGCGTGCGAGGCTCCATCTGACACACGGCCAACGCACCGGACGGCGCGAGAAACTCTGCGAGCTCCTGCACCCGATCAGCCGTGGATTGAGCGTCCGCAGGGCGAGTCGCGGCCAACAGCATCGAAATCGTCAGTACGGTCAGGAGATGTCGCATGGTTTTCGTTACATGAGAAAGGCGTACACATTCTCAACCGCCGATCACTACGCCCACACCGCCAGCACCTCGAGAAAGTCGTCGCCATACCGCTCCAGCTTCGCCTGCCCCACCCCCGGCACCTGCAGCAACTCACTGGGCGAACTCGGCCTTCGCGCCACCATCTCCAGCAGCACCTTGTCGCCGAACACGATGTACGCCGGCACGCCGGCCTCGTCGGCCAGCTCGCGTCTGCGCGCACGCAACGCGTCGAACAGCACCCGATCATCCCCCTCGAGTTCGGCCGCATCGAGTCCGCTGCTTGCGGTGCGCGTGCGCGCGCGTGGTGCGCGCCAGGCGGTGTCCTCCTCGTGCTCCGCGGCCGCCGTGACCATCGATTCCACCGACTGCCCGGTACACGCATCGCACGATTCGCCGCATGCGTCGATCGTTTCGTCGAAGTGCCGCACC
>JAABRL010000011.1:6820-67326 GCA_011390935.1 Gemmatimonas sp.
GGCAGCCCGTCGCGGCCGGCGCGCCCGATCTCCTGATACCACGACTCGATGTCCTTGGGCATGTCGCGGTGAATCACGAAACGCACATTCGACTTGTCGATGCCCATGCCGAACGCGACGGTGGCCACCACCACGTCCACATCGTCACGCTGAAACGCTTCCTGATTGCGCGCGCGCTCCTCCGGCTCGAGCCCGGCGTGATACGAGGCCGCGCGCACGCCCTGCGACTGCAGATACTCCGTCATCTGCTCCACACCCTTGCGGCTCTGGCAGTACACGATGCCGCTCTCGCCCGCGTGCGCGCGCACCAGCGACAGGATCTCGCGTCGTGTATTGCCGCCCTGCCCCTTCTTGCGCACGCCGATGCGCAGGTTCGGGCGAAAGAACGAGCCCTTGTAGCCGGCCGGCTTCTTCATGCCGAGCTGCCGCAGAATGTCGCGCGCGACATCGCGCGTAGCCGTGGCGGTGAGCGCGAGCACCGGCACGTCGAGCTCCTGCTTGAGCCCCTGCAGGCGCCGATACGAGGGACGGAAGTCGTGTCCCCACTGACTGATGCAGTGCGCTTCGTCCACCACGAGCAGCGCGATTGGACAGCCGTGCACGAAATCGCGCAGCGACCCGTCGAGCGCCTCCGGCGCCACGTACACGAGTTCGTACGCACCGGCGCGAAAGCCGTCGAGTCGCGCGCGCCGTTCGTCGGGGTCGAGCGTGGAGTTGATCGCGGTCACCCGGTAGCCGAGCGCCGCCACGGCGTCCACCTGGTCCTTCATGAGCGAGATCAGCGGCGAAATCACGAGCACCGTACCGCCGAGCAGGCGCGCCGGCAGCTGGTATGTGAGCGACTTGCCGGCGCCGGTGGGCATGAGCGCAATACAGTCGCGGCCGGCGAGCACGGCGTCGATCACCTCACGCTGGCCGGGGCGAAAGGTGCTGTAGCCGAACACGTCGCGCAGCACCGTCAGCGCCGGATCGGCGGACGGTGCGGATGGCGCAGGTGCGAGCGGGTGCGGCGTGGCGGACATGCTGAACAAGTGTAGCGACTGCACGCGCCGAGGGGTGACGGTAACCGGATTCTCCGAGGTGGACCGGGCGATAATGATGCACCGTTCCCCGGCCGACAACGCCGCGGCTGATCGTACGGAGCGCCTCCCACCCTCACCCGCCGGCGACGCCCCGAATCCCCTCCACGATCTCCTCCACCGTGGCCTCGTACGGAAAGGTGCGCTGCAGCCGCCCCTGACCATCGAGCAGATACAGGTCGGTAGTGTGCGACACGGAGTACTGACCCGCCGAACCAGGCGTGGGCACGATGCGATACTCCGCCCCGAACTGCGCCGCCACCGCGTCCACTTCCTCGCGCGTGCCCGTGAGACCGAGCGCGTCGAGCGTGAACAGCGCGAGGTCGGCCTTGAGCACCTCGGGCGTATCGCGCTCGGGGTCCACGGTGATGTACAGCGTCTTCAGGCCGGTTCGGGCATCACCAAGGCGGCGTGACACCGCGCTCAACTTGGAGAGCGTGGTGGGACAGACATCGGGACAGGTGCTGTAGCCGAAGAACACGAGCACGGTAGTGTCGCGCAGCGATGCGAGTTCGAAACGCTGGCCGTTGTGATCGGTGAGCGTGAAGTCGTGCGGGGCCTCGCCGCAGGCAAGGAG
The DNA here is from genome assembly GCA_011390935.1 of Gemmatimonas sp. Lineage (GTDB taxonomy): Bacteria > Gemmatimonadota > Gemmatimonadetes > Gemmatimonadales > Gemmatimonadaceae > JAABRT01. Next base: position 8,477 of record JAABRL010000011.1, read on the forward strand.
CCCAGCGGCGAGGAACAGGCCCATCACGCGCTGCGCCGACGAAACGAGGCGCCCACTCACGGCATGCGCCCCATCATCGCGCGCACCTCGGCGGGCACCTCGAGTTTCGTGCCATCATCGAGCGTGAGCGAGACGCGAATCGTATCGCCGGCCACGAGCGGCTTGCGCAGCCCGAAGAGCATGAGGTGCAGACCGCCGGGACGCAGCGTCACGTCGCCACCGGCCGGTACCGTGATGCGCGACACCGGCGACATCTGCATCATGTTGCCGTCGCGCTTCATCTCGTGCAGTTCGAGCGTGTCGGCCGCCGCCGTCGCACCGCTCACGACATGGCGCGCCGTAGTGCCGCTGTTGGTGAGCACGAGAAACACGGCCGTGGTGGGGCGACCGGCAGGCGCTTCGCGCACCCACACGTCTTTCGCGGTCACGGTGGCCGTTTGCGCGGCTGCGGAGCTGACGGCACCGGCGAGGGCGGTGAAGAGCACGGTGGCCAGCAGGGCGGGCCGTGCGAAGCAGTTGGCAGAACAAGTCATGGAGTAGTTCCGGAATCGGGAGAAGTTGGTGTTCGCAGGGAGATCACGTACAGCGCGAGCGATCGGCGCTCGCGGTCGGTCAGGTGCGCATACAGCGGCATCGCGCCACCGCCGGGAATGCCGGTGGCGAGTGTCTGGGCGATCGAACCCTCGTCGGCGCCGTTCTTGAACGCCGACGCAGTGCGGAAATCGCGCGGCGGTGGATTGAGCGTGCGCGCCACCGGGCCGTCGCCGATGCCGGCGAGGCCGTGACAGGCGGCGCATCCGTCCGAGGCGTACAGCAGGCGCCCTTCATCGATCGAGGGCGGCGCACTGTCCGTCGCACCTTCGGTCGCCAGGAGCGCGTCGAGCTCCGCATACGCGGCCACGCGCGCTTGCACGGTCACAGGCTGCGCGCGCGAGAAGTGCAGCGTGACCGCACGCTGCTCGCCCGCCACGAGTGTACGCGTGGTGCCCTCGAGCACACCCGTGTAGCCACCGGGTGTCAGGCGCAGCGTGGCGCCGGCCGGAATGAGAATGCTGTCCACCGTCGACATGGTGGCCATCGGATCACTCGCGTCGACATTCGACGCAGCGGCAGTAGACGGCATGCGATGCGGCGTTTCCGTGCGCACCGACGCCACCCCCGCGCCCTCCACCTCGGCGCGCGTGAGAAAGAGCGGCAGCACACCGGTATTGCGCACGGTGAGAAACAGCAGCGCGGGCGCACCGCCGCTCGGCACCGTCACCACCACCCGCTCGACGTCCACCAACGGCGCCTTGTCCGCGCACGCAGGCACGGACAGCACCATCAGCGCCGTCGCGGCGCGATGGACCCATGAGTTGGACACACACACCTCGGCACACACAAGGGAGCCGGCCGCACGAGCGCGACCGGTTCGGCGAGCCGGAGGGTCCGGTTCGCCGTCAGCCGAGTGCGCGCAGCGGCGGGCCGTTGGCGAAGGGCAGCAGGCGATCTGCCGGTGCAGTGCGCGGCGGCGCGGGATTGGGGTGCGCGGCGGCGGACGATGCGCGTACCGAAGCGGCAGGTGGCGCCGCGCTCCTGGTGAGCGCGAACGTGGGCACGCCACAGCAATCCGTGAGACAATCGCAACCGTGCACCGGGGCATCGGTTGGTGCGTCGGTGGGGGCGGCGACGTGTTTCGGCAGCGATCCGTGCGTGTGGTGCGCGTGCTTGGCCGCCGTATGCTCCGCGTGCCTGGGCGCGGCACGATCGGGGGCGTGCATTGCACAGACACGCATGGCCAGCGGCATCGCCCCCTGCAGGGCGACGCCGAACGCGAGCAGTGTCATCACCGCTCGAAGCACGCGGCCGGATCTGAGCATCATCTGAACACTAACGCCACAGGGACCGGAGCGTGAAGGCGAGCACGCCGACGAACAGGCGACCGCCACGGCATACCACGCGAAACCTCCGGCGAGGCAACGCGTACGTCCCCACAGGTCGATGCCTTCCTCCCACCTGACCGGAGCCACTTCATGCACGCCACCGTCCGCGCCGCCCTGGCCACCGCCCTGCTCTTCGCGCCACTCAGCGCGCACGCCCAGCTCCCCTCGGTCGAGCAGATCTACGATCGGTTTGCCGAGGCCGTCGGCGGACGTGATGCGTGGCGCCCCGTGCAGGGGCGCACGGAGATCGGGACGGCCGACGTGACCTTCGCGGGCATCGGCGGCACATACACGCGGCACTGGGCGCTGCCCAACAAGACGCGACTCGTGATCGATCTCGGTGTCGTAACCATCGACAACGGCTTTGACGGCACACAGGGCTGGGAAGCGCAGGGTGGCCCGCCGCAGCGCATGGCCAGCGCGCAGGAAGCGGAGTTGAGCGAGGTGCATCCGGACGGTGCGCACTTTCTCGATCCCGCCCGCTACGCCAAGGCCGAGGTGGTCGGACGCGAACTCTTTGCGGGCTCGGAGGCATACAAGGTGCAGCTGACGGCGAAATCCGGTCAGGAGAGCACGGAGTATTTCGACGTCGCCAGCGGTTTGCGCGTCGGCACGGTGAACACCACACCGGCCGGTGAGGTTCGTCTGGTGTACGGCGACTACAAGGCGTTCGACGGACTGAAGGTGCCGACGCACATCGTGCAGAACTCCGGGCAGGGCGATGTGGTGTTGGCCATCAGCTCGGTCACGTTCGGCGAGCCGGACGCGAGTGTCTTCAAATCCCCGTTGAGCGGAGCGCGCTGAGGGGCGTTGCGCCGAGTAGTTTGCGGGGATGTCGCTCCCTCACCTGCTCATCGTCGACGCACAGTCACTCGCCGGCCGCGCGGCGCATGTCGCCGACGGCGATGTGACCAACGGCGTGCGTCTGTGGTGTCAGATGGCGCGTGGCGCGGCGCTCGATGCGGGCGCGTCGCACCTCGTGGCCGCCTGGGATCACGACGGCCCCACCTTTCGCCACGCGCTCTTTCCCACGTACAAGCACCGCCGCACGGGCGGCATGCGCGCGCGCATCGCGCCCATTCGCACCGGTGTGGAACAGACCGGCGTCGCCAGCGTGAGCGTGGAGCAGTTCGAAGGCGACGACAGCGTGGCGTCGCTCATGGCGCGCTTTCGCACGCACGCGCGAGTCACCCTGCTCTCCAACGACAGTGACCTGCTGCAGTTCGTGAGCGACGGCGTGGAGGTGGCCACCTATGTGGGCGCGGGCAAGGGCCCCGACGGGACTCGCATTCGCGCCTGGAGCGCCGACGACGTGCTCGCGAAGTTCGGCGTACTGCCGCCGCTGCTGCCCGCGCTGCGCGCGCTGTGCGGCGAAGAGGGCGACGATATTCCGGGGGTGCCACGAATCGGCAAGGGCACCGCGGTGAAACTGCTCAAACGATGGAAGTCGCTCGAGAAGGCGCTCGAAGCCACCGAGTTCGTGAGCCATCGCGACGAAACGGCCAAGCTCGCCGGACAGCAGGAGCTCGTGCGCCTCATGCTGCAGCTCACCACCATCCGCCAGGATGTGCCGCTGCCGCCGCTCGAGCTGGAGCACTGCGTGCTTGACACCGTGCGCTGGCCCGATGGTTCGACCGCGCGCGGCGCGAGCGTGGTGCACCGCGTGGCGGCCGGTCCGGGGCTCGAAGACGTGCCGTTCCCCGAGGACTGATTCGCCACACCTCTGGCGATAGACTGCGCGGCGCGTATCGTATCGCGGCATGCGATCACTCTCTGCCACGCTCACCCTCGCGACGCTGTTCGCCTCACACGTCGCCCTCGCCCAGTCGCGCCCGGACACACCGCGCTCGACTACCCCGCGCCCCGACACGCTGCGCGCCCCCGGCCTCACCGCCCCCGTCGAAATCCTCACCGACGCGTTCGGCATTGCGCACATCTATGCGCAGAACGAACCCGATCTCTTCTTCGCGCAGGGCTACAACGCGGCGCGCGATCGCCTCTTCCAGTTCGAACTGTGGCGACGACAGGCCACCGGCACCGTGGCCGAACTGCTCGGCGCACGCGAAGTGGAGCGCGACATCGGCGCGCGGCTCTTCATGTTTCGTGGCGACATGACGCGTGAGCTCGCGCACTACCATCCGCGCGGCGACCTGATCGTGCACGCCTTCGTACGCGGCGTGAACGCCTACATCGCCGAAGCACGACGCACACCCGCCACGCTCCCCATCGAATTCCGCCTGCTCGGCACGCTGCCGGAACCGTGGACACCGGAGGTGGTGATCTCACGCCACGCCGGCCTGCTCGCCAACGTGCGCGACGAACTCGACTACGGACGCGCGGTGCACGCCATTGGCGCGCAGGCCGTGGCGCGGTTGCAGAACTTCACGCCGCGTGCCCCGCGACTGGCGCTCGATTCGGCCATCGACGGCGCCCTGCTGTCGCGCGACATTCTGGCGCGCTACAACGCCTTTCGTCGCCCCATCGAGTTCACGCCGAGCGATATCATCTCGGCGAGTGATCGCGCCGACGCCGGTGCGTTCGAAGCGCTCGCCCTCGCCGCACGCGCGACCGATCGCGAGGCGGAACGCAACGAACGTCGCGATATCGGCAGCAACAACTGGGTGATCGCCGGCTCCCGCACCGCTACCGGCTGGCCGCTGCTCGCCAACGATCCGCACCGCGCGATCGCCGCCCCGTCGCTGCGCTACTGGGCGCACCTCGTGGCCCCCGGGTGGAACGTGATCGGCGGCGGTGAGCCCACCATTCCGGGCATCTCCATCGGCCACAACGAGTACGGCGCGTGGGGACTCACCATCTTCGGCACCGATGCCGAAGACCTGTATGTCTACACGACCAATCCCGCCAATCCGCGCGAGTACCGCTACCGCGATGGCTGGGAGCGCATGCGTGACGTGATCGACACCATCCGCGTGAAGGGGGAACGTCCGCGCATCGTCACGCACCGCTTCACGCGACACGGTCCGGTGGTGTTCGAGGACGAAGCCACACGCACTGCCTACGCCGTGCGCGCGGCGTGGATGGACGTGGGCGGCGCGCCGTACCTCGCGAGCCTGCGCATGAACCAGGCGCGCAGCTGGGACGAGTTTCTCGCCGCGTGCGTGTACAGCCACATTCCCGCCGAGAACATGATCTGGGCCGACCGCGCTGGCAACATCGGCTGGCAGGCCGTCGGCATCGCCCCGGTGCGCAATGCGTGGGACGGGCTCGTGCCCGTGCCCGGAGACGGGCGCTACGAATGGGACGGGTATCTGCCCATGCTGCAGCGTCCCGGCAGCGCCAATCCACCCAGCGGCTATCTCGCCACCGCGAACGCGAACCTCACTGATCCGTTCACGTATCCGCACATGAACAGCATCGGCTTCCTGTGGGCCGATCCGTTTCGCCAGGCGCGTGTGAACGAAGTGCTCGCCAGCGGACGCAAGCACACCATGGCCGACATGATCGCGCTGCAGCACGATGTCACGTCGTTGCCGGCGCGCGCGCTGGTGCCGCTGTTGCGTCACGTGCGCAGCGCCAACGCCGAGGTTGAGGCCGCGCGACGCCGGCTGCTCACGTGGAATCAGCAACTCGATGCGGAATCGGTCGAGGCCGGCATCTACGTGGCGTGGGAACGCCGACTGCTGCGCGACTTGAGTGCGCTCATGATTCCGCGAGCGGCGCGGCCGGCGCTGTCGTCGCTCGGCATGAGCCGTACGATCGACTTCCTGCTCACGCCACCGCCGGAGCTGGCCGCGGAGGCGGGTGCGTCGGCCACGCCAATCGCTGGTCGTGACTCGTTCGTCGTGCGCGCCTTCGAGCGCGCCTACGCCGATCTACGTGAACAGCTGGGCGCGGACACGAGTCGCTGGCAGTACGGGCAGGCCGCGTACAAACACGCGCTGATTCGTCACCCGCTCAGCAACGCGGTGGCACCGACGCTGCGTGCGACACTCGATGTCGGTCCGGCGCCACGCGGCGGCAATGCGTACACCGTGCTCGCCGCCGGTGCTGGCAACAATCAGACGGCCGGCGCTTCGTTCCGCCTGTTCGTGGACACACAGGACTGGGATCGCGCGCTCGGCATGAACGTGCCTGGGCAGTCCGGAAATCCGGCCAGTCCGCACTATCGCGATCTCTTCACCATGTGGGCGCGAAACGATGCGTTCCCGGTGTACTACTCACGCGATCGCATCGAACAGTCGGCAACGCGACGCGAGATCGTGATGCCGCGGTGACCACGTGCGGGCGCACGACGCGACGTACGCGCGTGCGCCCGTTGTTCAGCGTCGGCCGTTCACCTGCCACGCCAGCCCGGCATACCACAGGCGTCCCGTGTAGCCGGGCCAGTCGGCACCGAGCGTGCGATTGAACAGGTTGTCGACACCCACGGAGAGTTCGAGTCCACCACCGATCGGGCGCGCGCCGCGCAGGTCGAGTCGCGTAAACGCGGGCTGCTCGCTCGTCGTCACGCCAATTTCGTTGCGCCCGGTGGCCGTCGCGCCCGTGTGCACGAGTGTCGCGGCCATGCGTCCGCCCACGAGATTGCCGGCCGAGACCGAGAGTCGGCCAGAGTGCCGCGGGCGCGAGAGCAGTTCGAGCCCCGAGCCGAGATCGCGCGTGCGCAGGTGACTGTACCCGCCCTCGACACGCCACCGATCGTGGGTGAAGCCGCTCTCGAACTCCACGCCGCGCGTCCACGCGCGATCCACGTTTTCGTAGGTGAACACGCCCGCGTCTTCGGTCTGCACAAACTGGATGAACTGCTCCAGCTGGTTGTCGAACACGCTCGCGCGCACGAAGGTGCGAATGCCGACGCGCTCCACGTGCAGCTGCACGTTCTCCGACGTTTCGGGGCGCAGCAGCGTGTTGCCCACCACGGCGTAGCCGGCCTGCGCATTCGCGAACGACAGAAACAGCTCCTTGAAGTCGGGGGCGCGAAATCCACGCCCCGCACTCGCCCGCACGCGCACCTCGTCGGTGGCCTGCCACAGCGCGGCTAGGCGCGGTGCCAGCGTTGAGCCCCACTGACTGTTGTTCGTGTAACGCACGCCCGGGGTCACGGCCAGACGACCGAACACAAGCCCGACCTGGGCGAACGGTTCCACCAGATCCCAGTGCTGTCGCATCCCGTCCACACGATCAGCGACGATCGATTCGCGACGCACTTCGATGCCCGCGTCCAGCTGACCGATCGGCGTGGGGCCGGCGTACGTCACCTCGAGTTCGCTGAGCTGTTGCCGGTCGCGATCGCCGAGATCACCCTGCGGCGTGTCGAACGTGCTCGCGCGCGCCAGATGATCGAAGCGTGAGCGGTAGAGCAGCGCGCCAATGCGATGCCGATTGTGCACATATTCGGCACCCACACGCGCTGCAAGCTGATCGCGATCGACGAATCGGAACAGTGGACCGGTGCGATAGCGCTGCCGTTCCCCGGTGAACACACCACCGGCCTGCAGTGACAGCCCATCAACCGGTCGAAAGGCGACACTTGGCGAGACGTCGTATCGGTCCACGAACGTACCGGCGGCATCGGCCACGCCGGGCGTCAGTGCCTGACGCCGCATGCCCACGTCGAGCACGACGTCGGTCGCGCCGCGATTCGCCAGCACGGTGCCCAGCATGTCGGAACGACCGAGCGAGCCTCCGACCGCCTGGAGACGCGCTTCCATGTCACCCGTGTCCGGTCGGCGCGTGACGATGTTGATCACGCCACCCATGGCATCGGAGCCGTACAACGTGGACTGCGGACCCTTCACCACCTCGATGCGATCGACGTTGTTGGCGCTCAAACGCGACAGGTCGAGCGTGCCGCCGATGCGTCCCACCAATGGCTGGCCATCTATCAGCACGAGCACACGCTGCGACCCGAGTCCCTGCAGCTGCACGCCGCTGTTGCCGGGCAGACCGCGGTCGAGTTGAATGCCGAGTCGTTCGGTGAGCACCGCGGCGACATCGGTGGCGCCTGTTTCTTCGATCTGACGGCGCGAAATGAGTTCGACGGGCACCACGGCGTCGGCGAGTCGCTGCTCACGGCGCGCCGCGGTCACCACGGTGGCATCGAGCGAGAGCGCGAGTGGTGTGAGCGCAATCTGCACGGTGTCGGCGGCACTATTCCTGTCTGCCGCCGTTGCCGCGGCGCGCTGGGCCGGGGCGAAGCCGAGTCGACGCACCAGCAGCACGCCACCGTGGAGGCGATCGGACGGCACCATCGCGATGCCGCGGGCATCGGTGGCCACTCGCAACGTGTCGGTACCAACCACGGAGAGCACGCGGGCCGCCTCGAGGGCGCGACCCGTGGCCCCATCTTCCACGCGCACCGCGCGCGGCGCGCCGTCCTGAGCACGCGCACGTGCGGCGGTGCCGATGGTCAGCACCGCACTACAGAGGACGACGGGAACCGCACGCACGAGGCGTCGGTGGCAGCGGCCCGTCGTCGGGCGAGCTGCACAAAAGGGCATCAGCGGAGGCGCTGATACCGCACGGTGATGCGACGCGACTGTCCCTGCGCATCGTAGTACGACGGGAACTGCACTTTGAACACCGTCTCACCGCGACGCAGCAGGTAGTTGTCGTACGTGGCGTACACCGTGTTCGAGCTCGACACGTATTCCCACTGGCGATCAGGCTGCGAGAAGGCGCCGGCAAATCCGTCGCGAGCGAACGCCACGATCGGTACGCTGCGCGCGATGGTGGCGCTCATCACCTCGAACGGAGTGCTGTCGCCATAGGTGACGCTCACGGTGCCGGTGCCGCTGGCCCCGCTGTTGGCGCGGATGCGCCAGCCGTCGAATGCAATGTGCCAATCACCGCTCGCGCTGCTCACGGTGGCGCCCGTGATCAGGTTCACGTACACCGGCGCGCTGCCGAGCGTGAACGTCTGCGTCTGCGCGGCGCCGAACGCGCCGGTTCCGCTGCCGGGCTGCACGGCCCAACGAATCGTCACCGCGCCGGGCTGCGTTGCGGTGGCGCCCGTAATGCCGGTCACCTGCAACTTGCCGTAGATCGGTGCGGCCTGCCCCACCACGAACACGAAAACGCGCTGGCTGTTGGCGGTGGCCGACGCGCCGGGAGCGCCCGTGAACCAGGACGCGATCGCGGGCACGAGCGTGTCCGTGCGGAAGTTCGAGGCGGCCGGAATGTCCGCGGCCGTGATCGCGTCGAAGCGCTGGCGTTCGGTGGTCGCATTGAGCGCCTGCACCTCCGCGATCGTCAGGTTGGTCGGACGGCAGAGGCAGAGGGCGGCCGTGCTGCCGGGCCCGCCCGCGCCACCGTTCACGATGGTGGAGAGACCGAAGAGACCGATGTCCCACGCCGTGGACGTGCTGGGGTTTGCGACGGCGACGGATCGCAGCGAGTCGCCATCCATGGCGAGGTACGCAAACCCGGTCGAGGCGTCGACCGTGATCTCGCCCGTGGCTGGCGGCGCGGTGCCGGGGCCGGTGGCGTCATCGGAGCAGGCGCTGAGCGAAGCGCCCAGCAGGAGGGCAGCGACCGCGGGGCGGAGCGTCATGCGCGCCGACCGACGGCGCGCGACAGGAAGAGCAATCACGCAGAACTCTGGAAGCAGGGAATCGGACGAGCGCACGAACATGAGGAAGGGTCGATTGAGAACCATTCTCAGGCAATGCGCTATCGTACCTACCTGCGCTCCGTACTACTACCAACTGGCACGTCCGTGGTCCCTGCCAGTGCTACGGCGACTTGCGATACACTACAGCCAGTGGGCTGCCGTCGTAGTCGAGTTGGAAGCCGAGCTGTCGCCCGTCCCACGTGGCCGCGGCGGCGTCGCCCCCGGTCGCGTTGAGCGACACGTTGCCGGCCGACTGGGTCCAGCTGCCGCGCGTGGTGTCCGCGAACGTTGAGGCGAAGCCGGCCACGGTCTCCACCGTGGTGATCGCGAGCACGAACTCGCCGCCGGGTTGCAGCGCGAGTGTGCTCTGCGTCAGATCAATACGGAAGCCGGTCTCCACGAACAGGGCGAACGGCACCGGCTGCGTGTTCACCGTCGTCAGGGAGAACGTCCCCGCGACCGGATCGGTGGGGCTCGGCGCTGGCGGACCGGGATCGGTGGTGCCACCATCACTGCACGCCGCCGCGAGCACGAACGCGGCGACGACGCGCGTTTGTCTGAACACTCTTCCACTCCATGGTGCCATGTCGCGTTCTCTCCATCTCGGTGTGTCTGCTGGGCTTGCCGTGTCGATGCTACTGCTCGGAGCGTGTGGCGTAAGCGGTGATCGCCCCACCGACCCGACGCCTACCGGTCCGGATACGCTCGACGTCTTCACACCGGGCAATGTGTTCAGTCCGACCTCGGCCGAAATCCGGCGTGGCGGCACCATTCGCTATCGGCTCAGCGAATCGCCCGATGGACGCGGACACAACGTGGTGTTCACCGGCGGCGTCGCTGGCGCACCGCAGAGCATTCCCGTGCTCAAGGACACCACCGTAGCGCGCACCTTCACCCAACAGGGCACCTTTCCCTACTCGTGCACCGTGCATCCCGGCATGGACGGCGACGTGATCGTGAAGTGACCCTGCGGTACCCGCTCGACGGTCACCAACGCCCACTTACCGCGTGACGCCGTGAAAGGTGGGCGTCCACCCAGGAAACACCACCGACAGATTGCTGTTCTCGAGCCGCTGCTGCACGATCTCGGCCAGCACATCGCGATAGTCGAGCGTGACGCGCAAGTCGCGCCGATCTTCGAGCTGACTCGTTTCCAGTCCGGGCCACCCGGCCGTGAGCACGCGTCCCCCGGCGATACCGCGCCCCATCGCAAACATCACCGAGGCACGGCCGTGATCGGTACCGGCGCTACCGTTCTCGCGCGCATTGCGGCCGAACTCGGACAGCGCGGTCGTGGTCACCGGATAGCTGGTTGCAATCACGTCGGCCCAGAACGCGCCGAGCGACTGCGCGAAGTCGAGCATTTGGGTCGCCATCTGTCCGCCGTTGGGATCCTGCGCCGCGTGCGTATCCCACCCACCGATATCGATCGCTGCCGCTTCGAGGCCGATATCCGACTTGATGAGCGCGGCGATCGCGCGCAATCCGCGACCGAACGACGTGTTCGGATACGTGACGCCGTTGGCGGGCACGTAGCCGTTCAGATTCAGTGACGCGAGCAGGTCCATCGTGCCGATGGCGTCGAGCGCGGCAGCACGCAGCGGATTCATGCTTTCCGCATAGTTGGCACGCAGCACCGCCGTCCGCGCCGCGCGCGTGTTGCCGGAGCCGCCAATGGAATAGTTGGCCGGATTCGAGATCGGCAACGTCTGCGGCCCGCCGACCAGCGTCTTCGGCAATCCCGACGAGAGACCGAGTCCGCGCAGCACGGGTGTCGCGTGCACGGGCGGAACGCTGGCCAGATGCCGACCGAGCCAACCGGTGGTGAGATCGGGGTCCACCGGCTTGCCCACTTCCATGTAGCGCTGCGCGTCGAAATGCGAGCGCGAGTTGTTCGTCTTCTGCCCCACCGCGTGCATCACGAGGAGGTCCTGCGCCTGGTAGGCGGGAAGCAGCGCCTGCATGGCCGGCGGAATCGCGAAGCGATCGTCGAGCGCGATGGCGCGATTGCCGGCCATGGAGTCGGGCGCCGGCGTACGGATGGTGGGTCGCAGTGCGTAGTATTGCGCCTCGGTGTGCGGAATCACCATGGCGAGCCCGTCCACACCGCCGCGCATGAACACCGACACCATCACATCGCGCGTGGACGAATAGTGATCGGCCAGCGTGATGCGCGGCAGCCAGTCGGGGAAGACCACCGCGGCCGCCGAGAGGGTGGTGGTGGTGCGCAGGAAGCGACGACGCGACAGGTCGCGATACTCGTCGCAGCCGGTATCGGGCGCGCCGTCGGGCGCGAGTTGATCACGATGCATGGTCTCTGTCGCTCCCGGTCAGTACCACTGGAACTCGTGGCTGCTCAACGCAAGCGCGATCGTTTCGCGCATGCGCGTGGCGTTGAAGGTGCCACCCACGAGATAACCGCGCAGTTGCGCGCGCGTACTTGGGGCGAGTTCTCCCCCGAACAGCTCCGCATCGAGACGATCGAGCGCGGCGTCCGGTGAGCCCGCGAGGTACGCGTCCACCGTCAGTCGCACGTTCGTGGCCGAATTGCTGCTGCCGAGCGTCGTACCGAACGACCAGCGCGGCGTGATGTTGCCCACCCAGTATTCCATGAGATCCGGAAAGCCATCGGGCGTCTCCCACTGGAACAGCGGTTGCCCGAGGTTGCGCACCTGCCCCACCATGCCATTGAGGTTGGTGATGGTGACGTCGCTGCTGCGCAGACCGGAGGCCACAAGATGAAACGGTCGCTTGAGCTTGAGCGGCGCCTGCGCGATCCACCCTTCGTTGAGGACGGCGCGCACCATGCGCTTGATATCGCCGCCGGTGGCACGATACGCGCCGGCGATCGCCTCAATCTGCGTCTCGGTGGGCTCGGGGGTGACGAACCACTTGAGCAGCTTGCTCGCCAGGAAGCGGCCCGTGCTCGGATGGGCAAGCAGCATGTCAATGATCTGCTCACCCTCCTTCACCCCCTCCTGCCCGAGACTCGCGTTCCCAGCCGGAATGGTCACGCCGAGCACGGTCTTGGCCCCCCAATCGTGCCGCGACGGATTGAAGGAGAAGACACCGGCACCGGTGAAGGTCCATCCGGTCAGCACGCGCGACAGTTCGGTCACGTCCTGTTGCGTGTACCCGCCATCCACGCCCAGGGAGTGCAGCTCCATGAGCTCGCGCGCGTAGTTCTCGTTGGGGGCGCCAACGCGACTGAGGTTCTGATCGAGATACGCGAGCATGGCCGGACTCTTCGCACTCGCCTTGAGCAGATCGCTGAACCGGCCCATGGCATGCCGTCGGATGACGTCGCGATCGTCGACGAGCTTCAGATAGCCGACCTTGTCGATCGAAATGCTGAAATGGTCGGTCCAGAACTCCACCATGCGCTCGTACAGCTGCCGACGCGAGAACGCAGCGCGATAGAGCGTGGCGGCCTGCAGGTCGGTGCGCAACGTGCCGGCGTTGAGCCCGGCAAGCTGGGGTGGCTCGAGCGCGAGGTTGGGCCAGCGCGCGGCCACGTCCGCCTCGAGCGCGCTGTCATCGATGCGCGTGTAGTTGACCTGATCGTTGAGCCACCGCTGGTAGCCCAGCGTCTTCACGTCCGCCACGTCGGCGGTGCGCAGCGCGTAGCTCGCGCGCCGCACGAGACGCAGGCGCGCATCGGTCCACGTGACCGGCGGAGACACGTTGGCGCCGTGTGGATCGCCCGTCTCGGGGTCCGCGGCCTGGGACTCGTTGCGCGCCTTGCCCGTCACCACCCGCAGGAACTCGCGACGCGACGCGGCGCGCTGCCTCTCCTCTGCTCCCGCCTGCACGTTGCCTCCTGGACAATTGCCTGCTGCCTCGCCACCCATCTGTGTACCAGACGCGGCAGCGCGCCATACGTTAGCACGCGCCGATGTTCCCGTCACGTGTGCGGCGTCACAGCGCGGGCGCCCGCCGACAGATCGTGCGACGATCGGCGCACCGACAACCGGCCGTGGTGGTGGTCGCCTGACGCCTCGGGCGCTAGACTCCTACATGAGGCTCGTCCCGATGCTTTCCTGCCCTCCCGCTCCCCGCCTGATGCGACGTGCCGCCTTCACGCTCATCGAGATTCTCGTCGTGATCGCGGTCATCGCGATTCTGGCCTCGCTCGTGGCCCCCAACGTGTTCCAGCATGTGGGGACCGCGCGAAGCACCACGGCGCGCTCGCAGCTCGAGATGCTCGCAACGGCGCTCGATGCCTATCGTCTCGACACCGGTCGGTACCCCACGAGCGCACAGGGGCTCGATGCGCTCGTCACGCTGCCGACGATCGACACTCCGCCGACTTGGCGCGGTCCGTATCTGCGTCGCGCGGTGCCGCGCGATCCGTGGGGCTCGCCCTACGTGTACGTCGCGCCAGGCGTCGCCAACCCCGGCGCGTTCGACCTCCTGTCGTATGGCGCGGACGGTCGACCGGGGGGTGACGGCGAGGACGCCGACATCCTCGGCTGGCAGTAGTCCGTTCGACGCGCCCCGATCATGCCGCGTTTCACGTACGAGGCTGTGAACCACATCGGGGCGCGCTCGAGCGGCACGGAGCGCGCCGACAGCGAGGCCGCGCTCACGAGACAGCTCGAGGCGCGCGGACTGCACACGCTCGACGTGACCGTCGCACCACCCACGCCATCAGCGTTCTGGCGTGCCGGCCGTCGGCGACGAGACCTGCTCGAACTCACACGCGCCATCGCGTCGTTGCTCGCGGCCGGCTTGCCACTCGCGCGCGCACTCGCGGCCGCGCGCGGCGTGACGAGCGGCGAGGTGCGCGAGGCGCTCGATGATGTTCGGGCGCGTGTCGATCGCGGGGACTCACTCGCGGCCTCGCTGCGCGGGTTCCCGGAACACTTCTCCCCGGTGTACATCGGCCTCGTGCACGCCGGTGAGCGCAGCGGTGATCTCGTCACCGCGTACGGCAGGCTGTCCGTGCAGCTGGAACAGGCCGAACAGCTCCGCGGGCGCATTCTTGCCGCGCTGTTGTATCCGGCCCTGCTTGCCGTAGCCGGCGCGATTGCCGTCGTGGTACTGCTCGTAGTCGTACTGCCCCGCTTTGCCACCCTGCTGCTCGATGCGGGTGCGGCGCTTCCGTCGAGCACGCGCGTGCTGCTCGCCGCGTCCGCCGTGCTGTCGGCGTTGTGGCCGCTGCTGATCGTGCTCGCCTTCGCCGCGGCCACCACGGTGGTGTGGATGCGCCGGTCGGACGCGGGGCGAACGGCTGGCGCGCGTCTCCTGCTCGCGCTCCCGTTCGCTCGAACGCTGCGCGCGCAGGTGCTCGCGGCGCGGGTGGCGAGACTGCTCGCCGCGCTACTTGGAGGCGGGGCGCCGCTGTACACCGCCCTTGGCGATGTGCACGACGCCATGGCGGATCCGATCGCGCGCGAGGAAGTCCGGTCGGTGCGCGAGCGCGTGCGGACGGGTGCCTCGCTCGGTGACGCAATCGCGGCAAGTGCCGTGTTTCCACCGTTGCTCGCGCAGCTGGTCAGCGTGGGTGAGGCGTCGGCGCGATTGGGCGCGTTTCTCGAAAAGGCGGCCGATCTGCTCGATGAACGCACCGAGCGGTCGGCGCAGCGCCTGGCCACGCTCGCGGAGCCCACGTTGATCGTGGTGCTCGGCGGCGTCGTCGCCCTGATCGCGTACGCGCTGCTACAGGCCATCTACGGCATCAATGCAGGCAGCTTCGCCCCATGACACGCGCACGCCGCGGATTCACCCTGCTCGAGATCTCCATCGTGCTGGCCATCAGTGCGATCGCCGCACTGCTCGTGTTTCCGCAGTGGGTCGATCGCGGCGACGCCATCCTGGAACCACCCGCGCAGATGGCGACGTGGCTGATCTCGGCGCGTCAGCAGGCGATTGCCGCACGACAGACCGTCACGGTGATCGTTGATGCGCGGGCAGCGCGCCTGCACATGGACACGAGCGGATCCTCGGGGAGCGGCGAGTGGCGCAGCGGTGAGCTTTCGCGCGACATGATCGCGGCGTTCGAGCCACCGGGCACGCGCCACACATTCACGTTTCGCGCCACGGGTGCGGCGCGAGGCGACACGATCCACATGCGCACGCGCGACGGCCCGTGGCAGCTCACCATCGATCGGTGGAACGGCGAGGTGCTGCATGTGGCGCCGTGACCGTGGTCGACCTAGGAGCCGGCGTGGCGTGTCGTTGTTCGAAGCGATAGCCGCACTGGCGATCGTCGGGGCCACCAGCGTCGGTGCGCTCGCCGTCGCCGGCGCCGGCGTGCGCACCGCCGGGCAGGCGCGACGGGTGCATGAGGTGCAAGCGCTCGTGCGCGAGCAGCTCGCTCGACTCGACCTGGCGCGTGACGAGGAGCTGCTCGTGCTCCCCGATTCGTTGGCGGCCGGACAGTTCGCCCCACCCTTCGACGAGTATCGGTGGCAGGCGGAGTCGCGTCCGGATCGCCGCTACGCCGGGTTGTTCACAATCGAGATCGTCGTCAGCTGGCCTGACGGCGCGTTCGCGACAACGTCCGCCATCTATCGCCGTCCGGTGATGCGTGTGCTGGAGGGCCCCTGATGCGCGCGCGTCGCGGCACATCCGTCCTCGAGCTGGTGGTCGCGCTCCTGGTCACGGGCGTTGTGGCGACCGCTGGCGCGCGTGCGTTCGAGCAGGTGATCGCGCGTCGCGCGCAAGTGCTCGACGTCACCAGCAGCACGGAGCGCGACAGTGCACTGCGAGCGCTGCTGCACGAGTGGATCGACGGCGGAGTAACCGACCCGCCCTTCGCCGAGGTGGCCCGCGAGCAGTTCATGCGCGAAGCGCGTGCGGTGCCTCGTGCCATGCGAGACCAGCTCCCGAGATTGAACAGCACCGCCTACTCCGCGAGTGACGCGCTCTACTTCACGACACACGCGATCCCGTCTGTCGATGCTTCGACAACCCGCGTGCGTCTGTACATCGACGATGATCCGGACACTCCTGAACGCGGACTCACGTTCGAGTACCGGGTGGGCCCAAGCCAGCCGCTGACGCGCGTGGAGCTCGATCCGTCCGTGCGGACCATGCGCGTCAGCTATCTCGACGCCACCACGCAGCAGTGGCGATCGCTCATTCAGCTGGGCTCCGCAACGGCGCGCGCGGCGCGGCTGCAGCTCGGCGCGGACGACCCGAGTCGCTCGCGGCTGCTCGCGCTGCCACTGACCTTCCCGATCACGCAGAGTGCGGCGTCCGCGCGCAGCTCGGCCGACGTGGTGGTCCCATGACGACTGCGCGCTCGAATCGGCGCGGGGTGGCGCTGCTGGGTGCACTCTGGCTGGTGGCGATGATTGCCAGCGTGAGTGCGCAGTTCGCCGTCTCGGTGCGCGAGCGCCGGGCGTTGGGGCTGGTGGCCGCCGATGGCGCGCGCGATCACGCGGTGCTCACGGGCGCGCTTGCCACGCTGCAGGCGCAGCTGGAGACCGAGCTCCGGGTAAGCCCGCGACTCGTGCGCGGTGCCTCCCTCCTGATCGATCCCTGGCGTGATCTCGATGCCCGATTTGCCGACGGGCTCGTGGTGGGCGACGTGCCGGTGTCCGTGCGCGCGCTCGATCTCGGCACGGTCCGCAACGTGAATCTCGCGAGCGAGCTCGAGCTGCAGCTGTTGATCGCCGCGGTGCTTCGCGATGCACAGGTGGCACGCGCGCTCGCACAGGCCATTCTCGACTGGCGTGATGCCGACACGCTACCGCGCGCGCTCGGTGGGGAGGCCGAGGCGTATGCAGCGGCCGGCCTGCTGGTGATGCCGAGCAATGCGTACGTTCAATCGATCGACGACCTGCGGCATGTGATCGGCATGACCCCGGAGCGACTCGAGGCCTTGCGCCCCTACCTCACGACGATCGGCACCGTCTCGCGTGTCAATCTGAATGCCGCACCCGAACCGGTGCTGCGTACCTTGCCGGGTATGACAGAAGCACTGCTCGCACAGATCCTCGCCCTGCGCGCTGGTGGTCGTCGCATCGAATCGGTGCCGGCGCTGGTCGCAGCCAGTGGTGCGGCACCGCGAGGCAGCGCCGCCTCGGATGGCGTGACCCGACGGCTCACCGAGCTCACCACGCTCGAGGCGCGCGACGTGCTGGTGGAGCTGTCGGTTCGCGATCCCTTTCCGGGGCCGCCGGCACGACTGACGGCGGTGCTGCAGCGCGTCGATGATGGGTCGGTGCGCGTGGTCGAACGGCGATGGTAGCCATGCGTGCATCATCCCCCACCGTGCGCGCGCCCGTCGTTGGTGTCGCGCTGTCGGCGAGTCAGATGGTGACCACGTGGACGGCGCCCAATGGGACGCTCGACACGCGTGAGGTGCCCATTGACACTACCGGCGGTGATGTCTGGGTTTCGCTGCGTGACGGACTGCGTGCCGCGATCGATGGATGGCGCACGGCATGGCGCGACGGCGCGTGCACGGTGCGAATCGCACTGCTGCCGCCGCTCGTAGAGGTGCGCACCGTCTCATTGCCTCCGGTTTCGACGCAAGACGCCCAACGCCTGCTCGTGCGCGCCGCAGCCCGGCACTTCCTTTCCGCAACCGAGCCGGTCGCCGTGGGCGTCTCGACACCGGTCGGCGTGGAGGGAGATGGCGTCACACGGGTGGCCGCGGCGACTTCGATGCGACTGCTGCGCGCTCTGCGCGAAGCCGTGACCACCGCGGGCGGCACGCTTGGTGATGTCGTGCCTGCACTCGCCGCGTGGTCGCTGGGCGAAGCGGCGCAACGTGGGCCACACGGCGTGATCGAGGTTGGGGAGCACCTCGTTGAGCTTGTGACGTGGCAGTATGCGGCGCCGATTGCCGTGCGTCGATTCGCACGCGCGGACGATCTGTCGGCGCTGCGTGAGGCATGCGCATCGCTCGATGGCCCGGTCGCGCTCGTTGCGACCGATGCGGAGGGGAGCCTCATCACCAGCGCACTCGCGCAGCGCGGGCTATCCATTACACCCGCGCACCCCGATGCACCAGCACAGGCCACGAGCAGCGCCGCCGCGAGAGCCGCGTGGCGCTTGGCCACCGTGCCGTGGATCCCGAACGCCGAGGGGCTTCCGCTCACGTTGTCCGATCGTGCGCACGATGCGTCGTCGCGCTCCGCGGCGCTCTCGCGCACCTCACGGGGCCGCGTGTTGGTGGCCACGGGCCTCTTGCTGCTCGCTGCGGCCGGTGTGTATCGCGTGGGCATCGTGCGCGAGCTGCAGGCGGTACGCGCCGAACGCGCGGCGATGGCACCCGCGCTCGACTCGCTCGGCTTGCGCGCCCGCGCGAATGATCCGCTCGCGGTGGAACGCGCGGTGCACGCGGCGGCCCGAACGGCCGTGCCGTGGGCACGCATCATGGCCACGCTCGGTGTGACCTTGCCGCGCGATGCCCATCTGCTCGGCGTACGCGCCATGGGCGACACCATCGAACTCGACGGTGCTGCGCGCGACGCGGGCGCAGTCTTCGCAGCGCTGGAGCAGGCGCGCTTCACCGAACTCTCCGCGGCCGCCCCGGTGCGGCGCGAGCGCAGCGCGAACGGCGACGTGACCGAACGCTTCACCTTCCGCGCGCGTGTGCCGCAGCGCCGTGCACGTACGCCGAGCCCGCGCGTGGCAGAGGGCACACCATGACCCGCTGGCTCCAACAGCTCTCGGTACGCGATCGACGCGCGCTCACGATCGGCGCGTGGATCGTGCTGCCCGCGCTGTTCCTGGCGCTCGTGGTGCGCCCTGCCGTGGCCCAGTTGAACGAGCTGCGCGACACGTTGGCGGCTGAGCGACTGCTGCTGACGCGTGAACGCGCCGCGCTCGCTGACGTACGCGCCGTGGACAACGCCACCGAGCGCGAACGTCCCGTCGCCGAACGTCTGTTCAGCGGTCGCGATGACGTGATCGCCACGGCCGCGCTCGCTGCGTACGTGGGCGACGTCGCCGAGTCGCACGAGGTGTGGGTGCAGTCGGCGACCACGCTCGATGCGCTGCGTGATGCATCCGGCCTTCGGCGGTTGCGTGTGTCCGTGCGTGCCGAGGGCGATATTGCCGGTGTGGTGCGTCTGCTCGACGCGCTCGACCGCGGTCGCTATCTGGTCAGGGTGGATGATCTCGACATCGCGGTCACGCCGGCAGAGCGCAGCACGGACGGGTCGGAGCCGCTGGTGGTGCGCGCCACCGTCACCGGATTTGCCGGCCCGCACGTGGAGGGGGCGCCATGAGTCGCCGTGCCTGGCCCGATCAACTCGCCACGCTCGCGTTCGGCCTCGCCGTGGTGGCCTTCGCTTGGGCGATTGTCGATGCCGTCCGCCTTGCCCCAGCGGGCGACGGGGTGCCGCCGAACGGCGAAACGACACGCAACATCGGGAACGCCGGGAACACGCGGGACACCACACCGCTCCCGGATATCGGTGTGGCCGTGTCACGCAACGTGTTCTCACCAGCGCGTCGTGCGCCCGCTGTGCCGTATCGCCTGTTGGTGGCCGATGTTGCCACGGCGATGACGGGAGAGGGCATGGACCGTGATCGCGTTGATCCCGTTGTGCTTGGCACCGCCGTGGGCGTGAATGGCAGCAGCTTCGCCATGTGTTCCTACGACGATGCGCCGGCCGTGGTGGTGCGCGTGGGCGATCAGCTTGGCCCCTACACGGTTGTGAGCATCGCCCGCGGTCGCGTAGTCTTTCGTGACGTCGAGGGCAACCGCCTCGAAGTCGAGTCCCCGACGTCCCCCGATGGAGACCTGCCATGACGCTTCCGGTTCGGGTCAGCGTACCGCACCGATCCGCTGCCGCTGTTGTCGTATCGAGACACGTGCTGCTGCTCTGCAGTGCGCTGATGGCGGGCGGCCTCGCGCCCCTCTCACTCGCCGCGCAGCGCACGCCCGCGCGCGACAGTGCGGCCGTGCGCCGTGCGCCCGATGGTATGGTGCTCGACTTCGTGGAGCAGGATGTCTCGGTGGTGTTGCGGGCGATCGCTGAGGCCGGCGGGTTGAGCGTCACGCTGAGCAACATGCCGTCGGCGCTCGTGACACTGCGACTGCAGCAACCCGCGTCCCGCGACGCGGCGCTGGATGCGTTGCGCGCTGTAGCGGAAGGCCACGGCATCACGCTCACCGAAGGCAGCGCGGTGATTCGTCTGGTGGGTCCGCCGCGCACGCCGATCACGCCTCCGCGCGCGCAACCGCGTGAGCTCAACCTGTACACCGTGCGCCTGCGACACACGACCGCCGCGGCCATCGCGCCGCTGCTCATGAATGTGCTCACGGGCACCGGCAGTCCTGGCGGCGCATCGCGCGGCAGCAGCTCACCGATTGGGCGCATTCAGGATGTGCAGCGTGGTCCAGGTGGTGTGGCGCCGTCGCCTGCACAGGCCAACACGGCCAGTCCCAACGCGTTCGTGATCCGCGACGGCAGCGGCGTGGTACTGGGCCAGCAGCTGCCCGGCGGAGGAGGTGCGGGTGCCTTTACCGACATTCGCATTGTGGCCGATGATGCCACGAACTCGCTGGTGGTGCGCGCCACAGAAGAAGACTTCGAGGCTGTGACGCAGCTGGTGCACTCACTCGACCTTCGACCGCTGCAGGTGCTGATCGAGGTCACGATCGCCCAGGTGGAGCGCAGCGGCGATCTGACGCTGGGCGTCTCGGGCACGGCGACCCGGCGCGAGGGCGCCAACGCCGGCGACACGCTGGGGCGCCTGCCGGGCGCCGGCACCGCGCGCGATTTCGTGGCCATGCTCACGGGCGGGCGTGGCACAGTGGACTTCGATCTGGCCATCAATGCGCTGCAGACGCGCGGCAATGTGCGCCTGCTCGCGCTGCCGGTGATCATTGCGCAGAACAATCGCGAGGCCACGCTGAACGTGGGATCGAGCGTACCGTTCGTGCAGGTGTCGCAGCAGGGCGGCTTCGATCCGCTGGCGCGTGTACAAACGGTGCAGTATCTGCCGGTGGGCAAGCAGCTCACCATTCTCCCCACGATCAACGCCGATGGCTACGTGAACATGGAGGTGGTGCAGACCAACGATGACGTCACCAACAATCTCCTGTTCGATGCGCCGATCATCAATCAGCGTCAGGCACAGACCTCGGTGTTCGTGCGCAACGGCCAGACCACGGTGATCGGCGGACTGACCGACAACAGCACCGAGGAATCGTCGGCGGGCGTGCCGTTCCTGAGTCGCATTCCGCTCATTGGCTGGCTGTTCGGCAATACGCGCCGCAGCACGCGCACGACCGAACTGTTCCTGTTCCTTACGCCGCACATCGTGTCGAGCGATGAAGATGTGGACCGGCTGCGCGAATCGGTGCGCAGCGCGAACCCATCGCTGCGCGAGGTGCCCGTGGAAGGTCGGCTGGTGCCGCGTGTCGATACGATGCCGCCGCGCACACCGGTACCGCCCGACACGCTTGACACTGCACGCGAGATGATCTCGCACCGTTCGCCGTGATGCCCACGACCGCCCTGCGCGCTGGCGCCGAACTCGCGTCCGTGGAGCGCCTCTCCGAGGCGTTCAGCGGCGACTGGCTCGAGCAGCAGGGCGTACTGCCGCTGCGACATGAGGAGGGCGTGCTGCTGGTGGGAACGTGGCGCGATGCACCCGATCCGCTCGCCCTCGATGAACTCCGCCTGGCGCTTCGTGCGCCGGTGACGCTGCAACGCTTCGCGGAGAGCGATTTGCGCGCCGCGATTCGTCGTGTGTACAGCAGGGCGTCAAGCACGGCCGAAGGCGTGATCGCCGGGCTCGCGGATGATGTCGGTCCCACGTCGGCCCGCAGTGGGGAGAGCGGCGCCATCGGCGAACTCGCGCTCGACGATCTGGTGCATCTGGCCAATGAGGCGCCCGTAGTGCGCCTCGTGAATCTGCTTGTACTCGAAGCGCTCGATGCGCGCGCGTCTGATGTGCACCTCGAGGCGTTCAGCGACGGACTGCAGGTGCGCTACCGGGTGGACGGTGTGCTGCAACCCGCGCCGTCCCCGCCGCCTCGCCTCACGGCGGCAATCGTGAGCCGACTCAAGATCATGGCCGACCTCGACATCGCCGAGCGACGGCTGCCGCAGGATGGACGCATTCGGCTGCGCCTGCAGGATCGGCAGGTAGATGTGCGCGTGTCTACCGTGCCCACGTTGCACGGCGAGAGTGTGGTACTGCGACTGCTCGATCGCGAACGCGGCCGGCGGGCGTTGGGCGAGATGGGCATGGACGCACCCATGTTGGCGCAGCTGCGCGAGATCATTGCGCGCCCCTTCGGCATCGTGCTCGTCACCGGCCCCACGGGCTCGGGAAAGACGACCACGCTCTACGCAGCCATCGAATCGCTGCGCAGCGGGCGCGAGAAGATTCTCACCGTGGAAGATCCGGTCGAGTACGAGCTGCCCGGCGTGCCGCAGGTGCCAGTGAACGAGAAGGTCGGCGTGACGTTTGCGTCGGCACTACGCGCGCTGTTGCGTCAGGATCCCGACATTCTGCTCGTGGGTGAGATCCGCGATCCCGAGACGGCGCAGGTGGCCACGCAAGCCGCGCTCACTGGGCATCTGGTGCTGAGCACGCTGCATACGAATGATGCGCCCGGTGCGATCACACGACTGCTCGATCTCGGGGTGCCGCCGTATCTGGTGGCGGGTACGCTCGAGGCGGTGCTGGCGCAGCGGCTGGTGCGGGTGCTGTGCGAGCGGTGCCGCCGCACCGGACCGGCGGATCCGGCGATGCTGCGTCGCGCGGGCGTGCAGCCCCCCATGAGCGACGTGCTCTGGCATGCGGTGGGGTGCACGCACTGCCGAAACACCGGCTACCGCGGACGCCAGGGCATTTTCGAGTTGCTGGCGATGAGCGATGCACTGCGCGAACTCACGCAACACCACGGCAGTGTGGACCGACTACGCCTCGCGGCGTCGCAGGAAGGGATGCGTACGCTGCGCGACGATGCCTGGCGACTCGTGCGCGATGGGGTGACGACACTCGAGGAACTGCTGCGCGTGACGCCCGCGTAGCACGATGCCGCACGCCGTCTGTTGCTGACACCGCGTGCTACCCCGACGACGACACACCGACCGCCTTCCGCACCTCCGGCGCCACCACCGTACCGAACAGTTCGATGCTGCGCATGATGTCCGCATGCGCCATCGGTCCCACGCTGAACTGGATCAGCAGTCGATCGAGCCCGAACAGCTCGTGTTCGTACAGAATCTTGTCCACCACCTGCGCTGGCGAGCCCACGAACAGCGCCCCGTCCGGGCTGCGTTCGGCGTCGAACTGCGCGCGCGTGGGTGGCGGCCAGCCGCGTTCGCGCCCGATGCGTCCCATCGCCTCGAGATACGGCGGAAACGCCAGATCTGCCGCCCGCTGTGACGTCTCGGCGATAAAGCCGTGCGAGTTGATGCTCAGCCGCCGAGCAGACACGGGGTGACCTGCATGCGACAGCGCTCGCCGATACACCTCGGCGAACGGCGTGAAGCGTGCCGGCGCGCCACCAATGATCGCAATCGCCAGCGGCAGGCCGAGCATGCCGGCTCGCGCGACCGATTGCGGAGTGCCGCCCACGGCAATCCAGATCGGCAAGCGCTCCTGCACGGGGCGTGGATACACGCCGCGATCCTCGATCGAGCGCCGCAGCGTGCCGTCCCAAGAAATGTGCTCCTGCTCTCGCAGCGCCAGCAGCAGCCGCAGCTTTTCGTCGAATGCCGCGTCATACTGCTCGAGATCGGGACCGAAGAGCGGATAGCTCTCGATGAAGCTGCCGCGGCCGGCAATGATCTCGGCGCGCCCATTCGACAGCTGATCGATGGTGGCGAACTGCTGAAACACCCGCACCGGATCATCGCTGCTGAGCACGGTGACCGCGCTCGTGAGTTTGATGCGCGAGGTGCGCATGGCCGCCGCCGCCAACACGATCGCGGGGGCTGATACCGCATAGTCGGCACGATGATGCTCGCCCACGCCGAACACATCGAGCCCCACCTGATCGGCGAGCACGATCTCTTGTACCAGATCACGCGTGCGCTGCGCGGCGACTGCCGGATTGTGCACGGCACGCGGATCGGTCTCGCCGAACGAATAGATCCCCAGTTCCATAGGGCGCGCCGCTCAGGGAACCACGGGCGTGTCGGGCTGGCTGCCCCACTCGGTCCAGCTGCCGTCGTACACCGCGGTGTGCGACGCGCCGAGCACATCGAGCGCGAGCATCACCGCGCAGCCGTTACGCCGCTGCCGCAGGTGCCCACGATGGGGCGCGACGTGTCCACCCCGGCCGCGTCGAAGCGTGCGCGCAGCTGATCCGGCGGCAGCATGGTGCCGTCTGGGCCAAGTAGTGACGCGTAGTGCACATTCGCAGCGCCGGGCATATGGCCACCGCGCACACCGGCGCGCGGTTCCGGCTCCGTGGCCGCAAAGCGTGACGGCGAGCGTGCATCGACCACCTGCGCGCTCTGGGAGGACACCAGCTCTCGCATGGAGGCCAGATCGTGCCAGCGCGTTGCATCGGGGTGCGGCGTGAAGTGCGCGGACACGGGCACCGGTACCTCCTGCGAAACAGCGCGCCCCTCGCGCACCCACTTGGGCAGCCCGCCGTCGAGCACAGCGACCTGCGTGTGCCCGTGCGTACGCAACAGGTACCACAGCCTCGGCGCGCTGAAGTGTTGCCCTGATGAGTCGTACACGACGACGGCGCGTGTATCGCTCACGCCAAGTGCGCCAAGCCGTTCGGCCAGCAGCGCAGCGGAAGGAAGCGTGTGCGGGAACGCTGCGCCCGGTTCGCTCAACCAATCGATCTCGGCGAGCACCGCCCCCGGGATGTGCCCCGCCTCGTATTCGGCGCGCGCGTTGCGCCCCGAGGCCGGCAGGTGGAGACTGGCGTCGAGCAGCACCAGCTCAGGGTGCCCGAGGTGGGCGGCGAGCCACTCGGTGCTCACCAGGGGGGTCGGAAGAGTCAGGGACATAATCTGAAAGTTAGCGCAGGGCGCGACTTCCTTCAGCCGAAGCCGTCCAACGTCCTTGCCAGCTCACCATTGGTTCGCATCTTCTACACGTACCGCCGCCTCCCACTCAGACTCCGCCGGTCTCATGCCACTGTCAGATTCAGACTCGTTGGGCGCCAGCGTCCCCTTCGCGCTGCAGGATGTCGTCTCCATCGGCTATCTGTATCTGCTCGCCGTCGGTCTGGTGAGTGACTCGATCTACTACGGGTTCCTCGGCATCACGATCCTGAGCTACTCCGATGTGCTCGATGTACTCCTGAGTCCGATTACCTATCTCGAACGTGAGCCGCGTTTTTTCCTCGTCATCGTGGGCATGACGATCGGCGTAACCGCAGTCATCGCGTGGCAGCGGCGACGACACGCTCGGAAGGCCACGGATGCGGCGTACATCGAGCGCCTTGGTGGCGAGGAAAAGGTGTCACACACCACGCGCAACCTTCGCCGCATGCAGGTGATCATTCCGGCCATCGTCATCTTTGCCGGCTACGCAGGCTACGCCGCAGGCGCCGGCAAACCGTTGGCCGCACGCATCGCTGACGGCACGCTCAGGCCGGACCATCGACTCGCCTTCGCCAACGGCGACACCGTGCAGGCGCGCGTGCTCGGCAGCAACAGCAACTTCATTTTCTACTTGCGCGACGGAAGCCGGCGCGTCACCATCTCGCCCTTCAAGGAAAACGTCGCGGCCATCGAGGCGCTGTAGGTCACAGCGTCACGGCCGACAGGTCGCCACTGCGCCCAATCGCTCCCCCTCACGCATGGCCGTCACCGTGAGTTGCTGCACCCGCGCCGGCTCCGTCGGCGCCAGCGTGATCCCCACGCGCAGTGCACCCGTTGCGCACTGCATGCGCCACTGACCGCGCAGCGCATTCTCCACCACGAATGGGCCATCGTTGCGGCACTGGCCGCCGGCCGCATCACGCAGCTGCGCGATCGCGGCCGCACGCCGTGGTCCGGGCTCGTCGAGAAACAGGTTCATTGCCGCGGTTTGGTCTGCGAGCGATTGATCCCACGACTGCACCAGCTGCGACACCTGCGCTCGCATGGCCAGCAGCACCGGCGATGGCTGCGGAACGCGTGGCTGCAACGCGCCGGTCTCGGCCAGCATCGCCAGCGCCTGATCCACGGTGCCACCCCACGGCGTGTACGTGCGGTTGCCCAGCGCGATGATGCCCACGCCGTACTCCGGCAGCCAGCGCATCATGGAGCCGAAGCCCGGCAGTCCGCCAGAGTGCGCAATCACCTGTCCGAACGCGCACGTCTGTGTGAGTCCCAGTCCGTAGCCATACCCGCCGGCATTCAGCGAGAGCGTTTCCGCGGCAGCATCGCGCGCCACCGTGGTGGGCCGCATGCGCCCCACCTGCTGCATCTCGCGCAGCGACGAACGGCGAAGCACGGATGACTCCGCCCCGTCTCGCGGTGGCCACGCGTCGAGCATGAGCGCCACCCATCGGCTCAGATCGGCGGCCGAGGTGAGCATGCCGCCCATGGCGCCGAACGAACCGTCCGGGAGCGGCGCCTCTTCGATCCACTCCCCATCGCGTACGCGATACCCGTGCGCCAATCGGTTGGCCGGCACGTCGCGTGCCTCCATCGTGGTGGACGTCATGCCCAACGGACGCAGCACCCGCTCCTGGATGTACCGCGCGTAGGGCATGCCACTCACGTTCTGCACGATGCGCCCGAGCAGCGCGAATCCGAGGTTGCTGTATTCGTACGCAACGCCCGGCGCGTTGGAGAACGGCACCCCGGTGCGCAGCATGCGCGCCAGATCGTCATCGGTCGCCGCAAGCTGCTGGTCACCCCACGGATTGTCTTCCGGAAAGCCGGCCGAGTGCGTGAGCAGGTGGCGCACCGTGATGCGCGGGGCATCGCTCGTAGGGTATCGCAGCCCAGCCAGCTCCGGCACGTACGTCTCGGCAGGCGTGTCGAGTGCAATCCGACCCGCGTCACGCAGCTGCAAAATGGCCAGCGCCGTAAAGCTCTTGGTCATGCTGGCAATGCGAAACACGGAGCTCGTGTCCACCACGGCACGCGTGGGCACCTCGCGCAGCCCCAGCGCACGCACGTGCAGCAATGTCCCGTCCACGATCACGCCATAGGCAATGCCGGGCACCCGATTACGCGCAGCGAAATCGGCCATGAGCGAATCGATGCGCGGCAGGGCTCGCGTGAACTTTGCCACGCGTTCCGGGTCTGCGAAGGTCGGCGGCGGTGCCAGACTCGACTGCGCAGGGAGCCCGTGTGCAGCGGTCAACGCCGTGAACAGGGCACTCAGGCACGCGCGGCAGCGTCTCATGATTCCGGGGACTCCGGCAGCGGCGGCAGTCGGTCGGCGCGGTAGATGGTGACGGCGGTGTCGTCGAACACCTTCTGCACCGCACCCGCCGGCAGTGTGTGCGTGCGCGCGTGCTCCACCACGAGAATGCGTGAAAACCGCGTGATCATCCAGCCGTCGAGCACGCGATCGAGCATGCGCGATTCGTACGGCGGATCGAGAAAGGCGATGTGATACGCATCGGTATTGAGACCCGCCGCAAAGGGCAGCGCATCCTTCTTGAAAATGCGCGTGCGATCACGCACACCGAGCCGGGCCACATTTGCCTTGATGGCAAAGAGGCTCGCGGGCCGCGTCTCCAGAAAGTCGCACCGGCGTGCGCCGCGCGAGATTGCCTCCAGTCCCAGCGCCCCCGTGCCAGCGAAGAGGTCGAGCACATCGGCGTTGGGCAACTCGGGTTCGATCAGGTCGAGCACGGCCGCACGCACGTGCTCGGCGGTAGGGCGCACGCGGAAATCATTGGGGGACGTGAGGTGACGTCCGGCGAACTTTCCGGCAACGATGCGCATGAGCACTGGAATGAAGCGGGGGAGGCGGTGCCGCTGGTGCACCAAATGGCTTCCCCAATTTAGCGACCGCAGCTCCCTACGGCCCGCGTTTGGCGCATATTGCGGGGATGTCCGCGATCCCGCCGCTGCACGCGCCACCCCGCCTCCGCATGACCGGTATTCGGAAGGCGTTTCCGGGCGTACGAGCGCTCGATGGCGTCGACCTCGAGGTGCTCCCCGGCGAGGTGCATGTACTGCTGGGCGAGAACGGCGCCGGCAAGAGTACGCTCATGCAGATCCTCGCCGGCGCGTGCCCGCGCGATGCCGGCACACTCGAGCTGGACGGGCGCGTGGTGACCATCGGCTCCCCGCGCGACGCACGGGCGCTCCGCATCGCGGTGATCCAACAGGAACTGCAGCTGGTCCCTGAACTGTCGGTGGCCGAAAACGTGCTGCTCGGCCGCCTGCCCCATCGTTTGGGCGTGGTGGATCGCGCCGCGCTGACCAGGCACGCCGCTTCAGCTCTCGCCCCGCTCGATCCAGACATCGATGTGCGACAGCGTGCCGGCGCGCTGCGCCTGGGTGCACAGCAGTTGGTGGAGATTGCACGCGCGCTGTCCACCGATGCGCAGCTCCTCGTGCTCGACGAGCCCACCTCGGCGCTCACGGATCGCGAAACGACGCGTCTTTTTGCCGTGCTGCGCACGCTCACATCCCGCGGTGTGTCGGTGATCTACATCTCGCACCGCCTCGACGAAGTCTTCACCATCGGTGATCGTGTCACCGTGCTGCGTGATGGCCGCAGCGTGGCCACCATGCCACTCGCCGACACCGACCGTCGCACACTCATTCGCGCCATGACGGATCGCGAGGTCACCGAAACCACGCCCCGCCGGGCAGCGCACTCCAGCGCACTACCTGCGGAGCGACTCACGGTGCGCGGGCTGTGCACGCACGACGTCTTGCACGACGTCTCCCTGCACGTGCGCGCCGGCGAGATCGTGGGCGTCGCCGGGCTGCTGGGGGCCGGACGGACCGAAGTGGCGCGCGCCATCTTCGGCATCGACCCGATCGGTGCAGGGACGATTGCGATCGATGGCCGCATGCTCGCGCTGCGCACCCCGCGCGATGCCATCGCGGCCGGCCTCGGTTTCGTGACGGAGGATCGCAAACGCGAAGGGCTGCTGCTCGATCGATCCGTGCAGGAGAACATTGCCTTGCCCGTCTTGCGATCACTCAGCCGATGGGGTGTGATGCGCCGCGCGGCCGAACGATCACTGGCAACCGGGTTCATCACGTCGCTGCGTGTTCGAACGCCGACGCCGCGGCAACCGGTGCGCACGCTCAGCGGTGGCAATCAACAGAAGGTGGTGCTGGCCAAGTGGCTCGCGACCGGCGCACGCGTGCTGCTGCTCGATGAACCCACGCGCGGCGTGGATGTGGGCGCGAAGGAAGAGATGCACGCGCTCATTCGTCGACTCGCGTCGGAGGGCGTGGCGATTCTGCTCCTGTCCTCCGATCTGCCGGAGCTGCTCGCACTCGCCGACCGCACCTACGTGATGCGCGACGGTCGCGTGGTGGGAGAGCTGCAGGGAGACGCACAGAGTGCGGAGCAGGTGATGGCCCTCGCGGTTGGAGCCTGAGTGATTCGCTCCTCCCCGAACGTCGACGCGCCCGTGCCTCCGCTCTGGCACCGCCTCTTGCGCAGCCGAGAGGCGGGCACTGGCGTCGGCTTGCTCGTGCTCTGCCTCGGGCTGTGGATCGCGACGCCCTTCTTCGCCACGGTGGACAACCTGCTGAACGTGGCCGAGCAGAGCACCATCGTGGGGACGCTCGCCATCGGCATGACGTTCGTAATCCTCACCGGCGGCATCGACCTTTCGGTGGGCTCGGTGGTGGCACTCGCCGGCGTCGTGCTGGCGCTCGTGCTGCGCGGGGGACACGGTGTGCCGCTGGCCATGCTGGCCGCCTTCGCTGCGGGCATCAGCGCCGGTGCCATCAATGGCGCGCTTGTCGCGTTTGGCCGCTTACCAGCGTTCATCGCTACACTCGGCATGATGAGCGTGGCGCGTGGTGTTGCCCTGGTGCTCGCCGATGGACGACCCATTTCCGGCTTTCCGGACGCGCTGCGTGCACTCTCGACCACACGCGTTGGTGGCGTGCCGGTGTCGGTGCTGATCATGCTCGCGCTCTTCGCGCTGGCGCACTTCGTGCTGCACTACACCATGCTCGGACGCAGCACCTACGCGATTGGTGGCAACGAGGAGGCCTCACGATTGGCCGGCATTCCCGTGGCGCGTACCAAGGTCATCATCTACGCCATCGCCGGCGCAAGCGCGGCGGCCACCGCGGTGCTGTTGCTGGCCCGCCTCAACTCGGCGCAGCCGATTGCCGGCATCGGCTACGAACTCGACGCGATTGCCGCCGTGGTGATTGGCGGCACCAGTCTGCTCGGCGGCGCTGGCTCGGTGACCGGTACGCTCATTGGCGCGCTCATCATGAGCGTACTGCGTAACGGCCTCAACCTGCTCGGCGTGTCATCGTACGTGCAGCAGATTGCGATCGGTGTGGTGATCGTGGTCGCGGTGCTCGTGGACATGGCGCTGCACAAACGCTCGCAAACCCTTACGGTCTGATCCATGCACCGCTTCGTTCTTCGTGCCGTCTCGCTGCTGTCGTGCGCCGTGTTGCTTGTTCTGACCGCGTGCAACCGTGGCGGTGATTCCACAGATCGCCCGGTCGTCGCGCTCGTAGTCAAGACGCTCAACAACCAGTTCTTCATCGACATGGAGGCAGGTGCGCGCGCAGCCGCCGACAGTCTCGGCTTCGACCTGCTCGTACAGGCGCCCGAGCGCGAAGTCGACGTGGAGCGACAGATGCAGATCGTGGAGAATCTCATTCAGCGACGCGTGCGGGTGCTGGTGCTCGTGCCCAACGGTTCACGCGAGCTGGTGCCCGCGGTACTCAAGGCAAACGCCGCCGGCATCCCGCTACTGACGGTGGACACCCGCCTCGACGCGGCCACGGTGCAAGCGGCGGGCGCGCAGGTGGTCAGCTTCATCGGGTCCGACAACGTGGACGGCGGACGGATTGCCGGCGAGTTCCTCGCGCAGCAGCTACAGGGCAGCGGCGCAATCGCTGTGCTCGAGGGCATTCCCGGTCACGAAACGGGAGACGCGCGTTTGCGCGGCTTTCGCGAGTCGATCGCCGACGCCCCCGGGATTCGGGTGGTCGCGTCGCAAACGGCCAACTGGGAGCGAGACCAGGCGTTCAACGTGACGCAGAACATCCTGCAGGCGCATCCCGACATCACCGCCATCTTTGCCTGCAACGACGTAATGGCGCTTGGCGCGATCGAAGCGATCGCCGCGGCGGGTCGGGAGGGATCGATTCAGGTCGTTGGTTTTGATGCACAGGACGACGCGCGAGCAGCCATCGCCGCCGGGCGCATGGCTGCCACGATTGCGCAGAACCCGCGTGAAATGGGGCGCCTCGCGATGCTCACCGCCGCTCGTGTGCTGGCTGGTGAGGTGATACCTGCGGAGCAGCCGGTGGCGATTTCGCTCGTGCCGGAGCGATGAACGGCAACGGCAACCACAACCGAGTTTTTGGAAGCAGGGAAGCAGAGATCAAGGGGGAACAAGGCGTTGCTGCACTGATGCCTTGTTCCCCCTTGATCCATTCTTCCCGCCTTTGGTCAACTCGGTTGCAGTTGCAGCTCCGCGATCGCCACCGCACGGCGCTCCACCCGCGAGCGATCACACGCCAGCGCCACGAGCAACGCCTGCTCGGCATCGTCCATCGTGCATGGCGATGCAGCATGTCCAGCAACGACCTGCACGAAATGGTGCAGCTCGGCCTGATACGCCGGATCAAACCGGTCCAGAAAGCCGCGGTACGCCTCGGTCGGCGCGGGCGGCATGTGCGGCTCGAGCGAGTGCAGCGGGGTGCGCGCGTCCCAGCCCACGGCCACGCTGTCGAGACTGCCGAGCAGCTCCATGCGGATGTCGTAGCCGAGCGGGTTGTGGCGGCCGCCGGTGAGCACCCCGAGCGCACCCTCGCTGCAGCGCAGCGTACCCACCACCGTGTCCACGTCATCGTGTCGCGTGAACATGTCATCCACGAGCACTGCGCCCTGCATGTACACCTCCTCGATCTCCTGCCCCGTCACCCAGCGCAGGATGTCGAAGTCGTGAATGTGCAGGTCCCGAAAGATCCCGCCCGACGTGGGGAGGTATGCCTCATGCGGCGGCGCGGGATCGTGACCGGCCATGCGCACCGTGTAGACGCGCCCCAGCAGGCCGCGTTGCACATGGGCGCGCGCGGCCCGATAGCCCACGTCGAAGCGGCGTTGAAAGCCGACCTGCACGAGAACATCACGCTCGGCCACCAGCTGCCGAAGGTGTCGCGTGCTCGCCAGATCGAGCGTCACCGGCTTTTCGCAGAACACCGGGAGACCGGCGTGTGCCGCCTGCTCGAGCAGCGCCGCGTGCGCGCTGGTGGAAGCCGCAATGACCACGCCGTCCACTTGCGCCAGCAGGGACGCCACCGACTCGGCAGCAACCGCCCCGAGCGTGTCCGCGAGGGCGTTCGCTCGATCGGTCTCGAGGTCGAAGAGCACGATGTCGTCCACGTCCGGGTGCGCGCTCAGCGTGCGAGCGTGGAAGGTGCCAATTCGACCAATGCCGAGAACGCCGAGTCGCATGTCGAGGGGTGAACGTGGGTACAGCCGAAGCGACGCCCCGAGCCTCCCTCCGGCCGGTTCTGCCGCGTAACTTGAGGGATAACGTACCGTTTCACGCACGTCCTGCCCAATGACGCCTGCCCGAAAGTCTGCTCCCGCTGCGAAATCCGTGAAGAAGGCGCCCGCCGCGAAGAAGCCCGCACCCGCGAAGAAGGTGCCGCGCTCCATGCCCTACGAACAGGGGGCGTGGGCTTTTGCGTTCACACGCGCGCCCGGCGAGCGGCGCTACTGGCTCATCAAGTCGGAGCCGGACGTCTTCTCCTTCAGCGATCTCGTCGCCGCACCCAAGCGCACCACCTGCTGGGACAGCGTGCGCAACTCCAGCGCGCGCAACTTCCTGCGCGATGGCATGAAGCGCGGTGATCTGTGCTTCTACTACCACAGCAACGCCGACCCGTCCGCGATCGTGGGCATCTGCGAGGTGGTGCGCGAAGGGTATCCCGATCCGACCGCCTGCGACCCGACACACGACTACTTCGACCCGAAGTCCGACCCCGAGCACCCCACGTGGTTCATGGTCGATGTGAAGGCGGTGCGCCCGTTGGCCCGTGCCGTATCGCTCACGGAAATCAAAGCCGAACCCGCGCTCGCCGAGATGGCACTCGTACGCACCGGTCGTCTGTCGGTAGTGCCGATCCTCGAGCCCGAATGGGATGCGGTGATCGCCATGAGCGAAGCCCCCGCCCCCTGAGTGTTCTGTATGCGTTGCCACGACGACCGTGGTGGCAACGGCCCTTCCTCCACGCGCTGCCCCAGAGGTCCGTGATGTCCCGCGAACGCCGACAGTTCCTGCATCACCTCACGCTGGGCAGCCTTGCACTGGGGGCCGCACCGAGCCTGCTCGGCGCCTCGACGCCAAACGGATCATCGGAAGGCGGCGGCAGCGTGCGGGAGACCGCGCAGGACTACCTCGACGCCGTGCAGCCGCAGCAGCCCGCCTTTGACACCACGTGGCCGCAGAAGCTCACCGGCAAATACAAGGCGGTGTTCGATGTGCCCGAACTCTCGGAAGGCAGCGGCGTCTTTCGTGCCGCCCTCTGGCGCAATCACTATCGCGACCTGATGCAGGCCACGCCGGCGGATCTGAGCCCGGTCCTCGTGATTCGGCACAACGCCATGCCGTTCATCATGAACCACGAGTTCTGGGACCGCTACGATGTGGCGAAAGCCAGCAAGCTCAAGCATCCCATGACCGGTAAGAGCACGCGCCGCAACATCGTGAACATGACGGCCGAGGAGGACGGGCTGCCCGCCGGCTTCGCCAGCTACTCGCTGGACAAGCAGATCGCGGCTGGTACCATCGTGCTGGGCTGCAACATGGCGTTCAGCGCCATGACCGCCATGGTCCGCAAGACGGACAAGCTGGCCGCCGGGGCGGCGCGGGAGAAAGCGCTCTCCATGATGCTGCCTGGTGTCATGCTGCAGCCGAACGGCATCTTTGCGGTGACCATGGCGCAGCATGCAGGATGTGCGTTCGTGGCGGCTTCCTGACGGTAGGCAGTCAGACGCGTGGTGTCTTCCGTGGGTGCGCGACCGAGTGCAGGTAGAGTGATTCCACCTTCGCACGTGCCCACGGCGTCTTGCGCAGGAACTTGAGCGAGGAGGGAATGCTCGGCTCATGTGTGAACGAGCGAATGGCGATGCGGTCGCCGAGCCCGTCCCACCCGTAGCGGTCCACGAGATGTTCGAGCATCATCTGCAGCGTGACGCCGTGCAGCGGATTCGATTGCGGCTGATCGGTCATGATACGGCACAGTATCCCGTGATTTCCGTCCCAGCGCAACGCCCACCTCTCGCACATGTCGCACTTACCGCTCGTGCTCGACGATTTTTCTCAGGCCGAGCACGACGCCGCGTCGTGGTCGGTGTTCACCGATCGGGTGATGGGTGGCGTGTCGGATGCGCGGGCCCGACTTGCGATCGTGGACGGGCGGCGCGCGCTCCAGCTGCAAGGTCGCGTCTCACTCGAACGCAACGGCGGATTCGTGCAGATGGCGCGTCCACTCGGCGATAGCGGCGCGCCGCTCGACGCCACGGGATCACATGGTCTGCAGCTCGACGTGTGCGGCTCACCAGGGCCCTACTTCGTGCACCTGCGCACCGTCCACACCCGGGCGCCGTGGCAGTACTACCGCGCGCCGCTGCCCGTGATCGCCGCATGGCGCACGGTAGCAGTCCCGTGGTCGGCGTTTACGCCGGGCGGACTGTCGCAGCCGCTCGATGTGCGCGGACTGCTCCGTCTCGGTGTGGTTGCCGGCACAGCAGCCTTCGACGCCGACATCGCCCTCGCTCGGCTCCTGATCGAGTGACGCCAGCATGCCACTCGACGCGCTGATCATTGGCAGTGGCTTCGCCGGCGTGGCGGCCGCCGTGCGTCTGCGCGAGGCCGGTGTTCGCGACATCGTGGTGCTCGAACGGGCCCCTTCGGTGGGGTACGTGGCGTGACAACGCGTATCCCGGCTGCGCCTGCGACGTTCCCTCTCGGCTCTATTCGCTCAGCTTCGCCCCCAACGCCGACTGGACACGCAGCTATTCCGCGCAGCCCGAGATTCGCGCGTATCTGGAGCGCATAGCGCACGACTGGGGGATCACGCCGCTCGTGCGCCTCGAGCACACCGTGCAGGCGGCGCGCTGGGACGCCGAGTCGTTGCGGTGGCACGTGGACACCAACCGCGGCCGCTTTTCCGCGTCGCTGCTCGTACTGGCAACGGGTGCGCTCAGCGACGCGGTCATCCCTGACATCCCCGGTCACGACGCATTTCGCGGCGCCGCGTTTCATTCATCGCAGTGGGACCACACCGTGCCACTCGGCGGCAAACGGGTACTCGTGATCGGCACCGGTGCGTCCGCGATCCAGTTCGTGCCGCGCCTTCAGCCCACGGTGGCCACGCTCACGCTCTTCCAGCGCACCCCCCCGTGGATTCTGCCGCGTCACGATCGGGCGTACCGTGGCTGGGAGCGCGCGGCGTACCAGCATGTGCCCGGGCTCGAGCAACTCGCCCGGGGGGTGATCTACGCCTCGCGCGAAGTCACGTTCCTCGCCTTCCGCAACGTGCGGCTGGCGCGTGTGGTGCAGCGTCTCGCCGTTCGGCACATGCACCGTCAGGTGAATGACCCCGTACTGCGCGAGGTGCTCACGCCCGACTATGCCATCGGGTGCAAGCGCATTCTGGTCACCAACGAGTACTACCCGGCACTCACGCAGTCGAATGTCTCGGTGGTGAACACGCCAATCCAGCGCATCGTGCACGACGGCGTTGTGACCACGGACGGTGTACGGCACCACGGTGACGTACTCATTTACGGCACCGGCTTTCGCCCCACCGACCCACCGCTTGCACCGTTCGTGCACGGACGCGACGGCGGTACACTCGCCGACGCGTGGGGCGGCAGCATGCGCGCGCATGCCGGCACCACGGTGCACGGTTTCCCCAACCTGTTTCTGGTGTCCGGACCCAATACCGGGATTGGCCACACGTCACAGCTGTACATGATCGAGTCGCAGCTGCGGCACGTCGCGAGTACGGTCGCGCATATGCGTGAGCACCAGCTCGCCGCGATCGAGCCAACCGCTGCGGCACAACAGCGTTGGGTGCAGGATGTAGACGCGCGCATGCAGCGCATGGTGTGGGTGGCAGGCGGCTGCCGCAGCTGGTACCTCGATGCCACGGGACGCAACTCGACACTTTGGCCCGACTTCACCTTCCGCTTTCGCCAGCGGGTGCAGCGGTTCGATGCCGCCGCCCATCACCTCACGCCGAGGCTAGCGGCATGAAAAGCAGCGCTGCCCTGCCACTCGACGCGCGTCTGCAGGCCGGTGTTGCGCGACTCGTCGGACGGTTGCCCGGCGCACTCGCCCGCGCTCTGTCATTCGCACCACCGCTCGTGATCGACGGCCAGACGCTCGACCCGCACGTACAGGGGATTCGTGCGTTACGTGCTCCGCTGAATCGGCACGGACTCTGCCAACCGAACGTCGCGGCGGGACGCACGCGCTACGTGCGGGAGGCCGTCGCCTTGCGTTCCGCCCCGACGCCCATTGGGTCCGTGCGCGATCTCTCCGTGCCGGGAGCGGCGGGACCGCTCGACGCGCGGCTCTATGCACCGGTGCAGCCGTCGTCCGACCTGCTGGTGTATTTCCACGGCGGCGGTTACGTGCTTGGTGATCTCGACACGCACGACGAGCCCTGCCGCTTGCTCTGTCGCCACGCGCGCACGATGGTGCTCAGCGTGGCGTACCGCCTGGCGCCAGAACATCCGTTTCCGGCACCGGTCGATGATGCCATCGCGGCAGTGCGATGGGCGTGTGACCAGGCCGCCTCCCTCGGTGCGGCGCGCGTGAGCGTCGGCGGTGACAGCGCGGGAGGATGCCTCGCAACCGCGGCCGCACGCGCGCTCGCCGACTCACCGCACGCGCCGGCGGCTCAACTGTTGATCTACCCGCTGGTGGAAGCGCAGGCGCGGTCGCGATCACACGAGCTGTTCGGCCGCGCCGGCCTCTTTCTCACGGACGAGGACTGCGCCGACTTTGTGCGCCACTACGCCGCGAACGCGGCTGATGAGCGCGCCAGTCCGCTGCGCAGCACCGCGTTCGCCGGTCAGCCCGCAGCGTTGGTCGTGACCGCTGGCTTCGACATTCTGCGCGATGAGGGCATGGCGTACGCACGGGCGCTACGCGACGCGGGGTCGAGCGTTCGCGAGCTCTCCTGCCCGTCGCTCGTACACGGGTTCCTGCACATGACGCCCGTCGTCCCCGCAGCCGCGCTCGCAGTGCACGCAATCGCATCCGAATGGCGTGCACTGCTTGACGCACACGGGAACATCACGGCACCATCGCGTCCGACCGAATGAGATAGAACTGCTCCTGCCGCGGCCGGAAGAACCGATACCCCTCCGCCGTCAGATGTGCATCATCCTCGAACATCACGAACACCTTCTTCCCGTTCCACTCCGGCACTTCCGTCGCCGTGTTCAGCTCGATCGAGATGTAGCTGCCCGGCCGCAGTCGGCCGCTGAGCCCCACCGTATCACTCCGCAGCCCGCTGCGGAAATCGATGCTGGTACCCAGCCCGTGCCCCTGCGCACCGATGGGGTGCGAATAGATCATCGCCTCGATGCCCTTTTCCCGCATCTCGGCCATCGTCGCATTGAACACCGCGCCCGCCGTGAGCCCCGGACGCGCATGCCGCAGCATGAGCGCGTCCTGCAGCGTGTTGCTGTTGGCCATGGCGCGCTTGAGGCCGGCCGGTGCGTCCGTTTCACCAGCCTTGAGCACGTACGCCATCTTCTGCCAGTCGGTATCGAAGCCCATGTACGTGATGCCGAAATCGATGTGCACCACATCACCCGGCTCGATCACGGTCGCTTCTGGCGCGACCGCCAGAAACCCGCGCGACGTGGCGATGTCGGTACCAGCGCGCTGCACACGCAGATCGGGCTGAAACCAGGTGCGCACCCCGGCGCCCCACAGCATGTCGTACAGCGCGTTCCTCACGTCGCCCACCGTGGTGCGTCCGGGCGTGATCACCGCGTTCGACAGCGCACGCTTCACGATTGCCTCCGTCACCTGCACGGCCGTGGTGTAGTGCGGCATCTCCTCGGGCATGCGAGTGTCGAGGTACTCCTCGATCAGCTCGCCCGCAGGAACAAAGGTCTGCTCGGCCTCTTCCCCGAGTGTCTCGGCAATGAAGCGATACGCGTCGTAGCCCAGCGCGCGCGTCTGCCCGCGCCGACCGCGAATGCCGAGGCCAACCGTCTTGGGCGAATACCGACCATAGATCTCCCGCAACGCCTGCGCCGGTGGACGCGGTTCATCGCTCGGCGCGTCGAAGAATCGAGTCAGCGTCTCTTCGGTGTAGCCGGTGATCGCGAACTTCTTCAGCCCCTCGTCACCCGCGTCCACAAAGACGAACAGGTCGCGATTGCCCGTGTACGGCCTCGGCGGTGCGATGTACTGCACCACCGGATCATCGTGGAACTCCTCGTTCACCACGACCCACATGCCGATGCCGTGCCGCCGCATCATGGGGAGCAGCATCTCGTGCCGCGCTCGCAACCACCCTTCACGCACGCGAATCTGCTCCGCCCACGGGAGCAACAGATCGGCCTCCGGTACACGATACGCCGGCCGAACAGCCGGTGCAGGCTGCGCCGCGGCCGACGACATCGGCACGACAGCGAGTGGCGCGAACAGCAGCGCGAATCCGAACACCCCGAGCGACCGCACGCTCAACGCCCCGGAGCCAAACGGCCCATCTGATACTCCTTCGGCGGCGTATTCCCCTGCAGATGCTGCACGAAGTAGTCCCAGCGACGGCGCATGATGTACGCGCCGTCGGCGCCAAACCCGTGCCGCGCCTGCGGCAGCATGATCAGGTCGAAGTCCTTGTTGGCCTTCATGAGCGCGTCCACCACGAGCAGCGTGTTATACGGCGGCACGTTGTCGTCCATCATGCCGTGAATGAGAAACAGCTTGCCTTTGAGCTTGCTGGCGTGCGTCTGGTTCGCTTCGGCGGTGTAGTTGTCCGTCGCGCCCGTGCGCACCAGCAACCCGTGGTAGCGCTCGCCCCAGTCGTCCTCGTAGTTGCGGTTGTCGTGGTTGCCGCTCTCCGAGATGCCCACCTTGAAGAAATCGGGTGCCTTGAACATCGCCGCCGCCGTGGCGAAGCCGCCGCCCGAGTGCCCCCACATGCCGGCCTTGTCGATGTCGATGAAGCGGTAGCGCGACGCGAGCTCCTTCATGCCCGCGACCTGATCCTCGATCGTGTTGTCGCCCATGCGACCGTAGTAGAAATCGCGGAACGTTTTCGAGCGACCAGGCGTCCCCATGCCATCGATGGCCACCACCACGAAGCCGAGTTCGGCGAGCGCCTGATGATCGCTGCGCGCCGGGCTGAAGCTGCGCGACCCCACGCTCCCTGACTGCGGCCCCGGGTAGATGTAGTTGATGATCGGGTACTTCCTGGTGCTGTCGAGGGTGCTTGGCGTGTAGAGCAGACCGTAGATGTCGGTCTGGCCGTCGCGCGCCTTCATGCGCACCGGCGTGGGGGCCTTCCATCCAGTGGCGGTGAGGCGCGAGATGTCGGCGCGCTCGAGTTCGCGCACGAGGCGGCCCGTGTTCGCATCGCGCAGCACCGTCACGGGCGGCGTGTCGGGCGTGCTGTACGTGTCGGTGAACCAGCGTCCGTCGGGCGAGAGCGTGACGCTGTGGTTGGCCACTTCGGGCGTGAGCAGCGTGAGCCCGCTGCCATCGAAGTTCACGCGATACAGATGCTGGAAGTACGGATCGCGCGCTTCGTCCTTGCCGTTGGCCGTGAACCAGATCCGACGCGCCTTCTCGTCGATACGCACGATCCCCGACACGTTGCCCGTCCCGGTGGTGATGCGATTCTTCAGCTGACCGGTGGTGAGATCATACAGGTAGAGATGCGTCCAGTCGTCCCGATCACTCCACCAGATGAACTCGTTCGTGGCGGGGAATACACGCCAGAGATCTTCGGGGTGCGAGGCATCGCCGATCTGCGTGGTGCTCGTTTCATGCAACACGGTACGCACCGCCCCGGTCGCGGCATCGGCAATGCGCAA
The DNA here is from genome assembly GCA_011390935.1 of Gemmatimonas sp. Lineage (GTDB taxonomy): Bacteria > Gemmatimonadota > Gemmatimonadetes > Gemmatimonadales > Gemmatimonadaceae > JAABRT01. The sequence goes on from JAABRL010000011.1 coordinate 49,064, forward strand.
CCACACCTCCTTGTGATCGCGCGAGCTCGACAGAAACGCGACCTTGGAGTTGTCCGCGAACCACTGCAGGTCGCACACCGCGCCGCCGCAGGCAATGTGGTCCGAGACGGTACTCCGATGTGCATCGGGGGGCATCTGCAAACGCGTGACGGTCGCGAAGCTGGCGCTGTCGAACGACACCACGATACGGCTCACGCGGAAGATCACGCTGTCCCCCGGCAGCGGGTAGCGCCACTGCTGCAGCTGAGGGCTACCCACGTTCGTGCTCACGAGGTACATGTGGTCCACCCCGCGCGAATCATGCTGGAACGTGGACAGGCGCGTGCCATCGGCCGACCAGCTCACCACCGGGTTGTCGTTGTGCACCCAGCCCGCGTTGTTGGTGGCGTAGCCGAAATCTTCCACGCCATCGCTCGTGACCGCGCGTTCGGCACCGGTGCGCAGATCGCGCACCCACAGGTTGTGGTTGCGAATGAACACGGCACGCGCCCCATCGGGTGACACGCTGCTGTTGGGCGGCGCCACCGAGCGTGCCGCGGCGCGCGGTGCCTCGGCGCAGACATAGGTGCTCAGCTCGCAGCGAAAGGCACGTGTACCAGCCGTTGCCGTGACCGTGCGCGCGACCGGATCGATCGTCTGCACCATCAGCGCGGCCGCACTCACGGTCGTGCCTGAGGCCGTGCCGAGTGCAGCGGCCAGTCGCGCGTGATCGAACGCCGCGTCGCGTGTGCGGCGGGCCGGATTGACGAGCACGTAGTCACCACCGGCGACGGTGCTTGCCCGATACCAGAATCGGCCGTCGGGCAGCCAGGTGGCCCGACCAGCGATTCCGTGCACCAGCGGGGCCGTGGACGCCCCAAGCATGCGCTCGGCGCGCTGGTAGTCGGCGTCGGTAAGCTGGCGCGGCGCACTTTGCGCGAAGAGCAGCGCGGGTGTCGCGGCGGCGCACAGCGCGAGGACACGGAGCAGTGGCATATCGAACAGACTCGGAGACGGAGGAAGGGCGAACAGCCGCCGAAGCGCACGGCGACCGACACTGTGTCCAAGGTATCGCCCGAGCCGGAGCACGACGAGTCGTCTGTGGCAGAAGCCGAGCGCGCACGCATTGCCGGCGCGGCATCCTCGGGTTGAATTTCGGGATGTCACGCCCATTCGCATTCCGCCCAACCACGCCAGCACTGCTGCTTGGCGTGCTCGTCGCCGTCGCCGGCTGTCGGACCGCCCGCCTCGATGTCCCGCTGCCCGAGCGCACGGCGAGCGCGCTCGTCTGCGCCGAGTCCGCCGAGCTCGTTCCGATTCCGTCAGTGCAAGGCTCCGGCTCGCGGTCGCCGCTGGTCGGTCAGCCCGTGACGGTCGAAGGCGTGGTCACGGGCGATTTCCAGGGCGCCGCGCTGGCCGAACGCGGGGTCACGCTGCAAGCGCTCGTCGGGGACGGCGATCCGACCACCTCGGACGCCCTCTTCGTCGCTCTCGGTGACGCCGATCGTGTCTCGCTTGGCGACGTGGTGCGTGTGCGCGGTGTGGTCGCGGAAGTGGACGGGGAGACACACATCGTGAACGTGGCCGCGCTCCGGCGCTGCGCGAGCAACGCACGGATCGATCCCACGACGATCGCGCTGCCCGTCGCATCCGATGCGGTGTTCGAGCAATATGAGAGCATGCTCGTGCGCTTCGCGCAGACGCTCACCGTGACGGAGCACTATCAGCTGGGTCGGTTCGGACAGATCACGGTGTCGAACGGTCGACTCTGGCAGCCCACGCAGCGCCACGCGCCCGGCCCCGACGCCGAGGCGCTCGCCAGTGCGAACGCACGCAACCGGCTCGTGGTGGATGACGCGAACGATGCGCAGAATCCGGACCCGATCGTATTCGGGAACGCCGCACTGCCGCTTGCGGCGGCCGCACCGCTGCGCGCGGGTGACGAAGTGCGCGACCTCACTGGCGTGCTGCGGCACGCGCGCGGTAGCCAGTCAGGCAATGGCGCAATGTGGCGACTGCTACCGTTTCGCACGCTAAGCGCCCGTGTACCCACGTTCCTGTCGACAAATGCGCGTCGCGCGACCCCCGCGGCGGTCGATGGCACCCTGCGCGTGAGCGCCTTCAACGTGCTCAACTATTTCAACACGTTCGGACGTGGCGCGTGCACGACCGGAGACGGCGGCGCCGCCACGGACTGTCGTGGTGCCGCGGATGCCGCAGACTTTGAACGACAGGCTGCGAAGATCGTGTCCGCCATCGTCGCACTCGACGCGCACATCGTGGGCCTCATGGAGATCGAAAACGACGGCTACGGCGACTCGAGCGCGATCGCCGATCTGGTCAGGCGCCTCAATGCCGCCACGGCGCCGGGCACGTACGCGTTTGTCGACGCCGATGCGAACACCGGCGCGCGCAACGCCCTCGGGACCGATGCCATCAAGGTGGGCCTGCTCTATCAGCCAGCACGCGTGTCGCTCGCGGGACGCACCGCGGTGCTGGCCACCCCCGAGTTCATCACGGGCGGCGACCGTGGACCACGCAGCCGACCGTCCTTGGTGCAAGCGTTCCGGCAACCCGACGGCGAGACACTCGTGGTGAGCGTCAATCACCTCAAGAGCAAGGGCGGTGGCTGCGACGCCCCCGATGCGGGCGACGGTCAAGGGGCGTGCAACGTGGTACGCACCAACGCCGCGCGCGCGCTGGCGCAGTTTCTCGCCACCGATCCCACGGGCACCGGCGATCCCGACGTACTGCTGCTCGGCGATCTGAATGCGTATGCCATGGAAGATCCCGTGCGCGCACTCGTGGCCGCGGGCTTCGTGGATCTCGAGTCCACGCGTGGTGGTCCCGATGCGTATTCATATCTTTTCGACGCACAGCTCGGCAGTCTCGATCACGCGCTCGCCTCTGCGTCGCTCGCCGCACAGGTCACCGGGGTGACCACATGGCACATCAATGCCGACGAGCCGCCCGTGCTCGGCTACCAGTCGGCCTTCAAATCACCGGCGCAGCGCGCAGCGTTGTATGCGCCCGATCCTTTCCGCAGTTCGGATCACGATCCGGTGCTGGTCGGGCTGCGGTTGCGACGCGAGCGCTGACTCACAGGCGCGGATTCGGCGCGCCAGCCAGCTTGCCGCACGCGGTGAGGGAACCCCCGACATCGCGCCCTCCTGCACCTGACCAACGTAATGCCCCAAGGCACGTCTCCCGAGATGTGCGGGATCGTCCCGCCCCGCGTTCTCTCAGGAGGTGTCGCATGCGCAGGTCCATTGCTTTCGTTCTCGTTGCCCTGCTCGCCGCCTGCGGCGGCGGCACTTCCCCCACCGCACCGAGCAGCGTGGTTCCGCTCACGGCAGCGCTCCAATCGGCACTACAGCTCGCGCTGCAGGACGAGCGTCATGCGGAGGCGATCTACGCACTCGTGCTCGCCGACCATGGTGACGTGACGCCCTTCCGCAACATCGTGCGCGCCGAAGGTCAGCACGCGATTGCCATCGAGGGGCTCTATCGCAATCGCGGCCTCGCCGTGCCTCCGGTGAGTGTACCCGCGTCCAACGTCCCGCGGTTCGCGACGCTCCAGGCCGCATGCGCCGCGTCGGTGGACGCGGAAATCGCAAACATCGCGCTGTATGACGAGTTCCTGCAGCTGGCGTTGCCAGCGGATATACGCAACGTGTTCACCAACAATCGGCGCGCCTCGGTAGACAATCACCTGCCCGCCTTTTCCCGCTGCCGATAGGCAACGTCATCCGACCACGCCCATGCAGTACGCGTGGTCGGACAGGGCGGCTCCGGTCAAAAACTCCCGCCCAGAAACACCGCATTCGCAAACAGCGCCAGATGCCCACGCCACAAATCCCGGAAGTTCGGATCATGTGCGAACGCGATCACGCGGCCACTCCCCACGCGCTCGGTCCACAGCGCCGGCGTGCCAGCCAGTCGCGCCGGCGCCTCGGGCCACAGGAACCCGGCCAGCCGCAGTCGATCTGCCGGTGCATACCGCAGCACCACCTCACCGGGACGCACGTCTCGGGGGGCGCTGAACACACGATTGCCACTTACCGGCACCGCCCACTCCGTGGTGCGCACACCTGCCAGCAGCGGTGACAGCGTATCGGCCATTGTGCGCACGATCGCCCCGGGATTGTTCACCGGCAGCGCAGGGCCACTATCGCGCACCGCCGCCGGACGGAACCGCGACAACCCCGAGCGCTCACTCGCGAGCCACGTGGTGGCGTTCTCGAGCGTGATCAGCACACCGCCTCGGCGCACCCAGCGCTGCAGCTCGTCCAGTCCGTTCGTACCGAGCGCGCCGTTAATACCGCCCGCGGATGGCATGACCAGCACATCGAACTCCGACAGAATGCCTCCAGCCACGGCACTCGCACTCACGCCCGCCGCCGGGTAGCCCAGCCGTTCGTCAAACTGGTACCACGCAAAACCGTACGAGTTGCCGTTCACCGGCGCCTCCCCCAACAGCGCCACGCGTGGCGCGCGCACCGGAATCACGGAGTTGGAGCCCAGGTCCGTCCCTTCATCCACAGCGCCCGTCATCAGTGCGCTCACCCTGGCACCGGTGGCGTCGATCAGCCGCGACACCGTGCCGTGCAACGTTTCGTCATTGCCCGCGACGCGCGCAATGAAGGCACCCTGCGGGAACTCGCTACCACCCACACGAAACGCTTTCTGCGCATAGACCACACGCACACCGGCATGGAGCAGCTCGGCAAGCAGGCGAATCGATGCATCGCTGCCGGGCGCGAACGCATAGCCGTGCTGCGCGATCGCCATCGTCCGCATCATCGGTTCGCGTGGCACCGCCGTGATCGGCTCGCCGCCCGAGACGATGGCACGCGTACCATACGCCGTGACCCGATGCACCAGCGGCAGCGACCAGGCCGTCACATCATAAAAACGGCTCCCCTGCCCGGTGCGCCGGTTCTCGATCTCCTCGCGAATGAACACCGAGTCGAGTGGTGAATCGGGCTCCAGCAGGGCCGACGCGAGCATGCCCTGCGGCTGTGCCAGATCAATGACATACGCTCCGCCGCTCACCCGGGCGCGCACACCATTCGCGCCTGCGTACTTGTCTGCCACGGCGAGTTCAACGGGCGCCGCGCTGTAGCGCACCGCGATCCGGTTGGAGAGCAGCTGCGCCACGAGGGAATCAGCACGGCCGGCCGCATCACGCTCCAGCACCACCGTGCGCAGCACGCCACGTCCCGGATTGCGCACCGGCACCGAACGCGCCGCCACGTAGTCGCGCACACGTGCCGCACGCTGCTCGGCCGTCACCTGCAGCGTGGCGATGCTGGTGGTGTAGTGATTGCGCGCCGCGTCGTGCAACGTGAGCACCGTGCCATCGCGGCGACGCACCGATCCCGGTCCGCTCGACGCCTGCTCGTACGTCATGCCAATGGAGCCCTGCAGAATCGGCCACGAAATACCATAGCCGGGCCAGAACTCGTCGTACCCCTCGCGCCGGAAGTACGGCAGCCCCTGCGCATCGAACGCCGCCGCATTGCCGGCCGCGTAGCGATCCCACCAATCAATGATCTGCGGTGCCACGTTCTTGTTCACCGGCTCCATGGGCGGCGAAAAGAAGTACGTGCTGTTGGAGCCCATCTCGTGCAGATCGACCGCTACATGTGGCCACCACTCGAAGAACGCCGAGAGGCGTGCACGCGTCTCGGGATGCGACTGGATGAACCAGTCACGATTGAGATCGAAGTGATAGTGGCTCGTGCGTGCGCCGGGCCACGAGCCGCTATGAGCCATCGTCCCCGGCGTACTCGGCACCCCCCAGCGGCTGCGTGCACGCATGACATCCTGCGCATGCCGCTCGTGCCCGTCCGGATTCTGAATGGGATCGATCAACGTGACGACGCTATCGAGCAGCATCCGCGTGCGCGCATCGGTGCCCGCCGCGAGCTGGTAGGCGGTGGCCAGCGACGCCTCGGTACCGGAGGCTTCATTGCCGTGTACCGTGTAGCCCAGCCACGCGATGCTCGGCATACGCGCCACGATCGCGTCAAGCTCGGCGCTCGGCGTGCGATCCGGAGTCGCGGCCGCCTGCGCATCGCGCTTGATCGCATCGAGCCGCTGCAGATTGGCGGGGCTCGTGACGGTGAGCAGCAGCACCTCGCGCCCTTCGTAAGTGTGGCCGAGGGTATCGAGGCGCACGCGATCGCTCGTGCGTGCCAGCGCCTCGAAATACTGGTGCACCTTGTGATGCGGCGTGAAGCGCGCCCCCGCGTCGTAGCCCAGCACCGACTGTGGCGTCGGCACGCGGGGATCGAAGGTGCCCGTGGGATTGAACGCGTGCTGCGCCGACAGGGGCAGCGCGAGGGCGAGCGTGGAGGCGAGCCCAAGGCAGCGCGCAACAGGCGGACAGAATCGAAGCGACATGAGACGGGGCGTGGAAGGAACGAAGGCGAACCCCCACACCATATCATCTGCTCGACGCCCGTGCCATGCGGCAGCGGCGTGCGCTACCGCTCGGGACGCTCGTCGCGCACCTTGGGTCGCTCACTGAGCAGCTTCGTGGTGAACCGCTGCCCCTCCGCCAACCGCTCGACCTCCAGCTGCGTGGCTTCCGTGATCTGCTCAATGCGTTCCAACCGTGCACCCAGATCCGACGGCAGCTGTGACGGCGGGTCGTCGAGCCGCGCCGTGAGGCGTCGCGCCACGGCGCGTGCCAGCGGCAGCCCGATCACCATGATCGTCACCGAGGTCATGATGATGAAGAGATCGCCGTCGATATTCATCAGAGACGCCTCGAGAAGAGGAACTTGCGACTGATCGACAGCTCCGACCGCGAGATCGCCGCGTAGCGCGCGATCTTCTCCGGATAGCGATCGAGCGACGACTGCACGAAACCCATGTGCAGGAACAGCTGATCGGCCAGCGACACGGAGAAGAGCTCGGGAAAGCCGCGCTTGCGCGCCAACGCCGCGGCCGCTTCGATGAGCAGCTTGCCGAGCCCGCGGTGCTGCGCTTTGGGGAGCACAGCCAGCGAGACCAGCTCCACGAGACTCGGGGAGTACTCGTCGAGCGCCACGCACCCCAGCACGGATCCATCGGCCGCCCGGATGATGCAGTAGCTGTCGACATGGTTCGCCACGAACGCCTCGCTGCGCGGCAGCGTGAGTCCGTCGGGGGCGAACAGGTTGTTCAGGGCGCTGATTTCCGGCACATCGCGCAAGGAGGCTCGCTCGACGGGCAGGGCGATCACCGGCGCCCCATGGACCGCCAACGGCGGCGCCTCAGCGTGCATGAAAACCGACGGAGCGTCAGCGCGTGGCGAAGACGCGGGTGGTGCCCGCCTTGTCGAACAGCAGCACCTGATACCGCTCGGGGGTCCCGCCTTCCATCCCCGGCGAGCCGATCGGCATGCCCGGCACGGCAAGGCCGCGCGCCGCCGGCTTGTCGCGCAACAGCTTCTGGATGAGGTCGGCGGGCACATGACCCTCGACCAGATAGCCACCGATCTGCGCCGTGTGGCACGACTCGAGCGCCCGCGGAATTCCGAAGGACGCCTTGACCTCCGTGAGATCGGGGAGATCACGCACGGTGCAGGTGAAACCCGCTTTCTGCACGTGCTCGATCCACGCCGTACAACAGCCGCAGGTGGGCGACTTGTACACCGTCATGGCGCGCGGCTGGTCGTCACGTACCGCCGCCGCGAGCGACGCGCCAGCCAACGGCGCGACCACGATGGCGCCCAGCGCCACGCCGGCACGCGCCAACCACGTCCGACGCGTGAGCGGGCGTGACGCGTCCTCCTGAGCGAACAACGGATTGGTCGAGCGCGACATGGCATCTCCTCGAGCGAGCGAATGATCCAACATTGAAATGTAACGACCATGGGGCACGGCGCACACTCCACGGCCGCGCGCAGGTAACGGTTTGTGGACGAACCGAGCGCCACACGCCGCTCGGATTCAAGGCTCCCCGTTCAGCCGCCGACACTCGACCCTGTGCGGCGACTCGAACGACGTCGTTCGATGCGCCCGCCGACTCTATGGTCGGCGTCTCCTGTGCTTCCCTCGCTTGAGCAAGACCGTCATGTCCTCCACTGCGGGCTCCCCGTCGTTCCTCACCGTCAGTCGGCAGCAGGCCGACCGACTGCTCAGCATCGTGCTGCTGCTGCACATTCCCGTGGCCATCGCGATGGCCGCGTGGCATCAGACGTGGATGACGGCCGTGCTGGTCGCCCTCCCTGCTGGTGGCATCCCGTACTACCTCAGCCGCACGCAGCCGGGCGCGCCGCTCACCCGGCACGCCATGGGCGCCGGCTTCATGATCTTCTCCGCGCTCTTCATTCACCAGTCGCAGGGTGTGATCGAGCTGCACTTCCACATCTTCGCGTCGCTCGCGTTCCTGCTGGCCTACCGGGACTGGACGGTACCGCTGTCGTCGGCCGCGCTCATCGCTGTGCACCACGCGCTGTTCCATGTGCTGCAACACAAGGGATTCCCCGTCTTCGTGCTCAATCACAACGGCGGATTTCACTGGGTGGGTGTGCACGCGGCGTTCGTGATCTTCGAGACGGCGGTGCTCATTTTCCTCTCCCGCCAGCTGGCGGAGGAGGCGGAGCGCACGCAGTCGGTGTTCGAGTGCGCCGAAGCGCTGGCGGTTGGCGATCTTTCGCACTCACCTGAAGGCGATGGCGTGGCAGCGGCGATGCGGCGTGTGCTCGCGGCCGTATCGAAGGTCACCGAGCAGGCCCACGAACTGGCCAGCGCCGTTCGGGAGCAGCGCGCTGCCCGGACGACCGCGGACGCCTCGCTCGCGGGCTCCTTCCGCGAGATTTGCGCCTCCATGACCGAGGCGGGCGGTACCGTGGACCGACTGCGCGACGAAAACGCGAAGGCCACCGCCATCACGCACGGCTTCCTCGGCACCCTGGGCGAGGCGATCTCCGGACTGCAGCAGAACGATCTCACCGTCTCGGTCGATCAGGGATTCGGCGCCGAGCACGACGCCACCGGGCGCGCCCTCAACGACGCGTTGGCGTCGCTGCGTGACACCATGCGCGGCCTGCAGCAGGCAGCGGACAACGTCGATGCCGCAGCCGGAGACATCGCTCAGGGGTCGGAAGTGGTGGCCCGTGCGACCGCGGGTCAGGCCGCCGCGTTCGAAGAAGTCTCCGCCTCGCTTGAATCGTTGACGGCCTCCAGCCGAGACGCCGCCACGGCAGCGCGCGAGGCGCGCGCGGCCAGCTCCGATGCGCAGGCCCGAGCGCAGGAGGGTGCCGCCAGCGTCTCCCAGCTGCTTGGTGCGATGGAGACCATGCGCACCGGCGCCTCGGCCACCGCCAAGATCGTGAAGACGATCGATGAAATCGCCTTCCAGACGAACTTGCTGGCGCTCAATGCCGCCGTGGAGGCGGCGCGGGCCGGTGACGCGGGCCGCGGCTTCGCGGTGGTGGCGGAAGAGGTGCGTGCCTTGGCGATTCGATCCGCCGATGCGGCGCGCACCACCGCCGGGCTGATCGACGACACCGTGCGCAGCGTGGAAGAGAGCGCCAAGGTATCGGGCACGGTGGGGCAGCGCCTGAACGAACTCCGCAAGGAGATCGAGTCGGTCGCCGCGCTGGTGGAGCGCATGGCCAGCTCGGCCGGTAATCAGCAGGACGGCATCGAGCAGATTCGCGCGGCCGTGGACTCCCTCAATGGCAGCGTGCAGGATCTGGCCGCATCCGCCGAGGAGTCGGCGAGTGCCTCGCAGGAGCTGAGCGCGCAGGCCGCGTCCCAGCGCGAGCTCGTTGGCCGATTCCGTATGGACGGGAGTGTCCGATCATTCCGGGATCAGGAATTCGAGCCAGTATTCTAGAAGGGGTAGGGTTTTTCCCGACGGAGACGTCGGGCGCAAGCGCCACAGTCGTCGGGGACTACAGGATGGGCGGCTGGTGGTCCCGCGACGAGCCTTCCCAGTGTCAGCGCCCCCCGCACACGGCGGGGGGCCGACACCTGGATCCTGAGGCTCGACACCATGAGTTCTGCCGTCCTCCCGATGGAGGGAGCCGCCGCGTCGCCGCGGCTCGAGTCGTTCAGTTACGACGACGTGATCGTACGCAAGTTCCTGTGGGCCACCTTCATTTGGGGGCTGGTCGGCATGCTCGTGGGGCTCATCGTGGCCCTGCAGCTCGCGAACCCGATCTTCAACACCTCGCTCGAGTGGTTGTCGTTCGGTCGCCTCCGACCGCTGCATACGAACGCGGTAATCTTCGCGTTCGCCGGCAACGCCTTCTTCTGCGGCGCCTATTACTCGACCCAACGCTTGCTCAAGGCCCGGATGTTCTCCGACGCGTTGAGCAAGTTTCATTTTTGGGGGTGGCAGGCGATCATCGTGTCGGCCGCGATCACGCTGCCGCTCGGCTTCACGCAAGCGAAGGAATACGCCGAACTCGAATGGCCGATCGACATTGCGATCGCCGTGGTGTGGGTCGCGTTTGCGATCAACTTCGTGGGCACCATGATCAAGCGCCGCGAGCGCCATCTGTACGTGGCGCTCTGGTTCTACATCGCGTCGATCGTGACGGTCGCGATTCTGCACATCTTCAACAACCTCTCCATGCCGGCGGGGCTGTTCAAGAGCTACAGCATCTACGCGGGCGTGCAGGACGCCTTCATGCAGTGGTGGTACGGGCACAACGCGGTGGCGTTCTTCCTCACGACGCCGTTCCTCGGGCTCATGTACTACTTCATGCCCAAGGCCGCCGAAGGACCGGTGTTTTCGTACAAGCTGTCGATCCTGCACTTCTGGTCGCTGGTGTTCCTGTACATCTGGGCCGGTCCGCACCATCTGCACTATACGGCACTGCCTGAGTGGGCCTCGACCGTGGGCATGCTCTTCTCGGTGATGCTGTGGGCGCCGAGCTGGGGCGGCATGATCAACGGCCTGCTCACGCTGCGCGGGGCGTGGCACAAGGTCTCCGAGGACCCGATCCTCAAGTTCTTCGTGCTCGCCGTGACCGCGTACGGCATGAGCACCTTCGAGGGCCCGCTGCTCTCGATCAAGAGCGTGAACGCGCTCGCGCACTACACCGACTGGATCATCGCCCACGTACACACGGGCGCGCTGGGCTGGAACGGGTTCCTCACGTTCGGCATGGTGTACTGGCTGCTGCCGCGTCTCTTCCAGACGCCGGTGTACAGCAAGAAGCTCATGGAGCTGCACTTCTGGATCGCGTCGTTCGGCATTCTGCTGTACGTGGTGGCGATCTACAGCGCCGGCGTCACACAGGGGCTGATGTGGCGTGCGTTCGACACGACAGGCCGCCTGGCGTACCCCGACTTCGTGGAAACCGTCGTGCGCCTGCTGCCGATGTACTGGCTGCGCGTGGCCGGTGGATCGCTCTACATCGTGGGCATGCTGCTGTTCGGCTGGAACATCTTCATGACGTGGAAGCGTCGTCCGGCCAAGTACGAAGTGCCGGTGATCACCGCGCCGGCGCTGGCGAAGAAGTACGTGCCGGCTCCGGCACACGGCGCCCCGGTCCCGGCCGGACTGTGGGCGCGCTTCGCGGCCGCCGGCTGGCACCGCACCTGGGAACGCATGCCGATCACGTTCACCGTGCTTACCACCGTGGCCGTCGTCGTCGCCTCGCTGTTCGAGATCATTCCCACGTTCCTCATCAAGTCGAACGTGCCCACGATCGCCACGGTGAAGCCGTACACGCCGCTTGAACTCGCCGGTCGCGACATCTACATCGCCGAAGGGTGCTTCAACTGCCACTCGCAGATGATCCGCCCGTTCCGGCACGAGACCGAACGGTTCGGCGAGTACTCCAAGCCGGGCGAGAGTGTGTATGAACATCCGTTCCTCTGGGGCTCACGCCGCATCGGACCGGACCTGGCGCGCATCGGTGGCAAGTACCCGCACCTGTGGCACGTGCGGCACTTCAACGAGCCCACGTCCATGACGGCCCGCTCGATCATGCCGGCGTACCCGCACTTCCTCACCAAGACGCTCGACTTCGAGCAGATCCAGTCGCGTGTGGACGCGATGGCGATGATCGGGGTACCGTATGGTGACGCGGTGCGCGGTCAGGCACCGGCCATGGCGCGGGCACAGGCGGAGGAGATTGCCGCCGAGATCGAGAAGCAGGGTGGACCCGCCGGGCTGGCGGACAAGCAGATCACGGCCATGGTGGCCTACATGCAGCGTCTGGGCATGGACCTGCGCGCGCAGCCCACCACAGTGGGGGTGGCCAAGTGAAGCTCTCCGACATCATGGGATTCGCGAACCTCGCGATCTACGCCGAAGTGGCGATGGTGCTCTTCCTGCTCGTCTTCGTAGCGATCGCCGTACGGCTCTGGCTGCCGGGAAGCCAGCAGGATCTGCAGGAAGCCGCCCGGCTCCCGCTCGACGACGACCCCACACCCGCGGCGACGCCGCGCGGGAGCACGCATGGCCGATGAAAAGGACCCCCGGTTCGATCGTCTGCTCGACCACGAGTACGACGGCATTACCGAGTACGACAACCCGATGCCCCGCTGGTGGCTGCTCACGTTCGCGGGCACGGTGATCTTTTCCGTGATCTACCTGTTCGACGTGGGACCGATCGGCAACGGCAAGGGGCGCATCGCGGATTACGAGGCCGAAGTGGCGGCGGCTGCCGCGCTGCAGCCGGAGACGCCGAGCATGATCGATCCGTCGCAGCTGTTGGCGATGGCATCCGATGCGTCGGTGACGAGCGCAGGACAGCAGGTCTATGCCTCGTACTGCGCGGCGTGTCACGGTCCGGACGGCGGTGGTCTCATCGGACCAAACCTCGCCGACGGCTTCTGGATTCACGGCGGATCGCCCGAGGCGGTGTACAAGACGATCGCCGAAGGCGTGCTGGCCAAGGGCATGCCGCCGTGGGAGAAGTCGCTCAAGCCCGACCAGATGAACTCCGTCACCGCGTATGTCCTGTCGCTCGCGGGCACCTCGCCCACGAACCCGAAGGCCCCAGAGGGTGATCCGTACACGCCGTGAGCGCTCACCCGGTTGCCGCAGGACGCGTTCTTCCCACGCTGAACGAGGACGGAACACGAAACTGGATCCGTCCCAAGCCGTCACCAGGCAACTGGTGGCGGCGGCGGCAGGTCGTGGCGTACGCGCTGATGGTGCTCTTCTTTGCGATTCCGCACATCCGCATTGGTGGGAAGCCGGCGTTCCTCATGAGCTTCCCCAAGCGGGAGTTCAACCTCATGGGGTGGACGTTCCTGCCCACGGATACGCTGCTGTTCATGCTGTTTCTGTTCAGTTCGATCATCGGGATCTTCCTGCTGACCGCCCTGTTCGGACGCGCCTGGTGCGGCTGGGCGTGTCCACAAACCGTCTATCTCGAGTTTCTCTTCCGTCCGATCGAGCGCCTGCTCGAAGGCGGATACGCCGGATCGCGCAAGCTCGATCGGGAGAAGGCGTTCTGGGGACCGCGGCGCGTGCTCAAGTACGTGATCTACGCGCTGCTCTCACTGTTTCTGGCGCACACGTTTCTGGCGTACTTCGTGGGCACGGAGCAGCTCGCCGTGTGGGTGACGCAGTCCCCGTGGGATCAGCCCACCGGATTCGTGGTCATGGCCATCACCACGATCGCCATCTGGTACAACTTCACGTACTTTCGCGAACAGACCTGTCTCATTGCCTGTCCGTACGGCCGCTGGCAGTCCGTGCTGCTCGACAAGCAGTCGATCATTGTGGCCTACGACTACCTGCGTGGTGAACCGCGCGGCAAGGGCACCGAGCCGCGCCCGGACACCATGGGCGACTGTATCGACTGCAAGGCGTGCGTCACCACCTGCCCCACCGGCATCGACATTCGCAACGGACTGCAGATGGAGTGTGTGCACTGCACGCAGTGCATCGACGCGTGCGATACGATCATGGACAAGGTCGGCAAGCCGCGTGGTCTCATTCGCTACTCCTCGCAGGAAGCCCTGGCGGGCAAGGCGCGCAAGCTGCTGCGTCCGCGCACCGTGCTGTATCCGCTGGCCTTCACCCTGGCGCTCAGCACCATGCTCGTGCTGCTCTTCAACAAGGAGACCGCCGATGTGACCGTGCTGCGCGGGCTCGGAGCACCGTTCAGCGAAGAGGCGGACGGCACGATCGCCAATCAGGTGCGCATCAAGATCGCCAATCGCGGCGGAGCGGACGCGCGCTACACCATCACGCTCGACGGTGCCCTCGGGGGACGTGTGATCTCGCCGGAGAATCCGCTCATCGTGTCCGAAGGTACGACGCGGGAAACATCGATCTTCGTGCTGCTGCCACGCGAGGGCTTCGCCAATGGCGAGCGCGCGGTGACCATCACCGTGAGCGACGGCGCACGCTTCACCACCACCGTACCGTGGCGCCTGCAAGGGCCCTCCGACGGCAACGGCGACACTCGTACTTCCACGCCGGCGACGACGCCGGATGAGGCACCATGAAGAAGGGAATGGGCTGGCCGATCGGCATTGTCGCGATCCTGCTCGCCAGTGTCGCCGGCAACATCGCCGTCATCATGATCACCAAGGACGATCCGTCGTTCTCGGTCGAACCGGACTACTACCGCAAAGCCGTGGAGTGGGACTCCACCGCCGCGCTCCGGGTGCGCAGTGACGCGCTCCAGTGGCGTGTCGCCGCGCGAGTGGAAGCGGGTGCCGGTGACCAGTCACAGCTCACCCTCGACCTGACGGACGCACAGGGTGCCATCGTGCGCGATGCCACGTTGCGCGGGTCGCTGTTGCACATCGCGCGCGCTGACGACGTGCAGCAGGTGGCGTTCACGCAGGCGGAGAGCGGTGCCTACGTCGCGTCCGTGCCGATGCAGCGGGTTGGCGTCTGGGAGTTGCGCCTCACGGCCGATCGCGATTCGTCGCACTTTCTGCACACGGTGCGTGTGGAAACCACCGCACCCGCGCCGTCCAGCGGTCCCTGATCATGGATCTTGCCGCCTCGCCGACGCTGGCGCTGGGCGTATTCGGGGCGAGCCTGCTGGGCAGCCTCCACTGCGCCGGCATGTGCGGCGGCTTTGCATGCCTCTATGGCGGTGACGCGGCGCGTTCGCCCGGCCCGCGGTCGCTGCTCACGGGGCACCTGGCCTATCACGGTGGGCGTCTGGTGGCGTACACCACACTCGGCGCGCTTGCCGGTGCGCTGGGGGCCGGGCTTGACCGCGCGGGTGAACTCGCGGGCGTGCAACGCATCGCCGGATGGGTGGCCGGCGCGCTGCTCGTGCTCTGGGGACTCGCGCTGCTCGCACACGCGCTCGACGTGCGCTTTCTCCCCACGCTCGTGCGTGGACAGGTGCCCGAGCGGGCAGCGCAGTTCATCGGCCGCGTCCTGATGCGGTTTCAGCGGCAGACGCAGGGCGTGCGTGCCGCGCTGCTGGGCCTGCTCACCGGGGCACTGCCCTGCGGCTGGCTGTATGCCTTCGTGGTGTCCGCCGGCGGCACCGGATCGGCGTGGCGTGGCGCGGCGTTCATGGCGCTCTTCTGGGCAGGCACGGTTCCCGCGCTCGTGGCGATCGCGGTGGGCATGCGTCGCGCGACGGGTGTGCTGCAGCGGCGACTGCCGGTTGTCAGCGCCGTGGTGGTGATCGCATTCGGCGTGGTCGCGCTCGGCAACCGCGCGGGTGTGCTGCAGCGTCACGATGGCACGGTACCGATTGCCGGGAGTGCCGCGCATGTCCACTGACACGCTGTCATCACGCGCCGTTCTCGCCGACGCGGCGGAGCACACCGACATGGCGTGTGCGCACTGTACGCTACCCGTGCCCACGGCACTCGTTCGTGCCGACGCGCCACGACAGTTCTGCTGCGCGGGCTGCGACACGGCCTACACGCTGCTGCATACACACGGCCTCGATCAGTTCTACGCCTTCCCTGAACGGCGCGAAGCGCGTGTGCAGCGCACCGGCCGCAGCTATGACGAGTTCGATCACCCCGCGTTCGCCGCACTGCACGTGCGACCGGCCGCGGACGGCCTGTCGCGGGTGGAGCTGTACCTCGAAGGCGTGCACTGCGCGTCGTGCGTGTGGCTCGTGGAGCGTGTACCACTGCTGGTGACCGGCGTGGTGCGGGCCGAGCTCGATGTGCGTCGCTCGCGGGCGATCGTGGAGTGGGACGCTGGCGCGACGCCGCTCTCGGCGGTCGCGCGCACACTCGATACGTTGGGCTATCCGCCGCATCCGTTCCGTGGCGTGGCCCGTGATGCTGTGCGCCGCGGCGAAGATCGTCGCATGCTCATGCGCATCGGCGTGGCCGGTGCCATCGCCGGCAACGTGATGCTCTTCGCGTTCGCGCTCTACAGCGGCGAGATCGCGTGGATGGATCCGGCGCACACGCGGTTCTTCCGCTGGCTGTCCATGGCGCTCACGCTGCCGGCGCTCGCGTGGCCGGGTCGCGTGTTCTTCACCGGGGCGATCGCGGCGCTACGCACGCGCACGTTGCACATGGATCTGCCCATCGCGATCGCGCTCGCCGCCGGTTTCGTGCGCGGCGCCATGAACACGATTACCGACACCGGCCCGGTGTACTTCGACGGGTTGGCCATTCTCGTGTTCGCGCTGCTCGTGGGACGCTTCCTGCAGCAGCGCGGTCAGCGGTTGGCCACCGACAGCGCGGAGCTGCTCTATGCGCTCACGCCGGCCACGGCGCGGATCGCGGAGGCGGATGGCACGCTGCGCGATGTGCCCGCTGAAGCGGTGCTGCCCGGCATGGTGCTCGATGTGCGCGCGGGCGAAACCTTCGCCGCCGACGGTGTGCTTGCCTCCGAGGTCACCACGGTGAACAGTGCGCTGCTCACCGGCGAATCCCGTCCGGTCGCGGTGCACGAAGGCGAGGCGATCTACGCCGGCACACTGAATGTGTCCACACCAGCGCGTGTGCGCGTGACCGAGGCCGGTGAGACGAGTCGCGTGGCACGCCTGCTGCAGCAGGTGGAGTCCACCAGCGATCGTCGCGCGCCGGTGGTGCTGGCGGCGAATCGTCTCGCGGGCGTCTTCGTGGCCGTGGTGCTCACGCTGGCCGTGGTCACGTGGGGTGTGAAGACCGCCATGGGCAGTGCGAGTGCACTCGATGATGTGATCGCGCTGCTCGTGGTGACGTGCCCGTGTGCGCTCGCACTCGCGACGCCGCTCGCCGTGACCGTGGCGGTGGGACGTGCAGCGCGCGGTGGTGTGCTGGTGAAGGGCGGCGACGCGCTCGAGCAACTCGCGACGCCCGGTGTGCTGGTACTCGACAAGACCGGCACGCTCACCGAAGGACAGCACGCACTCGTGTCCTGGATTGGCGATGAGACGGTGCAACCGCTCGTGTACGCGCTCGAAGCCGGCAGTTCCCATCCACTGGCCGACGGATTCCGTCGCGCCTGGTCGCACCTGCCGCTGCACGAGGTCACCGACGCCCAGCACGTCACCGGTGGCGGACTCGGGGGGCGAGTGGAGGGCCACGAGGTGCTGGTGGGATCACCCGCATTCGTGCGCGCACGCGCTGCGCGTGGTCACGAGACGGTGGAGGAGGCGATCGACGCACTCGAGAGCACGCTCACGCCCGTGCTTGTGGCCGTCGATGGTGTGGTCGTGGGCGCGGCCGGCTTCGGCGATCGCATTCGCCCCGATGCGCTGTCCTCGCTGCAGGCGCTGCGTGCGCGCGGGTGGCGCACGATCATGGCGTCCGGCGACATGCCGTTCGTGGCGCAGGCCGTGGGGCGCACGCTCGGCTTCCGCGACACCGACGTGCACGGGGCCATGTCTCCCGAAGGCAAGCTCGCGCTGGTGGAGTCGCTGCGCGCCGATGGCACGCACGTGGTCATGGTGGGCGACGGCGTGAACGACGCCGCAGCCATTGCCGCGGCGAACGTGGGGGTGGGTGTGCACGGCGGCGCCGAAGCGTGTCTCGCCACCGCCGATGTCTTTCTGGCCCGCCCCGGACTCACGCCGCTGCGCGAGCTGGTGGAGGGTGCGGAACGCACGGTGCGCGTGATTCGGCGCAACTTCGCCTTCTCGCTGAGCTACAACGCGATCGGTGCCGCGCTTGCCGTGGCTGGCCTGCTCACACCGCTCATTGCGGCGGTGCTCATGCCGCTGAGTTCGCTCACCGTGGTACTGGCCAGCTGGCGCGGGCGCACCTTCGAGGTGAGCGCGCGCCAGCCGTAGGGGTCACCCGCCCTTCTTCGCTTCCTTCGCCCACGAGTCGCGCAGGCTCACAATGCGGTTGAACACGAGTCGCTCCGGCGTGCTGTCTTCGGGCTCACTCATGAAGTAGCCGGTGCGCTCGAACTGGTAGCGTGAGCCGATCGGGTCGACC
>JAABRL010000011.1:67482-77324 GCA_011390935.1 Gemmatimonas sp.
GACACCCAGTGAATCGTGCCCTGCACCTTGCGCCCATCCGGCGCGTTGCCGCTGCGCGTCTCCGGATCGTACGTGCAGTGCAGCGCCACGACGTTGCCGTCGGCGTCCTTGATCACCTCGGTGCACGTGATGAGATAGCCGAAGCGCAGGCGCACTTCGCGGCCTGGTGCCAGGCGGAAGAACTTGCGCGGCGGATCTTCCATGAAGTCGTCGCGCTCCACCCACAGCTCGCGCGAGAACGGCAGCGTACGCGTGCCGCTTCTGGGCGCATCGGGCGGATAGCTCTGCGCGTCGAGCAGCTCCACCTGCCCCTCGGGGTAGTTCGTGAGAATCACCTTGAGCGGATTGAGCACGCACAGCACACGCGGGACTTCCGCGCTGAGATCGTTGCGCACCGCGTGTTCGAAGGTGGCGATCTCCACGCGCGCATCCTTGCGCGCCACCCCGATCGTGTCGGCGAATGTGCGAATCGCCTCCGGCCGCACACCGCGGCGACGCAGCCCCGCGATCGTGGGCATGCGCGGATCGTCCCATCCGTTCACATGCCCTTCGTTCACCAGGCGCAGCAGCTTGCGCTTGCTCAGCACCGTGTAGTCGAGCTCGAGCCGCGCAAACTCGATCTGCGTGGGCGGCTGTTCAAAACCGGCCGCTTCCACCAGCCAATCGTAGATATCGCGATTGTCCTTGAACTCGAGCGTGCACAACGAGCGCGTGATCCCCTCGATCGCGTCGCTCAGGCCGTGCGCAAAATCGTACAGCGGGTAGATCTTCCACTCGGTGCCGCGCCGATAATGATGCGCATCACGACGAATGCGCATGAGCAGCGGATCGCGCATGATCATGTTCGGATGCGCGAGATCGATCTTCGCGCGCAGTACGTGCGCCCCATCGGCGAATTCACCGGCCTTCATGCGGCGCAGCAGGTCGAGATTCTCCGCCGGCGTACGATCCCGATAGGGACCGGGGGTGCCCGCCGACGTCACCGTACCACGATTGGTGCGGATCTCCTCTTCCGTCTGCGAGTCCACATACGCCTTGCCCTGCTCGACCAGCCGTTCCGCGATCGCGTACAGCTGTTCGAAATAGTCGGAGGCGTAGTACTCGCCGTCCCAGTCGAAGCCGAGCCAGCGCACGTCCTGCTTGATCGCCTCGACGTACTTCATGTCCTCCGTGAACGGATTCGTATCGTCGAAGCGCAGGTTGCAGGTGCCGCCGTGCTCGCGCGCGATGCCGAAGTTCAGGCAGATCGACTTTGCGTGCCCCATGTGCAGGAAGCCGTTGGGCTCGGGGGGGAAGCGCGTGGCCGGAGCGCGACCGAACCGGCCGGTGGCGATGTCGTCGATGACCAGCTCGCGAATGAAGTCGCGGCGGGGCGTGGCGCTGGCGTTGGAATCAGACACGGGAGTCGGGTGAGTGCGGAGGGCAATCCCGGAAGTTAGTATCGAATCGGCTTGCGCTCCCACCCCCTCCGGTTCCTCATGGATCTCCGCCCCCTCGGCCGCAGCGGTCTCAACGTCTCCGCCCTCGGCCTCGGCTGCATGAGCATGACGTCGGGCTACGGCCCCGCCGCCGATCACACCGCCATGATCGCCCTGCTGCGCGACGCCGTCGAGCAGGGCGTCACGCTGTTCGACACCGCGCAGGTGTACGGCCCCTTTGCCAACGAACGCCTGGTGGGCGAAGCGCTGGCGCCCGTACGCTCGCGAGTGGTGATCGCCAGCAAGTTCGGCTTCGATGTGGACCTCGTCAGCGGCGAGAATCGAGGCGGCCTCAACAGCAGGCCCGCTCATATCCGAGCGTGTGTCGATGGCATGCTGAAGCGCCTGCATACCGACACCATCGACTTGCTATACCAGCACCGCGTCGATCCCGACGTCCCGATCGAAGACGTCGCCGGCACCGTGCGCGACCTCATCGCCGAAGGCAAGGTGCGGTTTTTCGGTTTGTCTGAGGCGGGCGTGCAGACCATCCGGCGCGCCCACGCCGTGCAGCCCGTCACCGCACTGCAAAGCGAGTACTCCCTCTGGTGGCGCGAGCCGGAGGCTGAATTTTTCCCCGTTCTGGAAGAACTCGGCATCGGATTCGTGCCCTTCAGCCCGCTCGGACGCGGCTTCCTCACCGGCGCCATCACCGAACACACCACCTTCGACGCCAACGATTTTCGCCACAACATCCCACGGCTCACCGCCGATAACCGACGCGCCAACCGTGGCGTGGTGGAGCTCGTCCAGCAGGTGGCCTCACGGGTGCAGGTGACCCCAGCCCAAGTGGCACTCGCCTGGCTCCTCGCCAAGCGGCCGTGGATCGTCCCCATTCCCGGCACCACCAAACCACATCGACTGCGCGAGAACCTCGCGGCGGCCAACCTCCTGCTCCCCCAAGACGACCTCGCGGAGCTCGATCAGGGCTCCGCCGCCCTGACCATTCATGGCGCCCGCTATGTGGACCGGCTGCAGGCGCAGGTCGATCGGTGAGCCCCGTCATCGCTCCATCACCGACACGTCGGCATTAGCTTTCAAAGATGGGCGTGCTCTATCTCGTGGTTCCGCTGGCGCTGGTGGTCGTTGGCATCGCCGTCTGGGCGTTCGTCTGGGCGACCAATCGCGGCCAGTTCGACGACCTCGAAACGCCGGCGCTGCGCATGCTGCACGACGACGACGAACGACGCCCGCCCGGCCCCGACGCGGGCTGACCCACCAGACTGGAGGCGCCATGTCCATCCAGGAATCCACACCCGGAACGCCGGCGCCCCCGTCCGCGCGGTCATCGCGGGAGGAGGCGCCACTCGCCGTGCTCATGCGCCAGCGCGCACTGGCGCTCCCCGGTCGGATCATCGTGGGCCAGGGGGCAGCCGCCCTCGCCCTCAGCGGAGCGATGGCCGCGTTCGAGCCAACGCGATGGGGCGTTGCCCTGCTGGTTGCCACGACGGTGAGCATGCACGCGCTGTGGAGCGTCGCAGTGCAGCGCACCACCCCGCCAACCGCCGACCGGCGCGGCTGGACCATGCTCCGCCGCGCCGCGGCGGTCGTGGGCACCGGCAGCGCCCTTGCGCTGCTCTTCGCCACCAGTATCGCGCTGCTGGGCCACCTGCAGAGCTGAGCGCGGCATACAGCCGCCTCGTCAGGGCAGCAGTCTGATGCTCAAGGACGGCATCGCACCCGGCAGAAACCGGGCGACCTGATCGAACGCGGCCTCGCTCGCCACATCGAGCGGTCGGAACAGCGAGTAGTCCAGCACGTTGCGCCGGTTGAACACGTTCTGTACCGCGGCGCCGAGCTCCGCGCGCCACGGACCGACGCGCGTCGTCCACGTCACGCCCACGTCCGTCTCGAGAATCGCAGGGCGCGGCGCGTCACCGGGCGCCGTCACTGGCAGACCGGCACCAAGATCGCCGACGGAGAGCAGGTCGTAGTACGACTGCCGAAGCGCCCACGTGCGCCCCCATGTGCCACGCGAGCGAAGCGCCAGCAACCACCCGGCGCCGGGACGCGCCTCGACCGAGACCAGCGCCCGATGCGGCTCATTCCAGGGGGTGGGCTGCATGCGCCCCTCGAATCGCGACGGAAACGTGCGACGCGACACCCCGAAGTCGTAGCCCGCCTCGACACGAATCGGCAATCCGCGCGAGCGATCCGACCAGCCGCTCCAGTACAGGTACCCATCGCGAATGGCGCGAAGCCCGATGCCGTACGCCTCACCCCGTGCGGACGCGACGTAGATGCTGGGCGGCAACGCGATCGGCAGCAGCGTATCGCGATTGAGCAGCACCCCGTAGTCGAACGCCATGATGGTGGGCTGCCACTTGCCGTACACCTCGCCCCGCAGCTGCCACGCGCGACCCGGTGTGACCACCCCTTCCGCGGCCAGATGATACGCCGTGGCCACATCGTCGCGGCCGCTCGCCGGGAGCCAGAAACGCACACTGGGCACCAACGCCGTCGGGTTGGAGGTCGCCACATCGAACTGGTTGACGAACTGCCGGTACACCCCGCCGCCCACGCGCCACGCCCACGGGCCCAGCGACTCGCTCTCGCCATCGGCGCGCAACGTGAGGCGCGGCTCGAGGAAGGCGCGACCCACGTCGAGCAGCTGCGTCATGCGCAGCCCCGCCTCGAGCCAGTGGTGATCGCCGAGACGCCGCTGCACTTCCGCGTGTCCCGACACGCGCCACGCGGCCTCGTCGCTGGCCAAGGCGCGCAATACGCCGTTGCGCAGATCGAGCTTTGCCTCCGTAAACGCGAGGTCCGTTCCGAAGTCGAGATTCCACGCGCCCCCGCCCGCGACCTGCAGCCCGCTCACCAGCGCAAACTCGCGCACCCGATTGCCATCGCGACGAGGCGGGTCCTGGTTCAGTGGTGACGCACCAATGCGCAGCGCGAAGTCGTGATCGAGCGCATGCTCGCTGGCGCGCAGCTGCAGCAGGTGCGACACCCGCGACCCGTGCAGCTGTTCGTGTCGCACCTGTGCGGCCACCGTGCGCCACGCGTACGCATCGGAGGCGAGCGTGCTCTGTTGCTGCGTGGTCGCAATGATGGCCGTGCTGCTCTGCTCGAGTGGCGAGAGCAGTGGACGCGCCTCGGTCGTCGTCGCGACCCCGTGCCGCCCCACGTACAGCGAGGCGGTCACCCGCTGGAACGCCCCGATCTCCGCACGACTGGCGATGTGGTAGTCCTGCAGGCGCACATCGGTCGTGCCACTCTCGATCGTGTACGGACGCGATGTATTGGAAAGTCCGCTGGCGAGCGTGCGGCCCACCGTCGTGAGGCGACCCAGCAGCACCGGGTCCGGCACATTCCACGCGCGAATCGCGTCCGCCAGCGCATTCGGCTGATACACGTCCCACAGACCGGTACGCGCAGACATCATCGTCGTAATGCGCGTGCCGCGCAGACGCGCCGGGATCACCAGGCGCCCCGACGCCGAGAAGGGATCGGCCTGCACCGCCGACTGCACCCCGCGGCTCAGCGTGGCATCCCCATACCCGTGGGCGAGATCGATTACCCCCGCCGTGAAGCTGCCGGAACGCGCCTCGTACCCTGCACGGCGGACGCGCAATTCATCGATCGCGAGTGGCGAAAACGCACCAAACACCCCCGCCAGCGTGGCCGCATCGAAGATCGGCACGCCGTCGAGTCGCCAGACGTGTTCGCCCGCTTCGCCCCCCTGAATGTGCAGGTCGCCCACACCGTCGCGTCGCGTGAGGCCGAGGGCACTGGGAGCCCCCGGCATGAACAGCCCCGGTCCGAGCACCAGTGGCGTGGCCACGTCGCCGGTGAACGCCACGCCGCCGAGCGTGGTGGAGGCAGCTCCGGGCTGCAGTCCGTTCACCACGATGGGCGTGGTCATCACGGCGTAGCGCTTGAGCAGAATGCGCTCGCGAACGCGACCATCGGCCGGCACCAGCACGTCGGTGCGGAACGGTTCATAGCCGATCGCCTGTACCGAGAGCCGATAGCTGCCAGGCGCCAATCGCCCGAAAGCGAAGGATCCCGCTTCATTGGCGACACGGACATCGGGACGCTCGGCGAGCGCGATGCGCGCGGACGGCAGCGGCGAACCGTTCGCCGCGTCCACCACGATACCGCTGAGCGTGGCGTAGGCCGGCGCTTCCTCGGCGCGCGCGATCACCACATACGTGCCTGTGGAAAGCCGATAGTAGTCGAGGCCGGCTTCGCGCACGATGCACTCCAGCATCGTCTCCGCCAGCTCACCGTCGACGCGACAGGAGATGCGCGGTGGATCTGCGGCCCGTGCGCGCAATACCCGTGTGTCGTATTGGAGCGAAATGCCGCTCGCGGCCACGAGCCGTTCGAGCGCCTGCTGGAGCGGCACATCTCGGAGTCGGAGCGAAATGCGCACCGAGTCGGCCGTGCCACGCCCGGACTGTGCATCGGCCGAGCGAACGCCTGCACTCCATGCCCCGACACTGCAGACGACCCACGCCAGCGTCCGCGCGGCGCGCCGTCGTGTCAGGCGCGCATGCGCGGTCCGCTCGCGCAGAGCCCGCGCCAGAACGCGCCGAAGGGGCAGCATGCAGGAGAGTACCTACGGCGTGGGGAGCGGAGTCTCCACCGAGGGGCTGATCTCGTACCCGCGACTCGTGCGGCTGAATCGGAGGCCACGAGGTGTGCACAGGTCACTGAGCACGGTTTCGATGGACGGACGATCCGGATAGTACACCGAAAGCCGCTCCTCGCCCACCGGCACGTTCGCAAGACCGATGTCGAGCGCGTAGCGGCGCTCGAGTTCACGCACGATGGCATCGAGCGGCTGATCCACCAGCGCGAAGCCGCCACGGCGCCAGAGGGTGAGGCGCTCCACTCCCACGACGCTCACAGGCGTCGGCGCTGTCACGCCGCGTCCGACGACCGTGCCCTGACCGGCCTGCAGCACGACGGCCACTTCGCTTGCAGCGCCCTGGGGCGTCACGCGCACCCGCCCCGATTCCACGGCGACACTCGTGCCGTCGCGCTCGTCGGCCCGGGCCCGCACCAGAAAACGCGTGCCCAATACGGTCACACGCGCCTCGGCGGTGCGCACTTCGAACGGCGTGCGATTGGGCACCACATCGAAGAAGGCCTCGCCCTCGAGTTCCAGCTCGCGCACCGCCGCTGGCAGCCCGAGTCGGCCGCGCAGTCCGGCGCGATACCGCAGTGTGCTGCCCGCGTTGAGCTCGGCCACCGATCCATCGGGAAGGGTGACGGATTCCTGCTGGCCCAGCGGCGTGTTGACCACCACGGGCCGAGCGGCCCAGGTGCCGGTCCCCACGAGCAGGGCAAGCGTGGCGGCGATCGCCATCACCGCCGGCCGCCACGAGCGCGACTGGACCGAAGGGGCGCGCCGCGGCGTGTTGAGCGTCGGCGGAAGCGCTGCGCTGCCGGCCACCGGCGTGAGCAACGGACGACCGCGCGCAATGTCGGCACTGATACGCGACCAGACCGCGTCGGCTTCGGACGAGCCCGGGACCGGATCGGCGAGCGCAAGCAGCTCCCACACCTGCGCCAGTTCATGGCCCCCGGTGTGCTGCGAAAGCTCGGACTGCAGCTCGGGCGGCAGGGGACGACGAGGCGCGCTCATGCCGCACCCCCAAGCGTCGAGAGCAGCAGCCCGGACACCACCGTGCCAATGGACGACAACCGCGAGCGCAGCTGTTCGAGCGCGCGCACCAGATGGTTGTTCACGGTGCGCGGGGCGCAGCCCATCACATCGGCGATCTCCTGATGACTCAGCCCATCGAATCGGCTCAGGCGCAGCGCCTCCTGCTGGCGCGGTGGCAGCTCGGCAATGAACTGCTGCAGGCGTTCGGCCAGCTCCGACGCCTCGAGTTGCTGGTCGGCCGTGGCCGGATCACGCGGACGCGCGGAGATCGCCGCCGATCC
This sequence comes from Gemmatimonas sp., assembly GCA_011390935.1. GTDB lineage: Bacteria > Gemmatimonadota > Gemmatimonadetes > Gemmatimonadales > Gemmatimonadaceae > JAABRT01. The sequence continues at coordinate 74,862 of JAABRL010000011.1, forward strand.
CGGATCTTCCAGGAGATGGCGGCGCGTCTGTTCGTCGCGGAGCTGGTTGAGGGCGAGGTTACGCACGGTACGGTAGAGGAGAGCGCGAAGGGACAGCGACGGATCGAGGGTGGCACGACGGTCCCACACACGGACGAAGGCATCCTGCGCAAGGTCTCGCGCGGCCGCCTCATCACCCACGAGACGCATGACGGACCGCCACAGCGGTTCGTACGTGTCGTCGAAGAGTGCCCGGAGCGCGGTGGCGTCATCGGCGGCCAATCGGCGCGCCCACTCGGCGTATCGCTCCGCGTCCTGTGTCTGATCCGACATTCTCAGCCTCATACACGTCATCGTGGCACCGTGACCATGCTCTCGATGCGAGAGCTCGCCCCAGTACCCGCACTGTGACACCTTGTCACCGGACCGTGATACCCCGCACATTCCACCCATGAGCCAGACGTCTTCAACTTCGACTTCCCACGCATCCCCGCAAGAGCGCCGCGTCAATCCGCGGTTGCGCGAGCTGGTTGATGAAATGATGGCCTCGATCCGGGCCGCCGCGAATGTAGACCTCTGGACGCCGGAGGAGCGCGCGACTTACGAGGCCGACATGGCGCGCATCATGGCCACGGTGCGCGATCAGGCGCTCGAGGGCGGACGCGCGCCGCGGGCGCGCCTGGAGTAACTCCGGCGCGGCTACCCCGCGGACGGCGCGCCCGAGCGAACATGGGCGCGCTGTCGCGTGAACCCCAGTACAGCCGCGATGATCGCCCCCACGGGCGCCGCGAGCACCGCCGGCAACCCGGCGAGATTGTTGTCGGTGCCGCCAATCAGCAGCATCGCCATGAAGACGAGCGTGAACGTCAGCGCGCCGCCGACCATCGCGTAGAGCGCTGCGATCACCAGCGGCGGCGTGGGACGCACCGCGTAGCCGCGCCACGCCCACCACGCCGCGAGACTGCCTACCAGCAGCGCAGGCGAACCGAACACGATAGCCGCGCCCACGCCTTCGTCAGAGCCCGTGAACCAACCCACGGCCGTGCTGAAGAGCGACAGCGCACACGCAGCCGCGATGGCACGGCGCCATTTCATGAAGGCATGGAATGAGTGAGACATGGAATGCGCGACCGCGTGCATGCGGTGGCCCCTCCGATGATGTCGCGTGTCGCGGACGCCCGCCAGTGCACACGAGGCGAGGCCACGCCACTCGGCGCTACGGAATCGTGAGGAAGATGGGATTGCCGTAGAACCACAGATCACGCCATGGATCTTCTCCCTTGGGGTCATCGGCGGGTTCGAGTTCTGTGGTGTTGGTACCGCGCACACGCAGATAACTCGCGTGGTGCACATCGCGCAGTACATGCTCCATCACGAGGTACTCTCCGTCCACGCGCCAGTCGGCCGCGGTGAAGCGACGGACCACCGCGGTGGTGGGATTGCGATCGTTCGCGCGGTCCGTCACCGGACCGGTGATCTCGCCCACGATCAGATCCACCCGGGCCACCGCGGGCGTCTCACCACGATGATTCGGTGCCACGGGATCGCGGACTCGAATCACCACGCGCACGTCCTGCCCCGAGCGAACGGAGAGCGCGCCACCGATCGACGCGTCAGCCGCGCCGGCCGTGCTCGCGGTTACGTGCAACTCGCTCACCAGGTCACCCGTGGTCACGAACACGCGACCGTTGCGCACCCCATCGAGGATGTCGTCGTGCGTGCGCGCGGCGTAGACGTACGTCTTCGAATACTCGCCGGGCCAGAAGTCGCTTCCACCATCTCGCCAGTTGCGATGCGAGTCGGAGGAGGAGGTGATCCACCAGCGACGCCCTTCGCCCAGCAGCGCGTCCCACAGCCCCCCCACGCGCGCCGTCATCTGGTCGAACCCACCCTTCGTGGCCTCGCGGCTATAGCCGCCACGCGACGCCGTCGAGTCGATCGTGCCATCCCGGTTGAGGGCGCTCGCCTGGTGGCCCGGCGCGCCTTCCATTCCCACCGCCACGCGCGGCGCGACATCGTTCCAGTCGCGAAACTCGGACGGCGTGTCCAGCCCGTAGCGTCCGAGGCCTAGCGCCGAGCGCGCCGGGTGGTTTGCAATGAGCACCGGCGCGAGCGAGAGACTCGCCATGTAGCGCAGCGCCTCCAGCATCTTCGGCTCCACATCGCGCGCCACGTTGGGCGGAAACTCATCGCGCTTGGCGTAGCGATGCTCGATTTCGTAGAGATCGGTGTGTTCGTGATCCGAGTGCGGCATGATCAGACTGCTGTGATCGGCGCCCGGCGTGTCGAACTCCATACCGTAAAACTGAATGAGGTCGGGGATCGCCTGGCGCGACTGCAGCAGCTCCGGATACGCCAGCTCGAGATTGACCTTCGAGTGGTTGGGGCCCCCATGATCCGTCGACACCATCCACGACAACCCGTACCGGCGCGCCATTTCCGCATTGCGCGGAATCGGATAGACGGCGTCGCCGGCAATGATCG
>JAABRL010000011.1:77505-82628 GCA_011390935.1 Gemmatimonas sp.
GGAAAGCATGACATGAAGCGAAAACAGCAGCCGACGCGCATGCGTCCGGCTGCTGTCCCGTTCACGATCGCAACGCAGCATCACGGCGTTGTATCAGACGTACGACACCCGCGTCACGACTCGATGCGGACGCGTCTGCACTTACGCGTCTGCGTACACGTGCGTCTCCGCCTGTCCGCCCGGATGCACCACCGCGCCATACCGCGCCGGACCGACCGTCTGCGCGTAGCGCCAGATTGCGCCCGACTGGAAGTCGTGCACGCGAGGGACCCACTCGGCGCGACGCGCCGCCAGCTCATCGTCGCTGAGCGCCACGTCCATCACGCCTGCGTCGGCATCGATCGTGATCAGGTCGCCGTTGCGCACCAGCGCGATCGGCCCGCCGAGCGAGGCCTCCGGGCCCACGTGCCCCACGCACAGGCCCCGCGTGGCACCCGAGAAGCGTCCGTCGGTCACGAGCGCGACGGCTTCGCCCATTCCCTGGCCATAGATCGCGGAGGTGGTGGAGAGCATCTCGCGCATGCCGGGACCGCCGGCTGGCCCCTCGTTGCGAATCACGAGCACATCGCCCGCCGAGTACGCGCGGCTCATGACGGCCGCCATGCACTCCTCTTCGCTTTCGAACACACGCGCCGGTCCGCTGAAGCTGCGCGTCTTGCAGCCGGCCACCTTCACGATCGCCCCATCGGGGGCGAGGGAGCCCTTGAGCGCCACGAGGCCACCACTCGGATAGAGCGGCGCGCTCACCGGCCGTACCACCTCCTGTCCTTCGGGGAGCGTGATGTGGGCCAGGTTCTCGGCCATCGTCTTGCCGGTCACGGTCAGACAGTCGCCGTGCAGAAACCCGCCATCGAGCAGCGCCTTGAGGATGATCGGCACGCCGCCAATGGCGTGCACATCGCTGGCGAGGAAACGGCCGCCGGGCTTGAGGTCGGCGATGAGCGGGGTGCGCCGGAACACCCGGTCGATGTCGAACAGGTCGAAGCGAATGCCCGCTTCATTGGCCAGCGAAGGGAGGTGGAGCGCGGCGTTGGTCGAGCCGCCGGTCGCCGCGACCACGGCCGCGGCATTCTCGAGCGCCTCCCGGGTGACGATCTGCCGGGGTCGCGGTCCGTGCTTGACCAGCCGCATCACTGCTTCACCCACCCGCTCGGCCCACACGATGCGGTCGTCGTGGGTGTTCGGCGGGCTCGCCGATCCGGGGAGCGCCAGTCCAATGGCCTCTGAGACGTAGGCCATGGTGTTGGCGGTGTAGTGGCCGCCGCACGCGCCGGAGCCGGGACAGGCCACTTTTTCGAGGGCGGTGAGCTCTTCGGTGGACATCTTGCCCGTCGCATGGGCGCCAACGGCTTCGAACACGTCGAGCACGGACACGTCCTTTCCGTGGAACTTACCCGGCATTATCGAGCCACCATAAAGGAATACAGACGCCACATCGAGCCGAAGCATGGCCATCATGAGTCCAGGCAGCGTCTTGTCGCAGCCTGCGATGCCGATCAGGGCGTCGTAGCAGTGTCCGCGCACCGTGAGCTCCACGGAGTCGGCGATGATCTCCCGGCTCACGAGTGAGGCCTTCATACCGCGGTGGCCCATGGCGGTCACGTCGGTCACGGTGATGGTCGTGAACTCGCGGGGGGTGCCCCCGTGCGCGCGGACCGCCGCTTTGGCCTTTTCCGCCTGCCACTTGAGCCCGATGTTGCACGGCGCGGCTTCGTTCCAGCTCGAGACGACCCCCACGAGCGGGTTGCCGATATCGGTCTCGTCCAGTCCCATGGCATAGAAGAAGGAGCGGTGCGGGGCCCGTTCGGGGCCTTCCGTGGCATGGCGACTGGGGAGGAAACGCTTGTCCATCAGGGCTCCGGAGGGGCGGGAGTGGGGAGGTGGGGTGGGACGGACGGAGGTCCTGAGGGACGGACCGCTCTGCCCAATGCGCGTCGAGAACACGGCGCCATACAACGGTTGCGCCGATCCTCGCGTAAAGACCATACCCGGTCAAGTGGCCGTGCGGACGCGCCTGCCTCTTGCTTTCGGCGGCGCCGCGCGGAACTTCTACGGATTACGCGGTTCTCTCTATATATGTTGTTCATGGAGCTCGGCGCCGACCCACCCCTTCGGCGTGCGGGCCTGCTGGTCCGGTGGAGGCACCCTTCCCGCCTCACCGAATGTTGCGGTGCCTCGTTTTCGGAGTGCGTTGCATGAAGGTGTTCCCTGTTGGCGCCGCTGTCGCCACGACCCTCCTCGTCACCATGGTCTCCGTGACCAATGGTCGCCCATCCACCGATGCACGGTGGCTCACCGACTCGGCGCTTGCGCTTCCCGATCCGGTCGTGGAACGCGTGCTGCTCCAGCCGACCTCTGCTCTGATGTCGTCGACCTCACCGGGTCGCACGGTCAGCAGCACGCACCCGCCGGCCATGGGCACACGCGGCATCAGCGTGGCCGAACTCGACGGCGTGGTGAACCGCTACTGCGGCTCCTGCCACAATCCCACGCGCAAGAGCGGCAACCTCATCCTGCGCGGTTACACGCTCGACAGTCTCATCGACCACAATCGGGAGATCGCCGAGAAGATGGTCGTGAAGTTGCGCACCGACATGATGCCACCACCGGGCTCGCGCCGACCCACGGGCGACTCGCTGATCGCGCTGGTGGAAACGATGGAGCAGCTCATCGATGCGCGCGAACCGGTGAATCCGGGATCGCGCACGTTCCAGCGTCTCAATCGTCCCGAGTATGAGCGGGTCGTGCGCGATCTGGTGGGCATCTCCATCGACGCCGGCGATTACCTCCCGCTCGACACCAAGAGCGCGAACTTCGACAACATCGCCGACGCGCAGGCGCTCTCCACCACGCTGCTCGACGCGTATCTCAACGCCGCCGCGGCGGTGAGCCGCATGGCGGTGGGCGATCGCAACGCGACCGCCACGCAAGCCACGTATCGCACGTCGCCGTTCGCCTCGCAGCATCCGTGGGACTACGTGGAAGGCACGCCCTACGGGTCGCGCGGTGGCATGGTGTTCAAGCACGCCTTCCCGGCCGACGGCGACTACGAGTTCCGCCTCAACGTTGGCGGCGGTGTTGGCCTGCACCTGGAAGATCTCGATATCTCGATCGACGGTGAGCAGGTCGCCCTGCTCAAGTACGACAAGGGCATTGCGCGCAACAACGAGTCGGCGGACGCACCGGCCGGTGCCGACTACGTGCGCAGCGGTCCGATCAAGGTGAAGGCGGGGCAGCGCACCGTGTCGGTCGCGTTCGTGCGTCGCAGCGAAGGACCGTATGAAGATCTCATTCGTCCGCATGATTGGTCGCGGGCGTCGGGTGGCACGGGCGCGCCTGGCGTGACCGAGCCGCCGCCGCTCATGGAGACGCTCATCGCCGGCCCCACCAACGTCACCGGCGTATCCGACAACGCCACGCGAGCGCGCATCTTCACGTGCACGCCGTCGACCGTTGCGGAGCGTCGTCCGTGCGCCGAACGCATCCTGTCGAATCTCGCCACCCGCGCCTATCGTCGTCCGTTGGTGGACCGTGACCGTGCCGCCCTGATGGCGTTCTACGACAAGGCCGCCACGCATCCGCAGCACGGATTCGAGGACGGCGTACGCAGCGCCCTGCAGGCGATTCTCGCCAGCCCGTATTTCATCTTCCGCTTCGAGCCGGTGCCCGAAGGTGCCAAGCCCGGCACCAACGTGGCGCTCGGTGACATGGAGCTGGCCTCTCGGCTGTCGTTCTTCCTGTGGGGCACGATCCCGGATGAACGCCTCCGGACCTTGGCCGAGCAGGGACAGCTGACCAAGGGCAAGACGCTCGAGACGGAAGTGAAGCGCATGCTGGCCGATCCGCGCGCCGAGGCGCTCTCCACGCGCTTCGCGGCGCAGTGGCTGCGCCTGCAGGATCTCGAGAAGGTGCACCCCGACGCGTTCCTCTTCCCGGATTACGACTCGCAGCTCGCCGCGGCGATGCAGCGCGAGACGGAGCTATTCTTCCAGGATCTGGTGCGCAACGACCGCAGCTTCCTCGATCTGTACACGGCCGACTACACGTTCGTGAACGAGCGGCTGGCCAAGCACTACGGCATGCCGAACGTGAGTGGACCGGCGTTCCGTCGCGTCGCCTACAGCGGCACGGAGCGTCAGGGCATTCTCGGGCACGGCAGCATCCTCGTGCAGACGTCGCTCGGCAATCGCACCTCACCGGTGCTGCGCGGCAAGTGGGTCATGGAAGTGCTGCTGGGCAGCGATCCGCCGCCGCCGCCGCCGAACGTGCCCGACCTCGAGCAGACGGCCGACGCGAAGGAGGGCAAGGCGCTCACCACGCGTGAACGCATGGCCATGCACGCCGAGAATCCCACGTGCAATGCGTGCCACCAGTACATGGACCCCATCGGTCTCGCACTCGACAACTTCGATGTGACGGGTCGTGTGCGGTACCGCGAAAACGGTGCGCCGCTCGATACGCGCGGTCGCATGTACGACGGCATGGAAGTCGCCACGCCGGCCGATCTCACGAAATCGTTGTTGTCGCGTCCGATTCCGCTGGTACGGACGTTTGCGCAGAACCTGATGGCCTACGCCACCGGGCGGCGCATGGAAGATCACGACCAGCCGACGGTGCGCGCGATTGCGCGGGCTGCCGCTGCGCAGGACTACAAGATCTCGGCGTTCATCATGGGCGTCGTGAACAGCCAGGCCTTCCGTACCACGCGCGTCGAGCCGCTTGCGGCGGACGAGACGCACTGACCGCCCCGCACGCTCACCTACGCCCAGACGAACCATGCATATCCTCACCCAGAAGCACCTGCATCGCCGGACGTTCCTGCGCGGGCTCAGCGCGGCGGTCGCCCTTCCGTACCTCGATGCCATGGAACCCGCCGGCCTGCTCAAGCAGGGACTCGGCCTCAAAGCCGCCACGGGCAAGAAGCGCCTGGTGGCGATTGAAACGGTGCACGGCGCCGCCGGCAGCAACGCGTGGGGTGCCAGCAAGCACCTCTGGGCGCCGGCCGGTCTTGGACGTGACTTCACGTTCACGCAGGATAGTGCGCTCTCCCCGCTCGAGAACTACCGCAAGTATCTCACGATCGTGAGCAACACGGACGTGCGCATGGCCGAGCCGTTCGACGC
>JAABRL010000011.1:82853-104735 GCA_011390935.1 Gemmatimonas sp.
GATCAGCTGGGCCTCGCCGAACGAGCCGCTGCCGATGATCCGCAACCCGCGCACGGCCTTCGACCTGCTCTTCGGCGCCGGCTCCACCAACGAAGACCGCGCCATGCGTCGGAAGGAGAACAGCAGCATCCTCGACTGGATCGTGGGCGAGATGGGGGCACTCAAGCGCCAGCTCGGCGCCTCCGATCAGCGTCGCGTCGATCAGTATCTGGAGAACATTCGCGAGCTCGAGCGTCGCATTCAGGCCGTTGAAGCGAAGAACACGAGCGGCGATGAGCGCGCACTCCCCGAAGCACCCGCCGGCGTGCCCGATTCGTTCACCGAGCACATGCAGCTCATGTTCGACATTCAGGTGCTGGCGTTCGAAGCCGACATGACGCGCGTCTTCTCGTTCAAGACGGGACGCGACGCCTCGAGCCGCGTGTACCCGGAGAGCGGCATGAACAAGGGCTTCCATCCGTCGTCGCATCACGGCGGGCGCGAGGCCGCGATCCTCGAGTTCAACATGATCAACAAGTACCACGTCAGCCTGCTGCCGTACTTCCTCGACAAGCTCGCGAACACGAAGGACGGCGACGGCTCGCTGCTCGACAACACAACCATCATGTACGGCTCGCCGATGGCCGACGGTAACCTGCACAACCACCGTCGCTGCCCGCTCATCATTCTCGGTGGCGATCAGAGCATGGCGCCGGGCAATGCACACCTCAAGGCGCCCGACGGCACGGCCATGGCCGACGTGATGCTTTCGCTGCTGCACCGCTTCGGCGCCGACGATGTGACCAACTTCGGCGACAGCATGGCGCCCTTCGCGCTGCAGGTGTAGCCCCATGCGACGCACTCTTGCACTGCTCACGCTGGTCGGTGCGCTCGTTGTCTCCGCCTCGGCGGGCGTGACCGTTGCGCACGCGTGGGACCCGTCACCCATTGTCGATGCGGCGCGCAGCGGCGACGCCGATGCCGTTCGCAAGCTGATTGCGCAGGGCGCCGATGTGAACGCCGCCGGCGGTGACGGCATGACGCCGTTGCACTGGGCAGCGTACCATGGCGATGTCGCGCTCACGCAGGCGCTGTTGAAGGCGAAGGCCTCCGTGACGGCTACTACGCGTCTCGGCGACAATACGCCGTTGCACGTGGCCAGCCGGCACGGGCACGGCGCCGTGGTCGCGGCACTCCTGAGCGGTGGCGCCAAGCCCGACGAGGCCACCAGCGCGGGCGCCACGGCGCTGCATCTGGCGTCCGCTGCCGGTGATACCACGGCCATTCGGGCGCTGGTACGCGCGAAGGCCAACGTGAACGCGCGTGAGACGGAATGGGGACAGACGCCGCTCATGTTCGCCGCGGCCAATAACCGGGCGCTCGCCGTGAAGGCGCTGCTGGCGGCCGGCGCGGACCCGCTGGTGCGCACGGAAGTTGTCGATCTCGCCGCGCGTACGGCGCGTGAGCAGGCCGCCTCGCGCAAGCGGAACGAAGTGATGTTCGCGTTCCTGCCGCAGCACGTGAAGGATTCCATTCTGAAGGCCTCGGCACCGGCGGCGGCGGCCGCCGCGGCGACGCCCGCCACGCCCGCAGCCGGGACGCCCGCAGCCGCAGCCGCGACGCCAGCAGCTGCAGCGACACCGGCGGCTCCCGATGCCCGTGCCGCGTTGCGCGCCCCGCCGACGAACTACCTCACGGCCGAACAGATCCAGATGGCCATCGATTCCGGCCGCGCCGTGCTGGCGGCGCGGGGCGATGCGGGTGAGGTTGTCTCGGACACCACCGATGGCCGCGTCGCCGGCTTCGAAGCATCGGTCGGGGGCATGGGTGGCTTCTCGGCGCTGCACCATGCCGTGCGGCAGGGGCACCTCAACGCCACGCTGGCCCTGCTCGATGGCGGCGCCGACATCAACATGCAGACGGCCACCGACAGCACGTCGCCGCTGCTCATGGCCACGATCAATGGCCACTTCGATCTGGCCATGGAGCTCGTCAAGCGCGGCGCGGACGTCACGCTGCAGAGCACGGCCGGTCTCACGCCGCTGTACGCGGCCGTGAACACGCAGTGGCTGCCGAAGTCGCGCTTCCCGCAGCCGCAGGCCATTCAGCTGCAGAAGACCACGCACCTCGAGCTCATGACGGCCGTGCTCGATCGTGGGGCCGACATCAACGTGCGCCTGCGCAAGAACCTCTGGTTCTTCGGCTTCAACAACTGCGGCAACGCCAACTGCGGCCTCGAGTACCTCGACAGCACGACCACCTTCTGGCGTGCGGCGTACTCGGTTGATGTCGAGGCGATGCGGCTGCTGAAGGAGCGCGGGGCCGACCACACGCTGCCCTCGCGACGTGTCGCACCGCCGCGACGGACCCCTGGCGGTGGAGGTGGTGAACTCGGCGGCGGCGGCGAACTTGGTGACGGCGGCGGTGCACGTTCGCCAGGCGCAGCGGCCGCGCCCGCTGGCGCTGCAGCCGGTGGTGCCACCATCGATGACGCGGCCCGCGCACGGCTCGCGGCGGCCATGGCTGCTCGCAACGCGGCCCCAGCGCTCGATCCGCAAACCGATTCGGCCGCGAAGGCCGTACCGCCCGGTATCGGCGTCTTCCCGATTCATGCGGCGGCCGGTGTGGGGTACGGCAACGGCTTCGCCGGCAACTCGCATCGCCACGCGCCGGACGGCTGGCTGCCGGCCATGAAGTATCTGGTGGAAGAGCTGGGCGCCGACGTCAATGCCCGCGACAACAATGGCCACACCCCGCTGCATCACGCGGCCGCCCGCGGCGACAACGACATGATTCAGTACCTCGTGAGCAAGGGCGCCGATGTGAAGGCCGTCTCGCGGCGTGGGCAGACCACGGTCGATATGGCCAACGGTCCGGTGCAACGCCTGCGCCCCTACCCCGAGACGATTCGCCTGCTCGAGTCGCTCGGTGCGAAGAACAGCAACAAGTGCGTGGGTTGCTGACGCAGCTGGTACATGGTGGGTGAACAACTCTGCGCTGACAAAGGCCCCGCGATCGAGTGATCGCGGGGCCTTTGTCTTGTCGTTCCGGCCATCCGGCACCGGACTGACGAAACCGCCGGTCGCAGTTACCGCACCGCCACCGCGAGCAGCAGCTTCATGTGCTCTTCCGCCTGCTGCAGTCCACCTTCACCATTGCCCCAGTTGATGCGGCCGTCGGCATTGAGATCGGTGCCACTGACGAGCTGCTCGGCCAGCGACGCCATCTGCGCGACCAGTGCGGCCGCTGCCTCCGCGGTCGTCGAGGCCACGATCTTCTGCGCCAGCGACGCGACCTCTTCCGCGCGTGAGACCGTGCTGCGTGCGGCCGTGGCCACATGCTCCGCGTGCGTCTTCACGCCGGCCGGCGCGGTTTCGACCTTGGCCGCCATCTCGATGTGCACGGCAACGGCGGTTGCGGCCTTCTTGACGCCATAGCCTTTACCCGGCCCCATCGCTTCGAGCGTGGGATCGATTGCGTGCAGGACGTGCGCGGCATGGCGCTTCATCGATTCCAGATTTGTGGGCGTGCGGGCGGCGAATCCGGCGTGCTGCGCCGCGATACCGGCTTCGGTCTTCGCAATCTCGAGCAGGCCCACCTTGTCGGGCGTGTCGGCGAAGCTGATGAGCACGTGGCCGATGTGCGCGCCCATGGGCCCAGCCGGCAGCTTGGGCTGCTCCTCCGCGCTCGCAGCCGCCGCGGCAGGCTTCGCCGCCACGGTCCGGCCCGCGGCCGCCGCTTGCAGCTCGACCACCGCGTCGTCGAACGCTTGCCGGAGCGCCGTATTCGTGCTGACCTTCAGCCGCCGCTGCTGATACTCCTCGTTGGTCAGCCCCGCCGCGGTAAGCATGGCCGCCACCTTGGTGTGCAGCTCCTCCTGCAGTCCGAGCTGACGTTCCGGCGTCTTGTTGCGCGCGGCCGCCATCTCGGAGTTCATCGAGTCCTGCAACGATACCAATCGCACGTGCAGACTGGCGAGCTTGGTGACCTCAGCGGGAGGCAACGCGGCAGACGGCAAGTCCTGCGCCCAAGCACCCATGACGGGCGTGGACAGGGCAAGGAGCAGCGCGAAGCGCGCGAACGGAGAGCGCAGCATGTCGGGGGGGGCGGGGGGAGCGGGCACGCGTGTGCGAACCGACGCGAAGGTATCTTCGCGTGCGTGCCGTCCTCATGCAACGTGTCCCAGCGACGGATCGTTGGAGGCGCGACCGTTCGTCTCAACCCTCTGGCGCCGCCGTGCGTCATAGCGCAGAATCGAAGGATGTCGCGAACACACGTCGCGACCCCCACCACACGCGCCGGCGCCCGCCCGCGCCCCGCCCCCCGGAGATCGCGATGTCCCCTGTCACGCCGTACTCGCCCCTGCGCCGACTCGCCCTCGCGGGAGGTGTGCTCCTTGCCAGTGGTCTCGGTGCGTCCATCGCCGACGCGCAGGGAACGCCCGCCGGTGCCGCGCGCAACATGGGCGGTGGTCAGTGTTCGGCCAACCGCTACAACTGTGCCGATACGCCGAACCCGCTGCCCGCCGCGACCACGGTCTGGATCGAAGAAATGACGTGGATGGATGTGCGTGACGCCGTCGCGGCCGGCAAGACCACCGTGATCATCACCACGGGCGGTATGGAGCCGAATGGACCGTGGCTCGTCACCGGCAAGCACAACTACGTACTGCACACGAACTGCGAGGCGATTGCCCGGAAGCTGGGGAACGCGCTCTGTGCGCCCACGGTGAAGTTCGTGCCCGAAGGGCGCATCGATCCGCCGTCGGGGCACATGACCAGCCCCGGCACCATCAGCGTGAACGAGCCGACGTTTCGCGCTCTGCTGACCGACATCGTGCACAGCCTCAAGCAGCACGGCTTCACCAACATCATCCTCATCGGTGACAGCGGCGGCAACCAGGGCGGACAGCGTGCGGTGGCCGACTCGCTCACGGCGTTGTGGAAGGGCGCCCCCGTGGTCGCGCACGTGCAGGAGTACTATGACTACGCGAAGGTGTCCGAGCACATGAAGTCGAAGGGGCTGGTGAGCGGGACGTCGGACGGCCTGCACGACGACCCCGTCATCACGCTCAACATGCTCGTAGACGACCCGAACTCGGTGCGCTACGACGACCGCGTGCGTGCCGGTCTGGCCTCGATCGACGGCGTCTCGCTCGCCGATCGCGCCCGCATGCAGTCGCTGGGGTGGGAGATCGTGGCGTTCCGAGCGCAGGTCACCGCGGACGCGATTCAGAAGGCGATCGCCAACAAGGGTACGCTGCCCGCGCCGCCGCGCCCGGCGCGCCCCCCGCGCTGATGCTCACCCTGGCGCTCGCGTTCACCCTCGTGAGCGCGCCCGCAGACACCGTGCACTGCGTCGAAGCCGCCCGATTTCTGAGCGCGACGCAGCGCATGCAGGCGATTGTGGAACCGGATTCCATGAACGATTGGCGATCGCAGCAGCGTGTTGGCGGGTGCCGCATCACGGCGGCCGGCGGCACGCTGCTCACGGTGCAGGGCGAAGCCACGCGCCTCTACGAGCGGTTGCGGGAGGCGAAGTGGACCCGGACGCCCGATCCGCGCGATTCGCCCCGTGAGGGGTCGCTACGCTTTCGGTGGCAGCAGTCGGACTGCCTGTTCAATGTGAACACCGAGGCGCTGCTCTTCACCGATGCGGAGACCGAGGTCATCGAGCGTCGCACCCTCGCGCCGAACGAACGTCCGTACTATGTGTTCGTGATGTGCATGGCCGCACGGGACGCAGCGCCACGCTGATCGCTCGGCCGATCGTTTCGACCTCCCATCATTTCGTGTCATGTTCACCACCTGCGAGCAGTTCCTCGCCATCTGGCAGTCGGAGCGCGAAGCCACCCAGCACCTCTTCGATGCGCTCACCGATCACTCGCTCGCACAGGCCGTCGCGGCGGACCATCGCACCATCGGCCGACTGGCGTGGCACATCGCGCAGACGATTCCGGAAATGATCGGGCACACCGGGCTGGTGATCGACGGTCCCGGCGAACACGAGCCGGTGCCCACCAGCGCGAAGGTCATCGCCGACGGGTATCGCACGGCCGCGGCCTCGCTTGAAACGCAGATCACGGCGCACTGGACCGACGACACGCTCGCCGAAGTGGACGACATGTATGGGGAGCGGTGGTCGCGCGGGCGCACCCTCGACGTGCTGCTGCTGCATCAGGTGCACCACCGGGGACAGCTCACCGTGCTCATGCGACAGGCCGGCCTGCCGGTGGTTGGTGTGTACGGCCCGTCGCGTGAAGACTGGACGCAGATGGGGATGCAGCCGCCGGCCATCTGACGGCGGCTGTGGCGGTCAGTCGGGGATCACCGCTGTACACTCGATCTCCACGACGGCGCCGGTCTCCACCAGCCCCGCCACCTGCACCGCACTCATCGCGGGATAGTGCGAGCCCATGAGCTCGCGATACACCGCACCGATCTCTCGTCCCGATTCGCGATACGCGTCGAGATCCGTGAGGTACCAGGTGAGCCGCACCACATGCTCGGGACGCGCGCCCGCCTCCGCGAGAATCGCGAGCATGTTGCGCAACGCCTGCGCCGTTTGTGAGACGACGTCACGGCCCACGAGCTGCTGCTGCGCGTCCCAGCCGATCTGGCCGGCGATGAACAGCTGCGTGCCTCGCGCCGCGATGCCGTTGGCATACCCGCGTGGGCGTGGCCAGTCGGGTGGTTGCAGAATCGTGTGTACGGTCATGCGTCCTCTCGCAGGCGAAAGCGCTGCAGCTTGCCGGTGTCTGTTTTCGGCAGTGCCGCCACAAAGGCGATGTGCCGCGGATACTTGTATGGGGCGATCGTGGCCTTCACATGATCCTGCAGCGCGCGCGTGAGTGCGGCGTCGCCCTGCACACCCTGCGCCAGGACCACGAACGCCTTCACGGCCTGTCCGCGCTCCTCGTCGGGCACACCGACCACGGCGCACTCCATGATCGCGTTGTGAGTGAGCAGCGCCGATTCCACTTCCGGCGCGCCGATGTTGTAGCCGCTCGAGATGATCAGGTCATCGGTTCGCGCCTTGAAGTGCACGTAGCCGTCGTCGTCCATCACGGCGGCATCGCCGGTAAGGTTCCAGCCGTGCTGCACGTACTGTCGCTGCCGGTCATCGGCGAGATAGCGGCAGCCGGTGGGACCGCGCACCGCGAGTCGGCCCACGGTGCCCGACGGTACGGGCTGCAGCGCGTCGTCGAGAATCGCCACCTCGTAGCCCGGCACCGGCTTGCCGATGGCCCCAGCGCGTACCTCGGCGCCGGCAGCGGCAATGAAGATGTGAATCAGCTCCGTCGCGCCGATGCCGTCGAGCATCTCGAGGCCGGTGGCGTCGCGCCACAGGGTGCGCGTGGCATCGGGCAGTGCCTCACCGGCAGACACGGACTCGCGCAGCGACGACGTGTCAAAGCGCCCGGGATGCTGCTGCACGGCCAGCGCCATGTGGCGATAGAACGTAGGCGCGGTGAAGCTGATGGTGGCGTGGGTCGCCGCGATCGTCTCGAGCAGCTGCTCGGGTGTGGTGCGTTCGAGCAGCACGGTGCTCGCGCGCACTGCCATGGGAAAGCAGAGCAGTCCGCCAAGCCCGAAGGTGAACGCAAGCGGCGGCGTGCCAATGCACCGATCATCACGCGAAATGCGCAGCACCTGCTTCGCGAAGCCATCGCACATGATGAGCACGTCGCGATGAAAGTGCAGGCAGCCTTTGGGCACGCCGGTGGTGCCGGAGGTGAAGGCGATCAGGCACACATCATCCTGCGACGTGGGGACCGTGGCGAATGGCGCCGTGTGCATCGCCATGCGCATGTGCAGATCGTGCGCATCGGCGGTGCCCCAGTGCCGGCATCGCACCGTGGTGCCATGCTCGGTGTGCACCCCCTGCACGGCGGCGTCGAGTTCCTCCGCCAGTCGCGCATCGGTGAGGGCGTGCGAGACGCGCGCCTGATGCATCACCACCGCCAGCTCCGTCGCCCGCAGCATGGGCATGGTGGTGACGGCGATGGCGCCAGTCTTGAGCACCGCGAACCAGGCCGCGGCAAGCTCCGGTCCGTTGAAGCCGCGCAGTAGCACGCGGGACCCCGGCACGACCCCATCGTCCACGAGGACGTGCGCGATCGCATCGGCGTGTCGCTGCAGCGCGGCGTAGCTGGTGTGGACCCAGCCCCCCTCCGCATGCGGACTCACGATCGCGACGCGCTCACCATCCCCCTCGGCCACCGCACGATCGAGCAGTACCTCCGCGACGTTGCACTGCGCGGGGTACTCGTACGGCGGCGCGACGTGCAGCACCGGCCATTCGTGCAGCGGCGGCAGGTGATCGCGCGCGAACGTATCCACGTGAGCGCTCGGCAACAACGCGGGGGCCGACATCAATAATCCCCTCGAGTGGTGGTGGTGCTCCGTGTCATGGCACGATCACTCCGTGGTGCGGCGCGCTTCAGTCACTGCGGCACGCCCGATGATGAGTCGTTGCACTTCACTGGCGCCTTCGTAGATGCGGAGCGCGCGAATCTCGCGATACAGGCGCTCCACCACTTGCCCCACCTGCACGCCGCGACCGCCGTGCAGCTGCACCGCCTGATCGATGATGCGCTGCGCGCTCTCCGTGGCCGCGAGCTTCGCCATGGCCGCCTCGCTCGTCGCGCGCGGATCTCCCGCGACATCACGCTGCCACGCGGCACGCGCGGTGAGCAGTGCAGCGGCATCGAACTCGGTGCACATCTCACCGAGTGAGGCCTGCGTCAACGGCAGTTCGGCCATGGTCGCGCCGAACATGCGACGCGTGGTGACGTGCGCGAGTGCGGCATCGAGCGCACGGCGCGCGAAGCCGAGCGCCGCCGCGGCTACCGACGTGCGAAAGATGTCGAGCGTGCGCATGGCCAGCTTGAACCCGTCGCCTTCGGCGCCGAGCCGGTGCGTATCGGGAATGCGGCACCCCTCGAAGCGCAGCGTGGCCAGCGGATGCGGGGCGATCACCTCGAGCCGCTCGGCCACCCGCAGCCCCAGTGAGTCGGCAGGCACGAGGAACGCGGTCATGCCGCGCGCACCGTTGCTGTGGGCGTCGCTGCGTGCGACCACACAGTAGAAGTCGGCGATGCCGCCGTTGGAGATCCATGTCTTGGTGCCATCGAGCACCCAATCGGTGCCGTCGCGGCGCGCACTCGTGGTGAGCGCGCCCACATCGGAGCCGGCATCGGGTTCGGAGAGCGCGAACGCAGCGATCGCCTCACCACGCGCGACGCGCGGCAGCCAGTGCGCGCGCAGGGCGTCGGAACCTTCGAGCATGAGCGGCCCAGAGCCAAGCCCCTGCATGGCGAAGGCGAAGTCGGCGAGTCCATCGTGCCATGCGAGCGTTTCGCGCACGATGCACAGCGAGCGGCTGTCGAGCACGTCGCGCACACCACCCCAGGCGCGAGGCACGGCATGGCGCAGCCAGCCGGCCTCGCCGAGAGTGCGCACCCAGCTGCGTGTGGCCGCGTCCGCGTCGTGGTGTGCATGCGGCGGCTGCGCGGCGCACCACGTCTCGAGCTCCATCGCGAGGGTGCGATGCGCGTCGTCAAAGAACGGGAGCGCCGTGCGCTGCGTGAGCGCGTGCCGCGGCGGTGTGACCACGTCAGTTCCCCTCGAAGACGGGGGTCTGTTTGGCCGCGAATGCTTCGAACGCCCGGCGGAAATCAGCGGTCTGCATGCACAGCGCCTGCGCCTGCGCTTCCATCTCGATGGCCTGCTCCACCGACACGCTCCACTCCTGCTGCAGCATGGTCTTGGTCATGGCGTGCGCGAAGGTGGGCCCCTTGGCGAGCGTGGTGGCGAGTGCGATGGCCTCGGCGTCGAGGGCGTCGGCCGCGAGCAGACGATTCCAGAAGCCCCAGCGTTCGCCTTCGTCGGCGCTCATGGCGCGTCCGGTGTACAACAGTTCGGCAGCGCGCCCCTGTCCGATAAGGCGCGGCAGGATGGCACACGCGCCCATGTCGCATCCGGCGAGTCCCACGCGTGTGAAGAGGAAGGCGGTGCGCGCATCCGGGGTGGCGAGGCGCAGGTCGGAGGCCATGGCGAGAATCGCGCCCGCGCCCGCCGCCACGCCGTTCACTGCCGCTATGATCGGTTGCGGACAGGCGCGCATGGCCTTCACCAGATCGCCGGTCATGCGCGTGAACGCGAGCAGTTCGGGGGTCTGCATGCGCGTGAGCGGTTCGATGATCTCGAACACATCACCGCCCGAGCAGAAGTTGCCACCAGCACCGGTGAGCACGACGGCGCGCACATCGTCCGCGTACGCGAGCGCGCGAAAGAGATCGCGCAGTTCTGCGTAGCTTTCGAACGTGAGCGGATTCTTGCGCTCGGGACGATTGAGGGTGATCACCCCGACTGATCCATGCGCCTCCGTGCGCCACTGCACATGCGTGGTGGTGATCGATGCCATCTGTGTGCGCATGGTCGTCATCGCGTTTGGGGCGGTCACGGTGTGTCCTCGAGGAGCGATACCCGCTGTTTGAGCGTGGCCAGATGCGTCGTGAGCACCTTGCGGTCGGATGCGGAAAGTGCCGACAGCAGCTCCGACACCCATGCTTCGTGCGCTCGGGCCATGTCGGTGAAGTGCGTTTGTCCACGCGGGGTGAGACGTACCACCACCGCGCGTCCGTCGTGCGTGGCGCGCGTGCGGCTAACCAGGTCGTCACGCACGAGCGAGGTGACCAGCCAGGTCACGTTGCCTCCGGTCACGAGCAGCCGATCCGCGAGCTCCGTCATGCGCAGTCCTTCAGGTGCGCGATCGAGCTGCGCCAGCAGGTCGAACCGTGGCAGCGTGCTGCCAAACTCGCGCTTGAGATTGGAGGCCAGTCGCCGCTCGATACGCGTGGTGGTGGACACCAGACGCAACCACAAGCGCAGCGTCTCCTGCGATGTCCTGCTTCGTTCACGCGCTGTGTTGCCGCGTGTACTGCGGCGGCGCGGGTCGCTTGCGTGCGCGTCACTGGCGTGCGTGCGCCGAGTTCGCTCAGTCAACTTCGCCTCCGGCCACCGCGATCGCCTGACCCGTGACCGCCGACGCCCCGCGTCCGCACAACCACAGCACGGCGTCGGCTACCTCCTCGGGGCGCACGAGCCGTCCCTGCGGATTGGATGCCGTGAGTGCAGCGCGGGCATCGTCTGGCGTACGGCCGGTGGTGGCGACGATACGCGAGACGCTCTCGGCGACGAGATCCGTATCCGTGAAACCGGGGCACACCGCATTCACCGTCACACCGCGCGTCGCCGTTTCACGCGCGAGCGCACGCACCAGCCCCACCACGGCGTGTTTGGCGGCGACGTAGGCGCTCACGTACGGATAGCCGGTGAGCCCGGCTGTGCTGGCGATCATGATCACGCGTCCGTGCTGCGCGTGGAGCATGCCCGGCAGCACCGCCTGCGTCACGTGTACGGCCCCCATGAGGTTCACGTCGAGCATGCGATGCCACAGGTCGGCGTCGCTGCGCGTGAACGATGCACTCTCGGCGGCACCGGCGTTGTTGATGCACAACGTCACGGGACCGAAGCCGCGCACGGCGTGTTCGACCGCGTGGTGTACCGCGTGCGCATCAGTGACGCTGGCGACGACGACCTGCGCACGCCCCGGTAAGCGCGCAGCCGCCGCTTCACCCGCGGCGCGATCGCGCACGAGCAGCGTGACCTCGGCGCCTGCCGCCGACAACGTCGATGCAATCGCGGCACCGATGCCCCGGTTCGCGCCGGTCACCAAGGCATGTTCGCCAGCGAGCGCAGTCATGGGCGCATCCTCATGTGAGCTCGCCACGCGGCGGCGCGACCACCGCCGCGCCCGCGCGTTCACGCTCGATCAATCGATAGAGCTGCGCCTTGCCGGGCAGATACTGCACCGGCCACTCAGCGCCGGCGTAGCCAAGGCGTGCGGCTTCGAGCAGCGTCCACGCCGGATTGGCGAGATGCGGACGTCCCACCGCCACGAGGTCGGCGCGACCCGACGCGAGAATGCCGTTGAGCTGGTCCGCATCGGTGATCGCCCCCACGGCCATGGTTGCAATGCCCGCCTCCTGCCGAATGCGATCCGCAAAGGGGGTCTGCCACATGCGACCATACGTGGGGCGTTCGTGCTTCACCACCTGCCCGGCCGACACATCGATCACATCGGCGCCGGCCTGCTTGAATGCGCGCGCGATCTCCACGGCATCATCGTCCGTGTTGCCGCCCGCCGCCCAGTCGTGTGCCGACACGCGCACCGACATGGGACGATCGTGCGGCCACACCGCGCGCATGGCCGCGAACACTTCGAGCGGAAAGCGCAGTCGATGTGCGAGCGGGCCACCGTACTCGTCCGTGCGACGATTCGTGAGCGGCGACAGAAAGCCCGACAGCAGATAGCCGTGCGCCGCATGCAGTTCGAGCCAATCGAAGCCGGCCTCGGCGCCCCGACGCGCAGCTGCGACGAACTCGTCGCGCACCCGATCCATGGCGTCGTGGTTCATGCCACGGGCGAGCTCCGACACGTCGGGCAGGTAGCGTGTGTCAGACGCCGCGATGAGCGGCCACGCCCCCTCGGCGAGCGGCTGATCGATGCCCTCCCACATGCGGCGCGTCGCGCCTTTCGCGCCAGCGTGTCCCAACTGCAGCCCGATCTTCGCCGGCGAGCATTCGTGCACGAAACGCACGATACGCGCCCAGGCGTCGCGGTGCGCGTCGGTCCACAGCCCTGGGCAGGCGGGCGTAATGCGCGCGTCGGGGGCCACGCACGTCATCTCCGTCATCACGAGGCCGGCGCCACCGGTGGCGCGCGCGCCGAGGTGTACGAGATGCCAGTCGGTGGGCGCGCCGTCATCCGCCGCGCTGTACTGCGCCATGGGCGACACCACCACCCGATTCGGCAGCGTGACGCCACGCACGCGAAAGGGCGTGAACATCGGGGGACGTGTGTCGTTCGCGACCGCACTCGGCGTCACGTCCGCGTCGGCAAACGCACGACCGGCGAACCACGCCTCGAACGCGGCAATGTAGGCCGGGTCGCGCAGTCGCAGATTTTCGTGCGAGATGCGCTGCGATCGGGTGAGCAGCGAGTACCCGAACTGTTCGGCCGGGAGCGGCGCGTAGCGCGCCACATGCTCGAACCACTCGGTGGAGTTGCGCGCCGCGTTCTGGATCTTGAGCACTTCGAGGGCGCGTGCGGATTGCCACTGCATAAGTGCGTCGGAGAGACCGTCACCGAGGGCGTCCGGCGCGGCGAGCGCCTCGTCGAGTGCGATGGCGTCCTCGAGGGCCAGCTTGCTGCCGGAGCCGATGGAGAAGTGCGCGGTGTGGGCGGCATCGCCGAGCAGCACCACGGGAACGCGGAGAGCCGGCACGTCGAGCCAGTGCACCCACGACTCGCACGTCACGCGCGGAAAGCGGATCCACTGCGCCGACCCGCGCAGGTGACGTGCGTTGCTCACCAGCGGTGCGCCCTGCAAATGGGAGGCAAACGTTCGCTCGCACCAGGCAATCGCGTCGTCCTGCGACATGTCGGCCAGCCCGTTGCCCTGCCACACGTCCTCGGGCATTTCCACGATGAACGTGCTCGTGTCATCGTTGAAGCGATACGCGTGCGCCTGCACCCAGCCGGCGGGTGTCTGCTCGAAGGCAAAAGTGAAGGCCTCGAAGCGACGCGGCGTCCCCAGCCACACGTAGCGGCACACGCGCACGTCCACGTTCGGCCGGAACGACTCGGCGAAGCGCTCGCGCGTACGCGAGTTCAGGCCGTCGGCGGCGATGATGAGATCGGCGTTGTGCGCGAGCGTTTCGATCTCGAGCACGTCGTCTTCGAAGTGCACCTGCACGTCGAGTGCGCGCGCGCGATCCTGCAGTTCGGCGAGCAGCCGCTTGCGTCCGATGCCCGCGAAGCCGTGGCCGGTCGAGCGGATGGTGCGTCCGCCGATGTGCACGTCGATGTCGTCCCAGTGGTGGAGCGCATCGGCGATGCGCTGGCCGGACGGTTCATCGGCGCGACGCAGGTTGTCCACCGTCTGGTCGGAGAGCACCACGCCCCAGCCGAACGTGTCGTCGGGACGATTACGCTCATGCACGGTGACCGTGGCCGATGGGTGTCGCCGCTTGATGAGCAGCGCGGCGTACAGTCCACCCGGTCCTCCGCCCAGCACGCCCACTCGCATGCGGTCTCCGCGTTGCGTCGTGTCACCGGGGGTGTCGCGGCAGGGGCCGCGCGCCGAATCCGGTTGCTGCGGCAGAGTTACCACCGATTCCTTGAAGTTTCAAGGACTCACCGCGAAAAACGCGGCGTGCCCGGGGTGGGGCACGCCGCGTTCGGTCAGGCTCAGCGCCGAGCGACCGGCTCGAGGCGCACGATCGACGTGGGGGCACCGTCGCGCGATTCGATCGCCACGTAGATGAAGCCGTCGAGTCCCTGGCGAACATCGCGCACGCGTCCCTTGCCGCGCACGATCACATCGCCGAGCTCCACGCCGCTATCGGTGCGCGCGAGGCGGGCGATCTGTTCACCCGCCAGTCCACCGGCGAAGACGCTCCCCTTCCACTCGGGGAACTTGTCGCCCGTGTACACCATGAGGCCGCTCACGGCGATGGAGGGCACCCATACGTGCTTGGGCTGCTCCATACCCTCGCGCACGGTGCCCGAATGGATGATCGCGCCGCTGCGGTAGTTCACACCGAAGCCGATCACCGGCCAGCCGTAGTTCTTGCCGGCGGTGATGAGGTTGAGCTCGTCGCCACCCTGCGGGCCGTGTTCGGTGGACCAGAGGTTGCCGTCGGTGTCGAAGGCGAGCCCCTGCGGATTGCGATGGCCGTAGCTGAAGATCTCGGGCTTGCGACCGGCCTGCCCCGCGAACGGGTTGTCGGCGGGCACGCGACCGTCGTCGTGAATGCGGTTGATGGTGCCGTGATGATTGGCCGGGTTCTGTGCCGGGTGCGCTTCGAGATCGCCGGTAGGCGGCACCTGTCGGTCGCCCACGGTGATGTAGAGCATGCCGTCGGGCCCGAAGGCCAGGCGCGAGCCGAAGTGGCCCGGTGCGCCGCGCGTGTCGGCGAGGAACACCTCGCGCACGTCGGTGAGCGCATCGTTCTCGAACTTCGCGCGGATCACCGCCGTGGTGGCCGCGTTGGGCTCCCCGGTGGGCTTGGAGAAGCTGAGGTAGACGAAGCGATTGGTGGCGAACTGCGGGTGCAGCACGATATCGAGCAGGCCGCCCTGGCCGCGGGCCACCACGGCGGGCACGCCATCCACCGGCTTCTCGAGCAGCTTGCCGCCGCGCACGATGCGCAGGCGACCCGGGCGTTCCGTGACCAGGATGTCGCCACCCGGCAGGAACGCCATGCCCCAGGGGTTCACGAACCCGTCGGCCACGGGAACGATGCGATAGTCGTGCAGCGACGACTTGTAGACGGGGCCTTGGGCGAGCGCCGCAGAGGCGGCGCAGGCCACGGCCAACGTCGAGGTGATCAGCGTACGAATCATGAAATGCTCCGGAGAGTCGGGGATGCGGAAAGCTACTTCGACGTGTCGCTGCGCGTGCCGCGCGCCAGCAGCGTCGGATCGAGCTCGAGTGCCGCGGCGAGTTCGCCGATCATCGCTTCTTCGCTGGCATCCACGGTGCCATCGGCCATGGCGACTTCCCACAGCATCTCGGCGAGTACGGTGCGCTGCGCCACATCGTATTCCTGCACGAGCTGCCGCGTGAACACGAACTCGCCGGCCGCATCGCGGCGCGCGCTGGCCGCTTCGGCGAGCAGCAACTCGGCGCCAGCGGCGTGCACACCGAAATAGCGCTGCAGCATGCCCGCAATGCGCGAGCGTTCGAGCGCACTGAAGTGCCCGTCCGCGTTGGCCAGCTCGAGCAGCAGGGCGCAGGCGGCGACACGCACGTCGTGCTGGTGCACGCGGGAATGCGCACCGGGGGTGCCGGGGAGACTGTCCTGCACGAGATGGCGAAGCGCGTCGAGCATGGGGCGGCGTGAGAGAAGAAGGGAGACGCGAGGTCAGAGCGTGAGTTCGGTGCGCTCTTCGTGGATGAGCCAACCGCGAGTGAGCGTCTGCTGGCGGTACGGATCGACCACGAAGTAGGACCCCACATGCATCACTCGGTTGCCTTCCTTCCCGATCTCCTCCACCTGCCAGATCTGATCGCCCTCGCGGGCGATCACTGAATGACTGGTCTTGGTGAGATCGACGCCTGTGGTGGTCGCCGCGAACAGGAGCCCGGCAGCGGTCCCCACCACCGGAACAAGTCCAATACCAGCGCCAAGTACGGCGACGAGCACCGGATAGCTGTTACCGCCCTTGAGCTCCTGATTGAGCATCTGCATGAACGGGTTGCTTTCCTGCGCGGTCCACGCGATGCGACGTGCCGAGAGATGCTGGAGCAGCGAGTCTGTCCCGTTGGTGGGTACGCTGACAAAGCCGGCGCCGCGCGGATTGCCGATCGTGCGAAAGAGCTGATAGCGCGCTTGCGTGAGGCTTCGCGTCAACCCGGTGATGATGGACGAGTTCATCCGGACCCCGGACGGGCGCTGAAGTTGCGAAAGACGGTTGATCACGGACGGCGGCATGCAGGTCATCCTCGCAGGTTCGGGAAGCGGCGGGTTGGCAGTGTGAAACTACTCCTTCTGCCGAACGCCTCAAGCACGGCGGTCAGCTCCGAACGTGCCCCTGTCCCACCACCACCCACTTGGCGCAGGTGAGCTCCTGCGCGCCCATGGGTCCTCGCGCGTGCAGCTTGTCGGTACTGATGCCGATTTCGGCGCCGAGGCCGTATTCACCGCCGTCTGCGAGGCGGGTGGACGCGTTCCAGAGCACGGACGCGGAGTCGACTTCGGCGATGAATCGATCGGCGTGTTGTGCGTTTTGCGTCACAATGGCGTCCGAGTGGCGCGATCCATGCGCGTTGATGTGTTGTATTGCCTCATCAGCGCTGTCCACCACTTTCACGCCGAGCACGAGGTCGAGGTACTCCTCGTCCCAATCG
Source organism: Gemmatimonas sp. (assembly GCA_011390935.1). Lineage (GTDB taxonomy): Bacteria > Gemmatimonadota > Gemmatimonadetes > Gemmatimonadales > Gemmatimonadaceae > JAABRT01. The sequence continues at coordinate 99,817 of JAABRL010000011.1, forward strand.
GCCTCGGTGGCGGCGATGGCGGTTGGCATGAGGGCGCGGGCGCGCGGGCCGGCGCGCAGCTCCACGCCGGCGGCGTGCAAGCGAGCGCCGAGCACGGGGAGCAGGGCGCCGGCCACATCGGAATGCACGAGCAGGTGTTCGGTGGCGTTGCACACGCCGGGGCGCTGCACCTTGGCATTCATCACGATCTCGGCGGCCATGGCGAGGTCGGCGTCGGCGTCCACGTACACGTGACAGTTGCCCTTGTAGTGCTTGAGCACGGGGATGCGGCTCTGCTCCACGACGGCGCGTATGAGCCGTTCGCCGCCGCGGGGGATCACGAGATCGATGTCCCGCTCGCACTGCAGCAGCTCGGTGACGACGTCATGGCCGGGGTCGGTGATGACCTGTACGGCGGCGGCCGGGATCGCGCTCCGGGCGAGGGCGTGCGCGAGCGCGTCGCCGATGGCGGCATTCGTATGCCGAGCTTCGGAGCCGCCGCGCAGCAGTACCGCGTTGCCGGCGCGCAGGCAGAGCGCGGCCGCTTCGGCGGTGACGTTGGGGCGGGCCTCGAAGATCATGAGAATGACGCCGAGCGGACCGCGCACGCGGGACACCTCGATGCCGGAGGGGGCGGTGCGGTGGTCCACCACCTGCCCGACCGGATCGGGGAGGGCGGCGATGGTGTCGAGCCCCTGGGCGACGGCCTCGAGACGTTCGACATCGAGGCGCAGCCGATCGATGCGGGTGTCCGGCTGCTCGGCGGCGCGGGCCGCGTCGAGATCGCGGGTATTGGCCGCGATGATGCTCGGGGCGGCGGCGCGCAGCGCGGCGGCCATGGCCGAGATCGCGTGCGTGCGATCGGCGGCGGAGGTGCGGCGCAATGCGGCGGCGGCCTCGCGCGCGGTGCGGGCGAGGGTGGTGACGGTGGTGTGCGGGGCGGTGGTGGTCACAGCGAGCTCCCTTCGAGGGCGACGAGGTTGTCGCGGTGCATCACTTCATCATACTCGCGGCGGCCGAGAATCGTCTCCACCTCGTCGCGGCGTTTGCCCATGATGCGGCGCACATCGTCGGCGGCATAGTTGATGAGCCCTTTGGCAATGGTGCGACCGTCGGCCGTGCGCACGAGGACTGCGTCGCCGGCCTGAAAGGCGCCGGTGCAGTCGGTGATCCCCGGGGCGAGCAGGCTGCGGCCGTGGCGTTCAATCGCCTCGGCGGCGCCCGCGTCGACGGTAATGGTGCCGGCATCGCGCACCGACCAGGCAATCCAGCGTTTGCGATGATCGAGTCGTCCGCCGGCGGGAAGAAAGAGCGTGCCCACGGGGTGGCCGGCAAGGATGTCGTCGAGTGAATCCTCCTTGCCGTGGGCCACCACGAGCGCACCGCCGCGACGCGTAACCTGCCGGGCCGCTTCGAGCTTGCTGAACATGCCGCCGCTGCCGTAGCCCTGGGTGGGGCCGCGCTTGATGAGGCCTTCGATGGCGGGGGTGACGCCGGCCACTTCGTCGAGCTTGGTATTGCCGTCGTAGAGGCCGTGCACATCGGTGAAGAGCACGGTCAGATCCGCGTCCACCGCGTTGGCCACAAGGGCAGCGAGCAGGTCGTTGTCGCCGAAGCGGATCTCGTCCACCGAGACCGTGTCGTTCTCGTTGATGATGGGGAGTGCACCGGCCTCCTGCAGCGCGTGCAGGGCGTGGCGGAGGTTGAGGTAGCGGCGGCGGTCCTGGAAGTCGCCGTGCGTGAGCAGCACCTGGGCGGCGTGCACGCCGCGCGGCTGCAGCAGGTCGATGTACTGCTGCATGAGGTGGCTCTGGCCGACCGCCGCGGCGGCCTGCAGCTGCGGAATGGTGGTGGGGCGCCCCGGGTAGCCGAGTCGTGGCCAGCCGAGTCCGATGGCGCCGGAGGAGACGAGCAGGACTGAGCAGCCGGCGGCGCGGGCGCGCAGCAGTTCATCGAGGCGGCGCGCGAGGCGGTCGCGATCGATTTCGTGCGCGTTCGCGAGCAGGGCACGGGTGCCGAGCTTGACGACGATGCGGCGGGCGTTGGCGAGGGATTGTCGGCCGGACATGCGAAGTGGCGTGAGGCGGCGAGCGGGCCGGCGGCGGCGGCGGCGTGCATGCAATCTAGGCAGGTGCAAGAAAACACTTGTGGCTGCCGTTTTGCGATGTCGGCCCGGGTCGGGTCCGGTGCCACTGTTCGGGAATGACATCACGTCGACTGCTGCAACACGTGCGCGATCGCGCCGCCGTGCGCCGGTACAGCCCGCGCACGACCGACGCGTATGCGCGCTGGATCGTGGCCTACGTGCGCTATCACGGCCTGCGACATCCGTCCGAGTTGGGGGCGAGTTCGGTCCGCGAGTTCCTCACGCACCTGGCGGTGCAACGACAGGTGGCCGCGTCGACGCAGAACCAGGCGCTGGCCGCCCTGCGATTTCTATACGGTGAGGTGCTGGGGATGCCGCTGCCCGCGCTCGACGGCGTGTCGCCGGCCCGACGCCCGGAGGTGCTACCCAATGTGCTCGCGCGGCGCGACGTGCAGCGCGTGCTCGACGCCATGACTGGCGTGCCGCGGCTCATGGCGCAGCTGCTGTACGGGTCCGGGCTGCGGCTCAGCGAGTGCTGTCAGTTGCGATTGAAGGATCTCGACCTCTCTCGCGGAGAGATCGTGGTGCGGCGCGGCAAAGGGGGAAAGGATCGGGTCACCATGGTGCCGGTGCTGCTGCGCGAGGCGCTCAGCGCGCAGATGGACGCCTCGATGGCGCAGCGCCGACGCCGGCTTGCCGTCGGGCGCGGGGACGTCATGCTGCCGAATGCACTGGCGCGAAAGTCGGCGAGTGCCAGTCGGCACCAGGCGTGGTGGTGGCTCTTTCCCGCACGCCGAGACTGGCATGACCGGGTCTCGGCGCGATGGTACACGCACCACGTGCACCAGAGCGTGCTGCAGCGGGCCGTGTCGGACGCCGCACGTCGAGTCGGCCTCACGCAGCGCGTCGGGTGCCACACGTTCCGGCATTCGTTTGCGACGCACTTGCTGGAGGCTGGCTACGACATTCGCACGGTGCAGGAACTGCTCGGGCACCGGGACGTCTCCACGACGATGCTGTACACGCACGTCCTCAACACGGGCGGTCTCGGTGTACGTAGCCCATTGGACGTCGACCCGCTCGATAGACGCGTGCGAGGGTAGGCACTGCTCGGCGGCGATCGGCATTATGCGGCAATATCCGCTACATAAACGCGACGCACGGCCCCGCCTTCTTGCGGTGCAAGTGTCGATGGGTAGCATACTTGAGGACAGCTGCTGCGCAGACGGCCTGCGGTGTTATGTAGCGCGTGGACGCTGTATATGGCCGGCCTTGCAGTGATTCCCCGCAGTAGAATTCACGTTAGCGCTCATGAGACGCCTTCAACTCCGCTCGCGCATCCTTGCCGTGGCCCTACTGACGGCCGCAGTGATCGTGGTGCCGACGCGCACACAGGCACAGACGCTCACCGGTATCGTGACTGACTCCGCCGGACGGCCGCTTCGCGAGGCCGAGCTCCTGGTGGGCCAAGGGCCTTCGCGCACCCGCGCGGATTCGATGGGTCGGTACTCGATTCGACTGCCACGCGGCGGCCGCGTTCAAGTGATGGTGCGCCTCGTGGGCTATCGGCAGTTCATCGACACGGTGCAGGTACCGAGCTTTGGCACGCAGCGATTCAACATACGCCTTGCGCGGCTTCCGACACGTCTGGCGACGGTCACCGTGACCGATCGCTCGCTGTGCGAGACCACATCGCTGAGCGGCTTCGAGTGCCGTCGCAACAGTGGCGTCGGCCACTTTCGTGACGCTGGTGAACTGCGCGCGATGCGACCACGCAACTGGGCGGACATGCTGGACGGCATGCCCGGACTCCGGCGAGAACCTCGGCGTGGGCCGTACGGCATGGACTGGCGACCGACCGCTCCGCCAAGTCGCTGTGTGCGCGAGATCTGGAACGGCCAGCTCCCCATGGAGGCACCGGAGGCGGAGTTTCAACCGGATGAACTGTGGACGCCGAACGATGTCGTCGCGATCGAATACTACGAATCGCACAATGAGGTGCCGCCGCAGTACAAGCGGTATGCGTGGTGGCCACCAGAGCTGGGGCAACCGTGTGGGCTCATCGTGTATTGGTTGCGCGGCGCCGATCGAGGGAAGCGCCCGCCGCCCGGCCCCCGCTGACGACGCACGTCCGTTCGCGCAGCTGTCGCGGGGCTGCTCGCCAACCCGATCGGGATCGGTTAGTCTGAAGCAGACCACACTCTGCCCGAGCACACCATGGCCCATCCGACCACGAAGGATCTGCTCCAGGAAGCTGTCGACCATCTCCCGACGGATGCCTCAGTCGAGGACGCCATGGAACGCCTCCTCTTCCTCGCGAAGATCGAACGCGGGAAGGCCGACCGTGAAGCGGAACGGCTGGTCGAGCACGACGAGGTCAGGCGTCGTCTCGCCCTCTGATGCGGATCCGCTGGACTGAGCAGGCCGTCGACGACCTCGCGGGCATCAAATCGTACATCGCGCGCGACTCGGCCGTCCTCGCGCAGCTGGTGGCGACGCGCCTCTACAATGCCGTCGATCAACTCTCCGCGTTTCCTGACTCCGGGCGCATCGTGCCGGAACGCGGCGACCCAACACTACGAGAACTCGTGCGACCGCCGTATCGTATCGTGTACGAACGCACCGAGGACGTCGTTGTGATTCTCACGATCTTCCACGCGGCGCGCATGTTTCCCGAACATCTGGAGCCGCCCAGCCGCTAACGAGGCTTGCTGCAGTCGGGCGCAGTCGGTAGCGCGCTGCGCGCGCATCTTGTACGAGCGCCCGCTGCAGAAGCGAACGTTAGGCCAATGGCGGCAGTTTTGTGGTAGATTTAGGAGTCTCTCTAGCCGGCACGCAACCATGTATCTGACCC
>JAABRL010000012.1 GCA_011390935.1 Gemmatimonas sp.
GTAAGGTTCTTCGCGTTGCGTCGAATTAAACCACATGCTCCACCGCTTGTGCGGGCCCCCGTCAATTCCTTTGAGTTTCAGCCTTGCGGCCGTACTCCCCAGGCGGGGCACTTAATGCGTTAGCGACGGCACTCAGGGGGTCGCTCCCCCAAGCACCTAGTGCCCATCGTTTACGGCGTGGACTACCAGGGTATCTAATCCTGTTTGCTCCCCACGCTGTCGCGCCTCAGCGTCAGCTACTGCCCAGCAGGCCGCCTTCGCCACCGGTGTTCTTCCGGATCTCTACGCATTCCACCGCTACACCCGGAATTCCACCTGCCTCTACAGTGCTCAAGCCAACCAGTTTGCACGGCAGACCCGGGGTTGAGCCCCGGGCTTTCACCACACACTTAGTCGGCCGCCTACGCGCCCTTTACGCCCAGTGATTCCGGACAACGCTCGCACCCTCTGTATTACCGCGGCTGCTGGCACAGAGTTAGCCGGTGCTTCCTCACCCGGTACCGTCAGAGCCCTCGAAAAGGCTTGTTCGTCCCGAGCAACAGGGGTTTACACACCGAAATGCTTCATCCCCCACGCGGCGTCGCTGCGTCAGGCTTTCGCCCATTGCGCAATATTCCCCACTGCTGCCTCCCGTAGGAGTCTGGGCCGTGTCGCAGTCCCAATGTGGCTGGCCATCCTCTCAGACCAGCTACCCGTCAATGCCTTGGTGCGCCGTTACCGCACCAACTAGCTGATAGGCCGCGAGCCCCTCCAAGTGCCCCGGAGGTTTCCTCTGCAAGGGACTCCCCTCGCAGAACGTATGCGGTATTACCCGGGCGTTGGCCCGGCTATCCCCCACACTTGGGTAGGTTGCTCACGTGTTACGCACCCGTTCGCCGGTTGCCCTTGCGGGCCCCCTTGACTTGCATGTGTTAAGCACGCCGCCAGCGTTCGTCCTGAGCCAGGATCAAACTCTCCAATGAGTGTCTGCTAGCTCTATCACTTAAATCTGATCCCCAAATCCGAAGATCTGGGCACCGGAATCATCAGGTTGAACTCTTCCCGCGGACGATGAATCCGCGGATCAATGAGTCCGCCCCGCACATTCTTCTGATCTCGACTTCGATTGTCAAATAGCGGTCGGCCCGCTGCCAGTCCTGCACAGCCACCGATGATTTTTGCGCCGCGCTTCGTGCGGCAGATTTTTAATATAAACCAGCGTACATCGTTTTGGGAAGTGGGGGCGGCGAACTTTCGTTCAGTACCGAAGCATCGCGCCCAACCCACCCTCCGTCCCCGGAACGACCCCTCGCGTCTCAGCCGATCAGGCTCGACACAAACAAGGTAGATCAAACAAGGGACACGAAGTTATGTCGCAAAACGAAAGTGCGCAAGACCCAATTTCGGGCCTCCAGAACAAAACCTCCAGAGACACCGAAGCCGGAAGCTCTCGCTTCCGGCTTCGGACCTCAGCGACGTGCCCGCCGCCACATGCGCCCTCTAGGACTCGAACCTAGAACCTACTGATTAAGAGTCAGCTGCTCTACCGATTGAGCTAAGGGCGCGAACTCGAACCAACCTTACCCTGCAATCCACTCCCAACACGATCACGCGCCAGGAGGGACTCGAACCCCCGACCCGCAGCTTAGAAGGCTGCCGCTCTGTCCAGCTGAGCTACTGGCGCATCCCACCCGCCAGAACATAAAACGAACCCCGCCACGCGTTGCCCGCTAAACGAAGTCGGGGCGGCCGGATTCGAACCGGCGACCTCCTGCTCCCAAAGCAGGCGCGATACCGGGCTACGCTACGCCCCGTGACGGTCGCGGAGATTACACCGAACCACCGCCTCGGTCAACTGGTCTCCGCAAAATCTTTCGCAAACCCTGCCAGAACCTGCGTCACCGCACGGCCTCGATGACTCACCCTCGCCTTCTCAACCGCTGACACCGCGCCAAAACACGCCCCCAGTTCGGTCGACCAGAAGTACGGGTCGTACCCAAACCCGCGATCTCCACACGGGTCATGCAGAATCTCACCCGTGGTCTCGCCGACCGACGCAACCGCTCGATCGCCCCAGAGCATCACCGCGGCGCAGACGTACGACGCACGCCGATTCGGCTGGGTGGACAGCGCCTCCAACAGGCGCCGGCAGTTCGCCTCGTCCAACGCCGCTCCACTCAGGTCAGGCCGCTCGCTCCATCGCTTGCTGCGTACCCCCGGCGCTCCGCCCAATGCGTGCACACATAACCCGGAATCCTCAGCCAGCACCACACGCCCGTCGGCGCGCTCGAGGAAATACGCAGCCTTCGCCCGCGCATTCTCCGCGAACGTTTCGTAGATCTCCAAGGCGTCTTCCTCGGGCCGCTCCGCGATGCCCGCCTCGTCGAGCGACTCGGCCTCCCATCCCGCCGACGCAACCAACGCGCGAAGCTCGCGCAGCTTGCCCGCATTCCGAGTCGCCAGAAGAATCACGGCCGATCGTTGGGCCGCCTCCGCGACACGCAGCGCCGCAGCACCCTCGTCGCGATCGCCACTCACCCAGGCAGCCCGAGTGCCTGCGCCTGCGCCTCGTGCAGCGAACCAATCCCCTGCTGCGCCAGATCGAGCAGGGCATCCAGTTCGCGCCGATCGAACGTCCCCTGCTCACCGGTGCCCTGCACTTCCACAAACCGTGCACCAGTGCACATGACGACGTTCATGTCGACCGCGGCGCGCACATCCTCGTCGTAGTTCAGATCCAGATGCGGGGCCCCCTGCACCACGCCGACGGACACGGCGGCGACGCGACGCCGCACCGGCGATTCGCTCGCGCGCTCGGTGCGTACGAGCCAGTCGAAGGCGTCCACCACCGCGACCGCGGCTCCCGTGATCGCGGCCGTGCGTGTGCCACCGTCGGCCTGCAACACGTCGCAGTCGATTCGCACGGTGAACTCACCAAACGCGAAGTCGTCGAGCATGGCTCGTACACTCCGCCCGATCAACCGCTGAATCTCCTGCGTGCGACCGCCGAGTTGACTGCGTTCGCGCGAGGTGCGCGTGCGCGTGGCGCGCGGCAACATGGCGTACTCCGCCGTGAGCCAGCCCAGACCGCTACCACGGCGCCATCCCGGCACACCGTCTTCAATGCTGGCCGCACACAATACGCGCGTCTCACCGAATGACACGAGACACGAGCCCTCCGCGTGCGGAACCGCACCGCGCTCGAGCATCACGGGGCGCATGACATCCAGCGCACGGGTCGTACGAATGGGCTGCGTCGAATCAACGTTGGGTTCGGTCACGGCATGAGCGGGAAACAGGGGGAACGGCGCGACGGCATGCGCATCATGCCCCCGCGTCCTGCACTTTGGCGATGATCCCGGTGGTGGACTGACCGGGCACCAAGGGAATCACGACAACACGCCCACCACGTGCGCGCACGACATCGGCCCCAACGATGGTGTCGGGGGAGTAGTCTCCCCCCTTCACGATCACATCAGGCTGTAGTCGTGCGACCAACTCGGCCGGCGTATCCTGCGGAAAGATCACGACGAGATCGACCATCTCGAGCGCCGACAGCACCGCGGCGCGTTCGGCCTCGGTGCGCACCGGGCGCGTCGGCCCCTTGAGCCGCCGAACCGACGCGTCGCTGTTGAGCCCGACCACCAGCGCGGCCCCCTCACGTCGAGCGCCAAGCAGGACATCGATGTGCCCGGGGTGCAGCAGGTCAAACACCCCGTTGGTGAACACGACGGCGCCAGCGACTCGGGATCGCCACGCGGCGGCGGCATCCCAGTCGAGCACTTTGCTACGGGGCTCGCGCACGCCAACCGCACTCAGCATCGCACTCGCCTCACCACTGCGAGAGCATATCGTCCACGAGCTCGTTGATGAGCTGCTCGATCGCTTCGCGGCGTCCACGCGCCTCGGCGCCCTCGGCGTACTGCGCTTCGCGGCGTGCGCCGGTCTTGCTTTGCAGTGACTCGCCGGTGCGTTGATTGGTGATCTCGAAGTCGACCACAAGCTGCAGCTTGCGACGCGCTGACGTGGCCTGACGCGGATCGGCCGCCACGCCAACCGGCAGGTCGACCTCGTACTCGGTGATGGTGCCAGTCACGAGCACATCCGCACGCTCAGCGGGCGCATCGCGGAGATTCAGACGATCCTGCATCGCCTTGCGCATCGCCTCGAAGAGTTCGCGCTGCACATCAGGCACCGCCGTCAAGTTGTCGAACGGCAACACGGCCACCGTCCGCAACTCGCGCGGCAAACCGCCGCCCGAGAAGCCGTAGAGGCAGCCGGATTGCGTCACGACCGCGAGGAACAGCACAGACTGGGCGACGGGCCGCAGCCGTCGCCACAACGTCCTACGGCTTGCGCCAAATGGCATCGTCGAAGCCTTCTTCAATGGTCAGCACTTCGGAAACCGCGAGGGCGAGCGACCGACGGCCGCCCGAATGAACATACCGCAACCGCAACGTACCATCGGCGAGTGGCACGCGCTCTGCCCACTCGACGACGCGCGTCCCTTCAATCCGCTCGATGCGTACCAGACGCGCGCCCACGAAGTGCACGCGCCACGTGCGCCGGTCGGTCTCGGTGCCGGACAGATCCGCACGCAAGGTGTCCCCATCGAGACGCACAATGGTATCGCGACCAGCTGGGAGCGCCACGCGTCCGAGCGCCGCCCAGAGTAGCGGCGGCGGCGGCAGAAATCGGCGGATGAGGTCGATGCCCGGCACGAAGAGCGAATCCCCCTCGAGAATCGCCATCCCGTTGCCGTACCCATTGGCGATGAACAGATCGAGGCGCGCACGGTCGGGCGGTCCGGTCCGCACGACACCTTCCCCCTTCACATCGAACGTGTCGTCCTCGTATGTCCATTCGAAGCGATACAGCTGCGGAATGGAGGGAAGGCCGGTGCGCGGAATGGCGCTGGTGGTCTGCTCCCCCGACAGCGGACGCACACGCGGCGCGCAGGCGCTGATGGCCCCCAGCAGCGACAAGGCGACGACGAATCGAGTCGTACCTGTGAGCCGGCCGGTCACGGCACCTCCACGCGCAGAATGCGATCGCCCAACAACAGGGCGTCCATCACGTTGAACCCACCGGCCACACGCGCGAACACGGTGTAGCCACCGTCGAGATGCGGTTGCGGCGCAAGCGTGAGGAAGTACTGACTCCCGCCGGTGTCGGGGCCGGACAGTGCCATGCCGACCGCGCCGCGCTCATACCGGTGGCGATTGAGCTCGTCACGAATGCTGCGGCCGGGACCGCCGCTTCCGGTTCCGGTCGGATCGCCATCCTGCGCGACAAATCCCGCGATCACGCGATGAAAGCGGGTCCCGTCGAAGTACTGTCGTCGCGCCAGCTGCACGAAGTTGTCCACCGTGAGGGGTGCATCGGTTGGGAGCAGCGTCAACGTGATCACACCACGTTCGGTGTGCAGCCGCGCCGTCGCAGGTCGAGCTTCGCCGAGCCACTCGGCGGCCACTCGCAAGTAGTCGGCAGGTGCCACAACCGGTCCGTCCACCATCGCCCAGTGTGCCATGGGCGTCACGTCCCGTACCCCGCGCCGTACGAGCGGATCCGCCGCTACAGGCAACGCGCCCAGCGCCGACACCTGTTGCGCACCGAAGGCGGCGCTGTCGCGCCTCCACGCGGTGGCGATAACCCGAAGCGCCGCTGATCGCACCACATGTCCGTCGCGGGTCGAGTCGGCGCGATAGCGGGCGATGGCCTGCGGCACATCGACGGCCGAAGCGCGCGAGGCGAGGGCGCCGATCGCGCTGGCTCGAACCAACGGTTCCGCGTCAGTCTGCATCGCCTCGAGCACGGCGCGAACGGCCGGCTGCGCCGATGCGGATGCCAACGACGAGGCCGCAGCAGCGCGCACCCGCGGCGAGGCATCGGCGCGGGCCCACGCGGTTCGCGCGAGCGCATCAGCGGTGGCGAGCGTCGCAGTGGCTGCGCCTCGATTGGCGAACTCGAACGCCGCAAGACGTCGCCAGGGATCATCGTGCTGCTGCCACGATGATCGGACGGCAGCAAGCCGATCGCGCCGAACGGCCGCGTCGAGTAGCGCGCGTTGCACCATGAAGGTGGTGTCGGCGCTGAAGGCCCGCTGCCATGCGAACTCGTCGTCGGCGAGCACGGGCGCGATGCCCTCGGCGGCCGTCACGCGCACCGGTGCCATCGAGTCTCGCAGTGCCACCTGCAGTGCGTCACGCAGCGACGCCGACGCCTCGGCCCTCACGCCGATCGAATCCCACGATCCGAGCACCAGGCCGGCGGACCGCACGGCCTGCACCCGTACCTGCATGTCTGCATCTCGCATCAGCGGCGGAAGGACGCGCAGAGCTTCGCCACGCAGCGAGTCTCCCAACAGCGCTGGCACCGCACCCGCCGCGACGTGCGCACGCACGGAGGCATCGCGGTGTCCGCTCTGCGCGAGCAGCGCTCGGGCCGCGCCGGCCGCACGTGCGCGGGCAACACCGTACGCCGCCGCGCTGGCCACGCGCGCATCGGCGTCGAGCAGAAACGGCAGCAGCAGTGTCGTCGGAACCGGACGGAGAGTGGAGATTGCGCGCAACAACGCGATCCGCCGCTCATGACCCGCGACGCGCCCCTCGCGCACCGATTGCAGCGACGCTTCGAGGGTCGAACGCGCGGGCTCGCCGATCGCGCCGAGCGCCCAAGCCGCCTCGGCTGCGGTGCCTTCGTCGGGGCCGTCGAGCGCCTTCGCGAGCACGGCAAGCGACGCGGTGTCCCGCGCCAACCCCAGCGCGAAGACGGCAGTGGCGGAGAGGGCGGTGTCGGAGTGTGCGGCCAGCGATCGCAGCACCGGATACCGTTCCCGTAGACGAAGCTGTCCGATGAGCAGCACGGCGCGGCGATGACGAACCGAGTCGACGGCATGCCGAGGCGGCGTCTCCACGATGCTGTCGAGCACGACCAGATCTGCACGTCGGGAGTCGGCCATGGCCAGGAGCGCGGCGTCCACGCGCACTGCTGGCGTCACCGGGCGCGGCGACGGCGACCGCGGCGGTGTGGCACACGCCACGAGCAATACGCCGAACACCGGCCACGCCGCTCGGCCGATCGTCCGCACGGACCGCTCAGCGCGCACTCGCCGCTCCTTGCGCGCGACGCAGGACCTGGAGCAGCGCGTCGGGCAGACGGGACGGTCTGCCGGTTCGATCGAGGGCTACAAGCGACGTCGTGGCGGTGACGAGCGGCTTTCCGGTCTCCGCGTGCTCGATGCGGTAGCCGAATCGCATGCTGCGCGAGCGCACGTCATCGAGGTGCGTGTGCACCACGATCGGGTCGTCGTACCGCGCCGACCCAACGCAGCGCATTGCGGCGTCACTGACGGCCAGCGTGATGCCGTCGCGTTCCATGTCCGCATACGATCGTCCCAGCGCGCGAATGAAATCGGTGCGTCCGATTTCACACCACACGAGGTAGTTCGCGTGGTAGACGACCCCCATCTGGTCGGTTTCGGCGTAGCGCACCCGTACTTCGGAGCGGTGGACATACGGCGTCGAGTCGGTCATCGGGGGTGGTCGGGAGGAGACAGCATCGTGACTCCGCAAGATGGCGGGGCGCCCCCGTGGCCCTCAAGCACTGCCGCGATTTGTCCCGCTGCGGCGGTCGCGTTAAACTGCCCCCGTGCTTCCCTCCCCCGTGCTGCTCGTCGGCGACGTGCACCTGGGCATCGCGCCTGCGGATGCCGAACAGGACCTGCTGCGCTTCCTGCGCGATGCGCCCGCGCACGCGCGCTCGGTCGTGATCATGGGCGACCTGTTCGACTTCTGGTTTGCGTGGCGCCACGCGATGCCTCAGTCGGGTTTTCGAGTCCTGGCGGCGCTCGCCGACCTGCGGGACGCCGGTATCCCGGTACTCTGGATCGGCGGCAACCACGACTGCTGGGGCGGCGAGACGCTGATGCAGCTGACCGGCGCCACGTACACGCTCGAGCCGTGGGATGGCGCGCTGGGACCGTGGCGCGCTCGGCTGGCGCACGGCGACGGGCTGCGGGAGGTCGAAGACCGGCCCTACCGGCGTTTGCGCCGAGTGCTGCGGCATCCGCTCGCCATACGCGCGTACGGACTTCTGCATCCCTCTCTGGCCACGTCCATTGCGCTGCGGTCGTCGCACACCAGTCGCGCTCGGCGCGCCGGCGATGAGGGGCGCGGGCTGCACGCGGTCGCCAGCAGTTGGATGCAGCAGGCCAGCGATCCCGAGCTGGTGGTGTTCGGACACTCGCACGTTCCGGCGCTGGTGTCGGCCGGCCGCGGCATCTACGCCAACGCAGGCGCGTGGTATCTCGATCGTCAGTTTCTCCGGGTTACGGACCATCACGTCTCGCGCCTGGAGTGGAACGGCTCGGCGGCAGGACGGGTGCTCGCCGAGATCGAACGGACCGACACACGCTCGCGCGCGTAACTACCAGCGTAGCGTCGCGACGAGCGCAAGTCCGTTTGCGGTCGGCACCATCGTGACCTGCGTGGGCACGTCCCAGAGCTGCGCCCCCACAAACGCGTCAGCACCGGCGATCAGGTGATTGAAGACGATGGCCGCGGCCCAATCTTCGACGTGCAGCCGCCGACTGCGCTCCATGGACTCCTCGAATCGCGGTGGGAGCGTGCCCACGCGCGTGAGCGCGCCCGTGCCTGGGGCCACGGAGAAGTTGCCCGGCAGCGTATCGGTGCCCTGACGACGCACCTCCCGCACATCGTTGGCAGAGCGGCGCAGCATGGCAATGGCCGCCAACTCGATCCCGGCAAAGAATGCTCCGGAGGTGGCCTTCTCCAATCGGGACTGCGCGAGTCCGGGCACGAGTGCCGACATGAAGAAGGCCCGACGCGGCGACAGCGGGGGTCGTTGCATGGGTGCGCGCCTGACCGGGCGTCGCACGGAGTCCTGGTCACTGCCGACGCGCAGCAGAATGGGTAGCTGCACCGAATCGCGCTGCGCGGAATCGGGGAGCACCTGTGCCTGCAACGACGAGGTCAGTCCAAGCGCACACCCGATCGCAGCGCACGCCCACCCCGCAGCGAGACGCGTGCGGGTGCGTGTCAGAGCGTACGCGACGCGTACCAGCGACTGACGCAGCGCCATCACCGTCAGGGCAAGGCAGCGACGACTTCGATTTCCACGCGCACGTCGCGCGGCAGGCCAGCCACGGCGACGGTAGAGCGAGCGGGGCACGCGGCACCGAACGCGCGCGCGTAGACCTCGTTCATGGCCTGAAAGTCGGCCATGTCACGCAAGAACACGGTTGTCTTCACCACATGCGCGAACTCGCAGCCAGCGGCCGCCAGCACTGCCTGCAGGTTGCTGATGACCTGTTCGGTCTGCGCGGCGACGGTCTCCCCCACAATCTCCATGCGTTCCGGATGCAATGGAATCTGACCGGCGGTAAAGAGGAACCCGTTGGCCTTGATGGCTTGTGCGTATGGGCCGATGGCAGCCGGTGCGTGGTCGCTATGAACGCGTTCGATGGACACGAAAGTAGTTGAAAGAAGGGTCGTTGACGCGCGCGCTCGTTTACGGCGCGAGCGAGAAGAAGCGACGGGTGTTGGCGAGCGCGAGCGTACCAAGCACGTCGGGCGCGACACCTCGAGCAGCGGCCACTCTCGCTACGGTGTGGGATACCCACGACGGCTCGTTTCGTTGCCCGCGATGTGGCACCGGAGCGAGATACGGCGCATCCGACTCCACCAAGAGGCGATCATCGGGAATGCGCTGCAGGAGCGCATCGTCCGTGAACTTCTTGAAGGTCACGACACCGCTGAACGAGATCGACCAGCCCGCCTCGAGCGCCACGTCGGCGAGCGCGTGCGAACCGGTAAAGCAGTGCAGCACCCCACGCACTCCGCTCGCGGATGCGTCACGCACCATGTCGGCGGTGTCGTGTTCAGCCTCTCGTGTGTGCACGACGACTGGGCGATCGAGTTCGCGTGCGAGCGCCAACTGGGCTGCAAAGACACGCCGCTGCACGTCGCGCGGGCTGTGGTCGTAGTGGTAATCCAGCCCGCATTCGCCGATCGCTACCGCACCATCGGCCACCAGTGATCGGATCGCATCGGGGTGCCCCTCATCCCACGCGGAGGCGTCGTGCGGATGCAGGCCCGCGGTGAACCACACGAGTCCGGGATACGTCGCCGCGATATCGGCAGCACGGTGCGCGGCGGCGGGTGACTCGCCGATACAGACAATCGCGCGAGCACCGGCATCCCGGGCTCGCGCGATCACGTCATGCACATCACTCGCAAACTGCTCGCTGGCCAGGTGGACGTGGCTGTCCGCAAAGGGCATGCTCACGTGCAGGCCTGCCAGCGATCAGTGCGACGGATCACTCAGCGCGTCGCTGCCGGCTTGCGCGCCTTCGAGGCCGCGCCGCCCTTGGCACCAGCACCCGCGGCCGCAAGCGCCTGCATTTCATCTGCGGCGCCACGACGGTGGTTCTTGTCCTCATCACCACGCGGGTAGCGCGCTTCGATGAACAGCAGCAGCGGCGTGGCCACGTACATGGAGCTGAACACGGCGACCACGACACCAAACGCCATCACGATCGAGAACGGTCGCAGCACCTCGCCCGCGAAGAACAGCAGGGCAAGCGTGGCCGCCAACGTGGTCGCGTGCGTGAGCACGGAGCGACCGAGCGTCTCGTTGATGGAGCGATTGATCGTGTCGTACAGCGTGGCCTTGCGGAACTTGCGCAGGTTCTCGCGCACGCGGTCGAAAATGATGATGGTGTCGTTGGCGGAGTAGCCGAGCACCGTGAGTACGGCGGCGACGACCGTCAGCGAGACTTCGATGTCGAAGATCTTGATGAACGCGAGTGTGACGACCACGTCGTGCACAAGCGACAGCACGGCCGCGGTGCCGAAGCGCCAATCGAACCGAATCGCGAGATACACGAGCGAGATGATCGACGTGAGAATGAGCGCCAGGATCGCTCCGCGGCGCAGCTCGGCGCCCACCTTGGGACCAACGGCTTCGGTGCGCACCACCGTGAACTCACCCGCGCCGAATCGCTCCGTCAACGCCGTTTCGATCTTCTTGGCGATGCCTTCGGCGCCGGCTTCCTGCTCATCGACCGACGCCTGATCCTGCGCGCGCACCGTATACTCGGTGGCTTCACCGAACTGCGTGATTTCGGCGCCCGCCACACCCGCCGACTCGACCGTGGACCGCAGCACGGCCACGTCGGGCGCCTGCTTGAATTCGAGCTGCATGAGCGTACCGCCCGTGAACTCGATGGAATAGTTCGGACCGCCGGTGACCCCGAACGTCGCCAGGCCGACCACCACGAACGCGACCGTGATGGCCGCCGCGATACGCCAGAAGCGGAGGAAGTCGTACGAGGTCTTGCTGAAGAGACGAATCATGGGCGGCTCAGATGCTCAGGGCCTTGGCGCCGCGGGTCTGCTGCAGCCAGAGCATGAAGAAGGTGCGGCTGACAAAGAGCGCCGTAAAGAGAGACGCCACCACGCCAGCGATGAGGGTAACCGCGAATCCACGCACCGGTCCCGACCCGTACTGATACAAGACGGCGCCGGAGAGGATCGTGGTGACGGCCGAGTCGACGATGGCCGACAGTGCGTGCCGGAAGCCCTCGTCCACCGACAGGCGCACGGACTTGCCTGCGTCGAGTTCCTCTCGGATTCGCTCGAAAATCAGCACGTTCGCGTCCACCGCGATACCGACGGAGAGCACGAAGCCGGCAAGCCCGGGCAATGTGAGCACCGCATCGAAGCCAGCGAGGACCGCGGCGGTGAACAGCACGTAGAGCGCAAGCGCCGCCACCGCCAGCGTACCGGCGAACCGGTAGTAGCCGATCATGATGACAATCACGAGCAGCACCGACAGCGCGAGCGCGCGCACGCCCTTGTCGATCGAGTCCTGTCCGAGGCTGGCGCCGATGTTGCGCACCTCGGTGATCTTGAGCGGCACGGGGAGCGCGCCGGCGCGCAGCACCAGCGCCAGATCCTGCGCCGCCTGCAGCGAGCCGCCACCAAGCGTGATCTGGCCGTTGCGGCCGATCGAACTCTGAATGACCGGCGCCGTCATGACCTTGTCGTCGAGGACGATGGCCATGTTTTCCTTCAGATGCTTGGCCGTCTCGTTCTTGAACCGACGCCCGCCTTCGTTGTTCAGCGTGAACGTCACGACGTTGCCATCCACCGGATCGGTGTTCGGGCGTGCGTCGATGAGGTACTCACCCGTGATGATCGGCTTCGCATCGAGCATGTACAGCTCGCGATAGCGCTGATTGCCGGCCACGAGTTCCTCCGAGCCCCACTTGAGCTGCTTGCCCGGCGGAATGACGGCCTGCACGGATGGCGTATTCAATGCCGAGGCCAGTGCGTCGTAGGCCTCGATCGGCACGACGTACTGTCCAGGGACCGCGCCGCCGGCCACGTTCGACGTGAACAGACCCGCCGACGGCGTGGCCGGGGTCGTTGCCGCGGCGCTGTCCGAATCGGCCGCCGCAGAATCACCGCCGAAGAGCGACGTCACGCCGACCGAGCGCGCCGTGTCGCCCGTGGCCACCTGCGTGCCGCTTCGAATCCCCGCGGCAGCCGCGGCCTGATCGAGACGCGCCAACACGCGCTCGAGCGCCTGCGTGCGGTCGGTGATCTGGAACTGCAGGAACGCCGCTTCGGACACGACCGACTGGGCGCGCTCCGGATCGTCGATGCCAGGCAGCTCGACGACGAGTCGATCGGTCCCGATCTTCTGCACGACCGGTTCGGCCACGCCGAACTCGTCGATACGCTGACGGATCACCTTGAGTGCGCGATCCAGCGCCTCTGCCTTGTCGGCGACGGCCTGCTTGGACTCGTCGACCTCGAGCGTGAGGTGCATCCCGCCCTGGAGGTCGAGGCCCTTCTTGAGGGGGACGCGCTTGACGGTGTCATAA
This sequence comes from Gemmatimonas sp., assembly GCA_011390935.1. Classification (GTDB taxonomy): domain Bacteria; phylum Gemmatimonadota; class Gemmatimonadetes; order Gemmatimonadales; family Gemmatimonadaceae; genus JAABRT01. Next base: position 12,893 of record JAABRL010000012.1, read on the forward strand.
ACAAAGACGCCGTCACGCTTGACGCGCTCAATGACAGTTCGCGGAAAGAGCGCCCACGCCGAAACGAGGACACACCCGAGAATGAGGAGAAGGCGATTACGAATGTTCGCCATCGCGGCCGGTGGCTGAAGGCAAAAAAAGGGCGAGCGCCAGCCGGAATCCCGACGACGCCGCATGAGTAGGGTCTAGCCCTGTAACTTAGGTGGCGAGGGCCGCTCGCGCCAAGTCCTCATCGATACGCAACTGCGCCCGAAGGGTCTCGGCGTCGTCGAAGCGGCGCACTTCGCGCAGCCGCTTGAGAAAGCGGACCTCCACCGGCTGCCCATACCAATCACCTGACGCGTCGAAGAGGTGCGCCTCGAGCCGCCGATCCGTCTCGTTCCACGTCGGGCGTCCGCCCAGATTCAGCATGCCGCCGAACTCTCCGTCCGGGAGCTGCACGCGAACCGCGTACACCCCGTCCGGCGGCAGCAGCTTGCGCGTCGACACCGGGGCGAGATTCACGGTCGGGAAACCGAGGGCCCGGCCGCGCTTCTCGCCATGCACCACGGTGCTCCAGACGCCATACAGCCGTCCGAGTCCGTCGGCCGCCCGCAGGAGATCTCCGCCCGCCACGGCACGACGGATCGCCGTCGACGAAACGGGATGTCCCTCGCTGCCCTGCACCGGTTCCACCAGTTCCACGCTGAAGCCCCGCACCGCCCCCAGCGCCTGCAGCACCGACGCGTCACCCATACGGTCGCGTCCGAACCCGTGATCGTGCCCCACCAGGAGCGCCCGCAGCTGACAGCGCGAGAGCAGGATCTCATCCACGAACCGCTCCGCGGACATGGCCGCCAGCGCCGGTGTGAAGGGGAGCACCACGGTCACATCGACCCCGGTGCGCGAGAGCGCGTCGAGCTTCTCGTCGCGCGTGGTCAACAATGGCGGCGCCGCCGAGGGGTTGACCACCTCGAGTGGATGCGGATCGAAGGTGACCACGATCGACGTGAGTTGACGCTCCTGCGCGAGGCGCACCAACCGGGCGACGACATCCTGATGCCCACGATGCACCCCGTCGAAGGTGCCCACAGTGATCGCGGCCCCAGCGGTCGTCAGCGTGAGCGGCGTCGTGCCATCGACGACGATCATGGGCGTGGCTCCGGTTCCCCCAAGACCACGCGAGGCTGCCACACACCGGTGTCATGTCGCAGCCCTCGCTCGGCGATGGCAACGATGTGCCCGGTGTCCTCGCGCACCAGCACCGCCGACGCGCCGTCGATGCTGGCCTCGATCGTGCGACCCAGGCGCACGTTGCTCACGTCGTCAGGCGCGAGCCGTTGCACGGGGAGGTGCGGCATCGCGACCAGCGCCGACGTGAGGGGCACCATGGCCCCGGGCGCCAGAGCGTCGAACGACCGCGCGTGCTCGACCAGCAACGGTCCACTCGCCACGCGCCGAAGGGACGCGCAGTGGGCCACGGTGCCGAGCGCCTGCCCGAGATCGCGGGCGAGTGCCCGGATGTACGTGCCACCGCTGCAACGGATCTCGGCATCGAGCCAGTCCGCACCGCGCGCCAGTTCCTCCCACGCGTGCACGGTGATGGCAACCGGCGGTAGTGACACCGCCTCACCGCGCCGAGCTTTCGCATACGCACGCTCTCCGTCGACATGCTTGGCCGAGTACGCCGGCGGCACCTGTTGGAGCGGACCGGTGAGCGACGCCAAGGCGTCCGTGAGCCGCGACCACTGCGGCGCAGGTCCCTGCGCGATCTCGGTGCCCGTGCTGTCGTCCGTATCGGTCGCTCGCCCAAACGCGATGCGCGTACGATACACCTTGGGCTCGCCGAGCACGTACGGCAGCAGGCGAGTGGCCTGCCCCACGGCACACACGAGCAGGCCGGTGGCAAAGGGATCGAGCGTGCCGGCGTGACCAACGCGTCGTGTGCGCTGCGAACGCCGCACGCGCGCCACGACATCATGCGAGGTGACGCCGGCGGGTTTGTCGACCAGCAACAGCCCGTCCAGCAACGTGGGATCGGGCGTGAGCACGTGCGGCTCGGTGCTACGCAGCGGTATCAGTCCCGCTGCTGTCGTCGCCGTCCGCCTGCGCGTCCGCGCCGGCATCCTCCCCGGCGACAGGTTCCACACGCACCTGCGCAAGCAACGCCTCGATGCGCGCGGCGTGCGCAATGCTCTCGTCGACCTTGAACTCGATTTCGGGCGCCGCCCGCAAGCGCAGCGCACGACCAATGGTTCCGCGCAGATGATGCGCCACGGAGGCGAGCCCTTCGAACGTATCGGCCCGCTCCTTGTCGCTTCCCAACACACTCACGTACACCTTCGCATGGCGCAGATCGCGCGTGACATCGACACCCGTGACGGTGACCATGCCGCGGAGACGGGGATCCTTGGCCCCGTCCCGCAGAAACATCGCCACTTCCGTGCGGATGCCTTCGGCCACGCGTTCAGCGCGCCTGGGATCGCCTCCGGTCATGTCACCCTCCCTTACGAGGAACGCGCGGAATCGTCGAGCGTGCGCGCGACCTCTTCAGTGCGGTAGGCTTCGATCACGTCGCCGACCTTGACGTCATTGAAGTTCTCGACGCCGATACCGCACTCGTAGCCTTCCTTGACTTCCTTCGCATCGTCCTTGAAGCGACGCAGCGAGCCGAGCGTGCCGTCGTACAGCTCGACACCATCGCGAACCACGCGGACTCGCGAGCCACGCGTAATGCTGCCGCTGCGCACGAGACAACCGGCGATCGTGCCAACGCGCGCGACCTTGAACACCTCGCGCACCTCGGCTTCGCCCGTAACCACTTCGCGCGACTCGGGGCGCAGCATGCCTTCGAGCGCCGAGCGCACATCGGCGACCGCTTCGTAAATGATGCGATACAGCTTGATGTCGACGCCTTCCCGCTCGGCGGCGTTTCGGGCGTTGTTGTCGGGACGCACGTGGAAGCCAATGATGATGGCGCCCGATGCCTTCGCGAGCAGGATGTCGCTTTCGGTAATCGCACCCACACCGCGGTGCACGATGTCGACCGACACTTCGCCGGTGGACAGCTGCCCGAGTGCGTCGGCCAGCGCCTCGGCCGGACCACCCTGGTCGGCCTTGATGAGCAGGCGCAGCTGACGCTTCTCGCCGGCCGCGGTCTGCGACATGAAGTCTTCGAGCGACACGTTGCCGCGCGATGTGCGACGGCTGCGTGCCTCACGATCGAGACGTTCGCGGCGCTGCGCAATGTCGCGCGCCTGCGAGGCGTCATCGACCACGATCATCTGGTCGCCCGCCATCGGCACGCCAGGGAGACCGAGGATCTGCACCGGAATGGCCGGACCGGCCGACTTGACGGTCTTCCCGCGCTCGTCGAGCAGCGCGCGCACACGGCCGGAGAACATGCCACAGATGAAGTCGTCACCGACCTTCAGCGTGCCGTTCTGCACGAGCACGGTCGCAACCGATCCCTTGCCCGGATCGAGCTGCGCTTCGACCACCGTGCCGGTGGCGTTGCGTGCCGGGTTGGCCTTGAGGTCGAGGATTTCGGACTGCAGCAGGATCTGCTCGAGCAGTTCCGGCACACCCGTGCCGTGCTTGGCCGAGATTTCCGACGAGAGCGTGGTGCCACCGAAGTCTTCGAGCACCACCTCGTGCTGCAGCAGATCCTGCTTGACCTTGTTGGGATTGGCCTGCGGCAGATCGACTTTGTTGATCGCCACGATCATCGGCACGCCGGCACTCTTGGCGTGCGAGATCGCTTCGATCGTCTGCGGCATGACCTGGTCATCGGCCGCCACCACCAGCACCACGATGTCCGTGACCTGCGCACCACGCGCACGCATGGCGGTGAACGCCTCGTGACCCGGGGTGTCGAGGAACGTGATCATCTTGCCGCCGGGCAGCGTGACGTGATACGCACCGATATGCTGCGTGATGCCACCGGCTTCACCGGCAACCACGTTGGCCTTGCGGATGTAGTCGAGCAGCGATGTCTTGCCGTGGTCGACGTGACCCATGATGGTCACGATGGCCGGGCGAGACACGAGCGACTCGGGCGTATCGACCACCGGCTCTTCACCGAGGTCGGCCGAATACTCCTCTTCCTTCACAGCCTCGAAGCCGAACTCGCTGGCAATGAGTTCGATCTGGTCGAAGTCGAGACGCTGATTGATGGTGACCATGAGGCCGAGCGTCTTGAACGCGAAGCCCACGATCTGCGTGGCCGAGATGCCGAGGATCTGCGCGAGTTCGGACACCGTGATGAACTCGTTGACGCGTACGGTCTTCTTTTCGCGCTCGGCGGCTTCGGCACGCTGCGCTTCCATCTCTTCGCGTGCATCGAAGCGACCACGACCTCGGCGTGCCCCACCGGGGCCACGCATGGCGGTCATCGTCTTGGTGATGTTCGCCGAGACGGCTTCCTGATCGACCGATCCGCGCTTGCCTTTCTTGCCGCGACGCGGACCTGCCGCGCCCCCGGCGGGCGCGCCACCACTCATGCCGCCGGTATTGCCACCACCCGGCCCTCCGGCCATCGGCGCGCCGGGACGTCGATCGTCACGACGTGCACCGCCCGAGAGTCCACCGCCCGGCGCCGCACTGGCGATCGGCCGTGCGCCGAATGGTGCTGACGTGCGCCCACGGGGTGCACCAGGGGTGATCGGGCGCGGACGCAGCCGGGACGGCTCTGACGGCGTGGGGGCGGCCGGTGGCGCACTCGGCGACGCCGAAGCGACCGGAACCGGACGCGGCGCAGGCGGCGCTGCGGGCGGTGCCACCGGGGCGGCGACGGGCGTTTCAGGTGCCGGCACGGCTTCGGTCGTGGCGTTCGCGGTGGCGGCGGCCGGCGCAGTGGGCGCTTCCACGGCAGGCTCACGCTCGACCGCAGCGGCGGCGGCGGCGGCCTCCGCGGCGGCGCGCTCGGCCTCGGCCTGGCGCGCTGCTGCGAGGGCGGCCGCCTGTTCGGCAGCGGCCCGTTCAGCCGCAGCGGCCCGTTCGGCAGCGACCCGCTCGGCGGCTTCCCGCGCCGCCGCTTCGCGCTGCTCGGCTTCGGCTCGTTCCGCCTCACGCTGCGCTTCGACGGCCGCGACGGCTTCCGCCTCGGCCGCGGCTTCCTGCTGCGCGGCCTCGACATCGGCGCGGCGACGACGGCGCACGGCCGGCGTGGACTCATCGGACGTCTCGACCGGTGGCGCCTCGACCGGCTCCTCCGCCTTGGTGCGGCGACGGCGCGGCTTGGCCTCCGGCACCGGGTTTGCCTGTTCCGCTCGCGTGCGCTTCTCACGCTCCCAGCGAACTCGGGCGCGCGCTACCTGGTCGTCCGTGAGCAGCGACATGTGGCTGCGTACCGGGACGTCCATTTGGCGAAGCAGGGCGATCACTTCATCGGCTGGAATGCCGAATTCACCCGCCATGTCATGCACACGAAGCTTGCTCAACCCTTCCTCCTCTGCGCGTCACGCGCCGCATCGCCGGAATCGAGCGTCCCCCCAGTGGAGAAATGCCCGACAGCGTCGCGGATCCCGCGCGCCAGCGCTTTATCTACTATACCGACCGCGGCGGTGGAATCACGTCCCACCACCGCGCCCAGCTCGGCCGCACTCGGCCACTCAAATATCTCGACCCGCTTTGCCCGCAGGATAGGCACCACCTTGTCAAGCGTGTGTCGCGAGACATCGACCGCGATGAGGGCCAGTACCACCGTGCCCTTTCGCGCTGCCTCCCGCACCTGCTCCGCCCCGACGATCACCAGGCGGCCACGCACGCCAAGTCCTACCAGTCCCAGTACTTTCCGACGCACCGCCTCAGGGAGCCCCTCGGCAGGCGTCGATGCCTCGTCCATCAGCTGCGCGACCCCTCGGATCCGCCCGCCGACTCGTCCACCTCTTCGGTCGTGAGCTCTTCGATGATCGCCATGATGCGATCGGCTTCCTCACCGGCGATGCCGGGGAGACGCACGAAGTCCTCACGCTCCAGATCCAGAATATCATTGAGCGTGCGATAGCCCGCCTCTTCCAGTACCGCGACGGTGGCCGCCGGCATACCGGCCAGCTGACTGAGCGGCACATCTTCCTCGCCCTCTTCTTCCTCGGGGAGCGGCGCGAAGAGCGGCATATCCCCGCCCTTCTCGAGCCACTCGCGGCTGGAGTAGAGATCGATCTTCCAGCCGGTGAGCTCCGACGCCAGCCGCACATTCTGCCCGCTGCGCCCGATCGCCAGCGAAAGCTGGTCCTCGTCGACGACGGCCTGAATGGTGCGCGTGAGCGGGTCACTGAAGACGCGCGCCACACGAGCGGGCGCCAACGCCAGCTTGGCGAAGCGCTCCGGCTCGTCGGACCACGGCACGATATCGATCCGCTCGCCGCCCAGCTCGTTGACCACCGCCTGCACGCGCGCGCCCTTGAGACCGACGCATGCGCCCACCGGATCGACGGCCGCGTCTCGCGACATCACGGCGATCTTGGTGCGGCTGCCGACTTCGCGCGCCGCAGCCTTGATCTCCACGATGTGCTGCTGGATTTCCGGCACTTCGAGCTTGAAGAGCGCTGTGACGAACATGGCGTCGCTGCGGCTGAGAATCAGACGCGGCCCCTTGGGCGTATCTTCGACTCGCTTGAGCACGGCACGAATCGTTTCGCCCTGATGGTAATGCTCGCGGTGGTTCTGCTCACGGTACGGGATGATGGCCTCGGCCTCCCGGAACTTGTTGAGCATGACCACGAGCTTGCCGCGCTCGATCTGCTGCACTTCACCGGAGAGCAGGTCACCCACGCGCTCGCTGAACTCATCCTTGATGCGCGTGCGCTCACCCTCTCGGACGCGCTGCAGGATGCGCTGCTTGGCGGCCTGGACGGCCGTGCGCCCGAACTCCGCGAACTCGACCGGGATTTCCATCACGTCGCCGAGCTGGAAATCGGGGTCTTCGTAGCGCGCTTCCTCGAGCAGCACTTCGCGCGAGGCATCGGTGACCTCTTCGACCACCGTCTTCAGGAGGACGATACGGATGGCGCCCTTGTCTTCGTCGATCTCGATCTCGGCCTGCGCATTGGCGCCATGCTTCTTGGCCAGGGCGGCATGAATGCCGTCCTGCAGGAGTTCGTGCAGCTCGGCACGATCCATCTGCTTTGAATTGGCCAGCTCGCGGAATGCGGCGAGAATCTCGGCGGACCCGACCATCCGTGTCACCCCTTAGCGTTTCCAGTGGAACGCGAGCCGCGCCTGCGTGACGGCAGACAGCGGGAATCGGTATTCCACACCCTTGCCATCGCGCACAACCGCCTGCGTCGCGCCATCCTCACCATCCAAAGCAAGGATTTCGACTTCCTGTCGGCCCCCCGGGAGCGCGCCACAGGTGACTGTGGCATGCCGCCCGATGAACCGACGCCATTCGGACTCCGTGCGCAGCGGGCGATCCGCCCCGGGCGACGACACCTCGAGCACATAGTGCTCCGGCATCCCCTCCAAGACATCGAGCCGGGCCTCGAGAGCCCGGCTCACCCGCGTGCAATCTTCCAGCGAGACCTTCTCGAGATCTCGACGTTCGACGCGAATCTCGAGGACCTGCCGAGCGCGTGACCCACCGCGCCGCAGCTCCACCAGATCATAGTCCAACTCGCCCAGCACTTCGGTGATGAGCGGTTCCAGCGAATCGCCTGCGTGCCCGGCCACTTGAAACTCCAGAGAACAAAAAAGTGTGGGGGCCATCCCCACACTTCACAACGCCCGGCGCACTCGAGATGAGCGTCCGGGCGTATTCATGTAACGTAGGAGGCGAGACGCGGAAGGTCAAGGCAGATGGTGCTTTGGAGCATCTGATCACGGCCGCAGGATCACGCCAAGCTGCCGCCCCGCATCCCCGCCCCGATGGCTGAACAGGCGCTCGCTGTCGCAGCGCGTACACCAGCGACTCAGCGAAACCGAACGAACGCCGACGGACGCCGCCCGCTCGGCCAGCACCGCCCGCACGTCCAGACGCCCCTTGGCCGAGGCCGCCTTGCCCGTGACCGCCGTCAGCACCTCCGGGCCCACCTCGTAACAGTGCCCGCAGATTGCTGGGCCGAGGTGGGCGTGCAACTCCTCCGGCGCGGCCCCGAGCGCCGCCAACGCGGCCACCCCGTGCTCGAGGATGCCGGCCGCGGTGCCGCGCCAACCGGCGTGCAGCACGGCGATCGGCCCCGTCGGGTGAGCCAGAAACACCGGCGTGCAGTCGGCTACGGTCACCGCCATGGCCACCCCGGACTCGGCCGTCACATGCCCGTCCCGATCGCGGCCGCGCAACCACCCGCGCCACCCGGTGCCGTGCGTTTCCAGCTCGGCGCCGTGCACCTGCCCGGCCGACGCCAGCGCGGGCGCCCCGGCCGCCCGACAGTCGGCCAGCAGCGCCGACCATCGATCCATGACCACGCCCACCGGCTCGTTGCTGCCCAGACCGAAGCTCCCCGCCGCTCGCGTGGTGGTGAAGGCGATCAGTCCGAGTGCCGCAAGCTCGTCAACAGGGATGGCGCTGGCGAGCGGTCCGGGCGACTCAGCCGCGGTCAAGCTCCACCCGTTCGATCACGGCCCCGAGCGCGCCGAGGCGCTCGTGGATGCGCTCATAGCCGCGCTCGATCTGGTTGGCGTTGTTGATGGTGCTGGTGCCTTCGGCGCAACAGGCCGCCAACAGCATGGCCATGCCGGCGCGGATATCGGGTGATTCGACCGTCTGCGCACGCAAGCGATTCGGCCCCGCGACGAGCGCCCGGTGCGGGTCGCACAGCACGATCTTGGCGCCCATGCCCACCAGCTTGTCCACGAAGAAGAGGCGCGACTCGAACATCTTCTCATGCATGAGGATGAGCCCGTCACACTGCGTCGCCGTGACGATCGCGATCGACATGAGGTCGGCCGGAAACGCGGGCCACGGCTGATCCTCGAGCTTGGGCACGTGCCCGCCGAGGTCGGGCTCGATCGCCAGCGCCTGTTCGGCGGGCACGATGAGGTTGTCCCCCTCGATGATGCAACGCACGCCGAGGCGCTCGAAGCCCATGAGCGTGGAGCGCAGGTGCGCCGTACCGGCCGCTTCGATGGTGAGCGCGGATCGGGTCACCGCGGCGAGGCCGATGAACGAGCCCACCTCGATGTGATCCGGGCCGATGCGGTGCGTGGCCGCGCCCAGCGTCGCGCCCCCGTGCACGGTGACCGTGTTCGTACCGATGCCCTCGATGCGCGCGCCGAGCGCGACGAGGAAATGCGCCAGATCCTGCACATGCGGCTCGCTGGCGCAGTTGCGCAGGATCGTGACGCCCTCGGCGGCCACGGCCGCCATGAGCGCGTTTTCCGTGGCGGTGACGCTGGGTTCGTCGAGGAACACATCCGCGCCCTGCAGCCTGGACGCGCGGAACGTGAAGGTCTCGCCCAACTCGTACGTGGCGCCGAGCTGCTGCAGCACGTGGAAGTGGGTGTCGAGACGCCGACGCCCGATCACGTCGCCGCCGGGAGGCGAGAGCGTGACCTCGCCGCAACGGGCAAGCAGCGGCGCGGCGAGCAGGATCGACGCGCGAATGCGCACGCACAGCGCCGGATCGAGCCGAGCCGCCTGGACCTGCTTCGCGTGAATCTCCAGCACATCGGGGCCGGTCCACTCACAGCTCGCGCCAACACTCCGCACGAGCTCCACCAGCGTTTCGATGTCGCGAATGCGCGGCACATTTTCGAGGCGCACCGGATGTTCGGTGAGCAGGGCGGCGGCCACGATGGGCAGGGCGGCGTTCTTGTTGCCGGTCGGGCGAATGGACCCGCTGAGGCGGTGCCCCCCCTCGACGAGAAAACGGACTGACGACATGCGCGTGGGGGTGGAGACGATCGGTTGGAATCGGACGGCGTAGGATCACGAAGCGCGGGACCAGCGTCAAGCGCCGAGTCATGTGGATGTGATACCCCGCACACTGTCGATCGCCTCGTTCAACCGGCGCACACGGCGCGGATTGCGTCCATTGCTTGACCCTGCGACCCGTGGCGGGTACGATCCGGCCATGGTCCTCGACCTTCTCCTCATGCTCCAGCCGCCTGCGGCGATCGTGCGTGATACGATCGTGACGCTCACGATGCCGGCCGAACGTACGGCGTTCGACGTGGCCAGCGGCACGCTCCAGATCATCGTGTTGCTGGTCGGCCTCGTTGCGCTGATCGCGATGGCCATCACGGCACTCGCGCTCAAAAAGGTCATCGAGAAGCTGGAAGGCACGATTGATCGACTCGCCGCCGACGCGAAGCCGCTGTTGCATCAGGCCACACGCACGACCGAAGAGGCGCGGGATCTGGTCAAGCGCGTTCGCACCGAAGCCGAGCGACTCGCCGAAGCGACGGGCGCGGTGAGCGATCGCCTGCTCGACGTGTCCGACGCGGCGGGTGAGCGGCTCGATCAGGTGAATGCGCTGCTCGACGTGCTGCAGGACGAGGTACAGGAGACGGCCCTTTCGGCGGCGGCGACGGTGCGTGGCATGCGGGTGGGGGCTGTGGCCCTTGGGGCAGCGCTGACCGGCGTACGGGCGGTACGGCGACGTGCGGCAGAGGACGAGGACGAGGACGACGCTGATGCGGATGATGTCGAACTGGCTGACGATGATCAGTTTGACGATGACGCGTTCGAAGACGATCCGTCCGATGCGGATCCGAGCGATCGCCCATACTTCGCGCCTGGCGACGAACACGACGACGAGACGGGCGACGATGGCGTTGACGAGGAACCAGCCCGCCCGCGGACGTCGTCCTCGCGGCGGCGCCGCTCGCGATGATACGCTGGGCCGGGTACGCCGCGGTCGCGATGCTCGCGATCGTGCTGCTGCCGAGCGATGCGTGGGCGTGGACACCGGGAACGCACGTGTTCCTCGGCGATGCAGTGTTGCGGCACCTGCACTTTCTGCCTGCGCGATTGGCCGAGCTGCTGGCCGCCTACCCTGCTGATTTTCTCTACGGATCGATTGCGGCGGACACGAGCATCGCGAAGAAGTACGCGGCGGTGGGCCGACATTGCCACGCGTGGCATGTCGGGCGCGAGATTCATTCGGAAAGCTCAGAGGGCGCACTGCGTGCGTTCTCCCTCGGCTATCTCGCCCATCTCGCCGCCGACGTGGTGGCGCACAATTTTTTTGTACCGCGCCAGCTGGCCGTGACGTCGAGTACGTCGGCGCTGGGCCACAGCTACTGGGAAAGCCGCATCGACACGCACATCGGCGACGAGTGGCCACGGCGCGCTCGGGAGCTGCTCTTCATGGACCACAGTCGCGCCGACCAGCTGCTCGACCGCATTCTGTCGCCCACGATCTTCGGGACCCCCACCAATCGACGCATCTTTCGCGGCATGGTGCACGTGACCGACACGGATTCGTGGCAGCGCATCTTCAAGCTGATCAGCGAGAACAGTCGGTGGGATCTCACCGATGCGGATGTGAATCGCTATCTCACGCGTGCGTTCGACTACATCGTGGATCTGCTGGTGCGATGGGACGGCAGCGAAGGGTACGCGTACGATCCGAGTGGCGATGAACCGCTGCGGCAGGCGAAGAAGCTGCGCCGACTTGCGTTGCGGCAAGGTGGCGATGTGCGTGCGGCGCTGGAGGCGGATCGCACGTTCGGCATGCCGGTATCCACGCTGGATTTTGCGGAGCGGATGGCGGCGCCGTTGCTGGCGCCGTGGAAGCGGGAAGTGTTGCCAACCGGGTGAGGACGCCGACCTACGGTATCCGGCCAGCCAGCAACTGGTTCACCTTTTTCGGATCCGCGCTGCCCTTCGATTTCTTCATCACCGCTCCAACGAGCACGCCCTGCAGCTTCTTCTCCCCTGCAAGAAAGCGCGCGGCTTCGGTAGGCATCTCGGCGATCACCTCGTCGATCCACGCCACCAGCGCTCCGTCATCGGAGACCTGAAGCAGTCCCTCACGCTCGGCAATGAGACGCGGCTCTACGTCCTCGGCTTCGAGGAGGGCGAAAACTTGCTTGGCGGCGGTGTTGCTCACGGCACCGCTGGCCTCGAGCGCGATCAGCGCGCCGAGGCGCGCCACGGAGACGGGATGCGCCGATAGCGCACCGCCGCGTGCATTGACCGACGCCAGCAGCACCCCCAGCACCCAGTTCGCCGCTCGCTTGGCATCTCCGGACGCCGCGGCGACCGCTTCGTAGCGATCGGCGAGCTCGACCGTCACCGTGAGCTGCTCGATCTCGGACGCGCTCAGTCCGTACACCGAGGCGAAACGCGCGCGCTTGGCCGCCGGCAGTTCCGGGAGTGCCACCCGATGCGCTTCAATGAACGACGGGTCGAGCACCAGCGGCGGTAGGTCGGGTTCGGGGAAGTAGCGATAGTCGTGACTGCCTTCCTTGCTGCGCGCAGGCCGCACCTCATTGCGCACGCCGTCCCACAACATGGTGCGCTGTTCCACTTCACCGCCTGCGCGCAAGACGGCGCATTGCCGCGCGAACTCGATCTCGATGCTGCGTTCCACACCGGAGATGGAGTTCAGGTTCTTGATCTCCGTTCGCGTGCCGAACGCGTCCTGCCCGACCGGTCGCGCGGAGATGTTCACATCCACGCGCAGCGACCCCTCCTCCATGTTCGCGTCGGAGACCTCCGTGTACTCGAGGATCTGCTTGACGGCGCGAACGTACGCTCCGGCATCTGCGCTCGAGCGCAGATCGGGTTCGCTCACAATCTCGATGAGCGGCGTGCCGGCGCGATTGAGATCGATGGCGGAGAAGCCGGGGAACCGATCGTGCACCGACTTGCCGGCGTCCTCCTCCACGTGCACACGCGTGATGCCGATGACACGCGCTGTCCCGTCGGCGTTGGTGCCCACCACCACACGCCCACCCGTGGCCAGCGGCCGATCGAACTGGGAGATCTGGTACCCCTTGGGAAGATCGGGATAGAAGTAGTGCTTGCGCGCGAACACGGACACCGGATGCACGGTGCACTCGAGACCGAGCGACGCGCGGGTGGCGAGCTCGATGGCGAGGCGGTTGCAGACGGGCAGCGCCCCGGGCAGTCCGAGGCACACGGCGTCGGTGTTGGCATTGGGCGCATCGCCGAAGTTGGCGCTGGCCGCCGAGAAGAGTTTCGTGCGCGTCTTCAGCTGGCAGTGAATCTCCAGCCCGATCACCATCTCATAGCCATCCGTCACGCCGCTCATCGGTGCGCCTCCGCACCGAGTGCGTGCTCGAGTGCATACGCCACACGGAACATGGTGGCTTCGTCGAAGTGCGCTGCGAGCAGCTGCCCACCGACGGGCAGTCCATCAATGCGACCGATGGGCTGCGACATGGCGGGGACCCCCGCGAGATTGGCCGTGGCCGTGAAGATGTCGCTGAGATACATCTCGTAGGGATCCTTCTTCGAGCCCGCGAGGAACGCCGTAGTGGGCGTGGTCGGAGTGAGCAGCACGTGCACGCCACTCGCGAACACCTGCGCGAAGTCATCGGTGATGAGCCGACGCACGGCCATGGCGCGCTTGTAGTAGGCGTCGTAGTAGCCCGCCGAGAGCACGTACGTGCCGAGCAGTACGCGGCGCGTGACTTCGGGGCCGAAGCCCGTGGATCGGGACGCCTCGTACATGCCGCGCAGTCCTTCACCCTCGTCTACACGCAGCCCGTAGCGCACGCCGTCGAAGCGCGCGAGGTTGCTGGACGCTTCCGCAGGCGCGACGATGTAGTACACCGGAATGGCGAGGTCCGTATGCGGCAACGAGACGTCACGCAGCTCGGCGCCGAGCCCTTGCAAACGATCGGCGGCGCGATCGAGCAGGGCGCGCATGGCCGGGTCGAGCGAATCGGGGAAGTACTCCGCCGGGCGTCCGACCACGACGCCCTCGAGCGGGCGATCCCCCGCCACATGTCGCGCGGCGCGATAGTCGGCCACGGGTACGTCCACCGTGGTGCTGTCGAGCGGATCGACGCCTGCGATGACCTGCAGGCCGAGTGCCGCATCGTCGACCGACTGCCCGAACACGCCCACCTGATCGAGCGATGACGCGAAAGCCACGAGCCCGTGGCGTGACACGCGACCATAGGTGGGCTTCACCCCGACGATGCCGCAGAACGCCGCGGGCTGGCGCACGGAACCGCCGGTTTCCGAGCCGAGCGCGATTCGCGTGACGCCCGCAGCGACGACGGCGGCCGAGCCACCCGATGAGCCACCCGGCACACGTGCGTGATCAAGCGGATGCTTCGTGCCACCCCACGCACTGTTCTCGGTGCTCGAGCCCATGGCGAACTCGTCCATGTTCGTCTTCATGGGAATCACGGCACCTGCGGCGCGCAGGCGGGCGACCACGGTGGCTTCGTACGGACTCACGTAGCCTTCGAGAATGCGCGAGCCACAGGTGGTGGGCATGCGCAGCGTGGCGATGTTGTCCTTCACGGCCACCGGAATGCCGGCGAGTGCGCCGCTCGGCGCGCCTTCGGCGAGCACCGCGCGTGCCCCCTCATGATCGCTCCACAGCACTGCGTTCAGCCCGTCGGGTCCCACATGGGCCGACTCGGCGGCCGCGATCGTGGCGTGAAGCGCCGCATCGGGCGGCAGCGTTCCAGCGGCGATCTCGGAGGCAACATCAGCCGCGGCACGTGACAACAGCGTGCCGCTCATGAGCGTGCCGCTCATGCCTCGCCCTCGTCGTCGTCGGTGGTCGCGGCGCCATGCGTCGCCAGTCGCGGTACGAGAAAGAAGCCATCGCGCATGCTGGGCGCGAACTCGTGCCGCTCGCGATGCAACCCGATGGGGTTGGGCACGTCCTCGCGAAAGCGCAGACCGTGGGTGGCATCGGGATCGAGTGACGCACCGCGAATATCCACCTGTTGGAGCACATCCATGTGTTCGAGAATGCGATTCAGCTCGCCGGCCAGCGCGCGCACGCGCTCCTCATCGAAGCGCAGTCGCGCCAGGGCCGCCACATGGCGCACATCATCATCGGAGACGGACACGTCACTCCCACCCACGTTCGAGTTTGGCCTGCGCAATGACGAGCGTCTTACGCCCGATTTCTTCATCGTCGAAGTCGATGCGCACCTTCGCATCACGACCCGCGCCCGTGAACTCCGCGATGGTGCCCGCGCCGAACTTGCTGTGGCGCACCCGCTCACCCACGCGAAACTCCGGCATGTCCTGCGACTCGTCTTCCGGCGATGCCCCGCCGTCACTGCGTCCTGCCCACGTGGACGGATCGACGGCTTTGGCACGCGTGCGTCCGGCATCGAGGCGACTGCGTCCCTCGAAACTGTTGCGGCCGAAGCCGGCGCTGCCGTACGGGCCAGGTGCGCTGCGACGACGCGACGCGTCGCCATCACCCTGCCGCCAGCCGCGCGAGCCGCCAAACGGCTCGTCGCCCGCTTCGGCGAGTCGTCCGCGTCCTTCGGTGAGCACGCGCCGTGTATCGCTGCGCAGCACCAGCCCCTTGGGGATTTCGGCCAGAAAGCGCGACGGCACGCAGGCCATGAACTCACCGTTGCGTCGACGCTGCTCCGTGTGCGTGAGGAACAGCGTGCGCTCGGCGCGCGTGACGCCGACATAGAACAGACGCCGCTCCTCCTCGAGCTGCGACGGATCCTCGGCGGCTCTGGCCAGCGGAAACAGTCCGTCCTCGAGTCCCGTCACGAACACGAGCGGATACTCGAGACCCTTCGCGTTGTGCATGGTCATCATGGTGACGGCATCGGCGCTCGGATCGAGCGCGTCGCTGCCGGCCACGAGCGTCGCCTGCTGCAGAAAGTGATCGAGCGGCGTGAGCCCGACCTCGCCGCCGTCATCGGCCACGACTTCGGCCGCACCGGCGATGAGTTCGCGCACGTTCTCGATGCGATCGAGTCCCTCGGGACCTTCAGCGCGCAGATGATCGTGATAGCGAATGGCATCGACGAGGTCGCGCAGCAGTTCATCGACCGAGGCGTCGACCGCCTTGGCACGGAACTGTTCGATCAGCGTGGCGAACGACGCGAACCCTTCACGCGCGGCGGCGCGAAACCCACTCACGAGGTCGAAGCGCGCCGCCGCCGCGAGCATGGAGACACCCTGCTCGCGCGCGATCGCGTCGAGCTGCGCCACGCTGGTATCACCCAGTCCGCGGCGCGGCGTCGAGACCGCACGGCGAAACGCTTCGTCGTCGGATGGGTTGGCGATGAGCTTGAGGTACGCCATGAGATCGCGGATTTCGCGCCGATCGTAGAAGCGAACGGCGCCAACCAGGCGGTACGGCATGCCGCGCCGACGGAAGGCGTCTTCGAAGGCGCGACTCTGCGCGTTCGTCCGATACAGCACCGCGCATTCGTTGCGGGCGATCCCGGCGCGCGACATGCGGTCCACGATCGTGTCAGCGACAAAATCGGCTTCATCGCGCTCGTCGAGCGTACCCACGCGCATGACCGCTTCACCCGACGGCCGTGTGGCGCGCAGCGTCTTGCCGCGACGTTCCGTGTTGCCTTCGATCACCGCGTTGGCCACCGCGAGAATCTGCGGCGTGGAGCGGTAGTTCTCCTCGAGTCGAACGACCGCGGCGCCCGGAAAGTCGCGCTCGAAATCGAGGATGTTGCGGATGTCGGCACCGCGCCAGCCGTAGATGGACTGGTCGTCGTCACCGACCACCATGACGTTGCCGTGTGCGGCGCCGATGAGCTGAATGAAGCGGTACTGTGCACGATTGGTATCCTGGTATTCATCCACCAGCACGTACCGAAAGCGCTGCTGCAAGTCGGCGCGTACGTGCTCATGCTGCTCCATCGCGCGCACCGGCAGCACGAGCAGGTCATCAAATGACACGGCGTTCGCGCGCTGCAGCGCGTCGTCGAGATCCACGTAGACACCGGCCACGGCCTGCGTGAACGGATCACGCGCCAGTGACGCGTACTCCGAAGCCGAGACGAGCGCGTTCTTTGCGTCGGAGATCGCGGCGAGTACGGCCTTGGGCGCGAGCGTCTTCGGGTCGAGGCGGCGCCGCTCCATCACACGCTTGCACAGCGTGATGGAGTCGTCTTCGTCGTAGATGGTGTACGTGGCGGTGCGCCCCACCAGCGGCGCCATGCGGCGCAGCAGCCGCGCGCCGATGCTGTGGAAGGTGCCGCTCCACATCCCGCGCGGTTCCTCGCCCAACTGTCGACCAATGCGCTCCCGCATTTCACCGGCGGCCTTGTTGGTAAAGGTCACCGACAGAATCGCGCTTGCGGGAATGCGCCGCTGCGCAATCAGTCGCGTGATGCGCGTGGTGAGCACGCGCGTCTTGCCGGATCCTGCACCGGCGAGCACGAGCATCGGGCCATCGTCGTGCACCACCGCGGCACGCTGCGACGGGTTCAGCCCCTCGAGGGAGCGGGAGAGATCCACCGCCGGCGCTGCGGCGGGAACGTCGAACAGGGAGCCATGCCACACAGAAGTCATGCAGGCAAGATAACGTCGAACGTGGCTCCGGGGCCGCCCTCCACGAGCACGAGCCTGCCGCCGTGATTCTCCTGCACGATGCGCCGCGCGAGGGCGAGGCCGATACCCCAGCCGCGTT
Source organism: Gemmatimonas sp. (assembly GCA_011390935.1). Classification (GTDB taxonomy): domain Bacteria; phylum Gemmatimonadota; class Gemmatimonadetes; order Gemmatimonadales; family Gemmatimonadaceae; genus JAABRT01. Next base: position 30,382 of record JAABRL010000012.1, read on the forward strand.
CCTTGGTGGTCACGCCGGCGTCGAAGATCTTCTTGCGCAGTGCACGCGGCACGCCGGGCCCATTGTCCTGCACACGAATGCGCGCGCCCCCTTCGGCCAGCGGCTCCGCGCGCAGCACCACTTCTCCGCCCCGTCCGCCGAGGGCATCGATGGCATTCTTGGTGAGCACTTCGAGCACCCACTCCAGCAGCACGCCGTCGCCGCCGATGATGAGCGGCTCACTTGGGCGCTCTGCGCGCACCACCACCTTGCGCGTGCGCTGCGGGACGCGCGCTGCGAAATACGTCGCGAGCCGCTCTACCATTTCGCCGAGCTCCACCGGGTCGCGGCGCGGCGGGCGGCCGATGCGTTCGAATCGATGCGCCACCCGATCGAGCCGCACCAGATCCTGCTCCATCTGCGAGACCGCGCGGGCGATGGCCGGATCGCTGGAGTCGCGGTCGGCGAGCAGCTCCACCCAACCAGCCAGCGACGAGAGTGGCGTGCCGAGCTGGTGCGCGGACTCGCGCGCCATACCGGCCCACACCTTCTCGCGCTCGGCACGACCACGTTCGCGAAAGCCCCACGCGCCGAAGAGCAGCAGCAGGCCGATGGCCCCCGCCTGCAGGAGCGGAATGGTGGCGAGTCCCCGAACCAATCGACTGTCGCCGATGTGAATGGAGCCGGCGCCGGGTGCTTCGATGGGCGGATTGAGCGCGTCCATCTGCCGCACGTACGCACGCAGCACCGAATCACTGGGTGGCGTGTCGAACGGCAAGTTGATCGCATCGGCGATTTCGCCGCTGGGGGCGATAAGTACGAGCGGCACCCCAGACTGCCCGATCTCTGCCGCAAGGCCGAGCAACGCCTCGAGCCGCGTGCCCTCGGTGCTGGAGGTATCGGCCAGCACCGAGTAGATGCGCGACGACATGCGCCCTTGCAACTGCGCCGCGCGGCGCAGTTCGCTCACCACGCGCTGCGTGTAGATGACGTACCACCCGAGCAACAGGGCGACGCCGAGCGCAGCAATCACGAACGGCGACGCGCGACGCATCACGTCACCGCAGCGTGTCGCGCCCCAGATACGGCTGCAGCGCCTTTGGTACCGCGATGCTGCCGTCGGGCATCTGGTGCTGCTCCAGCAGCGCCGCGATGATGCGCGAGAAGGCGAGCGCCGAGCCGTTGAGGGTGTGCACGAAGCGCGGCTTCTCGCCCGCGGCGGCGCGGTAGCGGATGTTCGCGCGGCGCGCCTGGAAGTCGGTGAAGACCGAGCACGACGACACTTCGAGCCACTTCCCGACGCCAGGGGCAAACACCTCGAGGTCGTACGTCATGGCGCTCGAGAATCCCGTGTCGCCCGCGGCAAGTCGCAGCACGCGATAGGGCAGCTCCAGCCGCTGCAGCATGGTTTCGGCGTGCGAGGTGAGCAGTTCGAGTTCGGCGCGCGAGTTTTCCGGCGTGGCGTACCGCACCAGCTCGACCTTGTCGAACTCGTGCACGCGCAGCAGGCCGCGGGTGTCCTTGCCCGCCGATCCGGCTTCGCGCCGAAAGCAGGCGCTGAAGGCCACGAAGCCTCGCGGCAGCTCGCCGGGCTCGAGAATTTCGTCGCGATACAGATTGGTGACGGGCACTTCGGCGGTGGGAATGAGGAACAGATCGTCATTCGCCACGGCGTACATGTCGTCTTCGAACTTCGGCAGCTGGCCGGTGCCGGTCATGGTGGCGCGGTTCACCAGCAACGGCACCCAGAGCTCTTCGTAGCCATGCTCGTCGACATGCACGTCGACCATGAAGTTCATGAGCGCACGCACCAGTCGCGCGCCCAGACCGCGATAGACGATGAACCCGCTGCCCGAGATCTTGGCCCCACGCGCCAAATCGAATACGCCGAGACGCTCACCCACCTCCCAGTGTGGCACGACCGTGCCATCGCTGGCGCGCGCCGTGCCCCAGGTACGCACGACGTCGTTGGCCTCTTCACCACCAGCCGGCACTTCGTCGAGCGTGAGATTGGGCAGCTGCAGCAGAATGTCCTGCATCTCGGCTTCGACGGCCTGCCGTCGCGCCTCGAGCGAGGCAATCTGCTCGCCGACCGTGCGTCCCTCGGCCATCAGGGCATCGGCATTCTCACCCGCGCGCCGAAGCTGCGCGACCTCCTGCGAGATGCGGTTGCGCTGCGCCTGCATCTCTTCGGCGGCGCGAATCGCGTCACGGCGATCCTTTTCGAGTGCTTCGGCGCGGTCGAGCAGCGGACCAAGCTCATCGAGCTTGCCCCGGCGCCGCATCCCCTCGCGGAGATGGTCCATCTGGTCGCGAAGGAGGCGGATATCGTGCATGGCGAACTCAGTTGCGCGGCAACCCTACGGTGAGGTCGCGGTAGCCGCAGTTGCGATTGATCAGGACGCGAAACGAGATTCGGCGCGTGAGGGCGTTGACCTCATCGACCACGAGCTTGGCATAGAACGGATCGCCAAAGCTGCACAGCGCGGGATCGACGCGCACGACCCACGTTTCACCCAGCGCGGCCGTGACCGTGGAGTCGTTGATGAACCCGCTGTTGGGCGCGCGTCCCAGGTCATCGAACGCGGACGTCGTGCGGGCGAGCCCCACGGAGGTCGCACCGCTCGGCGGATTGACAAGCGCGAGCGCTGGCACGAGGCGGATCTGTCCATCGGCCCCAAGGTCGAACGCGACCTGAAAGTTCGGCCCGCCGCTGGCATCGAGCGCAGGGCGTACCGTGCGCAGGTTCACGAACTCGAGGGCCGAGGGCGACGTCACACCCGCCGACAACGCCGTCACCGTGAAGCTCGAGACCGCGCTTTCCGTGGTTGCGATGGGGCGGAACGGGTCGTCTTGGCTGCATGCGGTCACGACCGTCGCGGCGACGACGAGCGGCAGCACGCGACGGATCCGTGCCGAGACGGTCGCGATCCAGGATGAAGGCACAGCGGTCAAGTACAGCAGGCAAACCTCTCCGAAAGGTCGACGACGACGTGCGGTGCGACCCGGTAGCATACCCCGGCTGTCGTGTCCGGGCAAGCGATCTCCTTCCCGACGGAGCCCTGTACCGCGCGCCGCTGGCGTACCTTGCTCTTGACGCTCTACCCGCTCAATCACTACCCTGACCACGCAGTGACGGTGGCCCGACCGGGTGCGCCAGGCGAGGACAGGTTCCGTTTCCCATACGCCGGAGTTCATCCGCATGCCCACGATTCGTGATCTGGTGAGCGCGCTGCGCCGCCGCGACGGCGTTGACGCCGTGGTCGTCCTCGGGCGGGACGGTCTGCTGATCGACGGAGCCGTCGAATCCGGCCTCGATGCGGACGGTCTCGCCGCGCATGTGCCACCGCTCGTTGGCGCGGCCAGCGAACTGGCGCAAGCGCTGAGCCGCGGGCCGTTCGGACTCTCGGTGCTGGAGTATGAACGAGGGCTGGCGGTGGTGTCGGCGGTCTCGCCCGACGCGTTCCTGCTGGTGCTCGTGCGGCGCGAGGCGAACCTCGCCCAGCTGCTGTTCGATCTGCGACGCCACCGGCCGCAAATCGCGGCCCTGATCTGAGCGCACGCGGTGACACTCCCTGCCGCCGTGCCTGTGCTGGTCGTGGATGATGAACCGCACATTGGCCGCATCATCAAGACGCGTCTCGAACAAGGGCCGTTCGAGGTGACCCTGGCGGAAACCGGGAGTGCGGCACTCGAGGCGCTCAACAGCGCCGAGCGCGTCGAGTTGCTCATTCTCGACCTGATGCTGCCGGGGATGAGCGGCATTGACGTGCTGCGCACGCTCCGGCACGATGCACGGTGGGCGACCCTGCCCTGTCTGATCCTCACCGCCGCCGGCCAGGACGCGCAGTATCGCGAGGCCGAGGCACTTGGCGTGTCCGAGTTCATGACGAAGCCGTTCAGCCCTCGTCGCCTCTTCGCCCGTGCGCTCGCCCTGACGGGTGCGACCGATCCCGACGTGCGCGACGGCGCCGAGGCGACGCCATGAGCACCTGGTGCGTGGTCCTCGCCGGCGGCGTGGGGTCCCGGTTCTGGCCGCTTTCCACACCAAGCCGTCCGAAGCAGCTCCTCCCGCTGGTGTCGGAGCTTCCGCTCCTGCGCGACACGCTCGATCGTCTGGCGCCGCTGGCGCCGCCGGCGCAGACGCTGGTGCTCACGAATGCGTCGCTCGCGTCGGCTGTGCGTGACCTGTTGCCAGATGTCCCTGCCGACAACGTGATTCCGGAGCCGCGTCCGGCGGGCACGGCGGCCGCGCTGGCGTGGGCGGCACACGAGATCGCGTCGCGCGATGGCGCGGAGAGCGTGATGCTGTGCGTGCACGCCGATTGGGCGATTGGCGACGTGACGGGCTTTCGCACGACGCTCGCGCGCGCCGCGGCCGTTGCATCCGAGCGCGAGTCGCTGGTGACGGTGGGAGTCGTCCCAACCCGCGCGGATCCCGGGTTCGGGTACATCCAGCTGGGCGACGTGGTGGATGGTGAGGTGCGGACCGTCGCGCGATTCGTGGAGAAACCGGACCGGGCGCGTGCGGCGGAGATGGTCGCGGCCGGCTACCTCTGGAACTCCGGCATCTTCGCGTGGCGTGTGGGCGATCTGCTCGACGAAATTCGGGCGCTCACGCCGGAAGTTGCGCCGGCGTTGGCGGCCCATGCCGATGATCGCGACGCGTTCTTCGCCGCCGTGCAATCGGTCGCGGTCGACGTGGGCGTGCTGGAGCGGAGCGCCCGCGTGTTGGTGGTGCCAGGTGATTTCGGCTGGGATGACGTGGGGACATGGGGGGCGCTGCATCGTGTGCGGCGGCACGATGCCCAGGAGAACGCCGTGTTCGGGCGGGTGCACGCGCTGCAGGCGCACGACAACGTGGTGCACACCGAAGGCGCGCCGGTGGTCTTGTACGGCGTGCAGGATCTGGTGGTGGTGGTGCGCGACGGGGTGGTGCTCGTGACCACGCGCGATCAGGCCGCCGACTTGAAGACGCTGCTCGATTCGCTGCCTCCCGATCTGCGCGAGCTCTGAGTCCCGATGCCGCCGCGTGCCGGAGTGGTGTGCTACGACGACGCGCAGGCGCGGCAGTTCGAGCCGTTTGCGCTCACGCGTCCGTTCAGCGAAATGCGCGTGGGGGCGCTGCTCGTACGCGAGCGGTGGACGACGGCCTGCGGGCGGCCGGCGCGTGGTTTTCTCGCGGCGCCCGCGTTGCGTGACTTTCGGGAACCCGGCGCGCCGAGCGCGGCGCGCGGGATGCTACCAGCCGGCACGCTGGTGGTGCAGTCACGCTGTGCGATCGCCCTCGCGCCGTTGCGCGATGACGCGCGCGTGCTGCGCTGCGACGGGCGCGTCGCCGGGGTGCGACTCGCGAGCGACGAGCCGGTGGCTGCGTTCTCCGATGGAACGCTGACACTCGAATCGCTGGCGCGGCGGCATCACGGCCGTCACGTGGGTACCGCCGTCGCGGGCCACTGGTGCGACGAGGTGTGGGATGTGATTCGCTGGCTCGCGCCGCTGCTCGTGGACGACGTGCCCGCGCTTGCCTCGCGTTTGTCGTGCGAGACCGTGGAGAGCCACGGGCACGCCATCACAATCCTTGGTGGCGGCACCGTGTGGCGGGAGGTGGGCGCACAGATCGAGCCCCACACCGTGTTCGACACCAGCAGCGGTCCGATTCTGTTGCGCCGCGAGGCTCGTGTGCATGCGTTCTCCCGTGTGCAGGGCCCGTGTTATGTCGGCGTGGGGACGACGATCAGCGGCGGCCGCGTTGGGGGCAGCGCACTCGGCGATACGTGCAAAGTGAATGGCGAAGTGAGCGCCAGTGTGTTCGTGGGGCACGCGAACAAGGGGCACGATGGGTTTGTGGGCCATTCGATTCTCGGACGCTGGGTGAACCTTGGCGCCGGCACCACCACGAGCAATCTGAAAAATACGTACGGCCCCGTTGCGCTTTGGACACCGTCGGGGGTGCGCGATACCGGCCTGCAGTTTCTGGGCACGCTGTTCGGTGATCACGTGAAGACCGGGATCGGTCTACGGCTCACCACCGGCTGCGTCCTTGGCGCCGGCGCGAACGTGGTGGACCAGATGCCACCCAAGGTCGTCTCGCCGTTCGCCTGGGGAAGCGGCGCGCCCTACGGGTTGTACGACGTGGAGAAGTTTCTCGAGACGGCGGCGCGTGTGATGGCACGCCGCGACGTGGTGCTCGACGCTGTCGGTGCACGCCTGTTGCGCCGAGTCTTCGCCGATCGGTGGTCGGTGGGCTGACGCGCGATGCGCGTCAGCGTCCTGGGATCGGGCAGCCGCGGCAATGCGATCCTCGTGGAGTCGGGGTCCACGCGTGTGCTCGTGGATGCGGGCTTCGGCCCGCGCGCGCTGGCCACGCGTCTTCGTGTGCTCGGCTGCGCGCCGGAATCGATCACGGGCGTGGTGCTCACCCACGAGCACGTCGATCATGCCTCAGGGGCGCTGGCCGCGTGCGCGCGCTGGGGGTGGCCGCTGTACGCCACCGCCGGAACGCTGGCGGCACTACCCGAGGCGATGGTACCGGTGCGCACGATTGCACACGGGCAGGCGTGGAGCATCGGTGATCTTGCGGGACAGTCGGTGGCCGTACCACACGACGCCGCGGACTGCGCGGCGCTGCTGTTCGAGGACCGGCGTACGGGCGAGCGGACGGGCATTGCACTCGACCTCGGGCACGTGCCCGCGCCGCTCGCTCCCGCGTTCGAGCGTCTCGACCTGTTGGTGATCGAGGCCAACCACGAGGTCTCGCAATTGATGGCTGGTCCCTATCCGTGGGCGCTCAAACAGCGTATTGCCGGGGATCGTGGCCATCTGTCCAATGCAGGGGCGGCGGCGCTGGTCGCGACGTGCGCGCACGCCGGCCTGCGTGGCGTCGTGCTCGCGCACCTGAGTGAGACCAACAACTCGCCGGCGCTGGCCGTAGCCTCGGTACATGCCGCATTGACGCGCCGCGGGCGAGCGGGGGCGCACACCAGCGTCCTGGCGGCGAGCCAGCGCTTTCCCCTGGGGCCGGTCTCGTCGCGGGGCGGCACGGCAGAGTCTTCTGTGCAGATGGAGTTGCGACTCTGACGCGGTCCCGAAATGGCGTATCTTCCGACGGCAGCTCGTGGTCCGCGGGTTAGCTTACACTGCTTCCTTTCCGCCTCCCTGACGGAGTCCGTGCATGCTCGATGCCACAACCCCCGCTGGTCCCCCGCGCCGAAGCCGCGCCCGAGCCGGCGACGCGCCATCGGGACGCGCCGACGCGCCGCCGGGCGCTCCCGCGAGCGGCTCCGGCAAGGCGAGCCACTCGGGGCCCTCCTTCAAGGACAGCTGGCGCTACGACCTGCCGGCCTCGATCGTGGTGCTGCTGGTTGCGCTGCCACTCTGTCTGGGCATCGCGCTGGCGTCTGGCGCGCCGTTGTCAGCAGGGCTGCTGGCCGGCGTCATCGGTGGGATCGTCGTCGGCTTGCTGTCAGACTCCGAACTCATGGTCAGCGGCCCGGCCGCCGGCCTGACCGCGATTGTACTCGCGGGCATCACGGCACTCGGATCGTTCCCCGCGTTCCTCACCGCCACCATCATCGGCGGCCTGCTGCAGGTGACGCTCAGCATCATTCGCGCGGGCGTCATCGGGTATTATTTCCCGTCGGCGGTGATCCGCGGTATGCTCGCCGGCATCGGTGTCATTCTGATCCTCAAGCAACTGCCGCATGCGGTCGGATACGACGCTGATTTCGAGGGTGACATGTCCTTCGTGCAGGCCGACGGCACGAATACGTTCAGCGCTCTCGGGGAAGCGATGCGGCAGATTCAGCCCGGTGCGGCGCTCATCTGCCTGATCGCGCTGTTCATTCTGGTGTTCTGGCCCAAGGTGCCCGCGCTCAAGAAGTTGAAGCTGATGCCGGCTCCGCTCGTCGTGGTGCTCATGGGCGTGGGACTGAACGAGTTGTTCGACGTGATCGCGCCGGCCTGGGCGATTCGCGATACGCATCTGGTGCAACTCCCAGTGGCGGAGACCGCCAGCGACCTGCTCAACTTCTTCATCTTCCCCGACCTGTCCGCTTTGGCGAATCCCGAGACGTGGCGTCTCGGCGTGACGATCGCGATCGTGGCCAGCCTGGAATCGCTGCTCAGTCTCGAGGCGACGGACAAGCTCGATCCCTACAAGCGCGAGTCCGACACCAATCGCGAACTGCTCGCGCAGGGCGTCGGCAACACGATCTGCGGCATGGTGGGTGGCTTGCCCGTGACGGGCGTGATCGTGCGCTCGGCCGCGAACATCGACTCCGGCGGTCGGACGCGGTGGTCAGGCATCACGCATGGCGTGCTGTTGCTGGTCGCGGTGCTCACGATTCCGGCACTGCTGAACTACATCCCGCTGGCTGCGCTCGCCGCCATCCTGCTGCACACCGGTTACAAGCTGGCCTCGCCGGCGCTGTGGGCGTCCACGTACCGCCTGGGATGGCAGCAGTTCACGCCCTTTGCGGTGACGGTGGTGGCGATCGTGCTCACCGACCTGCTGATCGGGATTGCCGTCGGCATGCTGGTGGGACTGTTCTTCATTCTGTCCGAGTACCTCCGGCAGCCCGCGCTCAACCGCGTGAGTTCGCCGGACTCGGTGCTTCAGCGCTACCAGCTGCCTGATCAGGCCACGTTCCTGAGCAAGGCCAACATCGAGCGCACCTTGGATGCCCTGCCAGCGGGCGCGCGCATCGAGATCGACGGACGCAATACCAAGCGGTTTGACCACGACGTACTGGAGATCCTGCACGATTTCAGCAAGACCGCGGAGCTGCGCGGCATCGACTACCGGCTGGTTGGCGTTCCTTCGCCAGCGGCCCCTTCCCCAGGCGGGCACTGACGTATGCAGCTGTTCCACCAACTGTTCGAGAACAACCGCCGCTGGGCGGAGGGTATGCGGGCGTCCGACCCCGAATACTTCGAGCGCCGCTCGGCCCGCCAAGAGCCGCATTTCCTGTTCATCGGCGGCCACGATTCGCGGATCCCGAGCGAGGCCATCACCGGCACCAGGCCGGGCGAAGTCCTCATGCATCGCAACATCGGCAATCAGGTGCACCCGAGCGATTTCAACACGCTGTCCGTGATCGAGTATGCCGTGGAGCAGCTCGATGTCCGACACATCGTGATCAGTGGCCACTACGGCTGCGGCGGCATCAAGGCGGCCATGGACGACATGGGGCATGGATTGCTCGACCACTGGCTGCACGTCGTTCGCGAGCTGCGCCTGCGACACGCCGATGAATTGAATGCGCTGTCAGACGATCAGTCGCGAGAAGATCGCCTCGTGGAGCTGAACGTGGTGAAGCAGGTGTTTCAACTCGCGCGCACCCCGATCATTCAACGCGCGTGGTCACGCGGAAAGCGTCCGCTGATTCACGGTATGGTGTACGACGTGCACGATGGGCTGCTGCGACCGCTCGTCTCGGGGCTCTGCGATGCGGCGACGCTGGCGACGGCTCACACGAAGCCCGTCAAGAGCTACGTGAGCGAGCTCGTCCACGACGGCGACACCACCACCTGACCCGCCGAACGTTCTCGTGTACGAAGAAGGGGCGCCCCAGTGGGGCGCCCCTTGATCGTTCGTACCAGGCGCGAAAGCGCTTAGTACATCCCGCCCATGCCGCCGCCAGGGCCGCCCGCCGGAGCGGCCGGCTTGTCTTCCTTGCGCTCCACGATGAGGGCTTCCGTGGTGAGCAGGAGCGACGCGATCGAGGCTGCATTCTGCAGCGCCGTGCGCGTGACCTTGGTCGGGTCGATGACGCCGGCCTGCACGAGGTCCTCGTACGTGTCGGTGAGTGCGTTGTAGCCGAAGTTCTGCTCCTTGGCCTGACGCACCTTCTCGACCACGATCGAGCCTTCGCCGCCCGCATTCTGCACGATCATGCGGAGGGGCTCCTCGATGGCACGCTTGATGATCTCAACGCCGATCTGCTCGTCGCGATCCGTGAGGACCACCGCCTTGAGGGCGTGCTGCGCGCGAATGAGCGCCACACCACCACCGGGGACGATGCCTTCTTCAACGGCGGCACGCGTGGCGTGCAGCGCGTCTTCAACGCGGGCCTTCTTTTCCTTCATCTCGGCTTCGGTGGCCGAGCCGACCTGGATGACCGCAACGCCGCCGGACAGCTTGGCGAGACGCTCCTGCAGCTTCTCCTTGTCGTAGTCCGACGTGGACTTGTCGACGGCCGAACGGATTTCCTTGATGCGGCCTTCGATCTCGTTCTTGTCGCCGGCGCCGTCGATGATCGTCGTGTTGTCCTTGTCGATCACGATGCGGGCGGCGCGGCCGAGGTCGGAGAGCACGGCGTTCTCGAGCTTGAAGCCGACTTCTTCGGACACGACCTGACCCTTCGTGAGGACCGCGATGTCCTGCAGCATCGCCTTGCGGCGATCGCCGAAGCCCGGGGCCTTCACGGCGCAGACGCGAAGCGTGCCGCGCAGCTTGTTCACGACCAGCGTGGCGAGCGCCTCACCCTCGACATCTTCGGCGATGATGAGCAGCGGCTTGCCGGCCTGCGCGACCTTTTCGAGCGTCGGGAGCAGATCCTTCATGGCCGAGATCTTCTTGTCGTGCACGAGGATGAACGCGTCCTCGAGGACGGCTTCCATCTTCTCGGGATCGGTCACGAAGTACGGCGAGAGGTAGCCGCGATCGAACTGCATGCCCTCGACCGTGTCGAGCGTGGTCTCGAGGCCCTTGGCCTCTTCGACGGTGATCACGCCGTCCTTGCCGACCTTCTCCATCGCTTCCGCGATGAGCGCGCCGATCTCGGCATCGTTGTTCGCCGAGATGGTGCCGACCTGCGCGATCTCCTTCTTGCCGCTGGTGGGCACGGAGATCTTCTTGAGCTCTTCGACGATGGCCGTGACGGCCTTGTCGATGCCGCGCTTGAGCGCCATCGGGTTGGAGCCGGCGGTCACGTTCTTGAGGCCTTCACGGAAGATCGCCTGAGCGAGCACCGTGGCGGTCGTGGTGCCGTCACCCGCGAGATCGCTCGTCTTGGTGGCGACTTCCTTGACCATCTGCGCGCCCATGTTTTCGATGGGATCGATCAGCTCGACTTCCTTCGCCACCGTCACGCCGTCCTTGGTGACCGTCGGGGCGCCGAACTTCTTGTCGATGACGACGTTACGACCCTTGGGGCCGAGCGTGACCTTGACGGCCTCCGCCAGCTGATCCACACCGCGCTTGAGCGCCGCGCGGGCTTCGATATTGAAATGCAGTTCCTTGGCAGCCATGGTTCCTGTATTCGGTTGAGGGGTACGCTTAGCTGAGAACGGCGAGAACGTCGGACTCGCGCAGGATCAGGTACTGATTCCCGTCGAGCGTGACCTCGGTGCCGCTGTACTTGCCGTACAGAACCTTGTCGCCGACCTTCACGTCCATCGGCACACGCTGGTCCTTCTCGAACCGGCCCGGTCCGACCGCCACCACTTCGCCCTGCTGCGGCTTTTCCTTGGCGGTGTCGGGGATATACAGGCCTCCGCGCATCTGCTCGGCTTCTTCAAGCGGCTTGATGACGACGCGGTCGGCGAGCGGCGCGACCTTCGCGGCACTCTGGGTGGTCATAGGGTACGCCTCCAAAAGGTGAGTCAGGGATGATTCGTCTGACGACACTCAGTTAGCACTCACCGCATGTGAGTGCTAACCAGACGTAATACTACCTCACGCTGGGCTACCCTGTCAACCCACCCTGGGACGCCGTCCGCGAGGCCAAGCCACGATACCGCAACAGCTTAGCCACGGTTCAACGATCATTTCGGCAGACGCGACTGCCGTTTACGCGCATGGGCTGCCAGAATGTCGCGGAGGCTGAACGCGGGCGTCAGCGCGCTGGATTGGGGGCAACCGCTGCTTGCTCGGGCAGCGCAACACGCCCAACTCGCGCGATCTGCGATCCCTCGGTGGCCGCTGCGTGCGCGACATCGGCACCAGCCCGGACCAACGCCACGAGCGTGCTCGCGCCCTCGCAGAGGTACTGATGGCAGGTGTCCGAGCGGAGCGCCGGCGTGAGGGCACAACCGCGCGCCGTATGGTACACACACGACCGGCGATAGCTGCGATGCGGCAGATCGCGAAGGTACGCGGCACGAAGCGCGGCCGTGTCGAACGACGAGTTTCGCCGCACGCGACGGAGCGTCTCCGTCGTCAACCACGCCGTCGTGCCACCGGACTGACAACAGAATCCGCGACACGTCGCACACCCCTGCGACACGGCCAGCGTCTCGCGGGGCGACAACGCCTCGAGCTCGTGCGGCGTCTCGTCACCGGCGGTGATCGCGCCTGCCGCGTCGCTCGACGCGTCGAGATGCGCTTCGAGGTGCGCGGCGAAATCGGCACGTCGATGGGCCGGAAGGCGCGTAGTCCGGCGCCTATTTGACGGGAGCAGCACGATCGGATCCGTGCCGCCAACAACGGCCCGGACCGAGTCCATTCGACGCTGCGTCGCGGCCGATCGCTGCGCATGCGACTGCAACTGCACGGTATGGAGACAGGCGAGCTGCCCGCAGACGCCGTCCTGCATCCCTGCGGGGTATGGCAACAGGCCTGCGTTCGCCGCGCCGCACACGACACAGCGCCGGATAAACGCGCTCATGGCATTTCGGCGAGTTCGAGGGAACCAGACCGAAAATGTCGTGTCGCCGCGCCCTGTGCAACGCGCAGCGCCCCCGTCGCATCGATGCCCTGCACCACGCCCGCCTCTGGCGAGACGCAGCGGTGACCGGCCATCGCGTCTCGGGCGTGCCACGCCTCGAGTTCGTCGGGCGCGAGCGTCCCCGCTCGGCGCGTTGCCTCGCGGAGCCGTGGGACCAGCGCGCCCAGCACCTGCGCGCGCGTCACACCAGCGCGCAATGCACCGGGACGAACACCCGAAGGCAAGGCGTGCGGCACCCGCAGGTTGACGCCGATGCCGATCGCCACCCACTCCACCAGCGACTCACGCCACCGCGCCTCCACCAGCACACCGGCGAGCTTGCGCAGCTCGGCGGGTACGGGGCGCCCCGTGTCGCTCGAACCAAGCAGAACATCGTTGGGCCACTTCAACCAGAGCCCACCATCAGTCAGCGCCGTGAGTCCTTCGGCGAGCGCCAGACCAACGCGAAGCGAGAGCACCTGCAACGCCTCTGGCGCTACCCCACGCTCGAGCAGCGTGAACCAGACGCCATCACCCGCCCGCGAAAGCCACGCTTTGCCGCTGCGTCCGCGTCCCGCCGACTGCACATCGGCGAGCACCAGCAATCCGCTCGGCGCGCCCTCGCTCGCACGTTGATGCGCGACATCCATGGTTGACGCCACGTGCGCTTCGTGCTGCCACGCGGTGATGCCCACCGCTCCGGCATCGAACGGAACGCCATCGAGCAGCAGCGGAGGACCGGCCATGGGGTGCTACGCGCTCGGCACGCCGCGCACGGCCAGCAGTCCGAACACGATCGCGCCGAGGATGATCCGATAGACGGCGAACACGCCAAAGCTGTGGCGCGTGACGAACCGCAGCAGCACCGTGATCGCGAGCCAACTGCTGATGGCCGCGGCCGCAATTCCTGCCGCGAGCGGACCGATCGCGCCGCTGTCACGGATCACTTCGGGCAGCTTGAGCACCACGGCTGCGCCGATGATCGGAAAGCTCATGAGGAAGCTGAATCGCGCGGCGGCGCCGCGCTCCAGTCCGAGCGCGCGACCTGCGGTCATGGTGGAACCGGAGCGTGACACGCCGGGAACCAGTGCGCACACCTGCGCGAGACCGATCAACCACGCATCACGTGCGGTGAGGTGTTCGAGACGTCGCGCCTGTCCGGCGACGCGATCGACGTACCACAGAATCGCGCCCAGCAGAATCAGTGTGGTAGCCATGACGGCAGGGTGCCGAAAGACGGTTTCGGCATAGTCTTTCAACAACACGCCGCCAACGCCCGCAGGAATCGTTGCCGCAATGAGCAACAGCACGCGTCGATCCGCGGTGGTCTCCACGCGACGCGTTTGCACCAGCCGCCATGCGGCCTGCGCGAGTTCGATCCAATCGGCCCGGAAGTACCACGCCACGGCGACCAGCGTCCCCAGGTGAAGCGACACGTCGAAGGCGAGTCCCGGATCACGCCACCCGAGCAGCCATGGGGCGAGCGCAAGGTGCGCCGAACTGCTGACGGGAAGAAACTCGGTGAGTCCCTGCACCAGGCCGAGCACGATGGCTTCGAACAGGGTCATGCAGGCACCGGTGTCGCGCGCATGGCGGGTGCGCCCACGCGTCCACGCGCCACGGTTCGCTCGTACACCGCTTCGTATTGCGCGACGACATCGCGCTCGGCGAACCGTGCGCGTGCATCGGCGGCGGCGGCGGCGCTCATGACCTGCCATTGTGCGGGATCAGCCAGCAGCGCGATGGCGGCCTTTGCCATCGCATCCACGTCCCCAAGCGGAAACAGCCACCCCGTTTCACCGTGCGTCACGACCTCCGGAATACCGCCGACGTCAGACGCGATCACGGGCACCCCACAGGCGAGCGCCTCGAGCGCACTCAGGCCGAACGATTCCGACTGGCTGGGGAGCAGAAACAGATCAGCGCCCGCGAGCAGCGGTGCCACCGAATCGATCTTGCCGAGAAAACGGACATCACCGTGCACGCCAAGATCGCGTGCTTCGTCTTCAGCTTCCACGCGCTCGGGGCCATCGCCCACCATCACGAGCAAACTCGGCATCGCGGCGCGCACCCGAGCGAACACGCGGACGACATCACGCACCCGCTTGACCGCGCGGAAGTTGGAGATGTGCATGAGCACCTTGCGCCCATCCGCAACGGCATCCGGGAATGGCGACGGATGGGTCGATCGTTCGAACAGCGCGGGATCGATGAAGTTGTGAATGACGTCGACTGCGCAGCCGGTGCACCCGAACGCCTTGTAGGTTTCGGCGCGCAGGTGCTCCGAGACGGCCGTCACGGCGTCCGACTTCTCGATCGAGAATTTGGTGATGGTGAAGAAGGAGCGTTCCTGCCCCACGATCGTGATGTCGGTGCCGTGCAGCGTGGTCACCACGCGCACATCCTGTCCGGACTCACGCAGCATTTCGCGGGCGATCCACGCGCTCGTGGCGTGCGGGATGGCGTAGTGGCAGTGCAGCACATCGAGCCCGTGATCGCGCACGACTTCGTGCATTTTCACAGCAAGTGCAAGGTCGTATGGTGGAAACTCGAAGAGCGGATAGCGCGCGACTTCGACTTCATGAAAGAAGACGCGTGGCAGGAAGTTCGGCAGTCGAAACGGCTGCTGATACGTAATGAAATGCACTTCGTGCCCACGTGCGGCGAGGGCGATGCCAAGCTCCGTGGCCACTGCGCCGGAACCGCCATAGGTGGGGTAACAGGTGATGCCGATCTTCACGCGCCGTCCTCGGTGAGCGCCCGCCACCAGGCGAGCACGTGGTCCCATGCATCCGGTGCCGCCGGTGAAAGGCGGGTGACCGGACCGTCGTGCAGTTGATGTCGATACCAGGTGCGCTGGCGTTTGGCGTACTGTCGGGTGGCGATCGTGACCTGCGCGAGGGCATCGCGCAGGGACCGCCGCCCTTCGACGTGTTCCCGGACCACGTCGTAGCCCGTTGACTGCCAGGCCGGCGCGAGGCGCGGTACCACGTTGGCCAGCCCCGCGACTTCGTCGACCCACCCGTCCTGCGCCATCTGCTCGACCCGGGACGCAATCCGAGTGGCGAGCGACTCGCCCGGATCCACCACAAGATAGCGCACCGGGAGGGGGGCGGTGTGCCCGGCATCGCGCTCGTGCCACGCCGACAGCGGCGTGCCGCTGAGGAGCGCGACCTCGATGGCACGTCGCCACTGCACGGGGCCGAGGGCGGCACGCGGCGCATCGAGTCGCTCGCACCAGGCCCGCAGCCGCTCCGGGGGTTGTGTCTCGAGCCACGCCGCCAGCTCCGCGCGACGCGACTCATCGAGCGGCGGGATACTGGCCAGGGGTGACACGAGGGCGCGCACGTAGAACCCGGTGCCACCGACCACGACCGGTACACGCCCCTGCGCGCGCGCGTCCGCAATCGCGTGTCGCGCGAGCACGGCCCACCGCCATGCGGACCATCGCTCCTCAGGCTCCGCCACATCGAGCGCCACATGCGGGACGAGCGCCTGCTCGGCCGGCGTCGGCTTGGCCGTCCCGATGTTGAAGCCGCGATAGAGCTGCCGCGAGTCGGCGCTGATGATCGTGATGGGAGCAACGTCGGCCAGACGGAGCGCGATCGCCGATTTGCCCGCTGCGGTCGGACCACAAATGACCGGCACGGCGTGGGGCGCGAGCGACTGCATGCTGGTCATGCCATCAGCTGCGACCGAACCGTCGGTCGAGCTCGTCCCACGAGAGACGCACGATCGTTGCGCGCCCATGCACGTCGTTGGCCGGCAGTGTGGTCCGTGCAAGATCGATGTACAACGCGCGCATCTCGGCCGGCGAGAGTGCGTCGCCGGCCTTCACGGCCGCCTTGCACGCGACGGTGGACGCCAATCGTTCGTGTCGCGCGGCGTCACTCGGTGATCGATCCCCGGCGAGGGCGGCGAGCGTATCGCGCAGGCATCGTTCCGCATCGAATCGCGGATGCGGCATGGGCACCGCCTGTACCAGCAGCGTGTGACCACCAAACGCTTCGACCTCGAACCCCAGCGCGGCGAACGCCGGCGCGGCGACATCGAACGCGTCCGCCTCCGCGGCGGAGAGATGTACCGTGAGCGGGAACAGCAGGCGCTGACTGGCGCTCGAGCCACTCGCCATGTCGTGCAGGAAGCGCTCATACAAGACGCGTTCGTGCGCGGCGTGCTGATCGATGAGGACGACACCGTCCGCGTGTTCGAACATGAGATACGTGCGACGCAACTGCAGGAGCGGCGGCACGACGATGTCGTCTTCGGCCGGCACCGACGCGTCGGCGGACGCCTGTGCGGGAGCGTCCGGCGCGTCGTCAGCATGGGCGAGCGGTGCACGGTGCCCGGATGAGTCCGTGCTCGCGACGCCGGTCGTTTCCGCAAACAGCCCACCCGCCGGCGTTGGCGTCGGCACCCGCAACATCCACGGCTCCACGGACGACACGCCAGCGCCGAGCGTTGGCGCGGTTCCCCCCGCCTGCGGCGTGAACACGCGCCATCCGCCGAGCCCCGCAGCGGCATCGAATGTGCCCAGCGCGCGGCGGACGATGTGCTCGAGCGCGCGCTCGATCGGCCAGCGATCGTGCAGGCGGACCTCGGCCTTGGCGGGGTGCACGTTCACGTCAACATCGGCCGCCGGCAGCGTGAGGTCGAGCACGAGCGAGGGGCGCAGACCGGCTGGCAGCGTGGACCGATACGCGGCTTCCGCCGCGCGCACGAGCCCGGGATCACGTACGATCCGACCGTTCACCATGAGCAGCACACGGCGCGTGCGTGTACCCACGTCGGCCGGGCGCTCGAGGAGACCGCGCGCATGCAGTACACCATACACATCATCCACATCGACGAAGCGGGCGATGGCATCGGCGCCCCACAGCGCAGCCAAACGGGCACGCAGTGACGGCGCGGCGGGCAGATCGAGCGCGACCTTGCCGTCGTGTCGCGCCACCATGTGCACGTCGCGCCGAAGCACGGCGATGTGCCCGAGCGTTTCGGCAATCGCGCGCCATTCGCTGCGCGCGCCCTTGAGAAACTTGCGACGCGCCGGCGTGTTGTGAAACAACCGGTGCACGTGCACAGTGGTACCGCGTCGGCGCGCGATCTCGTCGACCGTGGCGATCACGCCGCCGCTCCCACGCACCGCCGTGCCAACGCCGTCGTCGAGTGCCGTCTCCACGGCGAACTCCGACACGGACGCGATGGCTGGCAGCGCTTCGCCGCGAAAGCCGAAGCTGGCGACACCGACCAGGTCGGCGGCGGTGGTGATCTTGCTCGTGGCGTGTCGCTCGAGGGAACGCACCGCGTCGTCGCGTCCCATCCCACTGCCGTCGTCGGCAATGCGAATCAGCGCGCGTCCGCCGTCTTCAATGGTGATATCGATGGTCGTGGCACCCGCATCGAGCGCGTTCTCCACGAGTTCTTTCACCACCGAGGCCGGCCGTTCGACCACTTCACCGGCGGCGATCTGATCGGCCACCGGGCCGCTCAACACGTGAATGCGCGAGGTGCTGGTCATTCGAGCGGCACCAACGCGCTGGCGGGCAACCATCCGGACCGTCCATCGGCGTGCAAGACGCGCGCCCACGCTTCCCCTGACGCGCCCTCGAGTCGCGATGCTTCGCGTCGCACGAGATCACCGCGTGCCGTCCCGCCAAAGACGTTCGCGTCACGGCCGGGCGCTACATGCATCGGCTCGGCCCCAGACACGACCGAGAGCGACGTGGGCGACAGCAGCTGCTCGAAGCGCAGCTGCCACGCGCCAAGCACGATCGCGAGCAACAGCAGGCCCGTCGGGATCGCGCGCCCGAGCCGCGCCGCGTCCGTCTGCACACCGCCGGGGTCACGACGCGCCCACACCACGCCTGCCCATCCGAGACACCACAGCAGTGCCGCGACCAGCGTCCCGACATCACGCGGCACGTTCGGCACGCGCGCGACGCCCTCCCAACTGGCCGACGGCAACAGGGCGAGGTTGCGTCGCACATCGGTGGCGTTGGGTTCGAGGCGCAACGCACGCTGCCAGCCTCGCACCGCCGCGACCGTGTCGTGCGCGGCCCACGCCGCCGTTCCCGCATTCGCCCATGCGTCTGCGTGTCGCGGAGCGCTCGCGGCGAGCGACAGGAAATACGTCGCCGATTCAGCATACCGCTGCTGCTCGAATGCTTGCACGCCGGACGCAAAGGCAGAGGGCTGCGCGGAACGCGCCTGCAGCGTCGCCGCACCGCCGCCGATCGCGATCAGGAGCATGAGCAGCGGTGTGACCGGCGCGCGCAACCGGCGAGGCGTCTCACCGCTGTCAGAGGCGACCGGTATCGCCTCGAGTGCGACCTGTGCGAGCAGCGCGTTGATGCGCGCCCGCGCCTCGGCCTCGTGGCGCCAGGCGGCATCCGCTTCGCGTGCCCAGGCAGCGGCGTCGAGATCGGCAACCAGCGCGAGCACCTGTTGGGTGGTGCCGCGCGTGACGCCGCGACGGCGCAACCGCCGTTCAAGCGCCGAATGCGCAACAAGCGCCGTCGGCGTTGTCGCAAGTCGAGTCGCCAGTGCATCGAGCAGCTGCTTGCGTGCGTCGGCGGCGGAGCGACGGGCGCGTTCGTTCGAGGAGCGCTCGCGTGGGTGCTGCTCGGCGGGAACGTCGAGCGCCGCACTCGCGTCGCGACCCGTGATGTCGCGCGAGACGACAGCGCGACGGCGTCGCAGCGCGGGCAACGGGGCCAGCGCCAGCAGCGCCCAGAGCAACGGATGTCGCGACAGCGGAGCGCGCGTCTCACCACGGTCCACCGTCCGCAGCACCAGGCCGTCTCGTTCCACGACGGTCATTGGTGCCGACACGAACTCGCCCGCCGCGATCGTGATGCCGATGGGCTCACTGCTGGCCACACGATACGAGGCTTCGTACGGATCGAAGTAGGCATACTCGATGACCGGCACAGCCAACGGCCCCTCGCGCTCAGGAGTCACGAGCCAGTCGAACTCCTTCGTCCCCCGCACGTACTGGCCACTGGTGTCGACGGTGACACGCTCCCCGGCGGTCACGAGCGCGGCGCCAGGCGTGACCACCTGCGGACGCGGCCACAGCTTGACGTTGCCCCGTCCCGTCACGCGCACCGTGAGCACCACCGGCTCGCCAACGCGCGCGTCAGCCGCATCGACAGATGCCCGCACCCCGAGGACGCCAACCGCGCCGGAGAAGTCGTCCGGCTGGCCCGTGCGTGGCAGCGCGCGCACGTGGAGTGCGACATCGTCCGCGCGCATCACCGCCGACTCTTCGCGACTGAAGAAGCTCGCGCTGCGCGGCAGCGTGTAGCTCAGTTGCGACGCGGGAATCTCGAGTCGGCCTGATGCCAGCGGGAAGAGCGCTCGCTGCAACACATGCGGGAAGCTGCGGGTGCCGTTCTGGGAAATCGGCGGTAGCGACTGCGGTCCGCCGAGATCGTACGCGAGCACGCCGCGCAGTTCCGCGGGCACGACCTCGGGATTGCGGCGCATGCGCTGCTGCGCCGACTCCGTGATGAACACGCCAATTTCGTAGGTGGCCTGCTGCCCCACGTAGACGGTGTCCGGCGTGAGCAGCACGCGAAAGCCCACCGGTTCCGACGGATCGAGTCGCACACGATCCTGAATGACCGGTGCACGCGCCTGTCCCTGCAGTTCGGGCGCGGTGACACCAGCCAACACCACGGCCGCGAGCAACAGGCTCGGTGTGGCGCTCGCGCGCACACGTCGCCGCAGCTTCATGAGGGCGCGTCTCACCAATCCCGTCCCCCAGGCGGCGGCGGCTGCCGGGTCATGCGCTGACGCTTGCCCTGCACATCGCGTTCATCACGCGCAGCACTGTTGAGCAAGGCCTCCGCTTGCGCCTGATCGAGTTGCCCGGGCTGCTGCTGCGACTCGGGACTCTCCGACGATTCGTCGTCCTCACCACCACCACCGCCACCACCGCCGGACGGTGGCTGCGGCCGTAGGGCGAGTTCGTAGTTCCACTTGCCATCGACGTCATCAAACCGCTCGCCGAGATACGCGCGATAGAGCTCGCGCGCTGCAGCGAAGGCTCGGTCGGCGGTGTCCCCGTTTACCGCCCGTGCTTCGATGAGGCGTGCCAGTCCGCCGTTGAATCGCGCCCGCGCGCGCACCTCGCCGTCTGAAGCGCGCCGCACCGCTTCGAGCAGTTCGCTCGCCGAGTCGAGAGAATCGGCCGCCAGCAGCGCGGTCGCGAGATTGTAGCGCATCTCGAGCGACGTGTCGCCCTCGGCCATCAGTACCCGATAGGCGGCTACCGCGCCGATCGCATCGCCTTCCGCGAGCCGAATGGCTGGATCGGGGGCCCGCGCACACGCGCCGACGGTCAACAGCACACCGAGCGGCAGCAGTGCGATCAACGCGCCCGCCTTGTCCGTCACGGCACCGAGCGTGCCGGCGCTGACGGTGGATTCCGACCTCGTTGGTCCGGTGGGCACCGCGCTCTCACCCGCACGCGCCGAACGACGCGTGACCGGCTTGCGCGCCAGCCACGTATCGAGGAGCAGGAGCAACAGCGCGGGTGTGAGGAACCATGCAAAGCGGGCCACATGATCTTCGCGCGACGCCACGAGTCGCCGCTCGGTACGCAACGACGCGAAGGATGCGCGTACGCGGCCGGCACGATCCGTCGCCTCGGCCGGCACGAACAGACCACCCGCTGCCTCAGCGGCTGCCTCCAGCAACTCCGGCATGTAGCGAGTGATCACCACGTTGCCCTGCTCGTCGCGTTTGTCACGCGTGGTGTTGCCGAAGACCTCGGGGATGGTGCTGCCTTCTGCGGAACCGAACCCGACGGTCACCAGCAGGATGCCCTGACTCGCCGCTTCCGCCGCAGCGGCGCGCACATCTTCGACGGGCTCGAACGCCTCGCCGTCGCTCATGAGCACGAGCGCTCGATCCGCATTGCCGGTCGACGCGCCAAGCAGTTCCACGCCCTGGCGAATGGCGCGCGCGAGCGACGTCCCCGCCTGCCCCACGCTCTCCGGCGTGAGGTTCTCGAGATACAACTCGATCGCCCCCTCATCGGCCGTGAGTGGCGAGAGGATGTAGCTGCGGCCGGCGAAGGCGATGATCGCCAGCCGATCCGCCCGCGATGCCGCTCGCAGCCGTCGCACCTCCTGCTTCATGCGATCGAGACGCGTGGGGCGTTCGTCACGTGCCATCATGGAGAGCGAGGCATCGAGTGCGACGGCAATGTCGAGACCGCGTCGCGCCTCACTCGACGCCGTGGTGCCCCAGCGGGGACCGATCAGGGCCAGCGCGGCCAACAGCGCCACGAGTGTGAGCCGAACGGTGCGCCCGCGCGTGGCGGCGTGCCCAGCGCCGAGGCGCGGCAAGGCATCGGGACGCGCAAATCGACCGAGGCGCCGAGCGCGCTGTTGCTGTTGCCATCGCAACACGGCAAACACGGCGGCGGGAAGCAGCACCACCAATGCGAGAGCGACCGGCCACCCCAGATCCACACGCACATCGGACCACGTCATGGCAGCACTCCACGCCGCGCGACGAGCCACACTTCGCCGATCAGCGCCACGATGGCGAACGACAGGGGCCACCGATAGCGCTCCGTGTATCGCACAAAGCTTCGCGCCTCCACCGGAGAGCGCTCGAGCACGTCGATCTGCTCGAAGATGCGCTGCAGCGCCACCCCATCGCGCGCGCGAAAGTAGCGACCGCCTGAGCCTTCCGAGATTTCCGTGAGCAGCGCTTCATCGATGCGCACCGGACGGTTCTCGTAGCGCAATCCGAACAACCCGCGACCCACTGGGGTCGGCGCCATCCCCTCGGAGCCGATGCCGATGGAATAAATGCGAATGCCGAACGCGGACGCGGCCTGCGCCGCCGTCCGTGGATCGATCGCGCCGCGATTGTTTTCGCCGTCGGTGAGCAGCAGCATGACCCGCGAGCGTCCATCCGCGCTGCGCAGGCGATTGGCCGCGGTGGCGATGGCGGTCCCGATCGCCGTGCCATCTTCGAGCAAACCGGGCTGCAGGTTGTCGATGGCGGCCAGGACCACGGGATAGTCGGTGGTGAGCGGGACCTGCGTGAGCGCCTCCCCGGAGAAAGCCACGACCCCGATGCGATCGGTGCGTCGTCCGACCACGAAGTCCTTGGCACGATCCTTGGCCACTTCCATGCGATTCTGCGGCTGAAAGTCTTCGGCCAGCATGGAACTCGAGATGTCCACGACGAGCGCGATATCGATGCCGTCGCGGGTGACATTCTGCGCCGCAGCACCCGTGCGCGGCTGCGCGAGGGCCACGATGACGCCGGCAATCGCGAGCCATCGGAACCACGGCGCGAGTCGTGCGATCGTGGAGCGACGACGCGGTGCATTGGCGAGCAGACTCGCGCGCGAGAACGTCAGCGCTGGTGCTTGTTGTCGCCGCTGCCACCAGATCCAGGCCGGAATGAGCAACAGCGCGCCCAACAACCAGGGACGCGCGAACTCGAGGCCGGAGAACACCAGCCCTGGGTCGAGCAACCAGGTGGGCAACCAGTCCATCATACGGCCGCTCCTGCCGGCTCGCGCTGCTCGACCTGCTGGACGATCGCCCTGGCATCGGCCACGAGCGCGCGCGCCTCCGTGGCATCGAGCGGGCGCTGCGCGTACTTCACCGCGTCGACGCCCACCAGCAGCGAGACCAACGACGGCACCGGCACGCGCACGTCGTCCGACACGGACGCGAGCAACTCGGCGCTGGTGTGTGCCAGCGACGTGCGCGGACTGCGACTGAGCAGATAGCTACGCACGATATCGACAGCGAGAGTGACGGACCGTCCGTGCTCTCCGGCTTCGCTGAGGGCGAGCCGTTCGAGTCGATCAAATGCCGCCATCGCACGTTCATAGGCCCCCAGCACGGGCGTGGCCTGCGACGCGATCACCGGTGCGCGACGACGCGACCGCCACCAGAGCAGCAGCGCAACCGCCGCGAGCGCCAGCAGCGCCGGCCACCATCGCTCCCACCATGGCACCACCTGGGCAAACGGAGGCTTTGCCGGACGCGGCACATGTTCGGCCGTGTCGGCGCTGAGCACGCTCTGCACGTACACACGCGCATCGGCGAGGCGCACCGGCACCGTATCGTTGCCCACGATCACCAATGCGGCCGGCCACTCCGTGGCCAATTGCCCCGTGTCCCATGCCGCGACCTGGTACTCGGCGATTTCCTCGCGCATCATGCTGTCCGACGCGCCATCGCGGCGAACCATGGGCGCACGCGGCGCGATCGTGGCGGCGGTGTCGTTCACCTGCGGCCACTCCACGCGAGCACCGAGTGGCACGCGCACGCGCGCGGTCACGGTGAACGGATCGCCGACGGTCACCGTGTCCGGACGTACCACCACACCGGCCTGTACCGCAGCGCGCGGCGCCGCGGCGGGCTGTGCACCCGAACCGCTCGTGGGCAGCAGCGTGCACAGCACCGTCGCGATGACAGCGCCGCGAGACGCTGACGCGTTCACGCCGCGCTCCCCGCGGGTGATGGACGAGCGACTGCGCGCACCGCACCGTGCGCGCGACGCGCACGCGCCTGAAAGAAGCTGAGGAGCGGTTCGACGTACCCCGTGTCGGTGCGCACCAGCACCTCGTCGATGCCCAACCGTCCGAAGAGCGACTGGCGTGCGCGCTCTTCGGCGTCCACCTGCGCGTTGAACCAGTCGCGCACCGCGGGATCGCTCGTGTCCACTTCGACCGTCTCGCCGGACTCGGGGTCGATGAGGCGCGCCACCCCCACGTCCGGCAGTCTGCGCTCAGCCGGATCTTCGATGGTGATGGCGATGACATCGTGACGCTGTGCGAGCAACGACAGCGGCCGATCGAGGTCGGCCCCCTGAAAATCGGAGCACACGAACACGACCGAGCGGTGCGGGAGCAATCGCCCCAATCGCTCGAGCGCGGGCGCGAACGCCGTGCGTGTCCCCTGCGGTTCAACGGAGAGCAGGTCACGCACGAGGCGCAGCGCATGTCGCCGTCCCTTGCGTGGCGGGACCGCATGTTCGACACGATCCGTAAAGCAGAGCAAGCCGATGCGGTCGTTGTTGCGAACGGCGGCCAGCGCCAGCACCGCCGCGAGCTCGGTGATCAGCTCACTCTTGGCGCGCGCCTCGGTGCCGAACGCGGCCGACCCTGACACGTCGAGCGCGAGCATGACGGTGAGTTCGCGTTCCTCGACATACCGCTTGACGAACGGTCGCCCCATGCGAGCCGAGACATTCCAGTCGATGGTGCGCACTTCGTCACCGGGCTGGTATTCGCGCACCTCGGCGAACTCCATGCCCTGCCCCTTGAAGAGCGAGCGATAGTCGCCGGCGAACCGCGAGTCGACCAGGCGCCGCGTGCGCAGCTCCAGGCGCCGAACCTGACGCAGGACGTCGGCCGGAACCGTGGTGGTCACGCTCACGGCGCCTCGACGCGCCCGAGAATGCGGGACACGATCGTGTCGGTGGTGACCCCTTCGGCGTCGGCCTCGAAGGTGGTGAGCACGCGATGCCGGAGCACGTCGGGGGCGATGGCTTTTACATCATCGGGCGTCACGAAGCTGCGACCGCGCAGAAACGCGTGCGCGCGCGACGCTTGTCCCAGCGCGATGGTGGCGCGCGGTGAGGCACCAAACTCCACCAGCGGTACCAGATCGGCCAGCCCGACCTCTTTGGGGTGTCGCGTGGCGTGCACGAGCTCCACGATGTAGTCGACGAGGCGATCGTCCATGTACATGTCTGCGATGCGTCGGCGAGCGTCGAGCAGCTGCTGCGGCGTAGCCACCGCGGCCACCGGAATCGACTCACCGCTGGCCATGCGTCGCAGAATCTCCTTTTCTTCGGCGCGCGTGGGATACCCCACGCGCAGCTTGAACATGAAGCGGTCCACCTGCGCTTCAGGGAGCGGATAGGTACCCTCCTGTTCGATCGGGTTCTGCGTGGCGAGCACCAGAAACGGCTCGGAGAGCGGATAGGTGGTCCCGCCGATTGTCACCTGCTTCTCCTGCATCGCTTCGAGCAGCGCGGCCTGCACCTTGGCCGGGGCGCGATTGATTTCGTCGGCCAGGATGATGTTCGCGAAGATGGGGCCGTGCTTGACGCGAAACTCTCCGCTCCCCTGATCGAAGATCTGCGTGCCGATCACGTCGGCCGGGAGAAGATCGGGGGTGAACTGAATGCGCTGGAACGTGGTGTGCACCGTCTCGGCGAGCGTGCGCACCGTCAGCGTCTTCGCGAGACCGGGCACGCCCTCCAACAGCACGTGGCCGCCGGTGAGCAGACTGATGAGCAGTCGCTCCACGAGATACTCCTGCCCGACGATGCGTCGACCGACCTCGTGCAGCACGGCCTGCACCATCTGCGTGTCAGCGCTGGTGCTGGTGGCGCCGGAGGGCGACGCAGTTGCGACGGGCTGGACAGGAACGGTCAACGGTCACGACTCCAGAAGAGAGCTTCGCAGGGGCGGACGCGCACGGTGGGCGCCGCCGCAGAAGGGAACGTTACAGCATACCCGAAAGCAGCGTCGGTCGTTCACGCGCTCCGCAACGGGGGACCGTCGCGGAGCGCGTGGTGGGTCATCCGCCGCTGAGCGTCTCGATGATCGAGCGTTCCCGCGTGGTGAGCGGTCGCGTTTCGCCGACGGGCAACTCGCCGAGTTCCACGGGTCCGTAGCGAGTGCGAACGAGGCGTTCCACGGTAAGGCCGAGCACCTCGCAGAGGCGACGGACTTCGCGTGTTCTCCCGTCGATGAGCGTGACTTCGAATGCCCACCGACGCTCGCCGATCGGTTCGGCGTGCACCTCGACCGGCTGCACCGGGCCATCGTCCAACTCGACGCCGCCCCGCGCGATGCGCGCGGCGGTCGCCGCATCGCCCCGCACGATGGCGACATACGTCCGCTCGACCTCGCGGCTGGGGTGCGTAAGGCGATGCGCGGCCTGCCCATCGGTGGTGAGCAGGATCAGCCCCTCCGTGAGGAAATCGAGGCGCCCGACGTACACCAGCCCCGGCACCTGTGGGACCAGATCGAAGACGGTGGGTCGCCCTTGCGGGTCGGTGCGCGTGGTCATGACACCGGCCGGCTTGTGCAGCACGATCCACGTGGTGGTTTCGCGTGCGGCGTGCACACGCTTGCCGTCGACGGTAATGGTATCGCGCGCCGGATCAACCACCTGACCCGTCAGGGCCACCGCTCCGTTCACCATCACACGCCCGTCGGCGACGAGGCGATCGGCTTCGCGTCGCGAGGCCACCCCCGCGCGGGCGAGGGCGCGCTGCACGCGCATGGGCCCGGCCGCGTCGGCGTCCACCTTGGTGGTGAACGGATCACGCGGCTTCGACGGGCCTCGTTTCGCGCCGCCGGAACGGCGCTGCGGGCGTCCTCCGCGCCCGGTCATTCGACGGACGCCGGACGTTCCGACGCGTCAGCCCCGGCGGCGTAGGGCGAGTCGTCGTCACCCCGCGCGTGGTCGTCGGGCGCCTCGTCGTGGGACACGTCGTCGTCAGGCACGTCGTCGTCAGACACGTTGTCGTCAGACACGTTGTCGTCGGGCACCGCGGACGCTTCGAGGGACTCGAGCGCCGTCGGTGCGTCGTCGTCCGTCACCGCTTCCGCTACGTCCTCCGATGCGACAGCCGTCGCGTCAGCCACGAGATGCTCCCCGAGCGGCAACAGCGGCGGCGGCGGCTCAACGGGCGTGCCCACCAACCCACCGGCACCACGGAGCGCAATCGCCAGCTCGTCGGCGCGCGGCAGTTCCTCGAGATGGCGCAGCCCGAACTGTTCGAGAAACAGCGCTGTCGTGCCGTACAACAACGGACGGCCGATGCCTTCGCTGCGTCCGACGATGTCGATCAGGTTGCGCTCATGCAGCGACTTGAGGACGCTACCGACAGCCACGCCGCGGATCTCCTCGATCTCGGCGCGGCCGATGGGCTGGCGATAGGCAATGATGGCGAGCGTCTCGAGCGAGGGAGAGGAGAGGCGCTGCGGCCGCACCGACACCTGGGCGCGCTCAATGGCTTCGGTGTATTCGGGACGTGTGAGGATCTGCCACCCCCCACCCTGCTCCACGAGTTCGACGCCGTGTCCGTCCACATCGTAGTGCTCGCGCAGTTCGTCGAGCGCCGACGAGAGCGCCGCAGGCGACGCCTCCGGATCGAGCGTGGCGAGGGCGTCGAACGGAATCGGGCGGGGGCTCGCGAAGAGCGCCGCTTCAAGCAGCTTCGCTAACGGCGTCACGACGTTCGATCTCCACCATGGCAAACGGAACAGGCTGGGCCACGCGGACTTCGCCGAGTTTGGCCATCTCGAGCAGGGCGAGCAGGACCGACAGAATCTGCCACGGTTCGGCATCGCGGCCGATGAGGTCGCGCCAGCTGGCGTGGTGTCGCATGGCGATCACCTGCCGGATTGTGAGGAGCGCGCCCTGCACATCGAGCGAGCGCGGCACGACCTCGTGCATGGTGGGTTCCTTCGACACGCGCAGCACACGGTCGACGGCCGCCAGCAGATCGGCGAGCGAGAGCACGAGCGGCGCGACGGGCGGCGCCACGTCCACCTGCGGCACCCACGATCGCGCGAACCGGTTGCGACGCTCCTCGCCACGACGTTCGAGCAGATCCACAACCTCTCGCATCTGCTGATACTCGAGCAGACGGCGCACCAGTTCGGCGCGCGGATCTTCCCACGTCTCTTCCCCCTCGGCGCGGGGCAGCAGCATCTGCGCCTTGATGCGCAGCAGCCGCGCCGCCATTTCGAGGTAGTCGGCCGCCTCGTCGAGCCCCAGCGTACTGATGCGCGCCAGGAACTGCTCGGCGATGCGCGCGATGGGGATATCGTAGATGTCGACCTGTTCGTCGCGAATGAGCGACAGGAGCAGATCGAGCGGCCCCGAGAACTGCTCGAGTTCGACGACGAACGGCGAGCCGGTCGCGTCGGTGGGTCGGAAGTTGGGCGCGATCACGAGAAGGGATTCGGGAGCATGAACGGAAGATACAGGCGTTCAGCGAACGACTGCACGAAAAGTGCGGGGCCGACGATCACCGTGCGGAAGCCGGGCACGAAGTACATGAAGCCGAGCAGCACGAGAATTCCGGCGCCGGCTACTCGCTGATAGGCCAGCGCCAGGCGCGGGGGGAGGAGGTACTTGAACACGTGCGACCCATCGAGCGGCGGGATGGGGAGCAGGTTGAAGACCACCAGGATCATGTTCACGAAGATCCCCATCACGGCCATGCGCTGCAAGATCGCCATGGGCTGTTCGATCGCGCCGACCGCCTGCCCCAGGAGGCCCGCGACGATCACCAGGGGCACGCAGGCGAGCACGATCAGCAGATTGGCGGTCACGCCAGCGAGGGACACGATGATGTCGCCACGCTTGAGGTTGCGAAAGTTTCTGGGATCGACCGGGATCGGCTTGGCGCCCCCGATGATCGGGGCGCCCGCGATGGCCAGCATGACCGGAAGAATGATGGTCATGAACGGGTCGATGTGCTTGACCGGATTCCACGTGAGGCGCCCAAGCGCCCACGCGGTGGAGTCGCCCTGTCGCAGAGCGGCCCATCCGTGCGCGTATTCGTGCGCGACCATGGAAAAGAGCAACATGGGCGCGATGAGGACGAGCTGCAGCTGCCAGGTCAACGCGGGATGGGAAGGAAGATGGGAGGCCCGCGACGACGATGGTTCGACGACCGAACGTATCGAATACGTGCGAGCAAGCAACTGTGGAAATCTACCTGATTATCCACGCGCTGTCAAAAGTGTGCGATCGGCGCCCGCGTCCAGCGCACGGACGGTTCCTTGACAGCATGGGCGCCTCGGGATACTTTCTACGATCTGTCCAGAACCGCGCGCGCCGCGTGCAGGCTTGGCCTGCGACAGGACTGGTCGATGCACCGTCCCGCGCGCTTCTACTACCCTCGAGACAAGACCGTTCCGTGCCGAATATCAAGTCCGCCAAGAAGGATCTTCGGAAGTCGCGCGCTGCTGCCGTGCGTAACCGCGCCCAGCGTTCCGCCCTGCGCACCGCGCTCAAGAAGGCCAAGCTCGCGGTGGCCACCCCGGACGAGCGCCTCAAGGCGGTCTCGCTCCTCGACCGTGCCGCCCGCAAGGGCCTCGTGCACGGCAACGCCGCCGCTCGTCAGAAGAGCGCCATCGCACGCATCGCGGCATCGGCCACCGCCTGATCTGGCGGCCACGCACGTAAAAAGGGCCGGCGTCCTCTCGGACGCCGGCCCTTTGTGCATCGTGGCTTCGCGGCGAGGCCTAGAACGTCGCCAACTCTCCACCACAGCGCTCGCAGTACCACTCGGTGGGCAGGTTCATCGTCCCGCACTCCGTGCAGCGCAACGTCTTCTGCGGCGTATCGGTCCCCGGTGCCTTGGGCACCGAGGGGCTCTGCGACTGCGGATCGATCACCGACCGGAGAAACGCGAGCTCGTCGAACGACTCGGCGGGCGGGGTGGCACCGCCGCTGTCGGACGCAACGCCGCGATCCGACGTCGCATCACCATACAGATCCTGCGCCTCGGTGTCCGTTGGCTCAGCGGCCGGCACCCCGGTCTCGCGCGTGCCCCAGAAGTTCGGGCGCTCGAGACCGCCTGACATCGGGGGCCGAATCGGACCATCCACATCGGCACTCGCAGGCGGAACGTCATCCACGACGTCCGCCTCGATCGCCGCGAGCGTTTCCGTGATCGACACGACGCGGTCCGTCCCCTCCTGGTCGTCGACCTGCGGCTCCGGTGCGTTCGCCGTCGGCGGTTCCGATGGCGCTGCGACTTCGAGCGACACGTCATCGTCGCTCAGCCAGGACGGCGTCTCCGACGCGACCACAACCGACGGCGCCTCCGGTTCCGGCGCGGGTGATTCGACGTCGGCCGCGACCGGCGGCTGCGCGTGGGCAAGCAGCTGACCGACGTCTGCGCGCTGTGCTTCCAGCTCGCCGTGCTCCACCCCCATTTCCTGCAGCGACGCCTCGACGCGGTCGCGCACCGCATGCCACGCCGCGTCGTCGAACTCGCCGACGGCGTGCCGCAGCATCGCCTCCGTACGCTCGTCCTCCTGCGCCCCCATGCGGTCGGACAACGCCGCTGACCGCGCGTCGAGCGAGGCCAGCAGCTCCGCGAGCGCGGGCGCCTGCGCGTGCAGTTGCGCAAGCACGCGTTCCCGGCGCGTGAGATAGTCGCCATGCACTCGCGCGTAGACGTGTTCAGGGGTCTCAGCGCGACGGCCCTCAAGCGCCGAGAGCCAGTCGTCGAAACGGTGGCGTTCCGCCACCAGCGCACGCACGTCGTCGATGGACACGGGGGAATGCTCGGTCATGCGAGAAACTCCGGAAGATCGCACGCAGCGTGCTCGGCACGCTGCAACGGGAGGGAACGGGGGAGCGGACGCTGCGTGTCGTCTGCACAGGTGTGCCGTCGACTGCGCGTGTCCTCCAGTAGGACGATGCAGCGCGGCTCCTGCCCCAGTCTGCATGTTAGCGACGACGAGGCCGATTGTCACACCGTGACGCCGGGGGCCCCGCCTGAACAGGACGGACGGGCCGGACGCGGCGCAACACGTCCGACCTGTCCGGCCGTGCCCTACGCCTCGTACACCACCCGACCGCCGACGACGGTGAGGCGCGCCTGGCCCGTCAACGACACGCCGCCATATGGGGTGTTCCGTCCCTTGGACTTGAAGCGGGTCGGATCGACCACCCACTGTGCGTTCGGATCGAACACCGTCACGTCGGCGAGGCTGCCGGGACGCAACGTGCCGCCGGGCAAGCCGAACACACGGGCCTGCTTGCAGCTCATCGCATCGACCAGCTGTGACAGCGTGATCACCCCGCGGTGCAGCAACCAGGTGCAGTTCACGCCGAGTGAGGTCTCAAGTCCCACAATGCCGTTGGGTGCGTCGGCGAACTCGCGCTCCTTCTCGTCGTAGTGATGCGGCGCATGATCCGTGACGAGCAGATCAATGGTGCCATCGGCGACCCCCTGCTGCAGGGCCTCGACATCCTCTGCCGTGCGCAGCGGTGGATTCATCTTGGCGTTCGTGTCGTAGTTGCCCACGCGCTCATCGGTGAGCGAGATGTGATGCGAGCACACTTCGGCCGTGACGTTGATGCCACGCTCCTTGCCCCACCGCACGAGCTCCACGGAGCCCTTGGTGCTCAGATGACACATGTGAATGTGCCCACCCGTGCGCTTCGCGAGCAGAATGTCGCGAATGACATAGATCTCTTCCGCTTCCCCGGGAATCCCCTTGAGTCCGAGACGGGCGCTGATCGCGCCCTCGTTCATGGAGCCCCCGTGCGCGAGCGTCATGTCCTCGCAGTGCTCGGCCACCGGCACCCCGAACGTGCGCGCGTACTCCAGCGCCGTGCGCATGAGCTGCGCACTCTGCACCGGGTACCCATCATCACTGAACGCGACCGCACCGGCCCCGACCATCTCGCCCATCTCCGCCAGCGTTTCGCCCTTCTGCCCGAGCGAGATCGCGCCGTACGGATATACCCGCGCAAAGCCGGCGGCTTCACCCTGACGCTTCACGAAACCAACCGTGGCCTGATTATCGGTGACGGGACGCGTATTGGGCATCGCGCACACTGCCGTGATGCCCCCCGCGACGGCCGAGTGCGCGCCGGAGGCGATCGTCTCGACATCTTCGCGCCCGGGTTCGCGCAGGTGCACATGCACATCGATGAGGCCGGGGGACACGACGAGCCCTGAGCAATCGCGGACCTCGGCACCATCGGGCGTGCCGAGCGTGCCACCACATGCTTCAACCTTGCCGTCGCGCAGCAGCACGTCGCCCACGGTGTCGAGGCCTTGCGACGGATCGACGATCCGTCCTCCCTTGAGCAGCAGATCACGAGCCATCAGGCGCGTCCCCCCTTGGCAGCATCGGCGAGGTCGGGACGACCACCGGCGAGCAGATAGAGCACGGCCATGCGCACGGCAACGCCGTTGGTGACCTGGTGCAGGATGACAGAGTGCGGGCCGTCGGCCACGTCAGAATCGATTTCCACGCCGCGGTTCATGGGGCCGGGGTGCAGGATGAGAACGTCACGCGGTGCCTTCTCGAGGCGCGCGCTGGTGACACCGAAAACACGATTGTACTCGCGCAGCGACGGGATGTAGCCCGCCTGCATGCGTTCCAGTTGCAAGCGCAGAATGTTGAGCGCTTCGGCCCACTCGATGGCGGCCTCGATGCGATCGAACACCTGCACGCCCATCTCGGCCACGGCGTTGGGAAGCAACGAGCGCGGACCACACACGGCGACTTCCGCGCCGAGCTTCTGCAGCCCGTGAATGTTCGAGCGCGCCACACGCGAGTGCAGCACATCGCCCACGATGCAGACGCGGCGCCCGGTGAGGTCACCCATGTGATCGCGCAACGTGAGCAGGTCGAGCAGCCCCTGCGTGGGGTGCTCATGTGTGCCATCACCCGCGTTGATCACGTTGCTGTCGATGCGCTCGGCAAGAAATCGCGCCGCGCCCGAGGCGGGATGACGAATCACGACCATGTCGATGCGCATCGCTTCGAGATTGCGCGCCGTATCCACCAGGGTTTCTCCCTTGGCCACGCTCGACCCCGACGACGCCACGTTGACCGTGTCGGCGCTGAGGCGTTTCTCGGCGAACTCGAAGCTGACGCGCGTGCGCGTGGACGCTTCAAAGAAGAGATTCACGATCGTCATGCCGCGGAGCGTCGGCACTTTCTTGATCTGCCGTTCGGATATCTCCTTGAACGGCACCGCGGTATCGAGAATGAGCCGGATCTGCTCCGCGCTCAACTCATCGAGTCCGAGCAGGTCCTTGCCGAGTGGTCCGGTCATGCGAACGCACGGGGTAGCTGGTGAGGAGCGCGCGGCATCACGCGGGATCGCGGTCCGCGAGGATCACGGCATCGCGATCGTCGACCTCGGAGAGCAACACGTCCACGCGCTTGCCGGCGGGCACATCGATGGTTCGTCCCACGATATCGGCGTGGATGGGCAGCTCACGCCCGCCGCGATCGATGAGGACCACGAGCGCGATCCGTGCCGGGCGACCGAAGTCGGCGAGCTCGTCGAGCGCTGCGCGGATCGTGCGGCCGGTGTAGAGCACGTCATCGACAATGACCACGCGTTTGCCGTCGAGCGTGAGCGGCAGCGTGGTGCGTCCGACCACGGGACGCGGTCCGACGGTTTGCAGATCATCGCGATAGAGCGTGATGTCAAGCGCACCGCGAGCGACAGTGGCGTTCTCCTGCTTCTCGATCAGCGCCACGATGCGATCGGCGAGCTGGACACCACGGCGTTCGATGCCAACCACGACGAGGTCGTCGGTGCCGCTGTTGAGTTCGACGATTTCGTCGGCGATTCGGCGGAGGGTGCGATCGATCGCACGCGCATCGAGCAGGGTGGTAGGCTTTGACATGCGCGGAATATATGCGCGGAATGCAACAACGGGCCGCGTCCCCGAAGGAACTCGACCCGTTATCGCGGCGAACATCAACGCTCGGGGCGCCTCACCGCCGTCGAGCATGGACGTTCGCGATCCAGCGGACCCGCTGGCGTTCTGTGAGCTACCACTCCCGCGGCGACGTGCGCGACTCGGGGGCGTCCATCATGTCACCGCGGGGCGCCGTCCACGACGCGGGGAACGGCGACAGGTGGCGAGCGGCGGTGCGCGCCGACCGCAGACGCTGCTTGTCGACGACCGGCAGCGTGCAGGTGGCGGCGTACATGGCCAGATCCGACGCCGCATCCATGGTGGCCTGCGAGAAGCCGTGGCACCAATCGGGGCCGTACGGGTGCGTGCTGGCGCGCTCCTCAACGCCTCGACCGAACGCGACGCACTTGTCCGCGGCTTCGCGAAGGGTGCGGCTGCTGGCCAGATGCGCAACGACCACGTGGTATCCGTCGCGCCGTCCCATGTGGTAGCTCGGGCTCTGCAGCGATTCACCGGCCGTGGGCTCGACCACGCCGGCCGCGACGCCGGTCATGAGGACACACAGCTGGGAGAAGTGGCTACGAGCGGCTTCGATGGGCGGCTCTTCGACGATGCGCGACATGGATGCAATCCTCTGAGGGGCCGGTCCGGCCCAGCCGCGCCGTGATGCGGGGAAGGGTCCGGGGTCTCGATGACCGGCGTCTACACTCCGTGCATCTGAGCAAGGGCCGTGCCGCACCGCGCCCCTGCTGCATCGGAGAGAAATCGCCTCACAGAGGGTAGCACCGGCGCCACATCGTCGCAACAACCCCTCGCACAATGTGGCGCCTGCGCCTCAGTTCATGGGTGTGCTATCTGCGCAACGGGCCATCTCACCCCGCGTACAGTTGCAGGTGCTCTCCCACGAAATCGGCCATGGCCATCGTCTCCTGCCAGTCGGGGTGGCGCAGCGTGACGTGTCCGTCCGAGAGCAGGGTGGCCTTCCAATCACGGCGCGGCTCGCCCACCGGAATGAGGTCCACCGCCACGACCGCGTCCCCGCATCGAGCCCGCACGCGATCGAGCCCGTGAATGGCGCGAATGCGCCCCTGCCCCTGCGCGCGCTTGGTGATGCAGGCGCAGTTATAGCGCCGTTCGACGGGAACGGAGAAGGTGCCGTGCACCTCCGCCTCGGCCCAACCGGTGAACAGGTCCACGTCGGACGCGAAGTTCATGAGATCGACCGTGCGCGCACCAGGCGGACGAGCGGCCACCTCGCCGAAGACGACCTCACCGTCGGACTTGCGATACCACTCCATATGCGTGAAGCCGGTGTCGAAGCCGAGAGCGGCAAGCACCTGCTCGCCCATGGCGCGTCCACCGGCAACCCACGGGTCATCCACATGCCGGTAGCTGAGCGTTTGCGGGCTGATCCACTCTACCGTGCGCGCCACGAGCGGACGCGGTCGGTAGTAGCCGATGTGGAAATACTGGATCTCCCCGCCCGCGCAGATGGTGTCGTACGTGAACTCTTCCCCGTCGATGAACTCTTCCACGCTCACTTCGTGAATGTGCCCGAGCTGGGTGAGGGCGGCCTCCACCTCGGCCATGGAGTCGCAGCGGAACGTGTCCTGCGAGCCGGCGCCGGCGATCGGCTTGATGATGCAAGGGAAGCCCACCACTTCCGCCGACTCGCGCACCGCCACGGCCGTGGTGGCCGGTCGATGGCGAGGGACGCGCACGCCGGCCGCACCAAGGGCCTGCTTCATGAGCTCCTTGTTCCGAAAGCGCAGCGCCTGCTCCCGCGACTGCCCGGGCGTGCCGAGCGCTTCGCGAATGGCCGCCGCCAGCTCGATCCCGGGCTCCCATAGGCAACAGACCCGGTCGATGGTCACGCCGCGCGTCCACTCCCGGATCGCGTCGATCGCCGCGCGTTCGTCGGTGAAGAGCGACGGCACCGAGAGGTACTGCGACAGGTGCCGCCGCGCGACCGCCGGAAGCTCGGCGACGTGTCCGGGCGCCACCCCCCACACGGTGGCACCGACTTCGGACAGCCCGCGCGTGAAGAGCGGCATCTCGCCCGGGAAGCCGGGCATGATCATGAGAACGTTCGGCGCCATGCAGAACTCGTGGAGTGTGAGGTGTGAACAGTTGCGCGGATGCCCGCATCAGCGCGAGCAAACGTCAGCCAAGGCGAACGCGCAGCGTGGAGACGAGCCGGCGCAGCGCCTGCACCACCACGTCGGTCTCGGGGTGCCGCAAGACAATGAACCCCTCCCCTTCGTAGCTGCCGGTGGGCATCTGGCCGGGCATGGGGAGGCGGTAATCGGTGACAAGGGCGCCGAGTTCGCGAGCCACGACGTCGAGCCCCTCGAGCGCCGTCACCACGCCACGTCCCTGCCCTCGGAGGAACGCGGCGCCGACCGCAAACTTGCGCTCCGGCACGTCGAACGTGCCATACAGCTGCAGCACGGCCCACGCCTTCACGAAGTCGATGTCGTGGGCGCGGGAGATCATCGTGGTGATCTGCGCGCCTGGCGGTCGGGCCGCGATCTCGGAGATCGCCACCGAGCCATCGGCCCGACGAAACCACTCGCAGTGCGACACGCCCGTGTCCATACCAAGCGCCGCCAGCGCCTGCGCGCCAACGGCCCGAATGTCATCGTATCGCGGATCATCGACCTCGCGCGGCAGCACCACGCACCACTGCACCCACGGCTGCTCGAGCACTTCGAGCGGTGTGGGGTCGTAGTGCGTGAGCGAGTGCCAGACCGCGTGGCCGTTGATCGACACGGTCTCCAACGAATGCTCCCGTCCGCTCAGGAATTCCTCGAGGAGGACCGGGCGTTCGGCGTGAGGCGGCTGTTCGGTGAGCCAGTGTTCAAGCGCCGCGGCGTGCTCGATGCGTTCCGTGTTGCGTGCGCCGGCGCCGGCCGGAGGTTTCGCCACCACCGGAAACCCCACCTCCCCCGCGAACGCCCACGCTTCATCCGCGCGATGCACGAGCTTGTGTCGTGCCACGGGCACGCCGGCCTCCCGCAGCGTCTCCTTCATGAGCGCCTTGTCGCGAAACCGATTCGCGGCGTCGGGGCGCATGCCGGGGATGCCAAACCGGGCGCGCGTTTCGGCCAGCGGCACCTGCAGCTGCTCGAACGCGCCGAACAGCCGATCGATGGCACCGAGTCGTGTCGTCAGGCCCGCCACGGCCTGTCCGAGCTGATCGATGTCGGTCACGTCCCGCACCTGCCAGTGCCCTGCGAGGCGCTCCGCGAGGCGCGGCGGCAACGCGGCCAACGGCTCCTGCGCGACCACGGCCAGGCGGACGCCCGGGAGGGAGGCCGCCGCGTCGATCATTTGCGTAGCAGCCGGAGAAAAGATCGGGCAAGCAAAAATGGCGGTGGGCACGGCGAGTGGAGAGGGGATTGAAGGAGCGCGCCGTGCGTCAGCGCGGGAGACAGGCCCACGGCGACGCTGCGATCTTGGCATCCGCCGACTGCGCGCCGTCGGCGGACCGTGCGGTGATGGTCACGGAGGCGCGCTCGGCGGCCGCGGAGTCGGGCGTCGTGCAGGGCGACAGTTTCGTGGCGCGGAACTCGCCGCTTGCGTTGGTCATGGCCGAGCCGAAGTCGAGCGGCGCGCTGCCGCCGGGTGGCGTACTCGCCGAGAGCGACACGGCGACGCGCGCAGGCCACCCCGTGCCGCGGAGTGCGAGCTTGGCCCCCTGCGGCGTGCGCTCACCCTCGACCGAGACCGCAGGCGCTCCCGAGACGGCAGCCCGCAGCACGCCGGCACCGAGCAGGAGCAGGCTGAGGCTGAGGGCCGCGCGGAGGAGCACGTGCATGGCCACGAGCCGTGGGGGGCGCACTGCAGAGGAGCTGGGCATGACGGAATCCCGCGTGCGAGGGTCGTCGATGGTGAGTGCCGCCGACTGGCGACCTCAAGCTCCTGTGATCTACCGGAGGATCGCTGGTGACGCAACGCACTGAGCCGGGTGGGAGACAGCAACGCCCCCGGGGGGCGAACCCCGGGGGCGGCGATACGCTGACGGACAGGGGGGGATTCGAACCCCCGACACCCTTATGAGGTGAACGGCATTTCCAGTGCCGCGCCTTAAGCCACTCGGCCACCCGTCCCGAAACGCCTCGTGCCGATGAGCGACGCACGCGTCGCCTGCGGTACGGGATGCAGCTGTAGCACGCGAACCGACACCGGCGCCCAGGAGCGCGACGCGGGCCAACGGACGGACAGGGTGAGATTCGAACTCACGATACCCTTGCGGGTACGCCGGTTTTCGAGACCGGTGCCTTCAACCACTCAGCCACCTGTCCAGCAGAGCCTGAAATCATAGACGTCCCGCCACGCCGTGTCAACGGAAGCGGTGATGCGGCGAGTTTTTGCGATGCTCTGGTGTTGTGGGGCGTGTCCTCGGTATAGCTTGGCGAGTCCACCCGCCCGCACCTGTGCGCGCATGCGCCAGCGTTGATCCGGCGCCGGTACCCTCCCCCCACCCACTCCGCATGACCTCCCTTTTCGGTCGCGTGGCGCGTGGCCTCCTTGCCGCCTGCCTGCTCACCTTGCTGCCCCTGTCGACGGCCGTTGCCGCACAGGCCGAAGGCTTCATGGGAACCGTCGATCGCGCCATGGGCGCCGTGAACGGCGTGATCAGCTCCGTCTTCTTCTACGACGTGGCGTTCTGGTCCGACACGATCACGATCCCGTTCGTGGTGATCTGGCTGGTGGTCGCGTCGACGTTCCTCACGGTGCGCATGGGTTTCATCAACCTGCGCGCGTTCAAGCATGCGCTGCAGGTTACCGCGGGCAAGTTCACCGACCCGAACGCCCCGGGCGATGTGTCGCATTTCCAGGCGCTGACCACCGCGCTGTCGGCCACGGTCGGTCTCGGCAACATCGCGGGCGTGGCCATTGCGGTGTCCACCGGTGGCCCTGGAGCGACCTTCTGGATGATCTGCGCCGGCCTGCTGGGCATGACCGCGAAGTTCACCGAGTGCACGCTCGGTCAGAAGTATCGCGGCACGTTGCCTGACGGCACGGTCATTGGTGGACCCATGCTGTACTTGTCCAAGGGCTTGGCGGAGATGGGACTGGCCGGCCCGGGGCGTGTGCTGGCGGTCGTGTTTGCCGTGCTGTGCATCGGCGGATCGCTGGCCGGCGGCAACGCGTTCCAGGTCAGCCAGTCGATGAACGCGCTGCAGCAGACCGTCCCGGCCCTGGCGGATGCGCCGTGGGCGTACGGCCTGCTGATGTCGGTGCTGGTGGGCATCGTGATCATTGGTGGCATTCGTCGCATTGCCGCCGTCGCGGACAAGGTCGTGCCGCTCATGGCCGGTGTGTACATCGCCGGTGCCGTCACGATCCTGCTCATGAACTTCACCGCGATCCCGGGCGCCTTCGGCGCGATCATCAGCGGCGCATTCAACGCGGACGCGATGTACGGTGGCTTCATCGGCGTGCTCGTGATCGGTTTCCAGCGCGCCGCGTTCTCCAACGAAGCCGGCGCCGGCTCGGCGGCCATCGCGCACTCGGCCGCCAAGACGGATTTCCCGGTGCGCGAAGGCATCGTTGCCCTGCTCGAGCCGTTCGTGGACACGGTCGTGATCTGCACGATGACCGCGCTGGTGATCGTGATCACGGGCGCCTACAACAACCCCGACTACGCGCAGTTCGTCACGACCAATCAGGGTGCGGCGCTGACCTCACGCGCGATGGGTGAGCAGATCGCCTTCTTCCCGTATGTGCTGTCGATCGCGGTCTTTCTGTTTGCCTTCTCCACGATGGTGTCGTGGTCGTACTACGGCGAACGGTGCTGGGTGTGGATGTTCGGGGCGAAGGCCTCCATGTCGTACCGCGTGCTCTTTCTGATCTTCACGTTCCTTGGCTCGATCATCACCGCCACGAACGTGCTCGAGTTCGGCGACCTCATGATTCTCGGCCTCGCCATTCCCAACCTGGCCGGTGTGTATCTGCTGCACGGCAAGGTGCGCGCCGACCTCAAGGAGTACTGGGGCAAGTACGAGCGCGGGGAGTTGAAGACGTTCAAGTAAGCGGTGCGTTGCCGCGCCGCCGACTCGATCAGTCGGCGGCGCGCGCTCCGGCGAAGAACGCACGCAGCAGTGCGCCCGACTCGTCCGCATCCACGCCTCCCAGCACCTGCGGCCGATGGTTGAGCTTCGGATGGCGCAACAGGTCTCCCACCGATCCGGCCATGCCGGCCTTGTCATCCCACGCGGAGAAGACCACGCGGCCAACGCGCGCGAGCACGATGGCGCCCGCGCACATCGCGCACGGTTCAAGTGACACATAGAGCGTGCAGTCCGTAAGCCGAGCGTGCGTGCGTTCGCGCGCTGCGGATCGCAGTGCCAGCACCTCTGCGTGTGCGGTGGCATCACGGTCGCGGACCATGCGATTCTGCGCACGAGCAAGCTCGACGCCGCCACACACAACCACCGCACCGACCGGCACTTCGCCCGCCTCCGCCGCTTCGCGCGCCAGTACAAGCGCGAGTGAGAGCCAGTGATGATCCTCGGCGGAGGCGATCACGGTGTCCACCCGTAGCGGTCGTGGAGCAGCACCAGCAGCGCGTCCGTGAGGATGCCGGCGAAACGCGCGCGACTCTCGGGCGTATCGCGCACCCCGGCGAAATGGCACTCGATCTGAATCGCGTCCACGAAGCCGCCTCGGCGCGATCCGTGGCGATCGGTGTTGTAGCCGCCGCTGAAATAGTCTTCGCCCACCAGTGGCGCCGGCGCTGCGGGCGACGGGACCGACGGTATACCGCGCGCCGCAAGCAGACCGCCCAGACTCGACGGGCCGCGAAGCAGCTCACCCACCGAGGGCGTACCGCGCGCATCGGTGGCCAGTCGCGCGATACTGCTCGCACCGAGCAGGTTGCCCGCCGCGAGCTCGGCGTTCGACAAACGCAACTGTGACGCACCGAGCAGATAGCCCAGCTCGAGTCGCGCGATGTCGTGCGCATGACCGTGCAGATCGATGAGCAGACCGCGCCCCGCGCGTCGCACCACGTCGGCGCGCGCGCTGTCGACGGCCGCGTGCATCCACTCCCACGACGAAGCCAGCATGATGGTATTGCCGCTGGTCGCTTCACCCAGTTCGCGATTCCCATCGAACTTGCGGCGGTGCAGGAGATTTGCCACGAGATGCGGTCGGCGGCCGGTGCGCGATGTGAACGAATCCACGATCGCACGCGCCAACGCCTGCGTGTTGGCATCGTTCACGGTCACGCAACCGGCGCATGCGCGATCGAGCAGTTCGGAGGGGGACAGCAGCCCGCCATGCGGCGCGACGATCACGATCGGCGCGTCGCCGGGCGTGTACTCGATCCACTGACGCGAGTTGGTGATCGCCTGCCCGACCACGAACGGTCGCGACGGCACCTCGGGCGCCGATGGCGGCGGCGGAGCGGTCGGCGGTGGCGCGGGCGGAATCGGCGCAACCGGCGCGTCCGTCGAACCGCCGCTGCACCCGGCGGCCGCCAACGCCGAGAGCGTCAGCACCGCGTGGGCCAGGGTACGCACCAGCAAACGCGCAGGGATGAGCAGCATGCGCTGAGTTTACCGGGAAGGTGGCGCCGGAGCGAGTCCCGGCGCCGCCGACCATTCGGATGCCGCCGATGCTGCTGCCGGCTACCGCTCCCGCACGGCGAAGGTCAGTCCGCCGCTCTCTCCAACCTCACCAACGATCACATCGCCCTCCGCGAACTTCCCTTCGAGCACCGCGAGGGCGAGTGGGTTCTGCACGAGTCGCTGCACGGCCCGCTTGAGCGGACGCGCCCCGAACACCGGATCGTAGCCAGCATCACCAAGGGCCGTGCGCGCCGGCTCCGAGAGCTCGAGCGTGAGCTTCTTGTCGGCGAGGAGCTTGCGCAGCCGGCCAAGCTGCAAGTCCACAATGCGATCAATCTGTGCACGTCCGAGCGGACGGAACACCACGATGTCGTCGATACGGTTGAGGAACTCCGGCTTGAATGACGCGCGCAGCGCGCCGAGCACGCGTTCCTCGACCTGGGCGAGCGGCGTGTCGGCGGCCTCGAGAATGTACGAGGAGCCCACATTCGACGTCATGATGATGACCGCGTTCTTGAAGTCCACCGTGCGCCCCTGCGCGTCCGTGAGACGGCCGTCATCGAGCACCTGCAGCAGCACGTTGAACACGTCCGGATGCGCCTTCTCGATCTCGTCGAAGAGAATCACGCAGTACGGACGGCGACGCACGACTTCGGTGAGCTGCCCGCCCTCTTCATAGCCCACGTAGCCCGGCGGCGCACCGATGAGGCGTGCGACGGCGTGCTTCTCCATGTACTCCGACATGTCGATGCGCACCATCGCGTGTTCGTCGTCGAACAGGAACTCGGCGAGCGCGCGCGCGGTCTCTGTCTTGCCCACACCGGTGGGTCCCAGGAAAATGAAGCTGCCCACCGGGCGATTGGGATCCTGCAGTCCGGCGCGCGAGCGTCGCACGGCGTTGGAGACGGCGCGCACCGCTTCGTCCTGCCCGATCACGCGTGTGGCGAGCACGTCTTCAAGGTGCGTGAGCCGCTCACGCTCCGACTCCATCATGCGCGTGACCGGAATGCCGGTCCACCGCGCAACCACTTCCGCGATGTCGTCGGCGGCGACTTCCTCCTTGAGAAACTGCGGCCGACCGCCATGCGACGCGAGGCGCGACTCGGCCTCCTTCATGTCGCGCTCGAGCTGGGGGATGCGGCCATACGTGATCTCGGCGGCCTGGTTGAGGTCGCCGCTGCGTGTGGCCTTCTCGGCATCCACGCGCGCCTGCTCGATCTCCTGCTTGATGCGGCCCACGCTGCCGAGCACGTCCTTCTCCTGCTGCCACTGCGCCCGCATGCCGCCGGACTTCTCCTTGAGCTCCGCGAGTTCGCGCTCGAGGTTGCCGCGGCGCTCCATCGACGCCGGATCGGATTCCTTGAGCAGCGCCTGCCGTTCGATCTCGAGCTGCACGGTGCGCCGCTCCACTTCGTCGATCTCCTGCGGCACGGAGTCGATCTCGATGCGCAGGCGAGACGCGGCCTCATCGACCAGATCGATGGCCTTGTCCGGGAGGAAGCGGTCGCCGATGTAGCGATCGGACAGCGTGGCCGCCGCCACGACTGCGCCATCGGTGATGCGCACGCCGTGGTGCGCCTCGTAGCGCTCCTTGAGGCCGCGCAGAATGGCGATCGTATTCTCCACGCTCGGCTCGCCCACATACACGGGCTGGAAGCGACGCTCGAGGGCGGCGTCCTTCTCCACGTGCTGCCGGTACTCATCGAGTGTGGTGGCACCGACCACGCGCAGCTCGCCGCGTGCGAGCATGGGCTTGAGCATGTTGCCCGCGTCCATGCTGCCTTCGGCCTTGCCCGCGCCCACGAGGGTGTGCAGTTCGTCGATGAAGAGCACGACGCGTCCTTCGCTGGCCGTGATTTCCTTGAGCACCGACTTGAGCCGCTCCTCGAACTCTCCGCGGAACTTGGCGCCGGCAATCAGCGCCCCGAGATCGAGCGAGAGCAGCTTCTTGTCACGGAGCGACTCGGGCACGTCGCCATCGATCATGCGCTGCGCGAGGCCTTCGGCGATGGCCGTCTTGCCCACACCGGGTTCACCGATGAGCACCGGGTTGTTCTTGGTGCGTCGCGACAGCACCTGAATCACGCGCCGGATCTCTTCGTCGCGTCCGATGACGGGATCGAGCTTGCCCTTGCGGGCGGCGTCGGTGAGATCGCGCGTGTAGCGCTCGAGCGCCTGATACTGCTGCTCGGGCGTCTGATCGGTCACGGTGTGCGCCCCGCGCACCAGCTTGAGCGCGTCGCCAAGTGCGGCGCGCGTGGCACCGACGGCGCTCAGCAGGCGCGCGGCATCGATGCCCTTGGTGTCGCTGAGCGCGAGCAGCAGGTGTTCGGTGGAGACATAGGCGTCCCCGAGCTCACGCGCCTCCTTTTCGGCGCTATCGAGCACCTGCGTGAGCTCGCGCGACATGTTCGGCTGCGCGTCGCTCTGCTTGGCATAGCGGGCGGACTCCTGCTCGGCGGCCTGACGCAGCGCCGTGACGGAGACGCCGATGCGCTGCAGGATGGGCACCACGATGCCTTCGTCCTGCGCGAGCAGCGCCAGCAGCAGATGCACGTCGTAGACGAGCGGATTGCCGGCACGACGGGCGATGGCGACGGCGTCGTTGAGGGCTTCGCCGCTCTTCACGGTGAGGCGATCCGGATTGATCATGGGCTGTGGTCCGACAAGGGTGGTTCAGCGGGCGCGAGAGCTCGCAGCCGGCCGTCCAGCACACACTGCGCTTGTCAGGAAAGGAAGGCAACGTCGATGCCAACTCCAACCTGCCGTTCCGGCGGGCGGGATCGGCGGCGTCTGCTCTGCAGCTGACGCTCTCGCATACGAAGACGGCG
The DNA here is from genome assembly GCA_011390935.1 of Gemmatimonas sp. Taxonomy (GTDB): domain Bacteria; phylum Gemmatimonadota; class Gemmatimonadetes; order Gemmatimonadales; family Gemmatimonadaceae; genus JAABRT01. Next base: position 74,851 of record JAABRL010000012.1, read on the forward strand.
CCCTGGGTCCGTTCACCCGGGGCGCCGTGCAATCGTTTGTGCTTAGTCCGTGGCGCTATTTCACCACGATCATCTTCTTCGCCAGAGGGACACCATCGATTTCCAGCAGATAGCTGTAGACGCCGGAGGGTGCATCCCGACCCGTGCTTTTCACTTTCCCGTCCCAGTAGGCTTCGTACTGCCCACATGGAACCATGATTGCACTGATGGGCTGACCACCTGCGACACCGCTGGTGCCTCCTTTGAGCACCGGAACCGCCACTTCACGAGCAAGCAAGTTGAAGATGCGGAGCGTAATCCGATGCTGCTTACCAGAGTCCGAGCACGTAGGCGCATCGCCAACGGCAAACGGAATCGTGGTCTCGGGGTTGAAGGGGTTAGGATAGTTCTGGCCGAGCTTTCCAACCCCACGACGGACGACGGTGCTACCTTGGTCCTGCACACCGCCCTGCGCCGCGACATCTCGTGGCATGAACGCGCCAACCGCCAGGACCAAGCCCAGCAGTGTCAATACACGTGTCATGTTTTCTCCAACAGACGAATCAGGGGCCTTGGTTCAGTCTCCTGTGGTGGGTGAAGGATTACTGCCGTTCAGACAAACTATAGACGCGTGACGGGGGGTGTCAAGCAACAATGCCGATGGCGGGCTGACCCCGTGCCGCCGCCGACGACTTGCCCCATCGCGCTCCGAGCGTGTACGGTCCCTTGCAAGGGAGACCATCACATTCTTTCAGCAAAAACCCCGCCGTCACCGCCAAGTTCCCCCTGTGATGCTGCTCACGCATCGTTCGGGACAGGAGGCAAGCCGCTTCGACGGGAGATGACTGCCAAAAAGGCTGGCGAATCGCCGATCATCCCCATCGGCCACCCTCCCACACGGCCCACGCCTTCAAACCACGCGCGTCGGTGAGGTGCTCGCCGAGGAACTCACGCAACAGGCGCTGATGCGCTCGCCCCTCACTCTCGGTCAGCGGCGCGAGGCCGCCGCCCAGCCACGCCAGCAGGGCCGCTCGCGCCGAGGCGGGGAGCCGTCGTGCGCCGGGAGCCCGCGCCGAGCAGCGAGCACAGAGCACGCCGCCTGCGGCGTGACTGAACGGCGCCGGCCCGTCGGCGGGCAGCGGGTCGTGACAGGTCGCGCAGGCCTCGAGCTCGGGGGCAAACCCCAACTCCGCCACCAACCGCCAGAGCGCTGCCACCGCGACCGCAATCACGGTGTCGGCGGGCGCCTCCGCCAGATCGTCGAGCGCCCGCTGCGTGATCTCGAACGCGGCAGGCGCATGGTCTTCGGTGACCAGCCGTTGCACGCACTCCGAAATCGCCGCCGCGGCGGTGAACCGCGGCAACTCGGTTGCCAGCCCCGGGCGTACGCGCGCGACGTCAAAGCCGGTCAGCGTTTGCAGGTCACGACCGGGGCGCAGGTCGATCTGTGCGACGCCCTCGGCGAACAGATCGAGCGCCGCGCCGTAGCGGTTGGACGACTTGCGGGCCCCGCGTGCCAGGACCGATTGCACGCCGTACTCCCGCGTGGCGAGGCGCACAATGCGCGACGTATCGAGATAATCGAACACGTGCAGCACGAGCGCGTCGGTGGCGACCTGAGGCATGGGCGCAATCTAGCCCGTGCGCCACGCGACCAGCGCTCGGCCTACCGGAAGCGCAAATCGACGCCGCCCTGCCCAGCCGCAACCTCGCGCACCAGGTCACCACCCGGCGCGAACACCATCAGGAAGGTGGCGGAGCCCGCGCGATTCTCAATGCAGTGCAATCGACCGAGGCCGTCCATCAGGGAGCTGCCGCAACTCACCTGTGCACCGGCACCGTCGCGCAGCGCCAGCCAGTCGGCGCCCTCCATGCGCGTGCCCACGGGAGTGAGCTCGGGGAGGCGATACGAGATCGTGCGGCTGCGGAAACTGGTGAGGTCTTCGAAGAGCGTGACCTGCAGATGGCCATCGAGGCCAAGCTTGGCGCTCGCGCCGTAGGTGCCCGCAGGCATGGTGCGCGTGCCGAGGACCGTGCCGGTGCGCAGATCGACGCGTGTGATCGCTCCGCCGGCGCGCAGCGTATACGGGAAGCTCGAGAAGTCCACGTCACCACCGGCGCTGATGTACGCGACATCACCCACCACCACCACACCGGCCCCTGAGCCGCGCAACTCGGGAAGCGGGATCACCTGTCGCGTCCCGCCGCTTGACGGAATGCGAATGAGACGCATGGCCCCGAGCGGCGTGTAGTCGGTGGCGCACGTGGCGTTCGCATCGATGACCCATGTGTCATTGCCGTACTGAAATACATCGGCAGGACAGGCGCCCACATCGGTGATGCGATCGAGGGACGCCTGTCCCGAAGACGCCACCGAGGCGAGGATCACCGTACCCGAGTCGCGCAGCGGCACGCCGATCAGCGCACGCCCACCGGTGCCGCGCAGCAGTCGCGCGCGCGCGGGATTGCCGCGTGCCGGCATCTGAATGCGGCGCACCAACGCCGAGCGCAGGTCGGCCACGAAGAGCAGATCGCCTGCACCACGGCTCGATGCAGCGAGCGCCGTATCGTTGCGCAGTTCAAACACGCCTGCGTCGAACTCATTGGGCGCCCCCAAGGTGATGCGCTGCGTCGCCGTACCCGTATCGGGCACGAGCGTCAGCCCGGGCTGAATGAAACCGTCGAGCACGGCAATACCGCGCGGGACGAGCTGCGCGGGTGGCGTGGCGCCATCATCACCGCAGGCAGCGAGGGTGACGAGTGCAAGCGAGAACAACGACGTGCGACGAATCGATGACATGGGGAGGTCAATCAGGGCAGAATGGTGAACGCGACGGACCATGCGCGGCCCGGCGAGGGAAAGCCGCGTACCGACTGCCACGCACGATCGGTGGCGTTGTCGAGTGACGCGGTGAACAGCATCGGCACGCCGCGCACTCGGCGGCGTGACGACAGGGAGAGGTCCACGAGTGCCACGTCAGGCAACGTGAATGCGGGATCTCGCGGACCCGCCGTGAACGGGCGCGGACCGAGCCAGCGTGCGGACGCTCCAAGATCGAGCGGGCCGATCGGCGCCCGCACGATGGCGCCCGCCGCGTGCACCGGGACGTAGGGCGTGGGAATACGCAGCGTGCCGCTGACCAGCTCGGAGCGATGCCACGTGCCCCACGCGCTCATGTGCACACGATCTCGATCGAAGGCGCCACGTGCCTCGACACCGTGCAGCGTTTCGGTGCCCACGTTCGCCGGGCTCCAGCCGAAGTTGCCGGGAAACCACACGATCGCATCGCGCGACGTACGCGCCACGACCGCCGCGTCGAGCGCCAGGCGCACGACGCGATCGGGGGGCGACCGCCAGCGCAGGTACGACTCACCGTCGAACACCACGCGTTCGGCACGCAACGCCTGCACGGTGAGACGCTGCGGACTCGAGAAGTAGAGGTCGTACAACGTGGGCACGCGCACCGCCTGCGCCGCGCGCACACCGATCGCACCGAGCACGGTGGGTCGCTCGGCGGAGAGCGAGAAGGAGGGGAGCACGCCGTTGCCTCCGATCGCATCGACACGCGCACCGGCGAGCCAGTCGAGGCCGAACGCTTCGTGTGCGCGCGACAGCGACACGAACGCACGCGCGCGATCCTGCGACACATCGGTACTGGTGCGCAGCCGATCACCGCCCACGCCCCCCTGCAGCAGCACGCCGTGCACGAGCCGCCGCGCATCGACATCGGCCGCGAGTGCGTCGGCGTTGCTGTTGAAGGTTGGGCGCAACGGATCGCGGTAGGCGAGCCCGAACGCGCGGACGCCGCCGGTGATGAGCATGCGATCACGCTGCGCGCTGCCGCGCAGGAAGATGCGCGTGGTGCGTGAGCGATCCTCGTCGGCGCTCCGCACATTCACCGGCCCGACGAGCCCGAGATCGGCAGTTGCACCGAGCACCGTGAGTTGTGCGCGATCACCACGCCACTGCGCAAAGAGCGCGTGGCGTGCCACATCGTTGTTCACTCGACGCTCATCGAGCGCGAGCCCCGTGGTGGTCGCCGTGTTGCGAAACCCGAAGTCGTTGCGGGCCACCTGACGCGACGCACCAAGGCGCAGTTGCCCGCCCGCCACATCGAGCGAGTGCGCCCCTTCGACACTCATCGCGCCGAATGCGCCCGCGCGTACTGCGGCAACCGTACCCTCCCCCGTGTGCAAGGCGAGCACGCCGCCCACCGCCCCCGGACCGACACCAAGCGGATCGCTGCCCGGTGCCACGGTCGCACCGCCAAGCACGGCGAGCGGAACATCCGCGAGATCCGCGATGCCGGTGGCCGGATCGGTGAGGGGCAGCCCATCGAGCGTGACGGCGACCTGCTCGCGACGCGCGCCGCGCAGCGACACCGACACCTCGCCGCGCGCACTGCGCGGCTGCGTATATGGCAGCAGGGAGACCAGCGCCCCCGCGGTGACGGCACCGAGCGCGCGCGCGTCATTCACGGCCAGCGAGTTGCCCTCGGGCAGTCGCACGGTCGTGCCCCGCACGACGCTGGCCGGCAGCAGCGCCGCCACCGGCTGCAGCACGACGTGCAGCGTGTCGTGCACGGAGGACCATGCGGCACGCCAACGCGCGTAGCCCAACCGTTGCACCTCGATCGTGTCTCCACTCGCCGCGTACGTTCGCACGCACCCCGCGCCGACGACGGCCGACGCAGTGGCGGCGCGCGCGACGCGCGCCGAGCCCGTGCCCACGCGAATCGTGGCATCGAGCACTGGCGCCGCGGTTGCGGCGTCCTGCAGGCACACCACGCGTGCAGGACGGCGCACCGTGTCCGCCTGCGCCTGGACGCGCGCTGTCGGCACGAGGAGCACGAGGAGCGCGAGCGCGGTTGCGGCATGCCGGATCATGCACGCCGTCCGCGCGACCCACCGCGCAGTGGCAACAGCGCCGGCGCGCCAACCGCCGGGTCACGCGTCACCACCAGGGGCCACTCGTACACCCGCTCGAGCACGTCGCCGCGCATCACGTCGGTGGCCGACCCACTCGCGGCCACCTGCCCTGCGTGCAGGAGCACGATGTGCGCCGCGAATCGCGCCACCAGATTGAGCTGATGGCTCACGAGCAGGATCGTGCGCCCTTCGGCCGCGAGTTCGTCGAGCAGTTCGAACACCGCCATTTCGTGCGCGATGTCGAGGAAGGTGGTGGGTTCGTCGAGCACGAGCACCGATGCTTCCTGCGCGAGCGCGCGCGCGATACGTACGCGCTGCCATTCGCCACCGGAGAGCGTATCGGTGCGGCGTGTCGCCAGATGCGCCATGCCCGCCTTGTCCAGCGACGACTCGATGATCGCGAGATCGTGCGCACGAAGCGGGGTGAACGCGCCGAGATGCACATGCCGACCGAGCGCCACGAACTCGCGTACCGGCAGCGGCATCTGCACCTCTTCCCGCTGCGGTACCACCGCCACGCGCTGCGCGAACTCGCGCGCGCTCAGCGCGGCGCGCGGCGTGTCGCCAATACGAATCGCACCGGCCGACAACGACACGCGCTGCAGTAGCGCGCGCACGAGGGTGCTCTTGCCGCTGCCGTTCGGTCCCACGACCGCCGTGACACGTGCCGGCTGGGCGTGAATGGTCACACCAGCGAGCGCCGGCACCTCTGCACGCGGATACGTCACCGCGACCTGGTCGAAGAGCAAACCGGGCACCGATGGCATGACCTCGCTCATGCGAGCCGACGCAAGCGCGCCAGGAAGAACGGCACACCCACGAGTGCCGTCACCGCACCCAACGGCAACTCCACCGGCGAGCGCAACGAGCGCGCGGCCACGTCGGCGCCCACCAGCAGCGCGGCTCCATACACCGCCGAGACCAGCAGCATGGCGCGATGCCGATGTGCGCCCAGCGCGCGCGCGAGGTTCGGTACCACGAGGCCCACGAAGCCGATCAGACCAACCGCGGCGACGGTGGACGCCGCGAGCCACGAGGCCACCAGAAACACGCGGCGCGCCGAGGCGTCCACGTCGGCACCGAGCGCCACCGCCGGCTCTTCGCCGAGCGAAAGAACATCGAGTTCACGCGCCCGCACCACGAGCAGCCCACCGAAGCAGAGCAGCGCCACGGCGGTGCGCGCCACGGCGGCCCACGTGGCGTCCGCGGTGGAGCCCATCATCCACCAGAGTGCACCACGAATGCGGTCTGGCGGTGCATCGGCCAGCGCCACGAGAATCACGGCGTTCGAAAACGCGCCAACCACCACGCCGGCCATGAGCAGCAATCGTGGCTCGGCGCGTCCACCGGCCACACGCGCGAGCAGGGCGACGACCGCCGTTGCCACGGCCGCTCCACCGAAGGCGGCGATCGTGACCATCACCGGTGTGCCAAGCCCGAACGTGAGCGCGACCACCGCACCGACGGCGGCGCCGCCCGACACACCAAGCAGGTACGGTTCGGCCAGTGGGTTGCGTAATGTGCCCTGCAACGCGGCGCCGCTGGTGGCGAGACCGGCGCCAACGAGCGCGGCCAACACGACACGCGGACCGCGCAAGTCGCGCACGATCGCGACGACCTGCGACTCCCCCTCCCCCCACAGCGCGTGCCACACATCTACCACGGCGAGCGGGACCGCCCCGATGCCGAGCGCCACGATGGACGTGACGCACAGCAAGAGCACGCCCACGGGGAGGACGAGTGGGTTCACGGCAGCCGGTCCGCACGGTCCGGGTGCAGCGCGCGCGCAATCGACACCGCGGCCATGCCGATCGAGACGCCGGGGCGACCGATCACGGCGGTGTCGAGGACCACCAGGCGACCATCGCGCACCGCGGCGACCGCGCGCCACGACGCACTGGTCCGCATGCGTTCGATGCGTTCCGGTCCGGCGAGGACCAACGCGGGATCACGTTGTGCGATCTCTTCGATCGTCACCGTCGCCACCGGCTCGGGGCGATCCGCAAACACGTTTTCGGCGCCGGCGAGAGCGAGCAACTCGGCCTCATAGCTCTCGTTGCCGACCACCATCACCGGCGACTCCCACGACGTCCACACCACGCGTGGTCGGTCCACGCCGTCGACCGCCTTCTGAACGGCGGCCAGCGTCCCATCGATGGAATCGACGAGTGCCGTGGCTTCGCGCTCCGCGCCGAGCGCAACCCCGAGCGTGCGCGTGGCGCGCCGGAAGTCGGCGATGGTCACGGTGCGCAGCGCCAGCGTACGGACGCCGGCGCGTTCGAGCGCGTCGGCGGCCGCGCGATTCTCTGCGGTGGCGTACAGCAGCACGAGCGTAGGCTTCGTGGCGAGCACCGCCTCCACGTTGGGGCGGATGCCCGCCCCCACATCGGTCACTGCCAGCGCCGCAGCGGGTCGATTGTCCCAGGACGTGCGCCCTACGAGTCGAGCACCCGCACCGATCGCGTACGCAATCTCGGTGAAGGCGGGATTGAGCGAGACGACGCGCGCGGCATGCGACGGGTCGGTCGGCAGCGGCGTGCCGAAGTCGTCGTGATCGGCGTCGAGGGAGACGCGCGCGGTCGAACGGTCTGTGCCCGGCGCGCATGCGGCGACGGTTCCGACCCAGAGCAGCAGCGCGGCCAGCTTCCAGCGCATCAACACGACGGGCGTCCTCTCGAAGAACGAAGAGGACGCCCGGGCACGGAGGGGAGGTGACACGAACACCGCACGAGCGGCAGCACATGCACACGATCCCCGGCGCGCACGAGCCCCCCCCTCGAGGGTGTTCGTACAAGGTGCGCGCGGGTCGTCTCCTGGCTTCGGGCAACGCCGACTCGTCTTCCCATGCGATGTTGAACATCGCCCAGTGACGTATTGAGTCGGCGGGATCAGCGCTCGCGAGCGAGTGCTGGTGAACCCGTTACAGTGGCGGGGCCGCGCCGGTGTTGCACCGGCTTCCGTGTCCCGCGCGCATGAATCAGTTGTATAGCCGAGTCCGGACCGAGAGTCCAAACCTCGACTTCCCCATACTTACTTGGACGTGCCGCCCGCGGCAAGCTCCGCACGCAACGCGTCCGCCAGCTCCGCACGCCGACGCTCGTAGGCGTCCTTCACGCTCGCCGATGGCGATGCCTGCGCGGCGAAGGCGGCATCGAGATCGGCGATTTCGCGCGCCAGCCGCTCCGGTGTGGGCACCTCGACCTTCAGCGTGGCGAGTCTCGGTGGTGTCGTCCCCACCGGACGCTGATTGCGCTGGGCCGAGCGGAACAACGTGATGAGCATGAGCAGCCCGAGCGCGCCCAGCAACGCCGTGACATACAATCCGCGTCCACCGAGTCCGCTCGTGGGTGTTTCGATCGTGATGCGCTCACCCGGACGCACATCCTGCGCGAGATAGCGCAGGAACTGGCGCCCTTCGAGTCCGACCGGTTCGACCGCCACCAGATTACCGCCATCCACACGCGCCTCCGGCTCCTCGAGCAACACCTCGAGTACGACGGCGCCGTCATCGATGCCGAGCTCCAGCGGGAACGCCGTCTCCGGGAGCTTGTACGAGACCGACAGCTGTTTGAGCCCAGGCGCCAACGCGGCGTACAGCGAGACGCGACCGGCGGCCTGCACGAAGGCGTCGGCCGGCAGGTCGCCCTGCCCCGCCTTCACCTCGCGCGCCGCGGCCGGCACCGGAAACGACCACGTGGGCGACGCGTCGGGGGTTTCCGGTGCGATGATGGTGCGGGTGCTGTCGTTGGAGAGTTCGAAGATCTCCACGACGGTGCGCTCGCGTGCGCTGTCGAGCGACCCCACGATGAGGTGCCGTCCGCGCACAGTCAGCGGAAACGCCACCGAGGTCGTATCGAACACGGCGATTTCGGCACTGGCGCCCGTGGTCACGAGTTCGCGCAACGGATTGGTGAAGTACGCAATGCCGCCGTACGTCGCCGAGACGAAGTACACGGCCTCGGGGCCACCGCTGGGCAGATAGCGAAACTGATACCGTCCGTCGCGATCCGTGCGCACCGAATCGAGCGGCCCTGCGAGATTGGCGGCGACGCGATGCAGCGTGACCATGATGTCGGGCACCGTCACGACCGCGCTCGTATCGCCGTCGAGGAACGGCGCCGGCCGTACCACACGCCCTTCCACGCGACGCGTTTCGGGTTGCTGCGCCGAGAGGTTCGCGGCGCTCCCGTGCACGAGCGCTGCCGCACTCATCACCATCATCGCGCGCTGCAGCGCACTGCGCAGGCGATGTCCCACCTCGACTGGCTTCATGGTCTGAACTTTCCAAAGTCTTCCGGTCGCAGCTGTTCGAGATACGCCTTGAGTTGATCAGGCGTCATCTCGCCACGCGGTGTGGGCAGGGGAACCGGGGCATCCGGGCCGATCGGCGGCCCGACGTCGTCTTCGTCCTCGTCGTCCATGATGGTAAGCAGCCCATCGGCGGCGTAGAGGGGTGCATCGAGGCGCAGCGCGATGGCGATCGAGTCGCTGGGACGCGCATCCACGACCGCATGCCCGTCGGGCGTCGCGATGTGCAACTCCGCGTAGTACGTGCTGTTCACGACCTTTGTGATCTCGACACGCTCCAACGTGCCACCCAGCGCCGCGATGAGCGCCTTGCACAGATCGTGGGTGAGCGGACGTTCGCGCACCACACCGTTGATGTGGAGCACGATCGATTCCGCTTCGGGCTGCCCGATCCAGATCGGCAGCAGTCGACGGCCGTCACGCTCGCGGAGGATGACGACGTAGGTGTTCGAGGAGCTGTCGAGCCCGAGCCGGGCGAGCGTCACTTCCGTCATGGTTCCTCCGCGGTCCGCCGGCGCGCCGCGCACGATGCGCGACGCCGGCGGAGCACCGATCACGCACCAACCGCCCGACGCAGCGCACGCGCGCGGTCCGTGCGCTCCCAAGTGAAGAGCGTGCGGGCACCGCGTCCACGGCCGATCGTCTCGGGCGTGCGGCCGAAGTGTCCGTATGCCGCCGTGGCACGATAGATCGGCTTGCGCAGATCGAGCGCCGTGATGATGCCGTGCGGCGTGAGATCGAACTCGCCGCGCACCGCCTCTTCGATCTGGCGATCACCGACCACACCCGTGCCGAACGTATCCACGAACACCGACACCGGCTCGGCGACGCCGATGGCGTACGCCACCTGCACTTCACACCGACGCGCAAGCTTGGCCGCGACGATGTTCTTGGCAACCCACCGCGCGGCGTACGTCGCGGAACGGTCCACCTTGCTGGGATCCTTGCCGCTGAAGGCACCGCCGCCATGCCGTCCCATGCCGCCGTACGTGTCCACAATGATCTTGCGACCCGTGAGGCCCGCATCACCCTGCGGTCCGCCGATCACGAACCGACCGGTGGGGTTGATGTGTGTGGTGAGCTTCTTGGGGCGGTACTCCTCGGGGATCGTGGCCTGAATGACATCGGACAGAATCGCCTTGCGCAGCTTCGGCGTGCTGATCGCATCATCATGCTGCGTGGAGACCACGACGGTGTCCACGTACAACGGCCGATCTCCTTCGTACACCACCGACACCTGCGCCTTGCCATCGGGGCGCAACCACGGCAACGCGCCGGACTTGCGCTGATCGGCCAGTGCGCGCGTGAGCGCATGCGCCAACTGCACGGGGAGCGGCATGAGCTCCGGCGTTTCGTCGGTCGCGTAGCCGAACATCATGCCCTGGTCACCGGCGCCGCCGGTATCCACACCCTGCGCAATGTCCGGCGACTGCCGGCCGATCGTGCTCATGACCGCGCAGGTATTCGAATCGAAGCCCATGCGCGCGTCGGTATAGCCAATGTCGGCAATCGTGGCACGCACCACGTCGGGCAGGTGCACGTAGGCCGACGTGGTGATCTCGCCCGCAATCACCGCGAGCCCCGTGGTCACGAGCGTTTCGCAGGCCACGCGCGCCGACGAATCGAGCTCGAGCAGTGCATCGAGCACCGCATCGGAGATCTGGTCGGCAACCTTGTCCGGGTGCCCTTCGGTGACAGATTCGGACGTGAACAGATGACGTTCGGCCACGCATGCCTCGCAGGAGGAGTGGAGAGGGGGAAACGGCCGTGCTGGCCGAGTAGACTAGTTTCGGAGGGGAAGCGGAGCAACCCGGCACCGGGTGCGCTCAGCCCTCCCCAAGCGCCACGCGCAGCCGGCGCCGTAGCACCAGCTCGACTTCCCGTGCGGTCCCACCCGAGGCCAGCGCGGCCGTCACGGCATCGCGCGCCGCCGTGACCGTGACGCTGCGAATGAGCCGTTTCACGATGGGCACCGCCCTCGGTGCCACGGACAGCTGCCGCACGCCGAGCCCGATGAGGGCAAAGACCGTCAGCGGCTGTGACCCCATTTCGCCGCACAACCCGACCGGGAGGTCGTGCTGCGCGCCCGTACTGGCCACTTCCCGAATGAGACGCAGGACCGCCGGGTGCAACGGGGTATAGCGGGGCGCGAGATTCACGTTGCCCCGATCGACCGCCAGCGTGTACTGCACCAGGTCGTTGGACCCGATGCTGAGAAAGTCGACGTCTCGCACGAGCGTGTCGCAGGCCACCGCCGCCGCGGGCGTTTCCACCATCACGCCCAACGGCACGTCGGCGCGAAACGACGCGCCGCGTTCGGCCAGCTCCTGCTCGGCCTCACCCAGGAGCGTGCGCGTCTCGCGCACTTCGTCGACCGTGACGACGAGCGGCAGCATGATGCGCAGGTCGCCGTGCACGGCAGCGCGCAACAACGCCCGCAGCTGCACCTTGAACAGCTCGGCCTCGTCGAGGCACATGCGAATGGCACGCCAGCCGAGGAACGGATTGGCCTCGTGCGGATAACCGCCCACGGGCAGCTTGTCGCCGCCGATGTCGTACGTGCGAATGATGACCGGTCGTCCGCGAAACGCCTCGAGCACCTTGCGATACGCGCGATACTGCTCATCCTCGTCGGGCATGTTGGTGCGCCCCACCACGAGGAACTCGGTGCGCATGAGCCCGACGCCATCGGCACCGCTCGACGCGGCGAGGTCGGCTTCTTCGGGGATGTCCACGTTGGCGCGCACCACCATGGCCTGCCCATCGAGCGTGACCGCAGCGGCCTGCGCGAGTTCACGCAGCTCCTCGTCGCGCAGCTGATCGGCCTCGGCACGCGTGCGCGCGTCGGCGACCTCGCTCTCGGTGGGCGAGATGGTGAGCGTGCCTTCGGTGCCGTCGAGGATCGCGAGCTCCCCACCCTTGAGCGCGGCGGCCGCGCGGCGAAGGCCAACCACCGCCGGCAGTCCGAGGGAACGCGCGAGAATCGCCACGTGCGCCGTGGCCGTGCCGGACTCGGTGGCGATGCCCCCGATCGCTTCCCGATCGAGCTGCAGCGTGAGACTGGGCGTGAGGTCGTGCGTGACCAGAATCGCGTTCGAGCCCTTGGGCACGTCGACCGGATCGTGATCCGGAAGATCGAGCAGGATCGACAGCACGCGAATGTGCACATCGGTGAGATCGCCCACGCGCTCGCGCAGCATGGGCGAACTGCTGCGTGCGAAGCGTTGCTGCCAATCGAGCAGCACGATGTCGAAGGCCTTTTCGGCGCCGAGGTTCTGCCGCACCAGCGCCTCGACAGCGAGCAGCAGTTCGTCATCGGCGAGCATGGAGAGCTGCACATCGAAGATGGCCGCTTCGGTGGCACCGGCCCACGCCTCGGCGCGCGTGCGCAATGTCACGAGTTTTTCGCGCGCACGCGCGATCGCGACGTGCAAGCGCGCGATTTCAGCCTCGATGTCCTCATCGAGGATGAGGCGCTGCCGTACCTCGGGCACCTCCCACCGGAGCAGATGCACCGGTCCCACGACGAGACCGGCCGAGGCCGGAATGCCGCGGAGGACCGAATCCACTCAGCTCTCCCCGAAACGGGAGGAGACGAGCGTGGCGAGCGCGGCGAGCGCCTCGTCGGCATCGGGGCCGCTGGCGCGCAGCGTGATGCTGGCACCAAACTCGGCGGCGAGCATCATGACGCCCATGATGCTCTTGCCGTTCACCTCGAGGTCATCACGGGCAATGGTGATGTCGCTCTTGAAGCGCGAGGCCGCCTTGACCATTTCGGCCGCGGGACGGGCGTGCAGCCCGTGCTTGTTCACGATTTGAACCGAGAGTTCTGCCATCAGTGGAGGACCGTCGAGTAGAAGACGAGGATGGCGAGCAGCCCGAACAGCAGCTGCCATCCTTCCACCTTCCCGTGCAGCCGCACGAGGAGGAATGCGAGACATGGCGTAAGCGCCATCACCGCCAACGGGACCGGCTCGATGGAGGCACCGCCTCCGATCGCCCGATTGGCAGCAAAGGGGAGCGCGATGCCCGCGACCAGCGCGGCCCCCCGTGCAATGTACTGCGGCCCACGCTGCAGCCACGCCGCCCCGAGAGCCGATGCGAGGCGGAGCCCGTGCAGCCACCCCGACCCGAGCCCCCACGCGCGCAGCGCGAGATGTCCTGTGTTGTACAGCACAAGGAAGCCCACCGCAACGCCTACCGGGCCCAGGCCGAGCCCGAAGAGCAGCAGCGCCACCAGCGAACAGGCGGGGAGCCAGGCAGCCCACACGAGCCGATCGCCCAGACTGCCAAGCGGTCCGCAGAGCGCCGTGCGGAATCGGACAATGCGGTCGGGAGGCGTCCGCTCCAGCTCGGCGCGCGCCAGCGCGCCAACGGCCAGCGACGCGAGGTACGGGTGCGCATTGAAGTAGGCGCACTGGCGCGCGAGCGCTTCCCGATACGCGTCTCCCCCCACACCGCCAGGCAAGTGCCGCAGCGCGGGCTCCACGCAGAACCCGATGCCGTTGCCATTGAGGATCTCGTAGTTCCACGACCCTTGAATGGCGAGGCAGCGCAGCAGCATGGACGCGCGCGTGGCCACCGGGAGCGGCGCGGCTTTCATGCCCGTCGGCAGCGAGGGCGTCGGCGCCATGCCGGACACGGCGACGGTGTCAGCCACGGAATCCGACCAGCATCGTGCCCACCGCGAGTCCGGCGACGAACAACCGCCGCGTCACGGAATAGCCGTGCAGCACCTTCCACACGGCCGACGCGGCGACGGCGGCGGCCCCGAGAATGAGGACGCCGCGCGTTTCGAGCGCGCCGAGGCGCCAGCTGGCAATGGCCCAGGTCGAGATCGGCCACGCGACTGTCAGCCCGAGCAGCGTGAGCCCGCCACCACGCAGCAGGTCGGCCGTGAGGCCGTACACCTGGAGCGAGACCACCGTGCGCATGGAGCCGGCGGCGAGCTCCTCGAGACGCGGTCGCGCCCAACGCGCGATCAGCTTGCGATGCTGCACCATGCTCCACCCGCCCACCCACGCGGTCGCAATGGCCGCCATGACGCCGATCACCCACGCCCCCGGGTCCGGGAGCAGCGCACCGTCGGCACCGCGTGTCCCGATCAGTCCACCCACCACAGACGCGCTCCCCCACTCCGGGTAGCGCGAGGCCCCGAACGGCAGCGTTTCGAGCGCCAGGCATTCGAGGGCCACACCGACGACCAGACCAGCCGCCGGGGAACCGGCAAATGCACCCGCCAACGTGGCCGCCACGATCGGCCGCGAAATCATGGCCTGCGGAAAGCTGACGACATCGAGCCCCAACACCGCCCCGAGCAGGACGAGCGGCAGCAGATCGAGCGTGAAGGGGAGCACGACGATCAGGCGTCCGGCTTGCCGGCGAGCACGTCGGCGAGCGACACGGGGCGCGTGGACGGGACATCCTGCGCCGTGATCGCGAGCCCACGCGCCTCGAGCGCGCGCAACGCACGCTCCTCGTCGGCGGTCAGGAACACGTAGCGCATGCGCTGCACGCGGCCGTCGGCGTGGTGCACGCCACCAATGTTCACCGATCGGATGGAGGGCGCCACGTCAACGAGGCGCCGCATGGTGTCCACGCTGCCGACGAGCAGCAGCCCGGGGCGCACATCACGATCGTAGTGATCGATGGCCGACGCCATGTCGCTGACGGCATGGAAATACACCTCCACGTCGGGAGGCACCCCCATGCGATACAGCTCCTGCTCCCAATCGCTGGCCGCGACGTCGTCGTCCACGAGCACGATGAACCGCAAACCGAGCGGCTGTCCCCACCCCACCACCACCTGCCCGTGAATGAGACGGTCATCAATCCGATGCAACAGCAGACTCACGACGTCGCGCCTCCGCTGGCCACGAGCGTCTCTCGCCCCTTGGCCGCCGCCGACTGCGCGAGCGCGGCCACATCCACCAGACCGCCAACGGGCGTGTCGAGCGGACTGACGGCCGCGAAAAGAAACTCCATCAGCGCCGATACATTTGCGCCGGTGACGAGCACGACATCGGGGCGTGCGCGCTGCACGCGGCGCGCGGCCATGGTGCAGCTGCCGGCGGGCAGATCGGTGAAGATCACGCGCGCCCCGCTGCTGTCGAGGCGCGCGAGCAGTTCACGTTCGATGTCGGCGGGGGCGAGGCCGCTGTTCGAGAGCGTGGCAAAGGCGGCGCCGCGTCCCGTGATCTGCTCCACCGCGGATACCAGCCCTTCGGCGAAGCGACCGTGACCAGCCACCACCGCCACGACGGCAGCATCGTCGCTCACTCGTCATCCTCCAGCAGGTATCGATGTGCGTCTTCGCTGCGCCGCTTCATGTTGTTGATGAGCATT
Source organism: Gemmatimonas sp. (assembly GCA_011390935.1). Classification (GTDB taxonomy): domain Bacteria; phylum Gemmatimonadota; class Gemmatimonadetes; order Gemmatimonadales; family Gemmatimonadaceae; genus JAABRT01. The sequence goes on from JAABRL010000012.1 coordinate 90,412, forward strand.
TCGTTGAACGCCGTCGCCGAATCGTATCCCCGATGATAGCGCAGGAGATGATTCATGGCGATGACTTCGGCGATCACGGTGATGTTCTTGCCGGGATTGAGATGCACGGTGATGCGCGGCAGCTCCACACCGAGGATGGTGGTACGCTGCACGTCGAGTCCGGTGCGATCGGCCGGCGACTCGCCGTTCCACTCCTCGAGCACCACCACCACTTCGAGTCGCTTCTGCTGACGCACGGCTTTCACGCCAAAGATCGCGGGTACGTCGAGCAGGCCGACGCCACGAATCTCCATGAAGTGCCGCTGCATTTCGTGCCCGCGGCCGATGAGCACGTCGCTCCCCTTGCGCGAGACGAACACCAGATCGTCGGCCACCAGGCGATGGCCGCGCTCGACGAGATCGAGCACACACTCCGACTTGCCGATGCCGCTCTTGCCCGTGAAGAACAGTCCCACGCCGTACACGTCGGCGAGTGAGCCGTGCATGGTGGTGACCGGCGCGAAGTGATCGGCGAGGTACGGCTTGATGAGGCGATAGAACTCGGCCGTCTTGAGCTGCGACCGCAGCACGGCCACGCCGGCCCGATCGGCCACCTCCACGAGCGGCGTTGGCGGCTCGAGTCCCTTGGTGACAAACGCGCACGGCATCGGAAAGTCGAAGAATGCCGTGAGGTTGGCCGCGCGCGTGGCGTCGTCGAGCGACTGCAGGTAGGTGATTTCGGTTTCGCCGAGCACCTGAATGCGCTGGTACGGAAACCGATTGAGGTAGCCAGAGAGGGCGAGCCCCGGGCTGGATGCCTCGGGGCTCGTGATCTCTCGGTCATGGCCAACGGGATCCCCCAGCTCTTCGAGCTGGAGGGAGTCCCGCATGGTATCCAACAGCTTGGCGACCGTCAGGCGCGTACTCACCAGGGAGGCGTCTCCGGAGGGCGGGATCGGGGGCGATGCGAACGGCGCGCGCGCTCCACCTGGGCTTCGAGTCGTTGCACGGCCAGCGACAGTGCGGGTTCGTACTGTCGATCGAAGGCACGGGCCACCATATCCGGTCGGCGCGGTGCCTGCAATACAATCTCGACTCGCTTGCTCGGCCCATCACCTTCGAAGCGCACAATGGCCGTCACCACGCGTCGGACACGCGCGGACAGGCGCTCAACGGCGCGTTCGGCCTTGCTGCGAAGGGACTCGGTGACGTCGGCGTGGTGCGCGTGCAGGATGATCTCCATCAGCCATCTCCTCGCCGGCCCACGATCTCACGAAGGTGGGCCTCGGTATCTTCGGCGGCTCGCTCCCAGGAAAACCCGAGTGCGAACTGTCGCGCCGCCACGCCCAGCCGCTCCACGAGCGACCGATCGGTGGCCAGGCGGCGCATCGCCTGCGCCATGGCTGCGGTGTCTGCATGGGGGACCAGATAGCCGGTCACCTCATGCTGGACGGATTCACGAATCCCCGGGGAGTTCGACGCAATCACCGGAGTCCCGCTCGCCGCAGCCTCGAGATTGGTAATGCCCCAGCCCTCCTTGGGTGATGCGAACGCCAGAGCCCATGCCCGTCGAAGCAGGGCCTGCTTAGCTGCCTCATCGATCCGTCCAAGAAACCGTACCCGATCCGCCACCGCGAGTTCACGCGCCAGCGCTTCGAGTGCCGGTCGGTAGTTTCCGGCTCCCGCAATCTCGAGGGTGGCGTCGGGGAGCGCGGCGGCCGCGAACGACCGGAGCACCAGATCCACCCCCTTGTACTTCTGCAATCGACCTAGATACGCGAAGGTGGGCCGATCCGCTCGCACACTCGCATCCGGAGTGTACTGCGCGGTATCGATCCCGGGGAAGATCACCCGCACCAATTCGCGGGCGATGCCTCGCCCGGCCAGATCGTCGGCCGTGCTCTCACTGATCGCTTCAAAGGGGACGCCCCGGTACATGAAGGGCAACGGGCGCTCGGCGAGCCACACCGCCGCCGCCAGCGGAATCGAGAGCTCGCGGAAGGCCGTGGGCCCGAACAGGTGTGGGACGAGCGCCACGACCGGGACACGGCCCCAGCGCGGCGTGTACAGTGGGACCTTGTTGATGTCCTCCACCAGCACGTCCGGCCGCCACTCGGCCACATGAGTGTTCCAGTAGGCCCGCGCCTTGAACGGGAAGCTCTGGCGCGTGCCCACGCGGTGCACGGCGATGCCGTCGAGGGTGGCGCGTGGCGGACAGCCGGGCCACCCGCCGCACAGCAGCGTGACGTCATGTCCCGCCGCGGCCAGCCGCCCGAAGATCTCGTGCAGGTGAATCTCCGCCCCACCGGCCAACGGATTGTCTCGGCACTGCCAGTTGACCACCACGATGCGCAGTGGGCGCTTCGGCTCGGCGGCCGGCATCACCAACCGCTGACCGGCACTGCGCAGCCGCGTTGGGCGCCAGGCGTCACAGCACGCCCAGCTTGCGCGCGTACGCGTCCAGCACGCCGTTCACGAAGCGCGCGCTACGGGCCGACCCGTATCGCTCGGCGAGATGGATCGCCTCCTGCAGCACCACGCGCGGCGGTGTGTCACCGCGCATGAGTTCGGCGGCCCCCAGACGCAGCACGCTGCGCTCCACGGCACCGATGCGCTCGAGGCGCCAGTTGGCCGTGACTTCGGAGAGTGAGCTGTCCACCTCGGCCGACCGATCGACAATGATCTCCACGAGACGCGACGCGAACTTGCGCTCCTCGGGCTCGATGGCGAGGTCGTCCCACACCTGCAGCGCGATGCGCCGCAGGTTGTCGTAGCCACGCATGTCCGCGGCGTACAACGCCTGCAGGGCTCGCGAGCGCCCACGTGTTTCCACGCGTTCGGCCTGTCGATTGGCGCGGCCACCGGTGCGTGCACCGCGGCGCACGCGCTCGGCCACCGGTGTGGCCCCGGGCTCCGGCGGCGACATGGGAGCGTCCCAGAAATCGTCGTCGCGCAGATTGGGCACGTCAGGCGTCTTCATCGCACCCTTCGTCATCGGCCGGGTCGATGCGATCGAACAGGTCGAGCATTTCGAGCAGCGCGACGGCCGAGTCCCACCCCTTGTTGCCATGATCGCCACCGGCCCGCGCTTCCGCCTGCGCCAACGTATCGGTGGTGAGCAGGCCGAGCGTGACCGGCGCTTCGAACTCGCGGCTGGCCTCGGCGAGACCGCGCGCCGCTTCACCCGCGACAAACTCGAAGTGCGGCGTCTCGCCACGAATGACGGCGCCGACGGCCACGACGCCATCGTAGCGACCGGACGCGAGCACACGGCGCGTGGCGATGGGCAACTCCCACGCCCCCGGCACCCAGCACACGTCCACGTCGCCGAACGCGGCGCCGTGTCGCACCAGCGCTTCGACCGCGCCTTCGGCGAGTCGCGTGGTGACAGTTTCGTTGAAGCGGCTGGCAACGACGGCAATGCGTCGTCCCTCGCCGCGCGGAAGTCCCGTGAAATCGGCCATGTGCCGTCAGATAGCGAAAAGGTGTCCGAGCTTGGTGCGCTTCGTCTCGAGATACTCGGCGTTGTCATCGGACACCGGCATTTCGAGACGCACCCGATCGTGCAGCACGAGGCCGTAGCCATCGAGCCCCACGAGCTTGCGCGGATTGTTGGTGATGACACGAATGGTACGCACGCCAAGATCGAGCAGAATCTGCGCCCCGATGCCGTAGTTGCGCAGGTCGGCCTTGAAACCGAGCTGCTCGTTGGCCTCGACGGTATCGGCGCCCTGATCCTGCAGTTCGTACGCGCGCAGCTTGTTGATGAGGCCAATGCCGCGCCCTTCCTGATCGAGGTACACGATCACGCCCCGTCCTTCGGCCTGGATCATGCGCATGGCCGTTTCGAGCTGCCAGCCGCAGTCGCAGCGACGCGAGTGAAACACGTCGCCCGTGAGACACTTGCTGTGCATGCGCACAAGCACGCCGGGTGCTTCGGCGGCCGCATCGGAGTCCACATCGCCATGGGCAATCGCCACGTGTTCGCGCCCGTCGACATCGTTGCGATACCCCACGATACGCCACTCGCCGAACTCGGTGGGCAGGCGCGCTTCCGCGGCACGATGCACCAATCGCTCCGTCTGCAACCGATGCGCGACCAGCTGCGCCACGGTGATGAACGTGAGGTCGTGCTCGGCGCAGAACTGTTCGAGCTGCGGGCGGCGGGCGGTGGTGCCGTCCTTGTTGAGAATCTCGCAGATCACACCCGCCGGCTGCATGCCAGCGAGTCGCATGAGATCGACCGCGGCTTCGGTGTGTCCAACGCGCTGCAGCACACCACCATCGCGCGCGCGCAGCGGATGAATGTGTCCCGGTTTGCGCAGGTCGCTGCGCGTGCTCGATGGATCGACGGCCACACGAATGGTGGTCGCGCGATCGCTCGCGCTGATGCCGGTGGTGACGCCGAACTTGGGCGCCGCATCGATGCTCACCGTAAAGGCCGTGCGCATGACCTCGGTGTTGTCATCGGACTGCGGGCCGAGGCCCAGCAGATCGGCGCGTTCGCCTGTCATGGCGAGACAGATCATGCCCTTGGCGTCGAGCATGAAGTTCACCATCTCGGGCGTGACAGACTCGGCGGCACAGACGAGATCGCCTTCGTTTTCGCGATCTTCGTCGTCGGCCACGACGATGAACTTGCCGGCACGCAGATCCTCGAGCGCGCGGGCAATGGTATGGGGAGCAGTGACGTTGGACATCAGGTCAGTCCGTGGGCAGCAAGATGAGGCGCCGCGAGACGGGCCACGTGCTTGGCGAGCACGTCGGCTTCCACGTGGACGCGATCGCCGACAGCGAGCGTTCCGAGCGTGGTGTGGCGGCGCGTGTATTCGATGATGGACAGCTGCACGCCGTGATCGGGGAGCAGCGCGTTGACGGTGAGACTGACCCCGTCCACGGTGAGGGACCCATGCGGGGCCATGAGCAGCGCGATCTCCGGCGAGAGCTGGAGATCAATCAGCCACGCATCGTCGCGTACGACGGTGTGGCGTACGGTGGCGACCTCGTCCACATGTCCGAGCACGAGATGTCCCCCAAGGCGATCGCCCAGACGAAGCGCCCGCTCGAGATTGACCTGCGAGCCCTCGGCCCACGAGGCGATGGTGGTGCGATCGAGCGTGGTGACCACGGCCGCGCACGTGAACCAGCCGGCGCCGTGGTCGCGCACCGTGAGGCACGCACCGTTGACGGCAATGCTCTCGCCCGGCACGAGGTCGTCGTACCGGCACGCTACGCGCAGGGTGCGTCCTGCCTCCAGATCGGCCACCGATGTGATGGTGCCGACGTCGTCCACCAACCCCGTGAACATCCCGTCCTCACAGTTCCGAAACAGCGTACGTGGTCATCAGGTCGTCGCCGATGGCGCGCCGTGCGAGCACCCGCAGGCGCACCGCTTCGGCCACCGACCGGGGACCGAGTGAGGCAAAAGCGGGTAGCGCCCCTGCCCCGAGAATGACCGATCCCTGAAAGATAATCAGACGATCGACCTGATTCGTGCCCACGAGATCGCTGGCCAGCCCGGCGCCCCCCTCCACGAAGAGGTGGTGCACGCCAGTGGAGCGCAGCGCGAGGAGCGCGCCGGCAAGGTCTGCAGCCGGTAGCAGCTCCACGCCGAGGGACGCGAGGCGCTCGCGCCGCGCCCACTCGGCGTCGTCGGCGGCCGAGGGGGCCACCACCACCGTGAGCGGCGCCTCGGCCAGTGTACGCACGAGGCGCGAGTCTGCCGGGGTGCGCGCCAGGCGATCGAACACCACGCGGCGCGGCGGGATACGCACCGCCTGCCCATGCCGCACGGTGAGGTGCGGATCGTCCGCGAGCACGGTGCCGATACCCACCGCGATGGCGTCCGCGCCGGCCCGCAGGCGATGCACCTCGCGGCGAGCGCGCGCGCCGGTGATCCAGCCGGGATGCCGCGTATGGTCGGCGATGGCCCCGTCGAGCGAGAGGGCGAGCTTGAGCGTGACCCACGGCTTCGTGCCACCGCGCGCGGCGTGCAGAAAAGCGGCGTTGAGCTCGGCGGCCTCGGCCTCGAGTACGCCCCCGGTGAGCGCGACGCCGGCGTCGGCGAGTCGGTCGGCGCCGCCCGCGGCGAGCGGATTGGGGTCGGGCACGGCGTACACCACGCGCGCGATGCCGGCTGCGAGAATGGTATCGGTGCACGGCGGCGTCTTGCCCGTGTGACTGCACGGCTCGAGCGTGACATACAGCGTGGCACCACGTGCGCGCTCGCCCGCTTCTGCGAGCGCGATCGGCTCGGCGTGCGGCGCGCCGTGCCACGGGTGCCACCCTTCGCCGATGATCTGACCATCCTGCACCACCACTGCGCCCACCAGAGGGTTGGGCGCCACACGCCCCCAGCCGAGCCGCGCGAGTTGCAGCGCGCGGCGCATGAAGCGGGTGTCGGTGCGGGCGTCGCTCACCGGACTCTCAGCGCGAAGCGCGCCCGCAGACGGTCATCAGAAACGCAGCCCGACGCCGAGGGATCCGTAGCGGTACGCCTCGTTGGCCCGTCGATCGCCGAAGGTGTTCGTGGTCTGCCGAATGTCACCGGCGCGCGACTGGCCCACCTCGAGCACGAGCTGCGCAATCGGCAGGCCAAGCGAGAGGTTCACGAACGCCGTTGTGCGCGTGGTCGTGAAGTTGAAATCGTTCGCCCCGAGGATGCCGCGAACAGGTGTGCCCTGCACCGTTTCGTTCACGATTGCTTCAAGCTCGGTGCTGGTGTTGTGCCGATCCTGTCCGAAACCACCGCCAAGTCCGAAGATTCCGAAATGCTTCTTGGCGGTGAATCGCAACACCGTGGTGGCGACGCGTGTGTCGATCACGCCGAGCGAATCGTTACCGCTCGTGTAGCGCACCGTGGTGGTGGGCAACCGACGTCGCAAGACGGACACACCGACACCGGGTACGAGCGCCGATTCCTGCAACAGTCCGAAGCGTGCGCCGAAAGTGGTGGCAATCCCGTTGCCATCGGGGGAGAGCGAAAACTGATCACGCGAGATGTCGGGCAGATACGTCGCGCCGAGCAGCAGATCCACGCCCCCGACATTGGTGAGCCCGAACGGCACGCCCCTGAACAGACCGATCGCGAGATCGAGCGACGGCACGGGGACCGGCACACGCTGCGCGCCGAAGTTGGATGGTTGGAGCACCGCGCTCCCGGAGATGTTCACGGTGCCTTCCGGCGCGAAGCCTTCGACCACCGTGGTGCGCAGCACGATGGAGCGCTTGCCCCACCCACCGAGTGCACCGCCCTCGCCGAGCATGACGTTGCCACCGGAGAGCGCAGTCCCAACCTGCGGCGCGAGAAACACGAACAGGTCGCGCGCCTTCTGACACGCATCTGCGCCGAAATCGGGGGGAACCTGCCCGCCACTCACGCCAAGGGTGCACCCTTGCGCGAGTACGCTGTTCGGTGTGGCGACGCTCGTCATCGCCGCGGCCGCGACCAGTGCGGCCGCGACCGCACGCACGCGAGTCACCGACCGGACCCGGTGAGCTGCACGACGCCCGTGCCAGCAACGACTTCGCCCATGACCCACGCACCAATGCCCTGCGCAGCGGCCTGCTCGGCAACCTTACCAACATTGTTTGCTTCGACGATGACGACCATACCGACTCCCATGTTGAAGGCTCGGAACATCTCGTCGCGTGCGACGTGTCCCGCTGCCTCGAGTACCCGGAACTCGGACGGGATGGTCCACGTGTTCGTGTCCACCACCGCGTCGAGGTGCGCCGGCAGCGCACGATTCAGGTTACCCGGTAGCCCGCCGCCCGTTATGTGTGCCATCGCACACACGTGTTCGAGGATTGGGCGCATGGTCGGCAAATACGAGCGATGTACCTTGAGCAACACGTCCGCGACGCTGGCGCCGTTGGCGTCGGGGAACGGATCGTGTGCGGTGAGCTTGAGACGTTCGTTCACGATACGGCGCGCGAGCGAATACCCGTTGGTGTGCAGGCCACTCCCCTCAAGGCCTACGAGCACCTGTCCCGCACGAACACGTTCGGAACCGAGAATGCGATCTTCGTCGACCACGCCCACGATGAAGCCGGCGAGATCGTAGTCGGGCTCCGTGTACACGCCCGGCATCTCGGCCGTTTCGCCGCCAACGAGTGCGGCGCCGTTTTCGCGACACCCCGCGGCCACACCCGCCACCACCTGCTCCACCACGCTCGGAATGAGCTTCGCGAACGCCACGTAGTCGAGGAAGAACAGCGGCGTGGCACCCTGCACCAGAATGTCGTTGGTGCAATGGTTCACGAGGCAATGCCCGATCGTGTCGTGCCGATCGGCTTCAATGGCCACCTTGATCTTGGTGCCCACGCCATCGGCGCTCGACACGAGCACCGGCTTGTCGTAGCCGCTCGGCACACGGAACATGCCACCGAAGCCGCCAAACACTCCACGCGCGCCCGCGGTGAGCGTGCTCTCCACATGCTGCTTGAGACGCCACTTGGAATCTTCGGCGGCGTCGATGTCCACGCCGGCGCTGCGATAGTCCATGGCGTTGGTGTCCGGCGGCGTGCCCTGGTTCACGCGGGCAGCTCCGCATCGAAGGCCACGAGCTGGCGGAACTCCTGCACGCGCGATTCGATGTCGCTGCGCGTGATTTCGAGCAGGCGCTCGTTGCTGAACTTCTCGACGGCGAATGATCCCATTGCCGACCCCACCACCACCGCGCGACGCATGGCACGATCGCTCAGGTCGTTGGTGCTGGCGAGATAACCGATGAATCCGCCGGCGAAGCTGTCGCCGGCACCGGTGGGATCGAACACCGACTCGAGCGGATACGCCGGCGCGAAGAACACCGATTCGTTGGTGAACATGAACGCGCCATGTTCGCCCTTCTTGATGATCACATGCTTGGGGCCGCGATCGAGGATCCAGCGCGCGGCGTGCACGAGATTGGCCTGCTCGGTGAGCTGTCGCGCCTCGCCATCGTTGAGCGTGATGAGATCCACTCGACCGAGCAGCTCAACCAGTTCGGGGCGACGGCTCTCGATCCAGAAGTTCATCGTGTCGCACGCCACCAGTCGCGGCGATTCGACCTGATCGAGCACCTGCAGCTGCAGGCGCGGATCGATGTTGGCGAGAAACACGAACGGCGAGCGACGGAACTGCTCGGGGATCTTGGGCGCGAAGTGCGAGAACACGCCGAGATGCGTTTCGAGCGTTTCGGCGGAGTTGAGATCGTGGCGATAGCGACCGCGCCACCGGAAGCTGGAGCCATCGGCGGTTTCGAGGCCCGACAGATCGACACCGCGTGCACGCAGCGGCTCGAGCTGATGCACGGGGTAGTCGTTGCCCACCACGCCCACGAGCTGCACCGGCGCGAAGTGCGAGGCGCTGCTGGAGAAGTAGGTGCCTGAGCCGCCGAGTACTTCGTCGGCCTTGCCGAACGGCGTCTCGACGGAATCGAGGGCCACGGAGCCCACCACGAGGACGGGGCTGGCATCGGCGTGCACGACGTGCACGTGATCTGAATCGTTCTGCTTCGTGCTGGTCACATCCGCTCCGGTGCGGTGAGGCCGAGGGTGCGCAGTCCGGCCGCGATGCCGAGCTGCGAGGCGCGCGCGAGAACCAGGCGCGCCTGCGTGATGGCCTCGGGTTCACCGAGGACGTGATGCTTGTGGTACCACAGGTGCGCGAGGCGCGCCGTCTCGAGCAGCCAGGACGCCACACGATGTGGCTCGCAGGTGGCGGCCGCACCGGCCACCGTGCTCGGGAAATCGAGCAGCGCCTTCACCAGCTCCACCTCGGCGGGCTCGGCGAGCACGCCGAGATCGACACCCTGTCCCGTGATGGTGGTGGCGTCAATTTCACCAACGCGGAAGATGCCGCACATGCGCGCGTGCGCCATCTGGATGTAGTACACGGGATTCTCTTCGCTCTGCGACTTGGCGAGGTCGACATCGAACACGAGCTGCGAGTCGCCCTTGCGCATGAGGAAGAAGTACCGCACGGCGTCGCGGCCGACTTCATCGATGAGATCACGCACGGTGACGTACGAGCCGGCGCGCTTGGAGATCTTCACCTCTTCGCCGCCGCGCGTGACGGTCACCATCTGGTGCAGCACGTAGTCGGGGTAGCCCTCGGGGATGCCGATGCCGAGGGCCTGCAAACCGGCGCGCACGCGCGTGATGGTGCTGTGATGATCTGCCCCCTGCACGTTCACGGCGCGCGTGTAGCCGCGCTCCCACTTCGTCACATGGTACGCGACGTCGGGCACGAAGTACGTGAAGTCACCGCCCTTGGCGGCCGACTTGCGCATCACGCGATCCTTGTCGTCGCCGAACGTGGTGGTGCGCAGGAAGAGCGCGCCCTCTTCTTCGTACGTGTGTCCGCTCGCTTCGAGCGCGGCCACGGTCTTCGCCACGCGTCCGTCCTCGTAGAGCGAGCTCTCGAGGTAGTACGTGTCGAACTTCACGCCGAAGGCCTGCAGATCGAGGTCCTGCTCGTGACGCAGTGCGGCCACCGCGAACACGCGGAGCGCGTTGAGGTCGGTGCCCTCGCGATCGTGCGGGTGCTGGGCCACGTAGTTCACGGCGATTTCGCGAATGTACTCGCCGTGGTAGCCGCCCTCGGGGATCTCGAGGGCCGCGCCGTTGAGCTCGCGTACGCGCGCCTGCACGCTGCGGGCGAGGTTGGCGATCTGCACGCCGCCGTCGTTGTAGTAGAACTCGCGATCGACATCCCAGCCGGTGACCTCGAGCAGTTCGCTGATGGCGTCACCGAGTGCGGCCTGTCGGCCGTGCCCCACGTGCAGCGGGCCGGTAGGGTTGGCGGAGACGAACTCCACGCACGCCTTGCGCCCCTGCCCCGCGTTGCTGCGCCCCCACCGCTCGGGGTTGGCGAGAATGGCGAGCAGCCCCTGCGCCTGGAAGCCGGGGTCGAGGCGGAAGTTGATGAAGCCGGCGCCCGCGATCTCGGCGCTGGTGGCCCCCACCGACGCCAGGTCCATGGCGGCGATGACGGCCTCGGCGATGTCGCGCGGCTTTTTGCCGAGCGTTTTGGTGAGTGTCATGGCCACGTTGGTGGCCCAGTCGCCGAACGCCGGGTCGCGCGGGCGTTCGAGGTGCGGGGTGACGTCGTCGGGGGCACCGAGCGAACGGGCGGCGCGCGCGATTTCGGCGCGCAGGGCCTCAGCGTGAGTCAATGGACGCGGGGTACCGGGGAGAAGGCGAGGCGACGGACGCGGGTGCGTCAGTCGGCCTTGGGCGTGGAGGGCGCGGCCGGCTTGGCCTCGGCCTTGGGGGCCGCGGCATCGGTCTTGGGCGCGTCGGCCTTGGGCGCCGCGCTGTCAGTCTTGCCGGCGGCGGGCTTGGCGGCGGCGGCGCGCTGGTCCTTCTTGCCGTCCTTGCCGTAATCGGTGATGTAGAACCCCTCGCCCTTGAACAGGAGGCCGACGCCGGCAGAAATCATGCGTTCGGCCACCGTGCCATCGTCGAGCGTGATGGACTGGGGGACCTCGGACATGCGGAAGGTGCGTTCGTGAATCGAGCCGTCGGGGGCGCGAAACTCGTAAGTTGGCATGGCTCAGGAACTTGAAGGGTTGAACGACAACCCTGAAATCTAGCCGATGCGAGGGGCGTCTTCAACGGGCCGCGAGGGTATCCCGGGCGGCGCATCGATCGCGCATGTCGCGCATGCGCGTGGCTTGTGTGGGGCCGAGGCGGCGCGGGGTCAGGGCGACTCCGAGTGACACGTGGGGACGAACATGGTATCGGCGATCGCGGCGGTTCGTTCCGCCTCCTCCCATCGTGCGTACAGGGCGCCGAGTTCGCCAGCGAGCGCGCGGCGTTCGTCGTCCTCGTGCAGGGCCATCTCGGCGGCGAGGCGGTTGACGGGGGAGAGCGACCCGATGGACTCGCCGGTGCCGAAGAGTGATTGGCGGTAGCCGGCGATGCGGGGGGCGAGCAGGGCGATGGCGCGGTCTTCGTCGCGGTGCGCGGGCCGGTGGCGCTCCGTGCGCTCGATGGCTTCCTGCACCAGCATGCCCGACGCATCGAATGTGTTCACCCGCGAGAGCAGCACGGGCAGCAGCGCGTGCGCGGCGTTGCCCGTGATGATCGTTTCCGATGGCGCGTCGCGAGACTCGGCGCGTACGCGCAGTCCGAGCGCGCGTGCCAGCGGGTTCGCCGGGGTCACGGTGCGCGAGGTGAGTCGCAGCCCCAGTCCCGCATCGGCATCAAAGGTGATGCGGGTGCCGCCGATGTACTCTTCCGACACCCCACGAAGGCGGCCATCGTGCTCGAGGACGAGTGCGCTCGGATGACGCATGCGCCACACCCGGGTGCCCACGACGGCGAACACGGTTACGATGCCCACCGCCGGTATCAGCATGATCCCGGCGGCGGAGTACGCGGTTGCTTTGCCGACCATCCCGATCAGCGCGCCCTGCACGGCGGCCGGCGCCATGTAGCGCCGTGCCACGGCCCAGCGCGTTCGACGAAGAAATGCGTGGCTGTACCGCCAGGCCGCGAACTCCGGCAGCATCGGCTGCCCGATGCGCACGAGGTCGGTGCCGTCCTTCAAGCGCGCAAGCGCGATGTTGTCTGTGGAGACGCGCTTCGTGGCCGCGCGGTACGCCTTCTCGCACTCCTCGAGTGCTTCCCAGCGCTCTTCAATGGGGGCCAGGTTCCAGCGTGCGCACCGCGGACACACCGCCCAGAGGCGACCGCGTTCGCCGTCGAAGGCCAAACGCTTCCCTACCGGGAAGTGCTCGATTGCATCGTTGGCGCCAAGCGCGCCGTGGCAGAAGAGGCAGGTGGAGAACATGCGTTACTCGCGAGCCGGGAGTCGCGTGAGTTCACCATCGGCAATGCGCGCAATGCGCTCGGCTTCCTCCCAGCGGGCGTAGAGCGCGCCGAGTTCGCCGGCGAGGGCGCGGCGTTCGTCTTCATCGTGCAGCGCGATTTCGAGGGCCAGCCGCGATGGAGCGTCGGAAAAGACCAGCGCCCCACGGTACACGTCGGAGCCGAGCCATCGACGGGAGACGAGGGTGTCGAACAGCGCCTCTACGTCCGGTGTGGCCTCGAAGC
>JAABRL010000013.1 GCA_011390935.1 Gemmatimonas sp.
CGAAGGCCGCACGCCCGCTTGCGCGCAGCGCGAGTTCGGTGCGCTGGTTCTCCTGCACACGCGTGAGCAGCTCGGACACCGTGACTTCACGCGTGAGATCCATGCACCAGAGATGCCGATGCGGCGTGACCGTATCACCGTCCCGCTCGGCCACGATGAGCAGCTTCGTGCCATCGGGGCTCGGCGCCCACTCGTACTCGGGCGCAATCGTGCGCACGGTGTTGTTGTGAAAGAGCCGAATGCGCCGACCGCCCGTGTACAGGTACGAGCGACGATGCCGCGCTTCGCCCATCACGGCAAGCAGGCGTGAATCGTCGAGCCACTGCGGCAGGAGGTCATGCTGGATCTCTCGCGTGATGCGCTCCACGTCGCCGCCCGCCGTGGGCACCGAGTAGAGGTCCCAATCTTCGCGCGGCCGCTGCTGAAAGGTGACGCGCGCGCCATCGGGGGTGAGCGCGAGTGCGTCGAGCGCATCGGTGGTGGTGTGCACGTCGCGCGGGGCGTCGAGCGCCGAGAGTGCGGCGTAATGTACACGATTGGTACCGTTCGCGCGGGAGATCCACGCGACGTGGCTGCCGCGTTCCGACAGCACCGGTGCTTCGCCGTTGATGACCCGTTCGGCACCACTCTCGAGATCGAGTACCGCGAACTGCCGACGCGCCGGTCCGCGCGCAAACGCACCACCGGTGCCCTGCTGCAGCGGACTGCGTCCCCCCACGCCGTACAGCACATGACGCGCGCCGGCGGCGACCGTGACGTCGCTGACCACCGAATCGATCACACTGATGCGGACCGGCGTGCCCGCTCGACCGTTGCGCTGCAGCGGTACGCGATAGAGCGCGGTGCGCGTTTCGCCTGCCGGTGCGCCGATCACGAGCAGTGTGCTGTCGTGTGCGAAACGCACCTGCGCCGGCACGAGTCCACCCAGATCGAGCGGCGTGCCATTGACCCGCGCACGCGAAGGCGCCGACGCGGGCAGCGTGTGCAGCAGCACGCGCGACGCAGTGCCGGTGGTACCCACCCAGGCAATGCGATCACCCGCCGGCGAAAACACGAGCCCTGCCCCGCTCACCTCCGCGAGCACCGGGAATCCGTCGGTGCTCGCGACGACACGCGTGAGCCGCGCCGCGCCCGTGCCCGTCTCGTACGCCGCACGCTTGCTGTCGGCCGACCAGCGCGGGGCGCGCGCATCGGTGGCCACCTGCGAGGTGTGCCAGTTCTCGCCGGTGATGAGCGCAATGCGCTCGCGATGTGCCGCCGCGTTGGGGCCACGCAGCAGCGTGTCGAACATGGCCAGGGCGCGCGGGTAGTCCCCCGCCTCCCACGCGAACTCGGCGCGCACGATCGGAGCGTTGGCGGAGGGTTGGGCAAACACCGGCGCGGCGAACACGGCAAGCGCGAATGCAGCCAGTGGCCGCGAAAGGGACAGCATCATGAGGCGGAAGCAGAAGTGGGAGGGGCGCCGGCCTCGCGTTCGAGCCAGAGCGTGACCGGGCCATCGTTCACGAGATCGACGTCCATCATGGCGCCGAACTCGCCCGTGGCCACCGGGATACCTCGATCACGCAGCAGGGCCACGAAACGTTCGTACAATGGGATGGCCGTCTCAGGGCGCGCCGCGTCCACAAAGCTCGGACGGCGTCCCTTGCGGGCGTCGCCGTAGAGCGTGAACTGCGACACCACGAGCGCGCCGCCCTGCACATCGGCGAGCGACAGGTTCAGCTTGTCATCGCTGTCGGCGAAGAGGCGCAGGCCGGTGATCTTGTCGGCCATCCACGCCACCTCGGCCTCGGTGTCGGTGTGCGTGAGCCCCACCAGGAGCAGGAAGCCGCGACCGATGCGGCCGGACACGTACGGGAGGGCGTCGCCGGCGGGGCGGATGCGCACTTCGGCGCGGGAGACACGTTGGAGGAGGACTCGCATGCACCAAACTTCAGCGAGTCTCGAGGATCAGCAACTGGTCTCGCACGCGGCAGACGATCCGGCGACGGCGCACGGTCGCCGCACGTCAGCCGTTTCGAAGCGCTCGCCGCACGTCAGGCGTCTCGCAGCGCGCGCAGCGCCTCGAGCTCGATGAGGTGCTCCATGTCCTTCTTGCGCCGCGCCGCACGCTTCGCGTCGATCAATGCGTCTAGCGAGATCGTATGAAACCGCACGGAACCGATCTGCGCTTCCTCCGACCGAGCCAGCGCCTCGTCATACCCCCCCACACCCGGCACACGATCGAGCAGATCGAAGTCGCCGTGTGTGGTCACCAGCGTCAGCAGTGGCGTGATGGAGAAGGTCCGTGCATCGAGAATGAATGGGAGCCCCGGCTCCACGCCACGCAGATAGGCCTTCCACTCGGTAAGCAGCTCAACGAGCCGCTGCAGATTCTCGGGATCAGTGGCGTAGCAGATATCGAGGTCGTTCGTGTAGCGCGCCGAGCCATGAATGGTGGCCGCGACGCCACCCACGACCACGAACCGGATACCTCGGCCCACGAGGGCACGCAGCATTTCCTCGAACATGCGTCGGCCTCAGAGCGTGGCGTTCGGTCGAGTGACTCGGCGGCGAAAATCCGCCATGGCATCCAGCTGACGCAGCCGCTCCGTCGGGGTGCGACGCAGATTGGACGCGAGCAACGACAGGTCGAGCCCCCACGCTCGCGCCGCCTTCAGCGGTTCGAGCTCACGCGTTTTCGGGCGGCCACGCACACGTGGCGCAAGAGTGGTGCTCAGCGCGGAGCGGCGCGCGGCGAACGTGGAGTTCAGGCGTGCGACATCCAACTGCATACACAACGTCGCCTGCTCATCCAGCGTCACGGAGACGACAGCCAGGTCGTTCGACTCATCGCCGTCCTGCAGCAACCGGACAGCAAGCGCTGCGGCCCGCTCCAGCGAGCAACCAGCCGCGTGTTGCAGCAGGCGCACGACATATAGACGCCGGGCCGACGCGAGGGTGTACGGGTCGTGGAGCGCGAGCGCCGAACAGGCGTTCAGCACCCACTTCGGGGACGCATCGGCCAGATAGGCGACCTCAGAGAGCGTTAGCATTAAATAAATCTAGAGTCTAGACTTATTTTCAGCAAGCTTCCAATGGCTCACCGCTTCGTCATCACCTGCCACTGCTCCAGCGACTCGGTGCCGTCGGCCTGGACGATCGCGACCACCACTCGATTGCCTGCCACGGCCAGCGGCCGCCATGGTAGCGGCAATGACATCGTGGAGCCCAGGAGTCCTTCTGCCGATACCGACGTGAGCAGTTGCCGAGTGGCGCCCGCACGCGGAAAGCGCACAAGCCACACATCGCCATCGGGATCACACAGCAATCGCGAGATCGAAGGAACCGAAATGTCGGCGCGCAGCGCTCGCGATTTCGCGACGAACTCCTCGGGTACCGGCATATTGGGTGGCAGACCGGCGGCGAGGCCGAGTCTCAGATCGTCATCCGACGCCGGAGCGCTCTCCACGGGCATGGAGACGCTCACGCGGAGGGCGCCGTCGAGGGACTCGAACGCAAGACCCTGGGCGTGCGACTGCGCACGAACAATGCGATCGCCACAGATCAGCGACAGCGGCTGCTGCGCCAACGGAACGATCGTCAGTCCCACCGAACCGTCGGGACTTGGCACGGTATACACGGAATCGTCGGCGCGCGCGTCGAGTCCCGCCGTTCGCCATCGCTCGCCCGCCGCGAGCCACGCGGTGCGCACGAGAATCGCACCGACGGGATCCGCTTGTTCCTCACGCCGATCAATGCGGACGAGTGGATCGCCGTCCGGGGACACGCCCACGAGGGCGCTCGGACGAAACACGCCGTCGGCGAACGTGGGCGTGGCCACGCTGCGTTGTTCAATGACCGTACCGAGCGTGTCGAATCGAACCACACGCCTCTGCACCTGATCGAATGCGAGAATCTGCGCGCGTGGCGTCGCGAAGACCGACGCGATGGCGCGGAACTCGCCCGGACCACTCCCCGGGCGCCCGATGATGCGCACCACCGATCCCGACGTGTCGACCAGCAACAGCTCGCGTCCGCTTGCGTGCGCGACCACCACGCGACCATCCGGAAGGAAGGCCGCAGAGAGCAGACGGTAGAGCTCCGGAGCCTCCCGTCCGGGCAGGCCCGCCAGCCGCCAGCGCGGCGACTCGGCCGGAACCCTCAGGTCGCTGCTATCCGAGGGCGGTGCGGTACCGTAAGCGACAAGACGAACGCCGGCGCTGTCGCGGATCGTAGGCGCCTCGGCGGAGCGAGTCGCAGCTTCGCCGCACGCGAGGAGCGCGCAACCCCCTGCCGCGACGGCCGCGGCAACCAGACGCGTTCGTGCCACCACCTCTCCTTGCGTGCGCATGCCGCGACGATAGCACGCAAAACGCGGCCGGGCAAATGCCCGCCCGCGTTCTCGACCTTCTGTACCGCGCGACCGCTGGCCGCGGTGCCCGCGCTACTCCACCGTCACCGACTTCGCCAGGTTCCGCGGCTGGTCCACGTTGCAGCCACGCTTCACGGCGATGTAGTACGCCAGCAGTTGCAGCGGCACCGAGGCCAGCACCGGCGTGAGCAGGTCGATCGTCTCGGGCACGCGGAACTCGTAGTCCACCAACCCCTCGAGCGCGTCTTCCTCGCGCGTGGTGATGGCAATGATCTTGCCCTTGCGCGCCTTCACTTCCTGAATGTTCGACACGACCTTCTCGAACACCGTGTCGTGCGGCGCAATGAACACCACCGGCATCATTTCGTCGATGAGCGCGATCGGGCCGTGCTTCATCTCGGCCGCGGGATACCCCTCGGCGTGGATGTAGCTGATTTCCTTGAGCTTGAGCGCGCCTTCGAGCGCGGCCGGGAAGTTGTAGCCACGCCCCAGGTACAAAAAGTTGCTCGCCCGCTTGAACTCTTCGGCGATCTCTTCGATCTCGTGCGCGCGATCGAGAATATTCTGAATCTGCGCGGGCAGATCGGCCAGCGCCTTGGCAATCTCGCGCCCCTGCTCCTGCTCCATGCCGTGCAGACGCGCGAGCTTGAGCGTGAACAGCGCGAGCGCCACCACCTGACTGGTGAACGCCTTGGTGCTCGCCACACCGATTTCCGGACCGGCGTGCAAATAGATGCCGCCGTCGCTCTCACGCGCGATCGTGCTGCCCACCACGTTCACGAGCCCCATGGTGCGCGCGCCACGACGCTTGGCTTCGCGCATGGCGGCCAGCGTGTCGGCCGTCTCGCCCGACTGCGAAATCACCAGGCACAGCGTGTTGGGCCGCACGATCGGGTTGCGGTAGCGGAACTCCGACGCGTACTCCACCGCCACCGGAATGCGGCACATCTCCTCGATCATGAGCTTGCCGATGAGCGCCGAATGCCAGCTCGTGCCGCAGGCCGTGATGAGGATGTTGTCCACGGCCATCAGGTCATCCTTGAGGATGTTGATGCCGCCGAGCTTGGAGAAGCCTTCGTCCACGAGCAGGCGACCGCGCATGGTGTCGGTGACCGTCACCGGCTGCTCGAAGATTTCCTTGAGCATGAAGTGCGGGTAGCCACCACGCTCGATCTGCGCGAGATCCCAATCAATGCGGCTCACCGGCTTGTCCTGCAGTGCCGAATCGAGATCGAGAATGCGATAGCCGTCGCGCGTGAGCACGGCGATTTCGTCATCGTCGAGATAGATCACTTCGCGCGTGTGCGTGAGCACGGCGCTCGCATCGGAGGCGAGGTAGTACTCGCCGTCACCCAACCCCACGAGCAACGGGCTGCCCTTGCGCGCGGCCACGATCTTGTCCGGCTCCTTGGCCGAGATCACCGCCATGCCGTAGGTGCCTTCGATCTGATGCAGCGCTTCGATGACCGCGGCCTCGAGGTTGCCGGCGTACGCGGCCTCGATGAGGTGCGCGAGCACCTCGGTGTCGGTATCCGATCGAAACACGTAGCCGCGTGCTTCGAGCGAGCGCTTGAGCACGTTCGCGTTTTCAATGATGCCGTTATGCACCACGGCGATGTCGCCGCTGTGACTGGCGTGCGGATGCGCGTTGATCGTGGTCGGCGGGCCGTGCGTGGCCCAGCGCGTGTGCGCAATGCCGAGCGTGCCCATGGGCGGATCGAGCTCAACGGCTTGCTCGAGCTTGGCGATCTTGCCGGCCGCCTTGCGCGTCTCCACCCCCTTGCCGTTCATCACGGCAACGCCCGCGGAATCGTACCCGCGGTACTCGAGGCGCTTGAGGCCGTCGATGAGCAGAGGGGTCGCGACCCGGGAACCAACGTATCCGACGATGCCACACATAAGCAGTGATGCTGGAAGGAAAGAAGAAACTCAGGGAGTTCAGGACACGCCGGCGAGCAGCGAGAGCGGCTCGCGCGCATCGGCGACGAGCTGCCGCGCAGCCTCGTCACTCGGCGCTTCCGCAATGACCCGCACGATCGGCTCGGTCCCCGACGGGCGCAGATGCACCCAGCGATCCGGCCAATCGAGACGCAGGCCATCCTGCATATCGGCGACGGCATCGGGGAATCGTGCCCGCAGTGCCGCATACACCGTATCGAGCGGAACGTCCGGACGATCGAGCTTGTCCTTCACGATCACGTAGCGCGGATGCTCCGTCACGAACGCCGACACCGGCTTGCCGGTGGTGGCCAGCAGATGCAGGACGAGCGCGATCGCCACGGGGGCATCGCGGCCGAGGTGCAGCTCCGGCAGGATGACCCCGCCGTTGCCTTCGCCACCGATCGTGGCGCCGGCTTCACGCATGGCGAGCGCCACATTCACTTCACCCACCGGCGCAAAGCGGAACTCGGCGCCGTGGTCGTGCGCGGCGTCCTGCACCACTTTGCTGGTGCTGAGGTTGGTGACCACGCGGCCCGGTCGCGATGGCAGCACGGCACGCACGGCCATGGCCAGTGTGTAGTCCTCGCCGATGGCGCGTCCGTGTTCGTCCACGAGCGCGAGGCGGTCCACATCGGGGTCGGTGGCAAAGCCCACCACGGCGCCCGACGAACGCACGAGCGCGGAGAGGTCACCCAGGTTCTCGGCCACCGGCTCCGGCGGACGCGGAAAACGCCCGTCGGCGGTCATGCCGATGGCGGACACCGTGCACCCCAACGCGTCGAGCAGCGCCGGCATGATCTCGCTGCCGGCTCCGTGGCAGCAATCGAGCGCCACCGGAAAGGCGCGCGCGCGAATGGCGGCCACATCGAGAAACGGCAGCGCGAGCACGGCGTCGATGTGCCGCTGAATGGCCTGCGACTCGCGTACGACCGCGCCCAGGCGGTCCCACGGGGCGCGCGGAATGCCGGTCTCCAGGAGCGCCCGCATCTCCGCGCCTTCGGCCGCAGAGAGGAACAGGCCGCTCGGCCCGATGAACTTGAGCGCGTTCCATTCGATGGGATTGTGGCTGGCCGTGATGGCCAGGCCGCCGGCGGCGTGGTGATGCTCCACTTCGAGCTGCACGGTGGGCGTGGGGACCATGCCGATGTCCAGCACGGTGCACCCCACCGACTCCAGCGCGGCGTGCACCACGCGCGTGAACATGGGGCCGGACACACGACTGTCGCGTCCCACGACAATGGGGCGGCCGGGGTGGCGCGCCGTAGCCCAAGCGCCAAAGGCCGCCGCAAAGGTGGCCATCACCTCGGGGGTGAGGGCGTCACCCACCCGGCCCCGAACTCCGGAAACGCTCACCATCAGACCGTCGAAATTCATTGCTCCTCACGCGCGTGTGCCAAGATCACCCAACCCACGGAAGATACACACGTTGGGGAGGATGCAGGGTGGGTTGACCGTGCGTCAGCCGTATTCGATCGCTAGACGCCCCACTGGCCCTTCACGTTACATGGGCGGCCCGCCCGGCGTGCGTGAGGTGCGTCACGCACCTCACGGATCACTGTGGCGTTCAGGCCACGACGCGGACCGCACGCACGGCGGGCCGGCGAACCCGCGAATCCGGCAGGGGGAACGCCTTCGCCTCGAGCGCACGGGCGAATGCAGCCACGCACTCGGCATCAAACTGGGTGCCGATGCACCGTTCGAGTTCGGCCATCGCGTCTTCGACGGCCATGCCAGCCCGATACGGGCGACCACTCGTCATGGCATCGAACGAGTCGGCCACGGCCGCAATGCGCGCTTCGATCGGAATCTGGTCGCCCGACAATCCGTCGGGGGCGCCGCGCCCATCGATCCGCTCGTGGTGCGAGCGTACCACCGCCAGCGCGTGCGGCGCATCGCGCAGCAGCGGTGACAGGATGCGCCAGCCGATCACGGGGTGCTCCATGACGTGACGGTACTCTTCGGGCGTGAGCGCGCCGTCCTTGTTGAGCACCGCTTCACGCACGCCGATCTTGCCGATGTCGTGCAGGCGGCTGCCCAGTTCGAGCTGCGCGAGGCGGACCTCGTCGAGGTCGAGTTCGCGGGCGATCGCCATGGCGTACTGCCCTACACGCAGCGAGTGCCCCCAGGTGTACGGGTCCTTCACTTCGAGCGCATCGGCGAGCGACTGCAACGAGGCCAGAAACAGCTCTTCGTAGGCCCGCGCCTGCTGCTGCACCCGTGCTTCGAGGTGCTCCCGATGGGCCTTGTTCTCGAGCAGCAGCTGGCGCTTTTCGAGCGCCTGCCCCACACGGCCGCGGATCTCGTCCACGCGAAACGGCTTGGTGACGTAGTCCATGGCCCCGTTGCCGAGGCACTGCACGGCGAGATCCACATCGGACACGCCGGTGACCATTACCACCGCCGTATCCGGCCACCGCTCCCGAATCGTGCGCAGCAACTCCACACCGTCCATTTCGGGCATGTGGTAGTCGGTGAGCACCAGCGCGGCCGCGTGCTGCTCGAGCAGGGCGACCGCTTCCACTCCGGAGGCGGCATCGCGGCAGGTGAAGCCCTGCTGCTCGAGGATGCGGCGCAGCACGGCGCGCAGCGGTGCCTCGTCGTCGACGATGAGGCAGCAGGGGGTCGGATCGCGCTCAGGGGCAGCCATGACGGTCAGCGAGAGAGACGGGGCGAGCGAGAACGAGCGGGCGGCCATTCAGGCAGCCGGTGGCGGATCGAACGGCCCACGGTCGTGCAGCGCGGGTGCTCGGCAGCTAGCTTGAGCCGATCCCCGACGTTCCCCACGTACCACTTCGAATCGACGATGACGCGCATTTTCCCTGACGATCTCGAGGCCGGCCTCTCCACGCGGGCCATTCATGCGGGCCAGCGGCCGGAGCCGCAGGCCGGCGCGATCATGACGCCGCTCTACCTTACCTCCACTTATGTGCAGGACGGATTCGGTCAGCACAAGGGGTACGAGTACGCCCGGGGGAAGAACCCCACCCGTGAGGCCCTCGAACGGAACGTGGCGTCGCTCGAAAGCGGACAGCACGGTTTCGCCTTCGCCAGCGGCATGGGGTGCCTCGATTCCATCATGAAGCTGTTCAAGGCCGGCGACCATATTGTGGTCGGGGAAAATGTCTATGGCGGCACGTTCCGGCTCTTCGATCGGATCCTGCGTCACATGGGGCTGTCCTTCAGCTACGTGGACACCCGCGATCCGGAGCTCGTGAACGATGCCATGACCGGCGCGACGCGCGCCCTGCTCGTGGAGACCCCCACGAACCCGCTCATGCGGTTGGCCGACCTGCGCGCCATGGCGGAGATCGCGACGCGCCACGAGGCGCTCCTCGTGGTGGACAACACCTTCGCATCGCCGGTTTTCCAGCGACCGCTCGAGATGGGTGCCCACATCGTGTGGCATTCCACCACGAAGTATCTCAATGGTCATAGTGATATGATCGGCGGGGTCGCGGTGGTTCTTGAGGACGAGCTCGCGGCCAAGCTGCAGTTCATTCAGAATGCCGCCGGGGCGGTCCCCGGACCGTTCGACTGCTGGTTGGCGCTGCGCGGCACCAAGACGCTCCCGCTCCGCATGCGTCAGCACGACGCAAACGGCCGTCAAATTGCGACGTGGCTGGCCAATCGGTTGGGCGAAGAGCACGTGATCTACCCCGGGCTCCCGTCTCACCCGCAGCATGCGCTGGCGGCCAGTCAGATGAGCGGCTTCGGCGGCATGATCACCATGGAACTCGGCTCCGTGGAGCGCGTCCGACAGGTGCTCGAGCGCGTGCGCGTGTTCGCCCTGGCCGAGTCGCTGGGTGGCGTCGAAAGCCTGATCAGCCACCCGTACAGCATGACGCACGGTTCGGTACCGGCCGACGTGAAGGTCGGCATGGGCCTCACCGAGGGGATGGTGCGCCTCTCCTGCGGTGTGGAAGACGTGGAGGATCTGCTCGGCGATCTGGAGCAGGCGCTGGCCTGATCGCCGCCGGGCGCAGACAATCGGGCGCGCAGCGCAACTTCTGTGGGGCTGGCGGCGTAGGATGAGAAACCCCTCATCCCGCTGCCATGACCCAACAGCCGCTCACTCAGATCGCATCCGTCAGCTGGGAACACCCCGCGGACCGCGCTGCCCTCAATGCCCTGCGCGCCCTGCCCGGCTTCGATCTGGCGGTGCGCAAGATCGCCGGCTTCTTCGGCGAGCGGGGCATTCGCAACCTGTTTCTCGGTGACGCCGTGCTGGTGGGACCCACCCAGCGCCCGGCCCTGCACGCGCTGTATCAGGAGGTGCTGGCCACGCTCGACTGGCCGCCTGCGGGCGAGCCGCCACCGCAGCTGTACGTGGCGCAAACGCCGATCGCGAACGCCGGGGCCGTGGGCTTCGATCACCCGTTCATCGTGATCAACTCGGGGGCCCTCGAAATTCTGTCGCGCGAGGAGCAGCGCTTCATCCTCGCCCACGAACTCGGCCACATCATGAGCGGCCACACGACGTACCGCACGATTGCGGTCATCGTGATGACCTTCGGCTTCCAGGTGCTGCCGATCGTGGCCACCGTGGCGCTGCTGCCGTTCCAGCTCGCGCTGCTCGAGTGGTATCGCAAGTCGGAGCTGTCGGCCGATCGCGCCGGCCTGCTCGGCTCTCAGAACGTGCGCGAGTCCATGCACACCTTCCTGTCGCTGGCCGGAGGCAAGGTCATCGATGATACCGTCGATCTGGACGCCTATCTGGAGCAGGCCCGTGAATATGAAGTGGGCGGTTCCTCGTGGGACGCGGTGCTCAAGGCGCTGAACACGGCGCTGCGCGTACACCCGTTTCACACGGTGCGGGTGGGTGAGCTCAACCGGTGGGTGGAGGCCGGTGGTTTCAGTCGCATTCTTGGTGGCGAATACGTGCGGCGCGGCGAGGAAGCGGCGCGCCCGCTTGGCGACGACGTGCGCGACGCGACGAGCTACTACGCAGCCGAAGCGCGTGCGGCGGCCGACAAGGTGGGCGATGTGATCACGCGCGCGGCCGATGCGTTTGCGGATGCCTTCCGCACGGCGACGGGGACGTCGTCTGCGCGGCCACGCGATCCGGGCACCCCGCCTCCGGGCACGTGGGGGCCGGAAGGGCCGAGCAACCCCGGGCCGACCCCTGGTGGACCAACCGAACCGGGACCGAGCGGACCGACGAACGGTTAGCTTACGCGCGGTCGCCGCGGTGGCGGCCACGCACCCCGTGTGATCATGAAGATTCTGCTCGTAGGCAACGGTGGGCGCGAACACGCGCTCGCCGACGCTCTCTCTCGCGAAAACGTATCGCTCGAACTGCTCGCGGCGCCGGGAAATCCCGGCCTCGCGCAGCTGGCGCGTGTGCTGCCCGTCAAGGTCACGGAGCTCGACACACTCGTCGCGCTGGCCGGAGAGGAACAGGTGGACCTGGTGATCGTGGGCCCCGAGGCCCCGCTCGCCGATGGGCTGGTGGACCGACTCCAGCACCGCGGCATTCCGGCGTTCGGTCCCACCCGCGAAGCAGCGCAGATCGAGACGTCCAAGCACGTGGCGAAGACGCTCATGGCACGCTCCGATGTGCCCACGGCGCGCGCCGAAACGCATCGCACCGCGCTTGACGCGCACGCGGCGGTGCGCGAGCGCTTCGGGGCACCGGTGGTGATCAAGGCGTCCGGGCTTGCTGCCGGCAAGGGTGTGATCGTGTGCCATACACTCGCTGAAGCGCACGCGGCGATCGATCGCATCATGAACGATCGCGCGTTTGGCGACGCGGGCAACGAGGTACTCGTCGAAGCGTTCATGCAGGGTGAGGAGCTGTCACTCTTTGCGATGACCGATGGCACCGATGTGCTCACGATGCTGCCGGCGCAGGATCACAAGCGCCTGCTCAACGGTGATGACGGACCGAACACGGGTGGCATGGGTGCCTACACGCCCGTGTCGCTGGGCACGCCCGCACTGCTCGACGATGTGACCGAGCGCATTCTGCTGCCCACGTTGCACGCGCTGCGCAAGCGTGGTGCACCGTTCACCGGACTGCTCTACGCCGGCCTGATGCTCACCGAGGAAGGGCCGCAGGTGGTAGAGTTCAACTGTCGCTTCGGTGATCCCGAAACGCAGGCCATTCTGCCCATGCTCGAGAGCAGCCTGCTCGATCCGATGCTGGCGATCGCACGCGGCGCACGCATCGGGAACATGTCGCCACTCGTTTGGCGTGCCGGCGCGTCAGTGACCACCGTCGTCGCCGCGGCCAACTATCCCGACGCGCCGCGCACGGGCGACGAGCTCACGCTCCCCGACGATGACAGCACGCGCCGCGTGTATCACGCCGGCACCGCACGCGATGCGAATGGTCGCCTGATCACCGGTGGTGGACGCGTCGTGGCGGTGACCGGACTTGGTGCGACCTTCGAGGACGCCCGACGTATCAGTCGCGACGGCGCAGAATCGGTGGGGTTTGAGGGGGCGCAGATGCGTACGGACATTGGCTGGCGTGAAGCCGAGCGCATTGCCGCCGCGAGCACCGAGGCCGAGTAGGACCACGCGGTGCCCGAGCTGCCCGAAACCGAAACGATTGCGCGCGACCTGCACCAGCTCGTTGTCGGTGCGCAGATCGTTGGTGTGCAGGTGCCACGTGCCGATGTGCTGCGCGAGGTGGACAGCGACGGTCTGCAGCGCGCGTTGTGCGGCCGCACGATCGGTGCCGTGTGGCGCCGCGCCAAGCTGATCGTGCTCGACCTGGCGCAGGCGAACCACGAGCCCATGCATCTGGTGGTGCAGCCGCGCTTCACGGGCGCACTGCTTGTGGACGACGGCACGCTCGAGGCCGCGCTGCGTGACTATGTGTGCGTCTCGCTGTTGCTCGCGGACGGGCGCAAGCTGCACTACCGCGATGTGCGTCGGCTTGGCACCGTATCGCTCATGCGCGTCCCACGATTTGCCACGTACACGAACGCGCTGGGGATGGAGCCACTCTCGAACGCTTGCACGCCGTTCACGCTGGCCGGCGCGCTGGGGTCGAGCACGCGCGCGATCAAGGCCGTGCTCATGGACCAAACGCGACTCGCGGGCGTCGGCAACATCTACGCGACCGAGGCGTGCTGGTCGGCCGCAATCGATCCGTCCCGTGCTGCGTCCTCGCTGAACTCCGTGGAGTGGGCGACGCTGCACACCGAGCTGCAACGCATTCTGCAGGCGAGCGTTGCAGCACGTGGCACGAGCTTTCGGGACTACCGCGATGCCACCGGGGCGCGAGGGGCGTTCGTCTCGCAGCTCGTGGCATATGGGCGAGCGGGGGAACGATGTCCGCGATGTACACACACGCTCATTGGCACCGCCGCGATCGACGGTCGCATGACCGTGTTCTGCGCGTGGTGCCAACGCTAGCGGCTGCGCGCTACTGGTTCGCGGAGCGTATCTCGATGAGGCGAAGACCGCCTGAACCAGCCGCGACGAACAGCATCGGGTAGCTGGTGGCCACGAAGTTCGCGGAGAATCCGTCGGGCAGGCCGAGTCGTCCCATCGGCGTAAGCGTCGGTCGGTTGGTTTGCGCCGTTGTCTGATCGTTGGTGTGCGTGACCCACACCCCCGCGCCGCCGTTGGCCGCGACGAGGTAGTTCGCGGCAGGCGCGACGCCGTTGGTAACTGCGTATTCGTCGCGCAATCCGTTGGCGGCAGGGCGTGGGATATTCCCGACGACGGACCCGCTCGTGTTGCCGTTCTGCCGCAGCTGCAACACCTGTGTCCCGCCTTCTCCAGTGGCGACGAACGCCCACGTACCACGGGTGGTGATGCTGGCCTTGCCCCCCGGCATGGAGAGACCGCCAATGGGGAACTCACGCACGAACGCCGTGGTGCGCTGATCGTACATGCGAATGCGTCCGGGGCTTCCCTGCACCACGGCGATCACCGTGCCACCGTTCGCGCCTACAGCGCGCGCATCGGCGATCTCGTAAAACGCGACTGGCTCGAGGGTGCGCTCGTCGAGCACCGTGAGTCCGCCCTCGCGCCGGCCACCCGTGCCGGACGTCACCCAGACCTTGCCAGCGGCGACGACGATGCCCGTCACGATCTGACTGGGCACCGGAATCCGGACCGATTGTCCGGTGAGCATGCCTCCGGACAGCGTCATGACCTCGAGCACGGCCGATTCACCGGGCTCCATGTCCAAGGAGCCGGTGCCGAGGTATAGCCGGTTGCCGGAGACCGCCAGCGTGTGAACGTCAGTGTTGGTGAACGACGCGCTCGACACCAACCTCGGCGTGGTTGGGGACTGCACGTTGAACACGTCCACCGCGCCCATGGCGTCCTCGCCAATGAGCGCATAGGACACGTAGGCGAGCCCCTTGTCGAACACCGCGTGCGTGGCCTGCAGCGCTCGCCCCGAGACGATCGGAGCGACGCCCTCGGCATGCTCCTGGAACGCCACGTCGGAGGCCACCGCATGGGCCACCGCCGCGTCGGGTCCGCCGAGTGAATCGAGTGGCGTGTCGATGGCCAAGGTGGTCGCGCGCGCGAGCAAACGGTGCGAAAGCGCGTCGGCGTCGTTGGTGACGGTGATGCGTGCGTCGCCGGGCTGCGCTGGCGAGGGTGCGGAGACATCGCCAGCGCAGGCGGCGAGCAGCAGGAGGGTGCCGACGACGGTGAGCGAACGCGCGACGCGTGGAATCATGACGACACGGACCTGAGGTGGGAGAAGAGCGGACAGTTGCATGAGAGTGCAGATCGCGTGCCCGCGCTCGTCGGAGCCGGTCGCACCGCGACCACCGTTCATAACCATCTGGCAATTCATATTTTCCACTTCTCGGCAAACGGATTCCGCTCCCTGCGCGTCCGGCGGCGCTTTCGATTCTTCTTGCCAGATGCAAGAAATCGTGCGCGACCCACGGGTCGCCGTGACACCTCAGTCGCTCGGCCTACCGGGCGGACGGCGTCGTCGTTGCACGCTACAGCGGCCCGTCCCGGTAGCTCCACACCGGCACGTAACCGAGCATCGCCTTCGCGGGCTCGATGTCGAGCCGGCTGGGCTGAGCAAGCTGGCGGACCACGTAGCGCGTCAGTGGCGGCTCGCCGGCAAGGCGGAACACCGACCAGGCGGACTCGCACAGCACACCGGCGGCACTGGCCAGCGGCGCGGGCAGGTACCGAAGGCGCACCGGCACCCCGTACCGCGCGGTGATTGTGCGCAGCAGCTCGTCCACCGTGGGCACCACGGCGTCAGCGATGTCGAAGACGTCTCGTGCCAGTGGGGCCGGTGCGGCCGCGAGCAGCTGCAGCGACCGCGAGATCGCGTCCACGAGATTGTCCACGTGCGTGACCGAGATCGCCCCGCGTCCCGTGCCGGGCACGACCAACTGGCCGCGGCGCACACGCGATCGCACGCGCGGCCAGAGCGTGGTGTCGCCCGGTCCGTAAATCACGTGCGGGCGAAGCACGATCACCGGCCGACCGCTTGCACGAACCAGCGCTTCGCCGCGCAGTTTGCTGGCGCCGTAGGGAGGCATTGCGGAGCCGGCGCGACTTGCGTCGTCGTCATACACGCTGGCCGTACTCACGTACACGACAGGCGTGCGCGCCGAGAGACTCTGCAGCAGATGTGACGTGCCGCGCGCGTTGACGGCCTCGAAGACGTCATGCGCGCCCCACGGCGATACATGCGCCGCACAGTGCACGACAGCGTCGACATGCGCGAGGTCGGTCGGGCCACGGGTGATGTCCCATGCCGTGTACCGTGGGAGCGGCGCCGAGAGTGCGGACGCGTCGCGGCGCCCATACGACCAGACCTCGTGACCGAGCGCCTCGAAGGCACGGGCCGTTCGCCCGCCCACGAAGCCACTCGCGCCGGTGACCGCGATGCGCACGCTATTCGCCCGGCGCGCGCAGGCCGAGCGCCGCACGCAGCGCGCGTTTGTCGAGCTTGTGCGAACGACCGGCGTCGGGGAGCGTGGCCACCCGGACCTCATCGGGGAGCGCGCTGCGGTCGAGGCGGAGCGGTCCCGCGCGCACCGCGTCCCACACGCGCGCCTGCAGCGTCTCCGCCACTTCGCCGCGTGCCGGCTCGACGACCAGCACCACGCGTTCGTCGGCTTCCGCCTCGCGAAAGTCGCCGAGCATGGCGGCGCGGCGCACGCCGGGAATGCGCTCCACCAGCGGTTCGTACAGCTCGGGGTAGATGTTGTGGTCACCACGAATGATCATGTCCTTGAGGCGTCCGAGCAGCACGAGGCGGTCGCCGTCAGCGCGCGCGAGATCGCCGGTGGCATGTTCATGCATAGGCGACTGCCCCGCATAGCCGGCGCACAGCGACGGGCCGCTCACGAGCAGCTGTCCGCTCGCATCGAGACGGACCCGTGCGCCCGCCACCGGTCGGCCGATCAGATCGCCCTCGCCGGTGTAGGCCAGCTTTTCGTGCAGATCGACGCGCGCGATCGGCAGCATCTCGGTGGCCCCGTACACGCACCAGGCTTCGCACGCGTCGGGCAGCAGCGGGGCCAGTCGCGCCAGAAACGGGGCGCGCACTGGTGCGGCGCCGATCATGAGCGAGCGCAGCGAGGGCGGGAATCGCCGCGACGATGCTTCACACGCCTCCACCAGCAGGCGACAATCGCGGGTGGTGAAGAACGCGTGCGTGACCTCGAAACGTGCGAGCGCGCGCAGAGTGCGCGGTGCGAGCGCCGTGAAATCGCGCGGCACGATGGCCAGCGCACCACTGCACAGCGCGGGTAGCAACAGATGCAGATCGCGCGCGTACACGACATCCTGGGCGGTTGGCGCCAGCTCACGCGACACCGTGTGCAGAATCGATGCGAGCGAGGCGCGTGTGTGCACGACGGCCTTGGGCGCCGAGGTCGTGCCCGAGGTGCAGACGATGAACGCTTCGTCATCGGGGCGATGATCGACGTCCGGCCTCGCCGCCACCCCGCCCGGCCCGTGTGCCCCCCCGATCAACGCGCTCAACGACAGCGCCGGCGGCAGCCCCGGCAACCACGGGCCCGACCGCACGAACTGCACATCACGCAGCTCGCCCACCGGCGCGAAGCTGATGCCTCGCCGCTTCAGCACCCGCGACACCACGCCGGTCGATCGGCCCAGCAGCATCGACTCGGCAAAGACCCAGCGCGGATTGAGCAGCGCCATGCGGGCGGTGAAGAGTGCATCGGAGGTGCCCGGGTCCTGTGGAATGAGCACACCGCCGATCTCGTGTACGGCGAGCACAAGGCACACCGCGTCAATGCCGGGACGCACCGAAAACAACACGCGATCGCCGCGCACGAAGCCACGCGCCATCAGGCCACGCGCCATGGCGTGCGTGCGCCGCACCAATGCTTCGCGTGCAATGGTGCGCCTGATGCGCGCGCCGCTCACCTCGCGAATGGCGTGGGCGGCTGGCGCCTCGCGGGCGCGCTCCGCGATGCGCGACAGCATCGATGCATCGGCGCAGACGGCCGCCTCGGTGCGCGACGCCATCATGTGCGCGTCACCAGCAGGGTACGCCACGCAGGGAGCAGCACGCCGCGCGAAGCCTCGCGCTTCACGATGCGCAGCGTTGGCACCTGTGCCGCCAGCAACGCGACCGCCTCCTGCAGCGCGCGCTGCGCCAGCGTGAAGCCGAGACAGAAGTGCGGCCCTGCGCCGTACCACAGATATCGCGCGCGCGGATCGTGACGTCGCGTGATGTCGAAGCGGCTGGGATCGGTGAACAGTTGCGGATCACGCGCGAGGTTGCTGGTGAGAACCACCACGCGCTCGCCCGCGCGCACCGACACACCGCCCAGCGCCCCCCCGTGCGCGGCGAGACGCACCGTGAGCGGAACCGGGCACGTGTAGCGCAGCCCTTCATCGACGGCCCGCACGGCCAGTGCGGGATCAGCATGCACGAGGGCCAACTGCCCCGAGTCCACGAGGAGTGCCACGAGTCGTGGTAGCGCCACGCCAAGCGTCAGCGCGCCGGCCACAAAAAAGATGGAGAGAATGCCGCGCGTCTCGTCCGCATCGCACCCCATGGCGCGAAGCCGAGCCACAAGCGAGGTGGGCGGCAATGACTGGCTCGCGAAGGCATCCTGTGCGAACGCGAGCAACTGATCGAGATCGGCACGCACGCGCTCAAGCTGCCGCGCCGGTAGACGCGAGATGCGCAGCGCGGAGGCAATGCGCTCGCCCAGCGCGTGCACCGCGAGCGCGTCCGCGTCGTTCGTGGCGCCATCCGTTGGCGCAACGCCCATGAGGGTCAGCGTGAGGCGACCGGAGAGCGCACGCGCCATGCGCGCGACATCGACGACCTCGCCGCTCGCGAGCTGCTGCACGGCCCCGTCGAGCGGTGCGCGTGATGCGGCCAGCCATTGTTCGGCCTGTTCCGCGGAGGCGAGCGGTCCGAGCCGTTTGCGCAGCGTGCGATGAGGATCACCGTCCATGTTCGCCAACGCACTGGGACCGAAGGCCTGCGTCATGATCTCGGCGATGCCACCAGGGCCCTGCTTGCGGAACGCATCGTCGCGGGTCAGCACGTCATGGGCGATGAGCGCATCGTTCACGATGACGCCCACGCCCGGCACACGCACCACGGCGCCGCCGCGATGCGCGAGGCGAGACAGTGGCCAGAGCACCGGATGTGCCGCCATCTGCAGCCGCGCCTCATGCCACACGGCACGACGCGACGCAGGACCCCGCCCAGCAACGCGGCTCCCCGCAGACGACGCGAGTAGCGGCGCCGTCATCTGACGTCCACCACGGCTGGCCGGAAGCCGTGATTGCGATACCATCGCAACACATTCACGAAGCCGTACGCGCGCACGCGGCGCACGGAGTTGTATACCACGATGTCGCGCCGCATGGCCGCGCGATCGGTCAACGTGCGCACACGCTCCGACAGCACGCGATCTTCGTGCGCCTCCTCGATCGCGGTGCGCGGAAAGCCGCCGGCCAACGCATACAGGGAAGCGGAAATGGCCAGATTGTTGCCTGCGGCCATGAAGTACGGGTACCGGAACTGCGGACCGCGTCGCGTGAACCGACCGTACCGTTCGGCGATGGCGATCAGCACCGGCAGCACGAGACGCTCGCGCATCGAGAGTCCTTCGTCGGGGCGCGGCACGATGCGTCCGGCGACGAACTCGAGCCCGTCGCGCACGAACGCCCGGCGAACCTTTGCCACCCACTCCGGGTGCGGCAGGCAGTCGGCGTCGGTGCGCGCAATCCACTGCGCGCCGCGGCTGATGGCATGACGCATACCGGTATCGGACGCCGCGCCGGTGCCCTTCTGCGCTTCATGCAGGAGGTGCACCGGAAACGGTGCATCGGAATGTGCGAAGCGGCGCACGACGTCGGCCGAGGCATCGGTACTGCCGTTGTCCACGACGATGAGCGTGAAGTCGGTATCGGTCTGCTCCGCCAGCGCACGCAGTGTGGCGGGCAGGCCCTCCGCTTCGTTGTAGCAGGGCACCACCACACACAGCGGCAGCACGGGCCCAGGGGGCACGTCCTGTTCACCGTGCAGCGCGGCCGCGAGCGACGCGAATGGCATCAGACGTCGATGATGAACACACCCACACTGATGCCGCTGGCCATGCCAAGCCAGAGCACACGATCGCCAGGCTGCACCGTACCATCGGCCACGGCGCGCGCGTGTGCCACGGGCAACGTGGCGGAGGCCATGTTGCCCAGCTGCGTTACGGTCCCCCGCACCTTGTGCGCCGGCATGCCGGTGGCCGCGAGCAGTGCGGCGTGATATGCCTCGCCCACCTGATGCACGAAGATGTGGTCGACATCGTCGAAGGTGAGGCCGGCGTCACGCATGATGTCGTGCAGAATCGCCGGCCCTTCGGACACGAACGCATCCTTGAGCGCGGGCCCGTCGCCATGGAGATAGGCGTACTCGTCACCGCGCGGATGCATCGATCCGCCGTACGGAATCGTGGCGAGCGGCCAGTGGCTGCTGCGCGCCGCGAAGGCGCGGTGCCGAATGCCGCGGCTCTCGTGCGCGGCTGCGGTGAGCACCACCGCAGCCCCGGCATCGCCCATCGTCCACCCCGGAAAGAACCGTCGCATGTCCTCGGCGTCGCGCACGTGCCAGCGCACGGCGCGTGAACAGATCTCACCGGTGACGACCAGCGCGTTTCGCGCCGCGCCCGTACAGATGAGTGACTCGGCCACCTGCACACCGTTGAGGAACGAGTTGCATGCGTTCTTCACGTCGAGCACCTGACAGCGCGTCCCCAGCTTGTGCTGCACGATGTGCGCGGTGGCCGGTTCGATCAGGTCCTGACTGGCCGCGGCGAAGATGAGGAGGTCCACGTCACTCGGCTCGAGCGCCGCCTGCGTGAGCGCGGCGCGTGCCGCGTGCACCGCAAGATCCGAACACTGCTCGTGCTCGGCCGCCACGCGACGCGCCTGGATGCCGGTGCGGGCCGCGATGATCCCGGGACGGACGCGCACCGCCGGACTTTCGGCCGCAATGCGCGCTTCAACGTCGCGTGACGTGCGGACTGTCTCGGGGAGGTACGACGCGACAGCGGCGAGTTGCACACGCGCCGGACCGAGCCGCCGTGGTTCGGCCGGCGAGACGGTAGTGGTCGCTGATGAGGCAGTCGGCGTGAAGAGCATTGGACGGATGAGGGCGTAAGGCGGAGGCGCGGCCAGCCGGACGGGAGCCGCTGACAATGATCTAGTGCCGACACGGCACCGGAGCCATCGGTCGGATGACGTAGCACATGACGGAGTCGGCGCGACTGGAGTGCCACGCGCCACCCTCTTGCCGGATCTGCCCCGGCGCCCTACCTTCGGCACATGTTCGGTCCAATCATCCATGCATCGGCTCGGCCATCGCAGCTGTCCTTTCTCGATGCCCCGCTCCGGGCCGACGCCTCACCGCTGCGTGATGTCGTGCGACGAAGCGCCCGCAACGTGCCGGGTGTCTACCGCATGCTCGGTGCGCGCGGCGATGTGCTGTACGTGGGCAAGTCGCGCCAGGTGCGCACGCGGCTGCTGTCGTACTTTCGATTGCCGTGGCCTGAGCATCGGCACGCGCGCCTGCTGCGCGAAACGGCCCACATCGAGTGGGAGGAGTCGCCCAGCGAGTTTGCGGCGCTGCTGCGCGAGACGCGCCTCATTCGCGCACACCTGCCCACGTACAACCGACGCGGCGCGCGACCGCTCGACAAGTGGTGGGTGATCGTGGTGCCGCAGGGCCCCGTGCCCCGACTGCGTGTGCAACGCGCCAGTGCCGCCGCCGATCGTCGGTCGGGCAAGGTGGACACGATCATCGGCCCCTTTGCGCACAAGGCACCGCTCGTCTCCGCAGTGCGCGTGCTGAACGATGCGCTCGGGTTGCGCGACTGCGCCGATCGGGTGCCCATGATCCTGCGCGACGCGGGTGATTTTTTCGCCGACGACCCGCGCTACGCACGCACCCCGGCCTGTCATCGCTTCGAAACGCGCCGCTGCCTCGGACCGTGTGTGGCCGCTTGCTCGCACGACGAATACCGCACGCAGCTCACGCGCGCCCGCGCGTTCCTCGACGGCGAGTGCGACACACCGCGCCTCGAGCTGGCGCGCGAAATGGCGGTCGCAAGCGCCGGCCTCGCGTACGAACGCGCAGGCTGGCTGCGCGATCGACTCGCCGCGCTTGAAACACTCGATGGGCAACTCATGCGCGTTCGCGAAGCGCTGCAACGTCCGTCGTTCGCGTACCGCCTGCCGAGTCTGTTCGGCGCTGACCGCCTGTACCTCATTCGCGATGGGCGCGTGGCGGCCGAAGCGCAGCTCGATGACACCGATGCCATCGACCGTCTGCTCATGCTCGAGCGCACCCCCGTGTCCCGCGCAACGGCACTCACGGTCGACGCGCTCGAAGAGCTGACGCTGCTGGAGCACTGGTTCCGCACGCGGGCCGAGGAACAGCAGCGTACCGCGCCGAGCGCGCACGAGCTGCTGAGACACTGAACAGCCGCCGTGCACGCGCGACGGCCGCCAGCACTACAACGGCAGAATCTCCACGTGCGCGTGCCCCCGCGTGATGTGCAGCTGCGCCACACTCGGCGTGAGGTCGAATCGACGCGGCCCGGCAGCGCCGGGATTCACCACGAGCGTGTCGCCAATGCGCGTGATCATGGGCTTGTGGGTGTGCCCGTACACAATCACTTCTGCGTGCGGGTAGGCGGCCACCAGTGCTTCGGGGGTCGGCGAACCGAGCTCATGCCCGTGCGTCACCACCACCTTGATGCCACGAATGAGCACGTCGAGCCGCTCGTGCAAGTCGGGGCGGCCCGGTGCGTCGGTGTTGCCGTACACCGCGCGAATCGGTGCAATCGCACCGAGTTCGGTGAGGACATCGCCACCGTCGGCCGAGAAGCCAACGTCACCCGCGTGCAGGATCTCGCTCACACCCGCGAGCGCCGCGAAGACTTCGGGGCGCACGAGGCCGTGCGTATCAGAGATGAGGCCGATGGCGATGGAGTCCTCGCCGCGCCCTTCGAGCGGTACTGGTGTCATGAATCCTCTCCACCCCAGCGTCTGCCGATGGTGTGGTCGATGTCGAACTGGTCGAGGATGCGGGCCACGATGAAATCCACGAGTTCGGCGATCGACTGCGGTTGATGGTAGAAGCCGGGAGCAGCCGGCAGCACAACGGCGCCGGCGCGCGTGACCGCGGCCATGTTCTCGAGATGTACGAGCGACAGCGGCGTCTCCCGTGGGACCAGCAGCAGCTTGCGACGTTCCTTCAGTGAGACATCAGCCGACCGCTCCACCAGCGAGCGAGACGTGCCATGCGCGATGGCGCTCACCGTGCCCATGCTGCACGGGCACACGATCATGCCGGCGGTTCGCGCCGAACCCGAGGCCGGTGCGGCGCCTCGGTCGGCGTCGTCGAAGACGGTGACGTACTGCTCGAAGCGTTCCGGCCCGACGTGCACCTTGAGCGCGTCCAGATTCGCGATCCCGGACTCCGTGCGCAAGAGCCGCCATCCATGAGACGACACAATGAGCCAGGTGGGCACGCCGAGTTGCGCCAGGACCTCGAGCAGCCGCACCGCGTACGGCGCACCGCTGGCTCCCGTGATGGCGAGCACGATCGGACGCGGCTGACTCATGCGCCCCCCACCAGCACCGTGCGTCCGAGCAGCGTGGCCGCCAACACGCAGGTGAAGAACACCATCGAGATCACGCCGTTCATCGTGAAGAACGCCGCATCGAGCTTGCTCAAGTCATTCGCCTTCACCAGCCGATGCTCCCACACCAGCAGGCTCGCGGCGATGAGCACCCCCGACCACATGAGCGCCTGCGCGAGTCCGGTGCCGGTTCGTTCGGCCAGTGCGAGCGGATCGGACGCCACCACCGCGGCAAGACACAGCACGGTACCGACATGCAGCGTACGCGCCACCAGAATCGCACGCGGCACACCGATCGACGACGGCAACGAATGCAGTCCGTTGCGCTGATCGAACTCCGCGTCTTGCAATGCATAGAGAATGTCGAAGCCGCCTGTCCACGTCATCACGGCCAGCGAAAGCAGGCAGAGCATCCACCAGGGTGTGCTCCATGCGCCCGTGACCGCGAGATACCCGCCAACCGGCGCGATGCCGAGTCCGAGCCCCAGCCACAGGTGCGACCAGCGCGTGAAGCGCTTGGTGTAGCTGTAGCCGAGTACCCAGAGCAGCGCGACCGGCGACAGCGCGAAGCAGAGCGGATTGAGACGCCACGACGCAACGATGAACAGCGCACTCATGACCGCAACGGCAGCGGTGGCCTGCCCCACGGTGAGCGCGCCGCGCGGAATTTCGCGCATCGCCGTGCGCGGGTTGCGCGCATCGACATCGCGATCGACGATGCGATTGAATCCCATGCCCGCAAAACGCGCGGCGGTGAAGGCGAGCAGCACCCAGCCCACCTCGGCCCACGTGGGCGTGCGCACCGCCGAGGCCAGACAGACGCCCACCAGGGCAAACGGCAGGGCAAAGACCGTGTGCGGCAGCTTCACGAAGTTGGCCAGTCGCACGAGCAGCGACGAGCCATCGAACGTCTGGCCGTCGCGAACACCCGGCGGCAAGGGCATGCCGGTCGGTGCGTTCACGCGGCGCCCGGACGCGGGGGCGTAGGCAAGCCGAGCGTGCTCCACATGGCATCGACGCTGGCCTTCGTCTGCTCGTCCATGGCGATCATTTTCGGCCACGCGCGATGTGCGCCCTCTTCGGGCCATTTGCGTGTGGCATCGATGCCCATCTTGCTGCCATAGGTGAACGCGCGGCTGGCGTGATCGAGCACGTCAACCGGCCCCATGGTGAAGCGCACGTCCCGCTCGGGGTCCATGTTGTTGAGCGCGGCCCACCAGGCTTCGGTGGCGTTGCGCACGTTCACGTCGCTGTCCACGACCACGAGCACCTTGGCCAGCGACATGAGTCCCTGGCCCCACAAGGCGTGCATCACCTTGTCGGCGTGCCCCGGATAGCGCTTCTCGATGCTCACGAACACGAGATTGTGAAAGCCACCTTCGGCCGGCATGTGGTAGTCCACGATCTCCGGGCAGGTGAGCTTGAGCAGCGGCAGGAAGATGCGCTCGGTCGCATGCCCGAGATAGAAGTCTTCCATGGGCGGCTTGCCCACAATGGTCGTGGCGTACACTGCCTGCTTGCGCATCGTCACGGCGGTCACGTGCACTCGCGGATACAGGTCTGCCTCGCTGTAGTAGCCGGTGTGATCGCCAAACGGCCCTTCCATGACGAGCGCCTCGGCAGGGTCGATGTACCCTTCGATGACGAGGTCTGCTTCGGCCGGCACCTCGAGATCACACGTGACCGCCTTGGCCAACTTCA
Organism: Gemmatimonas sp.; assembly: GCA_011390935.1. GTDB lineage: Bacteria > Gemmatimonadota > Gemmatimonadetes > Gemmatimonadales > Gemmatimonadaceae > JAABRT01. The sequence goes on from JAABRL010000013.1 coordinate 25,078, forward strand.
CCGGCGAGCGGCGCAGGAAGCCCGCGAAGATGAACTCGTCGATCATGGGCGGCAGCGGCGCACTTGCGCTGTACATGCTCGCCGGGTCGGCGCCCACGGCAATGCACACGGGCATCGTTTCTCCGCGCTCCGCCATCTGTCGCAGATGCTCGGCGCCGGTCTTGTGGCGCTGCCAGTGCATGGCCACATCGCGCTTGCCGAGCTGCTGCACGCGATACATGCCCACGTTGCGAATGCCGCGCGCCGGATCCTTGGAGATCACCATGGTGAGCGTGACGTACGGCCCCCCGTCCTCAGGCCAGCAGGTGAGCACGGGAATCTTGTCGAGATCGATCTCGTCGCCCTTCCACACGATTTCCTGACACGCTGGCGTCCCGCTGCTGGTGCGCGGGGGAAACTTGGAGACTTCGAACAGGCGTGGCAGCAGCCCGAGTTTGCCCATGATGCCATCGGGCACCTTGAGGTCGAGCAGCTCGGTGATGCGTCCACCCACACGATCGAGATTGTCGACCTCGAGTGCGAGCGCCATACGACGCATGGAGCCGAACAGATTGATGGCCACCGGCATGGACGCGCGTGAGCCATCGCGCAGGATCGGATGCTCGAAGAGCAGCGCCTTGCCGCCGCCGGGCATCTTGGAGACGCGATCCGCGATCTCGGTGAGCTCGAGGTGCACCTTCACGGGCTGCGTGATGCGGTGCAACTCGCCGATGCGGTCGATCGCGTCGATGAACGCGGACAGGTTATCGAGAGACACAGTGGTGCCAGAGAAAAGTCGAACGTGACGCGCGCGCGATCACGGCGCGCGCCCGACATGAATAGCGGCGATCCCGAAGCTCACCCGCTCCCACGTGACATCGGCGAACCCCGCCGCGCGCATGCGATCGGCGAGCGCCTGTTCCGTGGGGAACGTGGCCACACTCATGGGCAGGTACGTGTACGCCGACCCGTGACCGCTCACGAGCCGTCCCACGGCGGGCAGCACATGATGGAAGTACGCGTGGTAGCCGGCGCGCACCAGTCGCGATGGCGGCGTGCTGAACTCGAGGATCACGAAGCGCGCACCGGGGCGCAGCACACGACGCACTTCGCGCAGTCCGGCGTCGAGATCGGCCACGTTGCGAATGCCGAAGGCCACGATCGCGCCGTCGAGTGTGCCGTCCGCGAATGGCAGGGCGAGCGCATCGGCCCCAACGGGGGCGAGGCGATCGCTCGGCGCCTTGCCGGCGCCGTGGCGAAGCATGGGCACGGCGAAGTCCGCGCCGAGGACGCGTCCCGCGAATCCCGTCTGCCGCACCAGCATCGCTCCCACATCGAGCGTGCCCGCGCACAGATCGAGGTACGCGCCCGCGGGGGCCTGCGTCCACTGCAACGCCCGCAGCGCTCGGCGACGCCAAGCGCGGTCGATGTTGAGCGACAGCACGTGGTTGAGCAGGTCGTAGCGTGGCGCGATGTCACTGAACATGCGCTGCACATAGTCCCGCTTGCCATGACCAGCGGCAGCGGCCTCCGCGCGTTCGACAGATGCCGCATCGGAGTTCGACCGAGTCGGCGCATCGGGAGGACCGGCGATTGACGGGGGTACCATCCCGAATACTCGCCGCGGAGCGCCGCGCGAGCAAGCGATGACGGCGCACGGCGCGCGGGGGGCGACGGGGACAGACCGGTCCGGACCGATGCCCGCTGGTGATGCCGCGGTCACCGCAGTAGCTTCCCGTCGCCTGATGCCTCCTACCGACGATCTGGTTTCCCTGCCGGACGCCGATGTTGTACGCCTCGCTCAAGAGGGGCGCGACCTCGCGTTCCGAGAACTTGTGCGCCGGTACGAGCGTCCTGTGTTTTCGCTCGTGTACCGCATGGTGCGCGACCGCGAGACCGCCGAGGATCTGTCGCAGGACGCGTTCATCAAGGTCCTGAACCACATCGATCGGTACAGCCCCGAGTTCAAGTTCTCGAGCTGGATCTTCAAGATCGCCAACAACGTGGCGATCGATCATCTGCGGCGGCGGCGGCTCGACACGATCAGCATGGACGGCTCCCCGCACGCCTCGAGTGCGTCGGAGATCGAGGCGTCCACCTTCGACGTGGCGGCCGACCAGGAGAACGCCCTCGACGAGATCGCGTCTCGCGAGCTCGGCACAGCCATCGAAGCGGCCATCGGCCACCTCCGCCCCGAGTACCGCTCCTGCATCATGCTGCGGCACGTGGAGGGGCGCTCCTACGAGGAGATCGCGTCCACCCTCGACCTGCCGCTCGGCACGGTGAAGACGTACATCCACCGCGCCCGGCATGAGCTCCGCCGCGCACTGGAGGACCTTCGGACGTGACGACGATCACCCGCCTGCCGTCCCTTTCACGGGCGCGGCATTTCTTTTCGGCGACCCTGAAACCGCGCATCACCGAGGGCCGTACGCCCCGGTGGAGGCCACCGTGCTAGATCGACACCTACGACCCGACGAAATCGACCTGCTCCTCGACACCGAGGTGGGATTCGGCGTGCAGCCCCTCCGGGCGCACGTCCTCGACTGCCCGCAGTGCCAAGGGGAGCTGGACCGTGCGCAGGAGCTGCTCTTCGTGATCGAAGACCTTCCGCACTTCACCCCCTCGGCCGACTTCGCCGACCGGGTGATGCTGCAGGTGCAGGTCTTCGAGCCGTGGCATGTGGCTGCCCGGAACTCGGTGTTGCGACTTGTGCCCTCGTCTCGCCCTGCCCGCGTGGCGGCGAGCGTGGGGTTGGCTGCGTCGGCGGGGATCATGGTGTCCGGCGCCAGCTGGGCGCTCAACAACGCCGACATCGGCCTGTTGCTTGCCAACGTGGGCCTCGAGCAGGCACGAACGTCGGCGGCGGCGGCAGCATCGGATCTGGTGATTGCGGCGGTCGGCCAATCGGGGCTCGAGGCGTGGATCGCCGGTGGTCCCATGGTGGCGGTGGCCGCTGGCGCGGGCTTCGTGGTGGCTGCCGGTGTCATGGTCGCTGGCCTTCGCGCGATCACCACCCCACGAGAGCGCCGGTGACCATGCGTTTTCACGGTCTGTTGGCGGTCCTTGGGCTCGCGACCGTGCTGTTGCTGCCCGTGCACCGAGCCGCGGCCGCGGTGGTGCCGTCGGCACCCGTCGCGGCGCAGCTCGACGCGCTCACGCCGGGCGATGCGCTCGAAACGCTGGTGCGCACGGCCGCGCAGCGTGTGGTGCAAGCCACCCGCGAGGTGGCGCCCGGCCTCGCAGATCGGATCGAATCGATTCTCGAGCGTCGACGCGGACAGGCCGACGCGCCCCCGGTGTCCGGCGCTCGACGCACCGGCAGTGCGCTGCTGCAGGTCGGTGGCGTGGCCGTCATCGGGCTGGTGATTGCGTTGGTGGTGCTGGTGACCGCGCTGGGACCGCTGGAAGGAATCATTCGCACGGTAGAGGCCGATGTCTCCGGAGCGTTCTGGCGAGGCTTCGTGGCCCAGTTGATCGCGCTCCCGGCCATCGGACTGGCGCTGCTGGCCCTCGCGCTTACCGTGATCGGGTTGCTGCTGGTGCCGATCGTGCTTCTCGCCGCCACGCTTGGCATTGCCGGTGTCGGCACGCTTGGCCTGCTCTCGGTCGCCGCCGTGATCGGCCGCGCGCGGTCTCGCGACGACGCGGCACGCAGCCGCGCCCGGCTGCTCCGCGCCCTGATCACGGGCTACGGCCTGATCTGGCTGCCGTGGCTGCTCGCCGCGCTCACGGTGGCGGTGCCTGGTCTCGGTCTGGCCACGCGCGTGCTCGCGCTCGCGTCAAGCTGGGTGGTGGTCACGGTGGGCATCGGCGCCGTGGTACGCAGTCGCGGCGGACTGCGCGTGCCCGAGTCACCCGTCTCGCTCATCGCGGGCGCGACGGGCGCCAAGCAGCCGGACTGGTCCACGCCGACGCCGGTCGGCGGCGTCGTGGCCGCGCGACGCCCGCAGTAGTCGGCGAGATCGGGCGCGCGGTCCGTTTACAGCGCGCTCCAGCCTTCCTCGTCCTCCTCGCGCACCGTCATCGGCTGGAGGTCGATCCCGTCGTAGATGGCGTCGATCGACACGTGCCCCTCGATCCAGGGGACCTCGATCACCTCGCCCGGATCGATCAGCTCGCGGCACAGCCACTCACCGAGTGGCTCGTCGCGATGATACACCAGGACGTGCCGCCGCCGCTGATCGATGATGAGGTACAGGCGGAGCGACGGAATGCGCCCGTAGGCCTCCAGCTTCTCTCGGCGATCGGTAGCACGCGTGGATGGCGAGGTGACCTCGGCAATGAGTGACGGCCGCTCGACCCGCTGCTCTACATGGCCGGCGGCGCCGCAAGCCAGTATCACGTCGGGGTAGTACACACGATCGGCTGCCGCAAGCAGCTGCACGTCGCTCGCGAGCACCACGCAACCACGCGCACGCGCCGGACTGTGCAGCGCCCGCACGAGATTGAGCGCGATCAGGTTGTGCCGAACCGTGGCGCCGGACATGGCGTACACCTCGCCGGCGACATACTCGTGCCGCGACGAATGGCGCTGTTCCCAGGCGAAGTAGTCGCCGATCGACATGCGCCGACGAGAATCAGTGATGCGGGTCATGTGCCGAGCATACGCTCGGCTCGGCCGAGTACGCAACGGGGGGGGCGAGTGCAGCGTCAAACGAACGCGGCCCACAGCCGCGCGGACCGCTCAGGCGCGCGCGGCACCCGGGCGTCGCGTGGGGTGCCAGATCACCGTCGAGCCACGACGCAGCTGCAGCTCGCGGGCCGCGTGGCCGTCGCGCACCGCCACCTCCAGCAGGCCGCTCGAGCCGATCACGCCCACGCGCGTCCCAATGGCCACCTCGGAGTAAGTGCGCACGACCGGCAGCATGGTGGACGCCACTTCGAGCCAACCATCGGCGCGCGCGTAGAGGTTCGTCACCGCGTTGCCAAAGCGATCGATGGTGAGCACTTCGCCTTCCACGGCGCCGTCGGGGCGCTTGTGGGGCTCCGGCGTACGACGCCGCGCCGGCTGATGCAGCACCTCGCCCAGTTCGTGCAAGGCGACCCCCATGGCGAGACGCGCGGCGGCCGGTGCGAACACATCACGTCCGTGAAAGGTGGGCGCGGCGTTGGGAGGCACGGGCAGCGACACGGTGCGCGCGTCGAGCGCGAACAGCGCCGGCGAGAGCACACCGTTGTCGGGGCCCACCAGAAAGCGCCCGTCACTCTCGATGGCGATCGCCGCGCGCGCGCTGCCCACACCGGGATCGATCACCGCCACGTGCACCGTACCCGCGGGGAAGCGCCGCCAGTAGCGCGCCAGCGCGAGACGCGCGCCGTCGACGTCCTGCGGCGCCACGTCGTGCGAGACATCCACGATCGGACTGCCGGGCGCCATGCTCACGAGCACGCCCTTCATTTCGCCAACGTATCCGTCGGCGGTCCCGAAGTCCGTGAGCAGCGTGATGATGCGACTCAGGCGCCACCCCAGCGCGCGTCCATGCGCGCCACGACCTGCTCGGCGATCGCACGAATCGCCTTGGAGGCCTTCGCGTCGGGTTCGGCCACGATGATGGGCCGGCCCGTATCGCCGCCTTCCTGGATCCGTGGGTCGATGGGCACCTGTCCCAGCAGCGGCAGATTCGTTTCGTCGGCCAGTCGCTGTCCGCCGCCGCTGCCGAAGAGCGCGATCGGCTTGCCCGTCTCGGGGTTTTCGAACCACGACATGTTCTCGAGGATGCCGAGCACGGGGACCGACACGCGTTCGAACATCTTCACGCCACGAAGCGCATCGCCCACCGCGACCTGCTGCGGCGTGGTCACGATCACGGCGCCATGCACCGACGTGGCCTGCACGAGCGAGAGCTGTGCGTCACCGGTGCCGGGCGGCATGTCCACCAGGAAGTAATCGAGCTGTCCCCAGTTCACGTCGCGCAGAAACTGCGTGATGATCTTCATCACGATCGGACCGCGCCAGATCGCCGGCTGCTCCTTCTCGATGAGGAAGCCGATCGACATGACCTTGATGCCGTGCGCCTCGAGCGGAATGATCTTTTCGTCACGCACCGCGGGCGCGGCATCCACGCCGAGCATGAGCGGCAGATTGGGCCCGTAGACATCGGCGTCCATGATGCCCACGCGCGCACCGCGCTGCGCGAGCGCGATGGCCAGGTTCACGGCCATGCTCGACTTGCCCACCCCGCCCTTGCCCGACGACACGGCAATGATGCGCCCGAGCTGCGGATACATCACCTGCGGCGGCGGGGCCACGTTCTTGGCACCGGACTGCGGCGCGGCGTCCATGACGGGCAGCGCGCGGGACGGCTTGGGCGCCGGTGCCGGGGGCGGTGTGCGCTCGTACTGCGCCGGGTCCTTCACGTCCACACGCACCTCGGTGACGCCTTCGACGCCCTGCACCGCATCGCGCACATCACGCACGAGGTTGGCGTCGTCGCTGGCGGCCAGCAGCACGGTGAGCCGGACCTTGCCGGCGGTGGTGGTCCCGATGTCGCGCACGGCCTCGGCGGTGAGCACATCGGTCCCATGGCGGGGGTGCGCCACGCCCTGCAGGGCGGTCGCAATGCGTTCCTGTAGCGTCTGAGTCATGCAAGGCAAACTATCGGGACTGCGAAGTGGGTCCAAGCCGACCTGTGCTTCGGCTCACTCCGCCGGTGTGGCCGCCAGGTAGGCACGGGCCGCGTCGATCACGAGTCGCTCACACTCCTCGAGGGTGCCCACGAGGAGCGCCCCGGACGCCTTCACGTGGCCGCCGCCGCCGAACTGTCGCGCCAGCTCCTGCGCGTCCACGTTTCCGGTGCTGCGGAAGGACACCTTGACCTTGCCGTGCCCGAGATCGCGGAACATGAGCGCGAGGCGTGTGCCTGCCACCGATCGCGGATGCTCCACCAGTCCGTCCACATCATCGGTGGTTGCACCGGTGCGTTGCACGACCTCGAACGGCAGCGAAAGCCAGCTTAGGCCGATGTCGGCGTCGATCTGCAACGTGCCGAGTGCCTCGCGCAGCAGCAGCAGACGCGACGGCTTCACCTGTGCGTAGATGCGCCGATACATCAATTCCGGCGCCACGCCAGCGGCGAGCAGGGCGGCGGCGACGGCGTGACAGCGCGGCGACGTGTTGCTGAACCGGAAGCCACCGGTGTCGGTGAGAATCGCGCAGTAGAGCGCTTCAGCGATCGCCGGCGTGATCGTGAGCCCGAGTGTGCGCGCGAGATCGAAGACGAGCTCGCCAGTGGCACACGCGGCCGTGTCGGCGTACGTGACATGCCCGACGGGCTCATCGCCCGGCATGTGATGATCGATCACGCCGATGGGCACATCGAGCGCGCGCACGGCGTCGGCCAGTACACCGAGTCGACGCACATCATTGATGTCGAGCACGAGCAGGAGATCGATCCCTTCGAGCGCCGCGGCGCCGCGGGCTGTGGCATCTTCGACATCGTCGCCGAGCAGAAACGAAAAGAGCGCGGGCCACGGCGTGGGATTGACGATGCGCACACGCATGCCACGCTGCATGAGCAGACGCGCCAGCGCGGCCTCCGACCCGCACCCGTCGCCATCAGCATTGAGATGCGTGGACAGCGCCACCGTGGTACCGGGAATCAGCAGCGGCTCCAACGCGCGAATGGCGGCCACACGCGATGCCGGTACCGAGAACAGATCTTCAATGACCGCGTTGTCGGCGGGCGTTCGAGAAGCGACGATCATGTCAGCTCAGACTGAGTAATTCGGAGCCTCGCGCGTGATCGTCACGTCGTGCGGATGCGACTCGCGCAGGCCGGCCGTGGTGATCCGAACGAACTCCGCCTGCGTACGCAACTCGTCGATCGAGGCGCACCCCACGTATCCCATGCCGCTGCGCAGTCCACCAATCATCTGGAAGAGCACGTCGCCCACGGGGCCCTTGTACGGGACGCGCCCTTCGATGCCCTCGGGGACCAGCTTCTTCGCGGACAGCTCCCCATCCTGGAAGTAGCGATCGGCGCTGCCATCCTGCATGGCGGAGAGTGACCCCATGCCGCGAATCATCTTGAAGCGGCGGCCTTCGAGCAGGAACGACTCGCCCGGGCTCTCCTCGGTGCCGGCCAGCATGGACCCCATCATCACGCTCGACGCACCGGCCGCGAGCGCCTTCACGATTTCGCCGGAGTACTTGATGCCACCATCGGCGATGACCGGCACATCCCCCGCGCCTTCGATGGCATCCATCACGGCGGTGAGCTGGGGGACACCGACGCCCGTGACCACCCGCGTGGTGCAGATCGAGCCCGGCCCCACACCCACCTTTACCGCGTCGACGCCACGCTCCACCAGCGCGGCGGTCGCCGCGCGTGTTGCCACGTTGCCGGCAATGAGCTGCACCTCGGGGAACGCCTCACGCACACGAGAGGTCGCCTGCAGCACGCCCTCCGAGTGACCGTGCGCCGTATCGATGATGAGCACATCGACACCGGCGGAGACGAGGGCGCGCGCCCGGTCGAGGAAATCACCGCCGGCGCCGATCGCAGCGGCCACGCGCAAGCGACCGTGCTGATCCTTGTTCGCGTCGGGATACTGACGACGCTTGTGAATGTCCTTGACGGTGATCAGTCCCTTGAGCAGAAACGCATCGTCCACCACCGGCAGCTTCTCGATGCGATGCTTGCCGAGAATGCGTTCGGCTTCATCGAGTGTGGTACCAACGGGCGCTGTCACCAGCTTCTGGCTGGTCATCACATCGCGCAGCGGCTGGTCGAGGTGTCGCTCGAACTGCAGATCGCGGTTGGTGATGATGCCGACCAACTTGCCATCGGGATCGACCACCGGCACACCGGAGATCTTGAAGCGCATCATCAGCGCCACGGCTTCGCGCAGCGAGGCGTCGGGCGAGAGCGTGATCGGATTGAGGATCATGCCACTCTCCGAACGCTTCACCCGATCGACTTCGGCGGCCTGCCGATCGATCGACATGTTCTTGTGCAACACGCCAATGCCACCCGAGCGCGCCATGGCGATCGCCATCTCGCTTTCCGTGACCGTATCCATGGCCGCCGACACGAGCGGCACATTGAGCGTGATGCCGCGCGTGAAGCGCGACCGCAGCGAGACGTCCTTCGGATGCGTGACCGAGTGACGCGGCACGAGCAGCACGTCGTCGAACGTGAGCGCGGGTTCGTCGCGCACACGGCTGCGGCGGGGCGCCTCGCCGTGGTGGCCGGCGCCATTGGACAACGGCCCGCTGCCGAGTGCGGACTCGGAGGCGGGCCGGGAGGTATCGGGCGTTGATGTGTTCATGGTGAAGGATAGAAACGTGGGTGGACGCTGTCCAGACATCCGACGCCACCTCGCGGTCGCATCACGTTGACTACCTGCGCCCCATGAGCCGGCCCAGGCGCGACTTCGCGCCCCCCGGCAGGAAGAAGGCCGCAGCCCCGACGGCCGCCGCCAGCGACGCATCGGAGAGATCGCTGGGGTCCCCGCGCCAGTGACGCTGCACGACGGACCGGCCCGCCCGCTTCACCAGCCGCTGCAATGCGACCACGAGCAGAAAGACATCATCGACCTGCCCGAGAAACGGAATGACATCGGGGATGAAATCGAGCGGACTCACGATGTAGGCGATCGCGCCCACCACCAGGACCCGATCGACAAGCGACACGCGGCCGTCGAAGAGGAGGCCGCCCAGCAGCCGCAGATACGACGGCAGCTGCCGAATGGTGCCGAGGACCGTGCGCTTGGCGCCGGTGCGCGGCCGCATGCTCATGCAGCGCCTTCCGCGGGACGATCGGGCGCCGGCGGGGTCGCCGTGCCGGGCACGCCACCGGCCGCCCCGGGCGTGGGTGGCGTGACGATGCGCTGCGCGGTGGAGCCCACCTCGCTGGCCACCGCGATGCCCACGTTCGCGACATCGGACGCGACCGACATGCCGGCGGCGGCGACGCCCCCGAGCACACCAGCGGCGCGGTTCAGCAGCCCCATCGTCTCGACAACGGTGGACGCGGCCACGCCACCAGTGCGCAGGCGATCCTCGACGCCATCGGTGAAACGCTGCAGCAGCGACACCGGCGTGGGCGCCTTTTCGGCGTACTTGCTTTCGAGAAAATCGGCGTAGTCGAGAATCTGGTAGCCGCGCTCGTCACTGAGCGTATCCAGCTTGCGCAGAATGCGATCCCGAAGATTGCTGTTCATGCTCTCACCCGCGCCAGCGCTTGCGTTCGCCGCGCGCATCAATGTGGACGTACGGAGTGGGCCACCGTGGACTGGAGTATACCCCGAGCCCGCCGGCCAGTTCAGGGTTCAGCTGCTCGATCCACTCCACCGCGCGTTCCACCTGATACGCGTCGAAGATGGTGAAGCGCCCGTCCCCGTCCGCATCGATCGCCACATCGGCGGCATCGCCGTACATGTGGCGCGAATCGCGCGCTGATCCCTCGACCCCCGCGTTGTGCAGCGGCGTCCGAAACCCGCTGTGCACACGCACGTCGAACACGATCTGCTCGTCGCCGCGCCGCCGCGCCAACTCACGCAGTACGAGCTCGATCTTGTCCACCACTCGCGGATCGACGGCGACATACCGCGGCCAGCGTGTCTGCGCATCGTGCGTCAGGAAATCGGAGACGCGCAGATGGGTGGAGAGCATGAGGTCGGCATCCTCGGCGTGCACCTCGATGAAACCGGGGGGACGCTCGAAGCGCTCGCGGTCCGGCGACCATTCGGCCGGATACTGCCCGATGCGATAGCCGTTGAGCATGCCCCCGAGCTTGCGCTCGAAGGGCACCAGGACGGCCACCTTGGGCTCGACGATGCGCTGCACCGTGCCGCCCCGTACCAGCTGGATTTCGTAGATGCCGGGGGTAAGCGGCGAGAGCAGCTGCAGGTTCGTGAGCGGACGCGCGACATCGCCGCTTTCGTCGGTGCCCGCGCGCATGAACTGGTACGTGAAGCCCGCGGCATCGCCCGTGATGTCGAGCGGAAAGGTGATGGCCTCGCCTGCCCGCACGAAGTGCATGCGCATCTCGCCACTGCGGCCGAACGCTTCCGGTGCACTCACCACGACCGGCACCCTGGGCGCGGCGGCCACCTCGACGGGAGCCGCCCGCATCGCGCCGGCCGGCTCATACCACCACAGACCGGCGATGGACGCCAGACCGGTGAGGCCGAGCAGCAGCCGACGATTCACCAACCCGCGACGACGCAGCCCGCTCACCGGCTTCTCCTACGGCTCAACACACCGCGCGTGCACGAGGCAGGCACGCCGACGCGGATCGCGTTGTCGGCGAACAGCGGGAGCACGCCGGAGAGGCGCACAACAGGATGCGAATGGGTCGCGCGCAAATGGGTCACAGGGATCGGGCACTCCGGGGACAGGCACCGAGGACTCCGCGCGCATCGTGGCGCGGGCTGGTCCTTACGCATCTCAGACGATTCAGTGCCACCCAAGGGCATATTCGAAATCTAGCAGGATCCGGCCCCAGGCGATCTCCCGTGCTACCCCGCTCCCTACCAGCCGATCCGCGTCGGTGGTCACCGACGTGGCCGATGGGCTGATCAGCGGCGCGTCAGCTCCAGCAGGTCGAGAATCGGGACGCCCGAGGGCTGGCTCCGGCCGGCGCGCACGCGGGCCGTGATGCTGATCTCGGCCAGAGGAGGGAGCGCCTGCGCGACCGCGACGAGGGAGTCGGGCACGGCCAGATACAGCACCGCGCGCTCGGTGCCGGGCCCGCGGGCGAGCAGGTAGCGCTCACCGGGCGCCAGACCCTGCCGCAGCGCGTCCGCCGTCTGGAATGCCAGCGCCTCCACCGACCAGCGCACGAGCCGGCCAACCGTGCCGATGGGGTTGGCGCGCAAATCGGCGGCCGTGAGTGACCCAGCCGACCGCGCCCCCGCCGCCCCCAGGCTGCTGTCCGGCAGCCACCCTTCGACGCGCACCCGTACCCAACCGTTCTCGCGGGCCAGCGAGGTGACCGGCACCCCGCCCGGAATGTTTGCGAGTACGTCGCCCGCGGGGCCAGCGCGCAAGGTGCTCGGCACCACGGTTTCGAGCGTGGGGCCAAGGACCGCTGGCGCTGGTGCAGCGACGGGAGCAGCCGCGAGCGTCTCGCGCGCCGCTGCTTGCAGAGGGGCCTCCGTGGAGGCTGCCGGCGCCGACGGCGCCACCGGCCGAGCAGGCGCTGGCGCGGGTGCCGTTGCCGTTGCCGCCACGCGACGATCCCCTTGCAGGCGACTGGCATCTACCCAGAGCGAGCGTCGCACCGGCAGAAACGCCGCGCTCCGACCGGCGGGGAATGTGCCCCCAGCCCGCATCGGAAACACGTAGGCGCTCTGTCGCAGCTCCGCCACGGCGGCGCCGTTGGCACTCGCCGTGGCCCGTAACGTGGCACCGTTGGCCCCCCCCACCTCACCCCGGGTGCGATCGCCTGCGAGTCGCACCTCTCCTGCGGCCATGAATCCGTCAATCGTGATTCGCACGAAGGTGGACTGGACCAGCTCGGCCGCGCCCGTAATCGGCCGGCTGGACACGCCGATCACCTCTCCCCCCGGCGTGCTGCGCAGCGCCGTGCCAGCGCGCACGGTGACCCGATCCCCGCGACGGACCGCCTGCGCGTCTGCGACCGTGCTGACCAGCAGCAGCCCCACGAGCAGCGAGGCGAGGCACGACGTGCAGTGCCGTCGGGTGACAACGAAGTGGCGGGTCATGCGGTTTGGTTGGAGCGACTGTGCCGGACGGATACATTTCGCGCGCACGCCCGACTGGCCGAGCGCCAGCGGGCGTGTGCGCCTGACAGGCAAACGTATTCCATGACACGCACCGAGCAAGGATGCCCGCAACCGTCACCCGTCCCGTCGCCCTGATCATCCTCGATGGGTGGGGCTACCGCGAGACCCGCGACGCCAACGCCGTCGCACTGGCCCACACCCCGGTCTGGGACGCGCTGTGGCAGACTCCCACGCGCACGTTGCTCACCGCCTCGGGGCCGTCGGTCGGATTGCCCGCTGGCCAGATGGGCAACTCCGAAGTGGGGCATCTCAACCTCGGCGCAGGACGCGTCGTGATGCAGGACCTGGTGCGCATCGGCAGCGCCATCGAGACCGGCGCCTTTTTCGAGAACGCCGCGCTGCGCACCGCGTGCACCATCGCCCGCGCACGCAACGGCACCGTGCACATCGTCGCCCTGCTCGGCAATGGTGGCGTCCACGCACTCGACCAGCACGTGCTGGCGATGATCGAACTGTGCGTCCGTGAACAGGCGCCGCGGATTGTGGTGCATGCGCTGTTGGATGGCCGAGATACGCCACCCACGTCGGGGCTCGGATTTCTGCGCGACCTGCTCGGCGCGATCGAGGGACGCGCGCAGCTCGCTTCGTTGTCGGGACGGTACTTCGGCATGGACCGCGACACGCGCTGGGAACGCACGGGCGCCTGGTTCCGCTCGGCGGTGCACGGTGAGGGCGAACGCACGCACGACCCGCTCGTGCTGCTCGAGACTGCCTACCACGCCGGCACGACCGACGAGTTCCTGCCGCCGCACGTGATCGTGGACGACGCGGGCGCTGCGGTGGGACCCATGCGCGATGGCGATGTGGTGCTGTGCGCCAACTTTCGGTCGGATCGCATGCGCCAGTTCCTGCGCGCGCTGTCACAGCCCGCGTTCGATGCGTTCGAGACGGGTGTCCGCCCCGACGTGCACGTGGTCACCATGACGCGTTACGATGAAGCGTTCGACTTCCCGGTGGCGTTTGCGCCCCAGTCGATGGCGAACCTCGTGGGTGAGGTGATCGCCGCCGCCGGCCTCACCCAGCTGCGCACGGCAGAGACCGAGAAGTATCCGCACGTCACGTTCTTCTTCAACGGCGGCGTGGATACGCCGTTTCCGGGCGAGGATCGCACCATGATTCCGAGCCCGAAGGTCGCGACGTACGACCTGCAACCCGAGATGAGCGCCGCGGCGGTGTGTGACGTGCTGTGCGACGCGCTCGCCACTCGCTCGCACGATTTCGTGCTGTGCAACTTCGCCAACGGCGACATGGTGGGGCACACCGGTTCCTTGCCGGCCGCGATTCGCGCCGTCGAGACACTCGACGCCTGTCTGGCGCGCGTGCTCGAGGCAGCGGCCGTGAGCGGTGCACGCCTGATCATCACGGCCGACCACGGCAACTGCGACATCATGATCGATCCCGACAGCGGTGCCCCCCACACGGCGCACACCACCAACCCGGTGCCGCTGGTGCTGCGTGACCCCGAGGGTGAGTGGCTCCTGCGCGATGACGGGGCGCTGTGCGACGTTGGCCCCACCGCGCTCGGCCTGCTCGGCGTTGCGCTTCCTCCTGAAATGACCGGACGCGATCTGCGCGTCGCTCCTCTCCCCGCGACCACCCCGTGATGCTGCTCCCTCGCCCGCTGCCCGCGGCGCGCTTTCGCGCCCTTTCGGCGGCGCTGCTTCTGGCTGCGCTGCTCCCGACCGATGCGCTGCGCGCGCAGCTTGTCGGCAACGACCCCGCGAGCAGCCCGTTTCGGGATCTCGAAAAGACGCAGCAGCTCACCTTCTCGCTCGGCTGGTTCGACGCGAAGACGGACGCTGCGAGGGTCGGGCCCAAGCCGGCCCCCTTCTTCTCGCTGCGCCACGACCTCAATCTTGGCGGACCCGCGTGGCTCACGACGCGCTACAGCACCCTTCGTAGCGAGCGCCGCGTGATCGATCCTGGGTTGCCGGCGATGGATCGTGATCAGGGAATGCAGTCCGTCACGCACCATGTGGCCGATGTGGGGCTCACGCTGGCGCTCACAGGTCGCAAGACTTGGCACCACACCGTGCCGACCCTCGGGGCCGGCGTGGGCGTGACGTCGGATTTCGGCAACGTGGACATCGGTGGCTACCGCTTTGGCACCAAGTTCGCGTTCACCTTCGGCCCTGGCCTGCGCATCGTGCTGCCGCGCGGTTACTCGATGCGCGTCGATCTCACCAACCACGTGTATCAGTTCCAGTATCCGAGCACGTTCTTCACCGCGGCGAGCGACAGCACGCGTGTGCTCGACGAGATCGGGCAGCGCTCAGGCTGGCAAAGCAACTGGGGCCTCTCCACCGGCATGTCCATTCCGCTCTTCCGCTGACCCCGGGTACCTGCCATGGCGCGCCTCTCGCTCACACGCCGCGTGCACTTCTCCGCCGCGCATCGCTATCGCCGCCCCGAGTGGGATGACGCGCGCAATCTGGCCACGTTCGGCAAGTGCGCGCGGCCAAACTACCACGGGCATACGTACATCTGCGATGTGACCGTCTCGGGGCCGCTCGATGAGACCACCGGCTTCGTGGCGGATCTTGGCGTGCTTGACCTGGTGCTGCACGAGCAGGTGGTGGAGCGCCTCGATCATGCGAACCTCAACCTCGACATCGCCGAGTTTGCGGAGGGGCTGCGCATTCCATCCAGTGAGGAGATTGCGCGGTGGATCGCGGAGCGTGTGAACGCCGGTCTGGCGCACACCACTGCGCGCGTCCGTCGCGTGCGCGTGGCCGAGGAGCCGAACCTGTGGGCGATCTGGGAGGAGGACGACGCATGACGCACGTCCGCCGTTCGATCACGAATGCGTTCGGCCTCACCGCCCTCATCGCGCTCGGGACCGCGTGCGCGGCCCGAGGCAGTGCGAGCCCGGAGATCCCGGTGCGCATCGATCCGATCGCGATGCCGTTTCCCGAAATCGCCGTCCCCGCCGAGTCTCCCATGCCAGCCGTGCGTGCGGGGTTGGTGCGCCTGGTCGACTCGCTGACGCAGGACACCACCTTTCGCATGGCGCATTGGGGGATCCTGATCATGGACCCCGAGGTGGGTGACACGCTCGTCTCCCTGAACGCCGACAAGCTCTTCATGCCGGCGTCCAATCAGAAGTTGGTCACGGGCGCGAGCGCGCTCTCGCTGCTCGGCCCGGACTACACGTGGCGCACCCCCGTGCTGCTGCGCGGCACCACCCGGGGCGGCACGTTCCGCGGCGACGTCGTGCTGGTGGGCAGCGGTGATCCCTCGTGGAGTGAGGCGCTGCACAACGGCGACGCGTTCGCGGCGCTGCACCCCATCGCCGACGCGCTGTCCGCGCGTGGCATTCGCCGCATCGTCGGTCGCATTGTGGCGGAAGGCGATGCCTTTCCCGATGCCGCGTACGGTTACGGCTGGGGCTGGGACGATTTCGATTTCGGATACTCGGCGGGCGTGGACGATCTGCAGTTCAACGAAGGCTTCTTTCGGGTGATCGTGCACCCGGGCGCACGCGTTGGCGCCACGGTCACTGCTCGCACATCCCCGATACCGACGTATCCGACGCTGCGCGTCTCGGCAACCACGCGCGAGCCCGGTGACACGATCACGGCACGCACCGCGCCGCTCGAGATCCTTTCTGATTCCGTGGCCAGCACGCTGCATGTGCGCGGCACTGTGCCACTCGGTGATAGTGTGATCATCACGCGCGCCTACCGCCACAGCAACGATGCAGCACGCATGGCGCTGCGCACGCTGCTCGCCGAGCGCAAGATTCAGGTGACCGACGGCGCGGCCGCATCGGCCCGTGCCCGCGTGGACACGCTCGTGATACTCACGTCTCCGCCGCTGCGCGACGTGCATACGCGCATGCAGAAGCCGTCGCAGAACCAGCTGGCCGAAGCCATCTTCAAGACGATTGGTCGCGAGATCACGGGTGTGGGAAGTGCCGACAGCGCGCGCGCCGCCATCGAGCGTCATCTGCTCACGTGGGGGATTGGCGCCGGCGAGGTGGCGATTCGTGATGGCAGTGGCCTTTCGCGCCACGACTATCTCACGCCGCGTGCCGTGGTGCGTCTGCTCACCGTCATGCAGCAGCAGCCCACGTTCGACCTGTTCTTTGCCGCGCTGCCGATTGCCGGTGTAGACGGCACGATCGGCTCACGCATGCGCGGCACGCCGGCCCAAGGGAATCTGCGCGCCAAGACGGGCACGCTCGACAAGGCGCGTTCGCTGTCCGGCTACGTAGCGACCAGCGACGGGCATCAGCTCGTGTTCTCCATGCTGTGCAACAACTGGGCGGGTTCCGTACGCGACGTGGAGCGCGTGCAGGATGCGATCGGTGCGTACCTCGCCAGCGTCAAGATGTCCGACATGCGCTGGGCGATGCCGTAGTGTCGTCTGTCGTGGAGGAGCGGCCTGCCCTCTCGGTGGTTGAAACGCGCGCCGCACTGCTGGCCCGCGCCCATGCGCTCCCATCCGAGCGGACGCGTCTGACGCACGCGCTCGGACTCGCGCTCGCCGACGACGTGCACGCCAGCGTGACGCTCCCGCCGTGGGACAACGCCGGCATGGACGGCTACGCAGTACAACGCGCTGACGTCCTGGGGGCCAGCACCGAATCGCCACGCACGCTGCAGGTGCTCGGCACCATTCGCGCCGGCCACGCGGCTCGGCTCGTGATCACACCGGGGACGTGTGCACGTATCATGACCGGCGCGCCGGTTCCCGCCGGCGCCGATGCCGTCGTGCGCGTGGAAGACTCCGATCGCGGCGAGACAACGGTGCGCGTGTTCGCCGACCGTGACGTGCGCGCCGCGACCGGCAACATTCGGCCGCGCGGCGAGGACATTCGCGACGGCGAGCGCGTGGCGGCGCGAGGCGACAGTATCTCCCCGGCGCTGCTTGGCGTGCTGGCCAGTGTCGGGGCAGCCGAGGTGCTCGCCCATCGCACGCCGCGCGTGGTGATCGCCTCGGGCGGCGATGAGCTGGTGACGGTGGACGAGATCGACGCGGTGCGCGCTGGTCGCGCGATCGTGTCGTCGAGCAGCTACGCGCTGCCGGCGCTGCTTCGGGCGACAGGCGCCGAGGTGCGGGTGCTGCCTACCCTGCCCGATGACCCGGAGCGCATGCGAGACGCGCTCGCACGGGCGCTCGAGCACGACTGCGACCTGCTGGTCACCACTGGCGGCGTGTCGATGGGATCGCACGATCATGTGCGCGATGTGATCACGCAGCTTGGCGGGCGCATCGATGTGCATCGCGTGCGCATGCGCCCTGGTGGTCCCATGAGCGCGGGGCATGTCTTGGGCACCCCATGGATCGGCCTGCCAGGCAATCCGGTGAGCACACTCGTGACGGCAGAGCTGTTCGTACGGCCGGTGATTCGCGCCCTTGGCGGACATGGGCGGGTGCAGCCGACGCCGGTCATGGTGCGACTCGCCGAAGACATGACCGCGCCGGCGGCGCTCACGTTCTACCTGCGCGTGTGCCTGGAGCGTGCGTCCGACGGCGTGCTCGAGGCGCGTCTGTCCGGTCGTCAGGGCTCCAATCTGCTCACGTCGATGGCGCGCGCAGATGCACTCGCCGAGATCGAGGGACCGACGGACCGCGTACCTGCCGGCACCATGGTACCCGCCGTGCTGCTCGATCACGCGCTGCGTGTGGGCGTGTGATGTCGCCCGCATCCGAGGCCATGCGCGTGCAGACGGCCGCGCTCGAACAGACGCTGCAGCATCTCGACCTGATCACGTGCGCCGTCGAGGCGGGCGGTGCCAAGGTGGTGCTGCGCAAGCCGCGCAGCGCCGAGTCGCTGATCTGCGAGGAAGACTTCGAAGGCGACGAGCGCCTGCCCTACTGGGCCGATGTGTGGCCGTCGGCACGGGCGCTGGCCGGCGTACTGCGCGGCTTCGATGGCGCGGGACAGCGCATGCTCGAACTGGGCTGTGGAGTGGGGCTGGTCTCGGTCACGGGATTGCGCGCGGGGTATTCGGTCATGGCCACCGACTACTACCACGATGCGATGGGGGTCACGCGCCTGAACGCCATGCGGCTCGCGGGTGACGGTGATGCGCGACTCGACACGCGTCATGTGGACTGGCGCGCCCTGCCCGATGATCTCGGTCGCTTCGATCTCGTGTGCGCGTCCGATGTGTTGTACGAACCGACGTATGCGGAGCTGGTGTCAGAGGTGATCACGAAAACGTTGTCGCCAACCGGCACGGCGTGCATCGCAGATCCGGGGCGCGCGGGACTGGCACCGTTTCGGGAGTGCATGACGGCCCGAGGACTGCGTGAAGTGGAGGCGCTGACCGTGCTGGTGCAGCCGGACGATGCCTCAGGCGGTCTGGTGCAGAAGGCGCGCCCGGGAGGCGCCGGCATGACACCGGGCGCCGTGGGGCTGCCGTCCGCACACAAGGTGATGGTGTACCGGTATCGCTGGGCGGCGAGCGGCGCGTCAGCGCACGCGTTCGACTAGCGACGGACGCGCGCCGCGATCACGCGCTACACAGGCGGTCGATCAGCGCGCCGGCCGTGCGTGATACACGGTGGGTGCCGACACCAGCATGGGCGTATTGGCCAGCCGCGAGAAGTGCCGAGCCGCGCGCAGGCGCTTGCGAAAGCACCGCTTGGGCACGAGCGTCGCGCCGGCGGCCGTGAGGGCAGCGTAGCGCGCCAGCTTCTCGGGGTATCGCGTGAGTGGCGCTGCCTGATAGCCGAGCGACGCAAAGAAGTGATCGGCGAGCGACAGTGCGAACAGCTCGCGATGGCCGCGGCGACGCGCCAGACGCTCCACGGCGCGCACCACGCGCGTGCCAAGCCCACCTCCCTGCGCCTCGGGCGCGACCGCCACGGAGGCCACTTCGGCGAGCGAGGGCGAATACTCCTGCAGCGCCGCGCAGGCGAGCACGGTGCCGTCGACCGCCGTGACAACCACGAAGGCGTCGATGTGCGCGGCCACCTCGCTGACCGAACGAGCAAGCAGCGTGCCGTCCGGTGCGAAACGTGCGATGAGCGACGCAATGCCGGCGGCGTCGGCCGGGCGCGCGGCGCGTGTCCGGCCGAGCGCGCGGGCGCCTGGCCGAACTGGCGTGCCGGCGGTCGTCGGACTCGGGGACCGTCCCGAGACGACGACCGCCCCGTCACCAGCGGACCGGTGCAGGGCGGAGTAGTTATGCATACTTAATGCATAAACATGCGTGACTGAAAAAACAAGCGGCCGCTTGTGGGCGGCCGCCTGGAGGACGCGTTGAGGAAACTCGCTCAGCTGCTCGCGGCTGGTACCCCGGCAAGGCGACCGGCCACCACTTCGGCGATGTCCACCACCGGGACCTCGCTGCCGGCCGCGGTGAGGCCGTCGGTCATCATGGTCATGCAGAAGGGGCACGCGACCGCGATCTGGTCGGCGCCGGTCGCCAGCAGCTCCTCGGTGCGTTCCACGTTCACGCGCTTGCCCTGCGTTTCTTCCATCCACATGCGGCCGCCACCGGCGCCACAGCACAGGCCGCGGCTCTTGGTGCGTGGGGGTTCGACGAGCTGCACCACCGGCAGCGCCTTGCGCAGCGTGTTCCGCGGCGCGTCGTAGACGTCGTTGTAGCGACCGAGGTAGCACGAGTCGTGGTACGCCACCTTGAGTCGTTGGCCATGCTCGGTGTC
Source organism: Gemmatimonas sp. (assembly GCA_011390935.1). Lineage (GTDB taxonomy): Bacteria > Gemmatimonadota > Gemmatimonadetes > Gemmatimonadales > Gemmatimonadaceae > JAABRT01. Next base: position 45,436 of record JAABRL010000013.1, read on the forward strand.
GAGCGGTACGCGCCCGTCGGCGAGCAGGCGCTCGATGTACTCGGTGTGATGAATGACCTCGTAGTGCCCGCCGAGGTCGGGAAACTCCTGCCCCATCTGGTGGAAACAGTGTGGGCAGAAGGTGACGATCGTCTTCACCTGATAGCCGTCCAGGGTTTCGATCACCCCCTTGGCGAGCATCTGGTACAGGTACTCGTTGCCCATGCGACGCGCGGGATCCCCGTGGCAGGTTTCCTCCTGCCCCAGGATCGCGAACTTCACGTTGGCGGCCTGCAGAATGCGTGCGAAGGCGACCGTGATCTTCTTGGCGCGGTCATCGAAGGAACCCATGCACCCCACCCAGAACAGAATGTCGGGGCGCTCCTCGCGCGCGGCGAGCTCGGCCATGGTGGGGATGTCCATCCCCTCGGCCCACTGCTCGCGATCGGATGCGCTGAAGGCCCACGGGCTACCGTTGCGTTCGAGTGACGTGAGGGCGCCCTGCGCCTCTTCGGGGAAGCGCGACTCCATGAGCACGAGGTCGCGGCGCAGCTCATTGATGATGTCGAGCTGATCGATCGACACCGGGCACTCCTCCACACAGGCGCGGCAGCTGGTGCAGGCCCACAGCTCTTCCTCGGTGATCCAGTCGTCGAGCAGTCGTTTGTCGAGCACGGCCTGCTGCTCCGCGGTGGCGGTGCCAGCGCCCACGGCATCGAGCACCGTGGCCTTTTCGGTGAGGCGGGCGCGCGTCTTCACCACGATCATGCGCGGCGAGAGCGTCTTGCCCGTGATGTTCGCGGGGCACGCCGCGGTGCAGCGTCCACACTCGGTGCACGAGTATCCGTCGAGCAGGTTCTTCCACGACAGGTGCTCCACATCGGCGGCGCCGAACTGCTCGGCGTCTTCCGCCTCCAGGTCCATGGGACGCATGGCCCCCTTTCGGCCCGGCCCCGACGTGTTGGAGAACCACGTGTTGAGCAGCGACGTGAGCACGTGCAGGTGTTTGGAGTACGGCAGGTAGTTGGCGAAGAAGAGCAGCCCGAGCGCGTGAATCCACCAGCTCGTGCGCCCGATGCCGTGCGCCACGCTCTCGCTCAGCCCCCCCATGGCGCGCGCGATGAGCCCCGAGAACAGGTGCCCGGTGGGCTCGCTCACGCCGGTGCGGATCTCGCCGGCGAACGAGAGCAGGAGCGTCACCATGAGCACCGTGATCATGCTCAGAATGAACAGTGCGTCGCCGCCATGCACCGGGTCGCCCGCAAAGCGTTTCGGCTTGATCACGAGGCGCCGATAGAACAGCCACATCACGGCCGTCAGCACGAGTCCGCAGAACAGCTCCTGCGACACGATGTACGTGACGTACAGCGGGCGCGGCAGCAGCCACGCGTAGCTGAAGCCATTCACCACACCCTGCACCAGAATCTCCAGGGCGCCGAGGGCCAGCACGCAGAAGCCCCAGAACACGAGGGCGTGCATTAGCCCGCCGAGCGGATCACGCAGAATCTTGGTCTGCGCGATACCGATGAGCAGGAAGTTTTTGGTGCGCTCGCCGGGGTGATCGGTGCGGTCTTCCGGATGGCCGATGAGGGCCCAGCGCCTGAGCCGAAGCGCACTGCGGGCAAAGAACGCACCCGCCGCGAGGAGGCAGAGAGCAAAAGCGATGTTGAGGGCGGTCATGTCGCGAAGCTAGGGTGCGGTCACGGCGGGGACAACCCGGTTGCGAGCTGATCGTGCATGCCCCCCGCAGCACGTGCGGTGTGGCTCCGGTGACTCACCGCGCCAGTACTCGTCATCATCACAACATCCCGCCCTCCTTCACTCGCGTCACCGCGAGCTCTATCGCCCGCACGCCGCCATGCTGTTTCCCCGTCCTGCCCACCGCCCCGGCGCCGAGCCGTACCGTCGACGGGCGCTTGCCTTGCCCTCTCGGATCGGCTTCACGCTGATCGAGCTCCTCGCGGTCGTGGCCCTGCTGGGGCTGCTCGCCACGCTCGCCTCACCGAAGCTGCGGCTCGCGGTCGACAAGGCCAAGGAAGTGAAGGCGATCAGTGACCTGAAGGCGATCGCCGTGGAGCTCGCGAACATGGAGACGCTGCCGGCCACGCTCGACGGCATCGGCTGGGGCGGCCGACTGGACCCGTGGGAGCGCCCGTATGTGTACGTGCCGTTCGGCGCGGGACCGGGCGTACCGGCGGGCGCCCGCACCGATCGCTTCTCGATTCCGCTGAATACGCGTTACGACCTGTACAGCGTGGGGCGCGACGGCGGGACCTCGCAGTCGCTGGGGGCGGGCAGCAGCATGGATGATCTGGTGGTCGCGAACGATGGTGGCTTCGTGGGCCACGGCAAGGCCTACTGACGTGTCGTCGGCACCGCAGGAAGAGTGGGAGGACCAGCTGCTGGTCTCCGAGTCGAGAACGACTCCCGTCGCGACGCCGAGCGACGTGCCGGCGATCACGGCGCGCCGCCTGAACCCGCACGGGACGGAGGCCGCCGAGGCGCGGAAGCGGCGCGACGAGGCGATCGCTCGCGCCGGACGTGCGTCCGCGCGGGGGCGTCGCGCAGGGAACCCGGCGCTGCTCGCGCTCGGCGCGGCGTCGTTGGCCGCAACGGCATGGCTGACCTTCGCCGACGACACTGTGCGGGAGCCCGCCCCGAGCGCCCTCCTCGGCGAATGGACGCCGGTCCACCCCGACTATGCGGGCGCCGGTTTGGCGTTCACGCCGTCGACGATCACGATCGCCGCACCCTCGGGCGAGCGGTCGACGCACCCGATCGAGTCGCTGCGTACGACGGCTGAGGGTGGCGGTTTGCTGCTGGAGCTGACGTATCCGTCTCCGGACGGCCCAGTGAGCCTGCGCGCGACATTGGAGAACGACGCAGCCCCACCGCGGCTCGTGTTCGAGCACCCGGTGGGGCTGGTGTGGGAACGCGTGGCGGCCCCTGCGTCGCCCTGAGGCGACGCTCACACAAAGGTTACGACGCCTTCGCTGCCTTCACTGCCGCCGTAAGGGCCGGCATGACGTCGAACACGTCGCCCACGATGCCGTAGTCGGCGATCTTGAAGATGGGGGCGTCCTTGTCCTTGTTGATGGCCACGATCGTGCGTGAGGTGCGCATGCCGGCGAGGTGCTGGATGGCGCCTGAGATGCCGACCGCGATGTAGAGATCGGGGCTCACATTGCGACCCGTCTGGCCGATCTGATCGCTGTGCGGACGCCATCCGTCATCCGTCACGGCGCGCGTCGCGCCGACCGCGGCGTTTCCAAATGCTTCGGCGAGGTCGTCGCACAGCTTGAAGTGCTCGGCGGCCTTGAGACCGCGACCACCAGCCACCACCACGGGGGCATCACCGAGATCGATCTTGTCGGTGTTGCCCTGCTTGAGCTCGACCACCTTCACGCGCGACGCCGACGGATCAACGGCCGACGAGATGGCCTGGATGGCCAGCGGGCGTGCATCGGGTACCGGCTGGAACGCCGCCGGGCGTACCGAGAGCAGCGCCGGTGCGCCACTGAGTGCAAGCGTGGCGACCACCTTGCCGTTGTTGATCGGGTGCTGACCGACCACCGCACTGCCTTCAACGGCGAACCCGGTGAGGTCGGGCGCGAGCCCCACACCGAGACGTGCGGCGACACGCGCCGACAGATCGCGGCCGTGCGACGTGGCGCTGAACACGCCGTACGCATACGCACCACCCTGCAGCTGCTGCGCGATGGTGGCGGTGAGCGCCTCGGGGTTGTTGAGCGCAAAACCGTCATGCTCCAGCACGAGCACCTTGTCGGCGCCATGCTGTGCGAGTGCATCGGCCTTGGCGCCAATGCCGGCTCCACCGGCGAGCAGCACATGGACATCACCGCCGCCGGACTGCGCAGCGAGCGTGCGGGCCGCCGTGACCGCTTCAAGCGCGACCTTGCGCAGGTCACCCGCGCGGGCTTCGGCAATTACGAGAACGTTGGCCATGATCAGAGCACCTTCGCTTCAGTCTGGAGGAGACGGACGAGTTCGGGGACCGCATCGGCCCCTTCACCCACGATGCGGCCGGCGGCGCGCTCCGGCGGCAGCGCCATGCGCGGCACGGTGACGGTCTGCTCGCCGAGTGCGGCGGGCTTCACGTCGAGCGGCTTCTTCTTGGCCGCCATGATGCCCTTGAGCGACGGGAGCCGCTCCTTGTTGAGGCCGTCATCGATGGTGAGCACGGCCGGCAGCGGAAACTCGACCACTTCAGTCGCTCCCTCGAGCACGCGCTCGGCGCGCCCGGTGGGACCTGCGATGTCGAGCTTGAAGACGTTGGTGACGACGGGCAGGCCGAGCAGCTCAGCGACCATCGGACCGGTCATCTGGTTCATGGAATCGATCGCGATGCGGCCGAAGAGCACGAGGTCGAAGCCGCCGTCCTTCAGTTCGGCGGCGAGGGCACGCGCCACGGCGAGGCCGTCGTACACGCGCGCGTCGGTTTCGAGCAGGGTGCCGGAGTCGGCGCCCATGGCCATGGCCTTGCGGATCTGCTCCTGCGCCGCGTTGGGGCCGAGGCAGAGCACATGCACTGAACCCGCGCCGGCCTTCTCCTTGAGCTGGAGGGCGGCTTCGATGGCCCAGAGGTCGAAGTCGTTGATGTCGTACTTGAGGCCCGCTTCGTCGTACCGGGAGCCGTCCGCCGTGATGGCGAACTTCACTTCCATGACGGGGACGCGCTTGATGCACACCGCAATCTTCACCGCGCTCGCTCCATGCTGTGGGTGCTTGTGAACGAAATCACAAGGTCAAAGCTAGGACGGTGCGCGAACGGGGGCAATGCGACGGTGGCGTCATGTTTTGGCCGCGTCACGCCATGAAAAACCGGGCCGCCCCCGAAGGGACGGCCCGGTGGTTCGCGGGATCGAGGCGGGGCTACGGAAAGTTGGGGTTGGCGAAGCGCTCCACATCGGGCAGCGGCCAGCAGCGCTGATCGCCGTAAATGCCGCCCTTGCTGTACGCTACGCCTGCGGCGGGCACCTGTGGCAACGACTTGCGGTTCATGTCGAACCAGCGATTGCCCTGCAGCCAGAGCTCGCGGTTGCGCTCCTCGATGACCGTGGCATCGAACGCCGCGATCTCTGCGGCCGACAGCGGCGGCAGCTCCACGCCGGCCCGGGCGCGCAACCCATTCAGAATGGCCACACCCTCACCAGCCCCACGCACTTCGGCGAGAATGAGACGCGCCTCGATCCCCGTGGCGATCGGGGTGCCCGTGGTGAGCGAGCCGTACTTCTGCTGGGTCCACAGGCGGTTGATCTGGTCGGTCGTGTTGCGGCCGCCATCCACCGCGCGCACGCGGGGGTCGGGGACGCCGCCGATGGTCATGGCGCGATACGGCGCCGCCACGCTCACACCGAAGACCTGATTGTTCTGCGCGAAGATGCGATTGTTGCGCGCGTCTGCGTTGAGATCGTGCGTGGCGTTGAACACGAAGTCCTGCGGCACGAGCGCCGCATCGGTGGCCGCCCCCGCGCCGTCGCCCTTGCCAAGCAACGCCCGCGCCCGACCGACACGCGCCAGGTTCACGAGCGCGGCATCGTTAGCCGCTTGGGCCGCGGTGAGCGCCTTCGTGAATCGCACGGCCGCCGAATCGAACGCCTGCGCGGGCGTGAGTCCCGGGCCCAGATCGATCACGCATTCGCAGAACCCTTCGGCGAGCAGCACGATCGAAAAGCCCGCCATGGCCGCGTTGCGGGCGATCAGCCGCTGGCGGTTGGACACCTCGGCGTCGGTCCACCCTTCGAGCAGGCGCACGGCCTGATCGTTGGTGAAGCGCGCCACATTGAGCGGCGTATAGACACCAATACCGACGCACCCGGTGGACGCGTACAGCGCCTGATTGGCTTCGATGTCGCGCCGATCGTACGACCAGCGCGCCGCGGTTTGTGTGCCCTCCACGAGTTCACCGGCCGCGAGCCCGCTGGCGATGATGTAGCCGCCTTGGGCGCATTCGAAGTCGGCGACCGCCGAGGTCGAGATGAGGGAGGCGTTGGCGGGCACCAGGAAGTTCGACTCCGCCAATCGGCTCGGCGAGTTCACGGTGAGCAGGCGATCGACGGTGTCGCACGCCGTGGTGCCGAGCAGTGCGAGGGCCGCGAGGCTGGCGATCACGGACCGACGACGGCTGCGAGGTCCCGTCGCGGCGGTGCCGGACCGGCCGGACACGGTTGCGGAAAGATGGGTTCGCATGAGCGTCAGAAGTTGAGGTTGACCGTGGTGACGAACTGACGGAGCTGCGGCAGCACGTTCTGCTCCCACTGGCCGAATCCGCCGCGGCCGCCGCCGTTGAACGAGGCCTCGGGCTCGATGCCGGGGAAGCTCGTCCACAGGCCGAGGTTGCGACCCGCCACCGTCACGGTGGCGCGCGTCGAGCGCAACGCACGTGCGACCGACCGAGGCAGCGTGTAGGTGGCCGAGAGCTCACGGAAGCGCGTGAAGCTGGCGTCCTGAATGAGCGTGTTCGTGAATGCGGTGCCCCCCTGCGCTTCGGCGACCAGCACGGGGTCGAAGTTTTCCGGGAAGTAGTTGATCTCGCACAGCGCGAACAGGTTGCAGCGCACGCGCTGGTTGCCGTCGAGCTTGCTGTACCCACCGCGGTAGTCGAAGAACGCGTTGAAGCGCAGATCCTTGAACAGCGTGAGGCCGATGCCGACCGAGCCTTCACGCGTGGGCACCGAGTTGCCGGCGAACAGGCGCGGCGCCTGCGCGCAGTCCATAGCGCCGCCATTCCCGTCAGCACACTGGATGTTGACGGCACGGCGCGTGACCGGATCGAACTCGGCACTTACGAGCCGACGATCGAACCAGGCCCCGGGCGCGTATCCGACCACATGCTGTTCGGTGGCCGAGAGATTGATGCGCTCGTTGGCGCCGAGGTTCGCGATCTCATACTCGAGCGTGCTGCCATTGATCGTGAAATCGAGCCCGATGTTCTCGCGATTGATCGCCTGGTAGCGAATCAGCCACTCGAGTCCGCGACGATCGACGCGACCGGCGTTGAACAGCTGCTCCCCCGGGAACCCCGACGACGGCGGCGCCAGTCGCGACAGGATGGCATCGCGCGTGTTGCCGTTGAAGTACGTGACGTCGAGTCCGAGGCGATCCTGGAAGAGGCCGGCATCGAAGCCGAGCTCGAGCTCGGTGCTCACTTCGGGGCCAAGGTCCGGGTTGCCCGCGTTGGCCGGTGTGAGGAATCCGCCCTGTGCGCCATAGGTCCGCGTGGCGTCGAACGCACCCGGCTGCTGACCGCTTCCGCCGTACGCCGCACGCAGTCGCAGCTGATCGACGAACCCGGGTAGCTTGACCGACGGCTCTTCGCTGATCACGTACGAGAGGCTGAACTTCGGATACGTGATGATGTCGAAGTTCGTACCGAACGCCGAGTTGTCATCGGCGCGCACGGCCGCCGTGAAGAACAGGCGGTTGTTCCAGATGAGCTGCTGCTGCAGGAAGCCGCCCACCGTGTTGTTCTCGAAGACTTCATCGCCGGTGACGTTGCGAACGGCCGCGGCGGCAAGCGATACGAGACCGGCCGCCGGGAAGCCATTGGCCGAGGCCGCGCGGAAGAGCGACTTGCGGCCGAAGAACTGGCCGCCGGCCGACGACACGCTACGCCATCCTTCCGTGAGCTTGAAGTCGAGATTACCGAGGTAGTCGAACGTGGTGACCGTGACATCCCGCGTGGAGACCGCCATCGAGCCACCGGTCGGCAAGCCGGCACCGGAGAACGCGGCGTAACGCGCCGCGAGCGGATCGTTGCGCGGCGTGAGCGCCTGATTGTCTTCCGCCAGTCGGTCCACACCAAGGATGAGCCGCTGATTGAACCAGCTGGAAGCGCGGTTTGTGAGCGTCACGCTACCTGTGAAGCGATCGGCGTCCTGGAAGTTGTTGTAGGCCTGGTAGTACACGTCCGGCGGGCCGGAGCGGAACCCGAGCTGCGGGTTGCCCGCGTTGCGCCCGGAGAACAGGAAGCCCGGTGAGGAGAACAGCGTGCCCCACACGGCGCCGCCACCGCCCGCTTCGAAGGGCAGATATGTGCGGCCCGTGGTGTACCCCATGGACGCCTGCACATCCCACTTCTCGCTCGGCGTGGCCGAGACATTGACTCGCAGATTCGTGCGATGCAGGCGATTGACCGGCTCCGCGCCCTGATTCTCCTCGTACCCGCCGCCCATGTAGTAGCGCAACGTCGGCGTACCGCCACTGACGCTCATCTGGAGATCCTGCATGATGCCCGCTTCGAAGATCTGACGCCCGAAGTTGGACTGGAGCGAATCGTTGAGCTGGCGCGTCGAGAGACTCACCGTGTCGAACGCGGTGGTGCTGCCGGCGACCGGGACGCGTCCCCAGTTGTCGGGGAAACGATCGCGCCAATCGGGCACCCAGTTCGAGCCCATGCGGAAGGTCGTGTTCCACACCGGACGGCCCGCGGCCCCCTTCTTGGTGATGATCTGGATCACACCGGCGGCGGCCTCGGTGCCGTACAGCGTGGCCGCGGCCGGCCCCTTGATCACCTCGAGGCTCTCGATGTCATCGGGGCTGAAGTCGTTCCAGCGCGAAATCGACTGCGAGCCGAAGCCCTGCGTGGTGGGGCCGGAGGCCTGCGTGTTGTCCACGCGCACGCCGTCCACGAAGATGAGCGGGTTGTTGTTCAGGGAGAGCGAGGAGGCACCTCGCACGCGAATGCGGGCGCCCGTCCCCACCTGCCCCGAGCTGGCCACCACGCTCACGCCCGAGGCGCGGCCGGTGAGCAGATCCTGAAAGTTGTTGATCGGCTGCGTGGCCACGATGTCGGAGGCCTTCACGGTGGAGACGGCGTTGCCGATGGCGCGCTTTTCGGCGACGCCGGCCGTGCCGGTTACCACCAGGCCGCTCAGCTCGAGTGCACGCTCCGTGAGCACGACGCGCACATCGCTGGCACCGATCGTCGCCGTGACCGTGCGCGGCTGGAAGCCGATTCGGCGCACGGTGAGGTCCACCTGGCCGGCGCCGGCAATCCCGACGAGCCGAAAGCGACCCGCCGCGTCGGTGGTGCCGCCCGTCGCGGCCTGCCCTTCGACGACCACCTGCGCGTCACTGATCGGGGTCCCGCGCTCACTGACCACCGTGCCCGCGATGACGCCACCGGTTTGCGCTCGCGCGACGGCCGGGGGAGCGAGGAGGGCGACGGTGAGCGCGAGGGCCGCACCCAGGCGGGTTCGCACGCCTCGCGGCCTGAACGTTCGTGGGACGGGGAACGGGTGTCGCGCGTCGTGATCCGACGGCAAACCCTTGCTGAACACGTGCAGCATGCCGAGCCTCCAAGGCAGTCAGCGATCGGGAGGGGTCGTGGCAGTGGAGCAGACACCACGACAACCGACGCGACACACCCGGCATCGTGACCGGACTGTGACACTCGTCAGTCTGCGAGCATTTTCGGCCGAGTGGAGCGCGGACGCAAGGGGGGAGAACACGTCGCGCCCGTCGCAGGGACGAGTCGCACCCGTGGCAGCAGCAGGGGCCAAGGCGTCATGCGTCGCCCCGGCCCCCTTGCGCACGCAGGCGTGTGGAGCGCGTTACTTGAACGCGTTCAGCCCCGTGATCGCCTGGCCCAGAATCAGCGAGTGCACGTCGTGCGTGCCCTCATAGGTGTACACACTCTCGAGATTCGCCATGTGACGCATGGCACCATACTCGGCGAGGATGCCGTTGCCCCCGAGCAGCCGCCGCGTTTCGCGCGCCGCTTCCGTGGCGATGTGCACGTTGTTGCGCTTCGCGAGCGACACCTGCACCGGCGTGAAGTTGCCCGCGTCCTTGAGGCGGCCGAGGTGCAGCGAGACCAGCTGCCCCTTCACCAGCTCGGTGAGCATGTCGGCCAGGCGCACCTGCTGAATCTGGAAACCGCCGATGGGCCGATCGAACATGACACGATTCTTTGCGTACGATACGGCCTCTTCGAAGCAGGCCATGGCCGCGCCGAGCACGCCCCACGAAATGCCGTAGCGCGCCTGCGTGAGACACATGAGCGGGCTCTTCAGGCCCCCCGAGTTTGGGAGCAGCGCATTCGCGGCGACGTGCACGTCCTGCAGCACCAGTTCGCTGGTGTCGCTGGCGCGCAGCGACAGCTTGCCCTTCTGATCCTTGGCGCTGAAGCCGGGCGTGTCGGTGTGCACGATGAAGCCGCGAATCGACTTGTCGTCGTCGGAATCACCGGTCTTGGCCCAGATGATCGCGATGTCGGCGGTGGACCCGTTGGTGATCCACATCTTCGACCCATTGAGAATCCACGAGCCGTCGGGCTGTTCCTTGGCACGCGTGAGCATGCCCGACGGATTCGAGCCGAAGTCGGGCTCGGTGAGGCCGAAGCAGCCGATGTATTCGGCCTTGGCCAGGCGCGGCAGATAGGTGCGACGCTGCTCCTCGCTGCCGAACGCGAAGATCGGATACATCACCAGTGCACCCTGCACGGACGCGAAGGAGCGCAGCCCCGAGTCGCCACGCTCGAGCTCCTGCATGATCAGGCCGTACGCGACACTCGACAGACCAGCGCAGCCATACTCCTCGGGCAGCGACGAGCCGAGCAGCCCCATTTCGGCCATCTCGGGGATGAGTTCCCGGGGAAAGCGGCCGTCCACGTAACATTGCCCGATGATGGGCATGACCTTCTCGTTCACCCACGCGCGCACGGTGTCGCGAATCGCGCGCTCCTCTTCCGTGAGGGCGGCGTCGATGTTGAACAGATCGGCAGCGTGCGCCGTCAGGTCGACGGACGGGAGCGCGGGGATCGCAGCGGCAAGCGTATCGGTGGACATCTGGAAGTCCTCGGCGGGAATCGCCGGCGTTGGCAGAAGGGCGACAAGCGGTGGTGCCACGACAAGCAGTGTGTCGAGTCGTCGAGCACTCGTGACAAACGACACACACCATGGCATCGACGGTGGCTCGCCGGTTTTGGCATTCGTATAATAGTCAACGGCGTGGGCGCGACGCGGGTTGCATCCCGCGCTCCGTGACCCGTTTCTCGATCTCCCCCGTGTGCCGCTGTCGCCCGCGAACCTCCCCACCCTGCCACCGCGAAGCCCTTATGCCCGCCTCCCGCGCCTCCCGCGCCTCCCACCCGTTGTCCCGTCCCCGATATCGGCGATGGGTCTCCCTGCTCTCTGCGTTGCTGGTCAGCGGTATCAGCGCGTGTGGAGGCGGTGGTGACACGCCGACGCCGCCTGTGCCGACGCCGGGTACGCTCTCGGTCGGCGTGTCCAGCTTTCCCGCGTCGGTCGTGGCCGGCGGACAGGCGACCGCGGGTGTCACGATCACGCGCGGTGGCAGCTTCACGGGTGCGGTCACGCTGGCCACGGAAGGTGTGCCAGCCGGGGTAACCGCCAGCCTGAGCACGACGTCGCTGGCGGCCGGTGCGACAACGGCCACGCTCACGGTGCAGGTGGGCGGGACCGTCGCGGCGGGGAACTATCCGATCACGGTCCGTGCAACGGGATCGGGGGTGAGTGCGGCCACCGCGCAGTTCACGCTGGTCGTCACCGCCGCAACAACACCGAGCTTCTCACTCACGGCGGCACCGAGCGCGGTGTCGGTGGTAGCGGGACAGCAGGGCACCAGCACGATCACCCTCGCGCGCAGCGGCGGATTCACCGGGAACCTGCAGCTGGTGGCCGAGGGCGCCCCCACGGGCGTGACGCCCTCGTTCTCCGTCACACCCGTCACCGGCACGTCGTCGGTGCTCACCTTGGCCGTCGGCGCCGCGACCGCGCCCGGTACGTATCCGATCACGGTGCGCGGTACGGGCACCGGCGTCACGGAGCGTACCGTTTCGGTGACGCTCACCGTCACGGCGTCGGCTCCGACACCCACGCTGACCGTGGCCAGCGCAGCGAGCACCGCGAGTGTGGCGCAGGGACAGTCGTCGACGGGCATTGCGCTCACCCTGACGCGTGAGGGTGGTCTGACCGGGAACGCCACGATGGCACTCGAGGGAGCACCCACGGGCGTCACCGGCGTGTTCACACCGAATCCGGCGACCGGCACCACGTCCTCGCTGGTGCTCAGCGTGGGGGCGGCGGTCGCCCCCGGCACGTATCCGCTGACGGTGCGCGGCACGGTCGGCACCACGACCGGAACGGCGGCGATCGCGCTGACGGTGACGGCCGCGGCGGCGGGCAACTTCTCGCTCGCACTGGCGCCGACGGCGGCCACGGTCACCGCGGGCGGCAACACCAGCCCCGTCGTCTCGATCACGCGCACCGGCGGATTCACGGGCACCGTGAACCTGACGGCGACGGGCGCACCTGCGGGCGTGTCCGTGAACTTCACGCCGGCCGCCGCAACCGGCGCGCAGGCGACGATGAACGTGAGCACCACGGCGGGCGTGGCCCCCGGTGCGTACCCCATCACGGTGCGCGGCAACGCCACCGGAATCGCCGAACAGACCGTGTCGTTCACGCTCACGGTGCAGAGTGGCGGCGGCGGCGGCAGCGGCAACGTGGTGTGGCAGTTCTGCGCCGACAATCGCATTCCGATCTGGTTCGCCTACCGTGATGGCACCAGTGGTGCCTGGACGCGCGTGCTGCCCGGCGCGAACAACACGTACGCGTTCACGCTCAACGAGAGCCGTGGCGGCGTCACGATCGTGTCCGACAACGGTGGTGCGGATTTCGACGTCGCGACCTACTACCTGTCGCGCACGGAACTGACGGCGATCGCCGCCGATGAGTGCGACAACAATCCGATCACCAAGACGCTCACGGGTACCGTCGCGGGGCTGGCCGCGGGACAGACCGCGACCATCGGTGTGGGCTCCGGTACGGGTACCGCCGCAGCGAACGGACCCTTCACCGTGTCCAACGTGAGTGATGGCGTGGTGGACCTGCTCGCCGCCCGCGGCACCACGAACATCGGCACGTTCAGCACGGAGCCCGATCGTTTCATCCTGCGACGGAACCTCAACCTGCCGAACAACGGCGTGATTCCCACGCTCGACTTCGCAAGCGCTGAAGCGTTCGCGCCGGCATCGGCCACGTACACCTTCGGCAACGTGTCGGGTGCCACGCTGAGTGTGGTGACCGGCTTCAGCACGGCGAATGGCTCGGCCGGGTTCTTCAGCTTCGGCCCGCTGTTCGGCGGCTCCGAGTCGCGCACGATCTTCGGTGTGCCGAGCGCACTCACGCAGGCGGGCGATCTGCACTACGTGCTCGCCAATGCGCTCTCGGGTACGGACAACGTGCGACAGGTAGCCGGCTACAATCGCACGCTGGCGAACCGCACGCTCACACTCGGCCCGGTACTGTCGTCACCCACGGTCTCGACGGTGGCCAGCGCGCCGTATCGTCGTGCCCGCGCCACTGGGTCGTGGCAGGCCGAGTACAACCAGGGGGTCGGCGTGTCGTTCACGCAGAGCAACGGCGCCAGCCGCACGTGGTCGATCACGTCGTCGACAGGCTACGCGGCGGGCGCCACGTACGATCTGGAGGTGCCCGATCTGAGTGGCGTGGCGGGCTTCAACGCGACGTGGGGGCTGCTGCCTGGTGCCGCCACCGAGTGGGCGCTCTCAGCCTCGCGGGTGGACAACTCGCCATTCGGCGCCGCGGTGGAAGACTTCCGCTTCTTCGCCGCATCGCGTCTCGGCACTCTGCCGTAAGGCGCGACGCGCACGAAGCGTCCGGTCAGCCGACCGGGCGCTTCGCGCGCGGCAGGACCCCCACCTCGCGCGCCTTGCGACGAAAGGTGGGACCGTGATCGAGCGCATGTCCGCTCTCGTCCTGCCACTGGTGAATCATTTCGTGCAGCAGCGTGTGGAGCGTTTCGGGCCAGCCGTCGCGTCGCAGGTGCCGACGGCTGAGCACGATCTCCGCGCCGGGACCGTCCTCGCCCGCCGGACTGTAGTGCCCCAGTCGCGTTTGCATACGCGACGACAGACGCACCGGAATGGCGCGAAGCGCGCTGCCGAAGTGGCGCTGGTTGTAGTCGGCATGCGCGTCGGCCAGCCGTGCGAGCAGCGGCCCGTCACCCGGACGCGGGGGTTCAGCACGACGCTGCGCCGGCGGACGGTCTACCTGATGCGCCAGGATCGTATCGCGTGCGGCGAGTCGCGCGGCCTGCGTTCGCGCCGTCGCGAAGGTGACGACCGCTCGCAATACGGACTCTGGCGCGGTCGTGTACCCCTCGTGGATGCGCAACGTGGAGCCGATGACCGACACCATCACACGTCGCGTTCGCATGAGGGCCACGGTGTCGATCCCGCGCAGGCCGAGTGCGTGCAGCCGATTGAGCAGCGTGGCCGCTTGAGCCCGGCGAGCCGCGGCGCCGCGCGAGGGGCGCGCGGTTTCGCGGACCGTCGCGGCCGGAGACGTCTCAGTCTCGGGATTCTGCGCTGGCGCTGCGGACGCCGATGTTGGTGCCGGCGATGACGTTGGCGGTGACGCGGGAGACGACGACGTCGGCTCATCGAAGCCGAAGCCCAACTGCGCCTCGTCCAACAGCAGGCGCCCACGGGAAGCGGCGCGCTTCATGGCGCCGAACAGATCAAGCATTCCGGAACGATGCCCACGCGCGCGCGACAACACCAGCGGGCGTACGCGTGGGCTCCCGTGCCTCAGACGTTCCGCGCGGCTTCCACCATCGCGCGCACTGCGTCGATCTCGTCGGGGACCACGGCATGCTGCAACCCGGGGTAGACGCGCAGATCGACAACGGCCCCCATGCGCGTGAACACGTCGGAGGAGTGCTTGGTGCGCGCCACGGGGATATGGAAATCCTGATCGCCCACACCGATGAATACGGGTGTGCTGCGGAAGGCACCCGGGTAGTCGCGCGACACATTATCGGGGCCAATGAGCCCACCGGCCAGCGCGAACAGGCCGCCGTACTGGGTGGCGTGCCGAGCCGCGTACTCCAGCGCCAGACAGGCGCCCTGCGAGAAGCCGCCGAGCACGAGGCGATCGGTGGGGATGCCGGCGTCGAGCACCGACTGCACGACCCGTCCGAAACACATGAGCGCGGACGAGAGCCACGGTTCGTTGTGGGCGATGGGCTCCATGAAGCGGGCCGGATACCACGCGTTGTTGGCGGCGTCCGGTGCAAGCCACGCGACGTCGGCCACGTCGATCTCCTGCGCCAGCGCCAGAATGTCCCGCGCGCTCGCGCCTCGCCCATGCGCGAGTACCACCGCCGCACGCGCCTCGGCGAGCGGCGTGCCGGCCACCAGGACGGGTTGCTTGGCGTGCGGATCGAACGCAAGCCCGCTCATGCGCCCACCTCCGCTACGATTCGAGGGTCGAATGGCCACGCGTCGTCGATCAGGCCGGCCGGCGTCGCGAGGGCGAGTTCGACAAGGTGCCCGTCGGGGTCGCGCGTGTACAGCGAAGGGGCTCCGCCGCTGTGCACAGTCGAGACGGGAGCGCCGGATGCACGCAAGCGATCGTGCAGCACCGCCTGCGCCTCGACGTCGGACACGGCGAACGCGTAGTGGTGCGTTTGGCCAGCACCCAGTGCCGCGCGCTTCGCGGTGGGCGCGTGGAGGCCGAAGTAGGTGATGAGCGTGCCGGGGTTCGCCGCTGCGCTCCCCCAGGTCCAGTGTGGCATGGTCGGGTCGTCAAAGTTGCCGGTGCGCTTGACCAGCGAAAGCCCCAGCAGCTCTCGAAGGAACGCATCGGTGCGCGCCAGGTCGCTGGACGTGGCGCTGATATGATGGATACCCCGCGTGAGCGACATCGGCTCATCGATCCGAGCGACAGGCTCCGGCCAGCTGTCGGCGGCGATGACCTCCTCATCGCGCGCGCCTCGCACAAGCGCCGCCGGCGGGCTCTGTGCCGCACTGCCGGGGACACCATCGGGTTCGTCGATGTGCAGCCCTGGGCCATCGGTCGCGATCTCGAGGATCGCACCGTCCGGGTCGCGAAAATAGATCGACGTGAAGTAGTGCCGATCGTATGGCCCGCGCACCCGCACGCCCGCGTCGGCGAGCCAACGCTTCCATCGCAGGAGCGCGTCCCGATCTGCGGTGCGGAAGGCCACATGATGCGTGCCCCCGATCCCTGGGCGACCGCGCGACGACCGCGGCCATTCGACGAAGGTGATGATCGTCCCCGGCGTGCCCTCGGCATCGGCGTAGCGTCGATGCACGTGCGACGGGTGTTCGCCGTGCTCCGAGGCGCTCATGCGCTGCAGCCCCAGCACGCGGGTGTAGAAGTCCTCGTTCCGCTGTCCGTCGGCCGTCACGAGCGTGACGTGGTGCAGACCGGTAATCGCCATGCGTGCCTCCGTGAATCCATGTATCTTAGAACTAAGATACCATGCTCACGTGCGAATGGCAACGGTCAACCGTCGCGCGCCACCTCGAGGCCGATCGGACCAGGCACGAAGGCTGCACCGTCGAAGGTCCACGCGCGCACGGCCAGCTCCGTTGGTGAGGCCTCGATCACATTCAGCGCGCTCGGCCGGTGCCCGCGCATGCGGCTCGATAGCGTGTTCGCCGCACTGGCCACGAACCGACCGCCTGCGCGCTCCACGAGCACCACCTGCTCCTCATGATCGTGTCCGGTGCACACCACATCCACGGGCATCGCGGCCAGCGCATCGAGCACGCGCTGCGGCTGCTTGAGTCCCCACCGGTTGGACAGACGGCCACGCACCACGTTGTGATGCACCACCAGCACGCGCAGGTCACCGGCGGGTGCGGCGGCCAGACGCCTCTCGGCATCTCGCAACTGCGCCGAGGTGAGGCCACCCTTCACGCGCCAATCACGCGGATACCAGGTGAGTGACTCGGGGTTGGTCCCCCACGCGGAGTTGAGCCCCACGAGCGTTACACCGGGCAGCTGCAGCGTAGGTTCGGTATCCGCACAGATGAACTCCCGATAGCGCGCATGTACGCGCGAGAAGTCTCCCCAGCCGAAGGGCGCGTGCCACCACGCGGCATCATGATTGCCGGGCACGAGCATGGTGGGTGCGATCGCCCTGAACTGATTGACGATCGCACGCGCAGCGATGAACTCGCGCTCGCGCGCGCGCTGCGACAGATCGCCGGAGACGACGATCGCGTCCCATCGGCTCTCGCTCGCGACTGCAAGCGCGGCCTCGACGTGCGCCGCGACGAACGGATGGCCGCAATGGATATCGGAAATGTGCAGGAGGCGGATCGACGCGGACTTCGTCGCAACGCGCTCGTCCGCCCCGGCGTGCCCCTGCGGATCAGCCAAGCGCCGCGACAACCGCGTCGGTGAACTGATCGGTGCTGGCGGTGCCGCCCAGATCGCGGGTGCGGAATCGCTCGTCCTTGACGGTCTGCTCGAACGCGCGACGTACGCGCGTCGCGACCGCATGCTGTCCGATGTGATCACACAGCATGCACCCGGCAAGCAGCAGCGCGCCCGGATTGGCGATGCCCATGCCCACGATATCGGGCGCGGTTCCGTGTACCGCCTCGAAGATGGCCGCGGTCGTGCCGATGTTCGCGCCCGGTGTCATGCCGAGTCCGCCCACGAGGCCCGAGATTTCATCAGACAGAATGTCACCGAACAGATTCGTCGTCACAATCACATCGAACTGCTCGGGGCGCATCACGAGGTGCATGGCCATGGCGTCGATGATGCGCTCTTCAAACTGCACGCGCCCTTCATACTCACGCGCGACCATGCGGCCGGTGTCGAGAAAGAGGCCCTGCGAATACTTGAGGATGTTGGCCTTGTGCACGAGCGTGACCTTCTTGCGTCCGTGCGCGAGCGCGTGTTCGAACGCGTACCGCACAATGCGTTCGGAACCGAAGCGCGTGATCACGGCAATCGACTCGGCCGCAGCGCGCGGATCGTCACCAATGCGCACGTAGTGCTCATGCCCGATGTACAGCCCTTCGGTGTTCTCGCGCACGAGCACGAGATCGATGTTGTCGAAGCGACCGGGCACGATCGTCTTGGCGGGGCGCACATTGGCGTACAGGTCGAATGCCTTGCGCAGCGCGACATTGACCGAGCGGAACCCCTCCCCGACCGGCGTCTCGAGCGGTCCCTTGAGGGCGACGCGCGTCTGCTTGATGGAATCGAGCGTGGCGTCGGGCATCGGGTCGCCCCAGCGGCTCACGCCCGCAATGCCGGCGACCTGGTTGTCCCAGGCGATGTCGGCGCCGGCTGCGGTGAGAATGCGAACGGTGGCGTCGGAGATCGACGGCCCGATGCCGTCGCCGGGGATCAGTGTGACGGGAGTAGTCATGCGCACAATCTGGCGTGGGGGAGTGGGGAGGGCACGTCCTGCCGAGAAAAGTCTCGGCTGCACCGTCTCGGCGGCACCCCCGTCACCGCGAAATTGTGCGCCGTCCCGGTCTCAGAATGACTGCTGGCAGAGCACGGCGCGTGCGGCCACGGCGTCGGGCAGCAGCCCGTCGAGGGCCCCGGCAGTGGGCCAGACCTCTGGCGAGAGCAATGATGTGGGGTTCTCGCGCACCTGACGGGCAGCCGCCGGCATGAGGCCGAGCATGGGGCCGAACGCGGGGTGGTTGCGATGCTGCTCGGCAAGGTCGGCGAGACGCTGCTCGCGCTCCGGCGCGAAGCCGAAGAGCACTTCCCGCGTGTGTCCGCAGGCCCCGCTGATCGTGGCGTACAGAATCTCGACGCGCACCGCGAAGGGGAGCTTGTCGTCGTCGAAGAGCTCCATCGCGAGCGTGCCCGTGGGCGACGCGGCGTCACGTTCGGCAGCGCGGTTGAGGGCGAGGAAACTGGCGGAGCTGTTGGCGGCCAACTGCTCGATCGACAGGGCGAGCGCGAGGGTGGCGCTGTCGCCGAGCGCACGGGCCGCATCGGCGATGAGGCGGCTGGATTGCACGGTGATGCTTCGACCGAACGTGAAGTCGGTGAGCAGCGGCGAGTCGAGGTAGTGGCGTGTGGCGGCAACGTTCTCCTGCCCGCGCAGCAGAGCGGTCCGCGCGTCGCCGCGCGCCAACGCCAATCGTCCGGCCGCTTCGTTGAGCAGTTGCAGCTGTCGCACGCCGTTGTAGCCGCGAATGGGCAGGTCGAAACTGCTGGAGACCCCTGGGAGCCCTTCGCGATAGCCCCAGAGCGGGGGCAGTGGCGCGCTGCGGGCGAAGCGGCGCCACACATCGAGCCAGGCACTGGCGGTATCGGCAAGCGCCCGCTGCAGCTGGGCCGAGTCGAGCGTCCGCTCCCCTCGCAGCGCGAGGACCACATCATTGAGGTCGCTCAAGGAGCCGGCGGGGGCTGCGCCCGGGAGTGCCTCGGCGCGTGAGGGCGCGAAGACGGCCCGGTGCTGCGCGGGTCGGCTATCCCACTGCACCGTCATGAGCGCGATGGTGAGCGAATCGGCCGGCGCGAAGGGGGCAAGGGGCGCGGTGAGCGAATCGATCGTGGCGCGCAACGAGGGCATGGTGGCGAGTGCCTCGCGCGCCTCGCTCACGGAGACGGACGCGACGGCGCCGTGCTCCTGTACACGCTCCCGCTCCCGGGTGACATCAGAAGCGACAATGACGGTCGCAGCCGTCGCGCACACCGCCAGCGCGATTGCGATGGCGGCCAGCGTGGCGAGGATGACGGTGGGTCGCGCGGCGGAGTGTGTCGATGTCACGGCGTTGCTGGAGCGGCGGGAGGATGCGGCACGCCGTTCGATGAACGTCGTGTCACTCGTGCACCAGACGCGATTCCGTGCCCTCGGTCACGGGACCGTCACTCGGCAGTGCGCGCGTGTCACACCGCTGGCACCGCTGCCAGCTTTTGCGATCCGGCGTAGCTTGCCAGAAGCCGGCCAGCGGGCCGCCGGTGCGAGGCCCGCGCTCTGACGTTCAACCCGACCGCTGATGCTTCCTTCGTCTCTTCACCGTGGCGCGCGCTCGTCGTGCGTCGCTCTTCTTCCTCTGGCGACGGGCACGCTGCTCGCCCTGTCGCTCGTGTCGTCGGCGAGCGCGTCTGCACAGCCCGCCGCTCCGGCCTTCGATCTGTCCGTGGCCAACATCATGCGCGGCCCCGAGCACTACGGCTGGGAACCCCAGCAGGTGCGGTGGACGGCCGACGGCCAGTGGGTGTACTTCCGCTGGGTGCCGGCCGGATCCGCTTGGAACACGCCGATGTCCTGGCACCGGGTGCGTCCGGCCGCTGGCGAAACGCCTGAGCGCGTGGACGAGGCCCATGCCGATTCCATCGCGCCCTACCTCGCCTCCGGTCCGGTTACCCGGGACGGACGCACACGCGCCGTGTCGGCCAATGGCGACCTGTGGTTGATCGACACCCGCCGTGGCAGTGCGCGCCGGCTCACGGAAACCGTGGCCGGTGAGGCCGATCCGCGATTCAGCGCCGATGAGCGGCACCTGCTGTTCCAGCGCGAAGGGAACGCGTACGCGCTGGAGCTTGCCACCGGGGCCGTCCGTCAACTGACCGACGTGCGGTCCGGCACCGCGCCGCGCGACTCCGCCCGCGCGACCGGACAGCGCGGCGCGCTCGTGCAGGACCAGCTCGACCTGCTGAACGTGATTCGCGACCGGGCGCGCACCGACTCGACGGCGCGCGCGATGCGAGAGGCCGCCGCGTCACGGCGTCTCCCGGTGTTGTACGCGCCCGCGGGCGAACGCATCACATCGGTGAGCGTCTCGCCAAACCTCACCGTGGCCGTGATGCTGACGACCGTGGCTGGTACCGGTGCGCGCACGGCCGACGTGCCGAACTACGTGACGGCGAGCGGTTACTCGGAGATGATCCCCACCCGCAGCAAGGTGGGCGACGCCCAGTCGCGGACACGGGCCTGGCGCGTGGACCTGGCCACGGGCGCCCGCACCGCGCTGCCCGTGATCGGTACGGATACCGCGCAGCGTGCCGCGTCGGTGTCGATCGTCGGCTGGCGTGACGACGGCAGCATGGCGCTGCTCTTCACCACGAGCGCCGACTTCAAGTCACGCTATCTGGTGTCGGTGCCCACGGACGGCGCCGCGTTGGTGACCGATGCCCTGCGCGATAGCGCGTGGGTGAACGGGCCGTGCTTTGGCTGTGCAGGGTGGCTGCCCGACGGCCGCGCGTGGTTCGTCTCGGAGTCGAGCGGCTACGCGCATGTGTATGCTGCCAACCCCGACGGTTCGGGGCGCGTAGCGATCACCAGCGGCAACTGGGAGGTGTTGCAGGCCGAGCTGTCGCCCGATCGGCGCTGGTTCTGGCTGCACACCAGCGAGACGTCCCCCTACGTGCGCGAGTTCTGGCGGATGCCGGTAGCAGGCGGTACGCGCGAGCGACTCACGCAGGAGACCGGTGGGCACAGCGTGACCGTGAGTCCGGATGGCCGCCGCGTGGCCAATGTGTACTCGTCGTCGAACACGCCGCCGGAGTTGTTCGTGCAGACGCTCACCGGCGGCAATCGCGTGCAGCTCACGACCTCCACCAGCGACGCGTTCCGCAGTGCGCAGTGGCTCGCGCCACCGATCGTGCAGATTCCGGCGAGCGATGGCGTGCCTGTGCCGGCACGCATGTACACCCCGGAATCCGTCGGTGCGACGCGCAACGGCGCGGCGGTGATTTTTGTGCACGGCGCGGGATATCTGCACAACGTGCACGAGTACTGGTCGAGCTATGCGCGCGAGTATCTGTTTCATCATCTGCTCGTCTCGAAAGGCTACGTGGTGCTCGACATCGACTATCGCGCCTCTGCCGGCTACGGCCGTGATTGGCGTACGGCGATCTATCGGCACATGGGTGGCCGTGATCACCTCGACCATGTGGACGGTTCGCGGTGGCTGCAGCGTGAACACGGCATCGCCGCCGAGCGCATCGGCATTTACGGCGGCAGCTACGGCGGATTCATCACGCTGATGGCGTTGTTCACGGCGCCGAAGGATTTCGGTGCAGGTGCCGCGCTGCGCTCCGTCACGGATTGGGCGCACTACAATCACGGGTACACGGGCCGCATCCTCAATCAGCCGCAGGACGACACGACCTCCTATCGACGTTCGTCGCCGATCTTCTTCGCCGAAGGCCTCGAGGATCCGCTGCTGATCGCGCACGGCATGGTGGACACCAATGTGCACTTTCAGGACGTGGTGCGTCTGGCGCAGCGCCTGATCGAACTTGGCAAGACGGAGTGGGAGATGGCGGTGTATCCCGTGGAAGACCACGGCTTTGTGCGTCCCGACTCATGGACCGACGAATATCGACGCATCCTCGAACTGTTCGAGCGCACGATCGGGCCGAACGGCAGCAAGGCCTCGTCACGCTGACGGACGCGATCGCGGCGGCGATCGGCAGCGCGAGTGCGCTCAGCCGGTCGCCGCTGTGGTGCGCGTGAGCAGCTGCTGCACCGCCTGCAAGAGCGACGCCGAGGTAAAGGGCTTGTCGAGCAGCACGGTGTGCGGTGACGCGAGCAGTTCGTCGAGATCCTCCGTCTCGCGATAGCCTGACACGAACAACACGGGCAGGTCTGCACGGCGTGAGCGTACCGCACGTACCAGCTCCACGCCTCCCAGGTGCGGCATCACGACGTCGCTGATCAGCAGGTCGAGGTCGGCCAGGGTGTCATGGTCACACAAGGCCAACGCTGCCGCGCCGTCAGCGACGGAACGCACGTCATAGCCCGCCTGCCGCAACAAGCGCTCCACGACGGTGCGCACCGACGATTCGTCCTCGACCAGCAGGATGCGCTGCGCATTGCCGGCCGTGAGTGGAACGTCCGGCGTGGGTATGGGCGCTTCGGGTGCCGCCTCGAGCGCCGGGGGCAGATACAGGAACACGGTGGTGCCTTCCCCAAGACGACTGTCCACCCAGACGTGCCCGTCGTGTTGCCGCACCGTACCGTACACCATGGCCAATCCGAGACCGGTCCCCTGCCCGATCGGCTTGGTGGTGAAGAACGGTTCGAACGCGTGCGCCAGCACATCCCCGGTCATGCCCTCCCCGGTGTCGCGCACCGCGATCACCAGCCACTCGCCCGGAGGCACGCCGTGCGGGTGCTCCGCCTGCTCCTTCCGTACCGAGAGACGTTGCGCAGTGATTTCGATCTGTCCCCCCGCAGGCATCGCATCACGTGCGTTCACCACCAGGTTGAGAATCGCCTGTTCCATCGACCCCGTGTCGAGCCGCACGGGCGGCAGGTCGGGATCGACACGCAGCGAGAGCGCGATGTGTTCTCCGATGAGCCGTCGCAGCAGGGAGAGCAGCTCCTGCAACAGCTGATCCACCCGCACCACGCGCGGCGCCAGTTCGGAGCGACGCGCGAACGTGAGCAGCTGTCGCGTCAGTGCAGCGGACCGGCCCGCAGCGTGCAGTGCTTCGTCGAGTTCGGATCGCGCGGGGTGCGACGGCTCGATCAGCTCGCGCGCGATCTCGGTGTTGCCGATGATGGCCGTGAGCAGGTTGTTGAAATCGTGCGCAACACCGCCCGCGAGCTGCCCAATCGCCTCGAGCTTCTGCGCCTGGACTTCGCGCTCCTGCCGATCGTGCAGCCGTTCCGCCATATCGTCGACACTGGCCGCCAGGCGCGCCAGTTCGTCGGTACGGGCCGTGCCGCCCGTGCGTGCCGACAGATCACCTCGGCCGATGCGTTCCGTGGCGGAGAGCATGCGATGCACATCCTGCACGATGAACCGATCGGTTGCCCACCACCCCACGGCGATGACGACCACGAGCCACACCCCGAGCGCCGCCAGCATCGCGACGAGCTGCGCATTCGCGCTGGCGTACACCGCGGACGCGGGCAGCCCCACAAGCAGCCAGACGGGCGCCGTGTCCGGCGAAGGCAGTCGATCGAACGCCCACACCCGGCGCACGCTGTCGATGCCCGGCGCGTCAATGACGCCCCGTCCCTGTGCGCGCATCGCGATCGTGATCGGGTTATCGGCCGCTGGCTCAGGGGCGCTCGGTGCCGCTTCCGGTGAGCGGAGCAGAATCCGGTCGCCGCCAGCCGTGATGTTCACCACGGCGTCGGGCGTCTCGCCAACCGTGGCGGCGAGTACGTTGAACCAGTGCAACCGCAGTCCGGTGGACAGGATGCCGTCGAACGCCCCACGTGCCGTGAGCAGCGGCACGTTGAGCGGGAGCAGCAGCTCTCCCGTTTGCCCGCTGCGTACGTAGGTGCCCACAAACGGCTCGCGTTCGGCGCGCATGCGCTGAAAGACAGGACTGGCCGACACGTCCCGAGGCAGCGTCGTCGTGGAGCGCGTGGCACAGTCCTGCACGCCATTCGCGCGCGTTCGCGACACGGACCACCCTTCATCGATCATGTCGGCGAGGGTGGCGAGTACGCCGGCGCAGCTTTCTGCGCTCCCGCTGCGGACCCCCGGGAGCATGCTGAACGCACGCAGAATCCGCATGCCGTCAGCAATCGCCTCCTGCTGGTCGCGCACGCCGCGATCCACGAGCTGCAAGGCGGTGGACTGAGCCGCCTCGCGCCGCCACTGGCGCTCACGGCTGGCGAAGGTGAGCAGCAGCGCGAACGAGGGGATCAGGACCACCGCCACCAGCAGCAACAGTCGCACGCGCAGACTGGACATGGGCAGCACGGTCTCGAGCCAGGGGAGCGGTGGTTGGCGGCGCGTCGTGCCAGACGCGCTTCGCGGCAACAATATCGCCCCATCTTCGCACGGAGGCCACCTCACGTCCAGTCACATCGGTGGCAATGTGGCGACCTGGATTCCCCCGCTTGCGCCCCGCGTGTCCGAACGACAGCGTGCAGTATGCCGTTTCGTCGTCCCACCCCATCCGCGCTCGGCCGCGCCGAGTCGCAGTTGCATGCGCTGCACCCGGTCATTGCACCGCGCACGGCGCTCTTGCAGAGCCGTGACCGGGCGACCGTGGAGTCGCAGGAGCGGCTGGCGCAGCTGGCCGCTCCGACCGGTGGAGAAACGCGCCGCGCATCGCTCGTGGCGGATGCGTTTCGACTGCGTGGCTTCGCGAAGGTCCACACGGACGCGGTCGGCAACGTGATTGCGCGGCGTCCCGGCAGTGCGGCCCTCGCCGCTGCGCCCGTGGTGTGCATGGCGCACCTTGACACAGTGTTCGGCATGGACACCCCGCTCCTGCTGCGACGCGAAGGCGCGCGTATCGTGTGTCCCGGCATCGGCGACAATGCGCGCGGACTCGCCGGCATGCTGGCGCTGGCCGACGCGTTTGGCGTCCCGGGACTCGACGGCGATGCCATCGAGCTGGCGCATCCGATCGAGTTCGTTGCGACCGTCGGCGAGGAGGGACTCGGCAATCTGCTCGGCGCACGGGCCTACTTTGACGCACTCGCCACCGATGGCACGGCCGCGCACGCCGTCGTCGCGATCGACGGTCCCGGCGATGAACGCATCGTGCACCACGCCCTCGGATCGCGCCGGTACCGCGTAACGCTGCATGGACCGGGGGGGCACTCGTGGGCCGACTTCGGTCGCCCGAACGCGATTCACGCCGCCGGGCGCGCGACGCACTGGCTGGCGTCGATGCCGTCCGAGTTTCGCGGTCGCCTCGCCGTGTCTGTGGGTCGTATCGGTGGCGGGGAGTCGCTCACCGCGATCCCGACGCGCGCCTGGCTCGATGTGGACGTACGCGCCACGGACGACGGGGCGCTGACTCGCGCCGATCGCCAGCTCCGTGAGATCGTGCGTCGCGCGGTGCACGAGGAGAATCGCAACGCCACCGAGGCCTCGCTACGCGCTGACGTGGTGTTGCTCGGCGAGCGGCCTGCCGGTGAACTCTCGGCCGATCATCCGATCGTGGCACTGGCGATGGCCGCGACCCACAGCACCGGTCGAGATCCGGTGAGCGCGGTAGCGAGTACCGACGCGAACATTCCGCTGTCGCGTGGCATTCCCGCGATCACGATCGGAGCGGGCGGACGCGGCGGTGGCGCGCATACGTCGGATGAGTGGTACGAAAACGTGGACGGCGCACGCGGTCTCTCACGTGCCGCCGCCATCCTGATTGCCCTCGCGCGCTGACGTACGGTGCGGCGTCGTGCCGCCAATCAGTCGATCGACACTTCGATCGCGGGCGGCGACGGGCGCGTGCGCAACCAACTCGCACGCGATGCAATGTGCGGATGCGCCTCGTTGTAGGCGATGCGCCAGCGTGTGCTGAACGCCTCGGCGTCGACCGAGGGCACGAGCGCCCACACGGACCCGCCAAAGCCGGCCCCGAAGGCCGAGGCGGCCACCGCCCCCACGTCACGTGCGCTGCGCACCAGCGAACTCGTTTCCGGCACCTGATTCTCGAGTGCCGCTTCGGCCGCCGCTTGCGACTGTGCCACCAGATCACCGAACGCCGCGAAATCACCGCGCGCGAACGAGTCGGCAGCACCCGGGACAAACACATCCGTTTCGTCGCGAAACTGCCGAAGCCGCGCGGTGAGGTGCGCTGCGGGGAACTCTGCGGTCGCATCGACTTCCGCAAAGTGCAGGAGGCGCTCGAAGGCGTCGGGCGCGCTCCCGATGGCCTGCCCGAGCGTCGCATCGCGCCGATGCGCGCGAAGATTCCACGTCCGCAGCAGGTGCGCCACCGTACGCGCTGCCCGGTTGTAACGCCCGCGCACCGCGCCCGCCTTTGAGGCCACCACCCCGCTGACGGCGATCGCGAAGACGTGTGTCGGCGACCATGGCACCCAGCGTTCGAAGGCAGGTGGTGCCCACGCGAACATGCCCAACGCATCGGGCGCACTGCACAAGATCGCGGTGTGATCCTGCGCGCCTCCCATGGTGCCCACGCCGGTGTCCCCATCGAGCGAGCCGAAGCGTACGCCGTTCTCGAGGGCCCCGAGGTAGCCTGCGAGATCGAGGGTGGTGGGCAGCGCCGTACGCCACGCGTCGTGATGCACGAGGCCACCGCAGTGCGCGAGCGCGAGGGCAATACCAACCGTGAGCGCACTCGAACTGGACATGCCGGCCGCGGATGGCAAGCCGCTGGCCATCGCGAGGTGCGCTCCACCCACGGCCTCACCGAAGTTGCGCACAAACCGACGCGCCACCGTGGTGGGATACAGCGGCCACCCGCGCATGTTGCGAAGCGAGAGCGCGGTGGCGAGATCGATGTCGACGCGCCCTTGTCGCACGGCATCGACCACGCAGAGCCGTCGATCCGCCCGTGGTGCCGCCACGATCACCAGGCCACGCTCCACCGTGCACAGCAGTGATCGTCCGCCCGCGTAGTCCGTGTGCTTGCCGAGGACTTCGATGCGCCCGGGTACTACCCACCGGCGTCGCTCGGCACGCGGCACCCCATCGGCATCGAGCGCGCGGTGCGCGGCATCGTGCTGCGTGCGATATCGCGACACGGCCCCCTCGGACAACCCACGTGCCCGCAACGTGCGCCCGAACGACTCCGCGGCGTACGGATCGCGCGTCATGCCCGCCGTCATGTATGCACGCGGGTGCCGCGCAAGCGCGCTGCCACCTTCGGCACATCGCTGCGAGACGACAGATCCAGCACCGTGCTGTGCGCGCGCACCACGCGAATGTGTTCCCCGTGCGAAATGGCGAGCCCGACTGCTTCGGGGAGTTCGAACTCGCCGCGCGCCGATCGTGGTACCGCGCGACACGCGCCCACGAGCGCCGGGGTGATCGCCCAGAGGTTCATGCTCACCCACCGTGCAACCTCACTCGCCGGATCGAGTGTGTCCCCCGGTTTCTCCACGATGGTGCGCAGCGCGTCCGTCGCATCGATGTCGAGCACGGCGAACTGTCGCAGACGTTCCGGTTCGATCAGCCCGTCGGCCAAGAGCGCGTCGCGATCGAAGGCCACCACGCCGGCCGTTTCGTGGGCCGCGAGCGCACGGACCGCATCGGCCGGGTAGTGGTTGTCGGCGTTGAGCACGAGAAACGGGGCGTCGCCGATGCGGTCTGCCGCCGCAATCACGGCATTCGCCGTGCCGATCGGCTCGTCCTGCACCGCGAACGTCATCTGCACCCGCGTGGGTGGCGATGTCTGCGTGTAGTAGGTGCGAATGGCGTCATGATCCGGCCCGATGACGAGGACCACCGTGGTGATGCCCGCGTCGGCGAGCGCCGTGATCACATAGTCCAGAAACGGCCGATCGATCGGGATCATGCCCTTCAGCCCGGCGTCGGCACTCGCGGACTGTGCGTCACTGAGCGCGGCCTCGCCGTCTGCTCGACGCATACGCGAACCGAGCCCTCGCGCGAGGATGGCGGCCGTCGTGATCACGCTACGAGGCTCCTGCGCCCGTCCACAGGCGCGGAAGCAGTCGAAGGAGTCCGATGCCGCTCAAGGTGGCCAGCGACAGCCACGCGATCGCCGGCGTGGTGTGCCCGAACAGCAGCGACCCCACCCCGAAGAGCGCGCCGTACACGAACGCAAGGCCGAGCATCCATCCGAGCAGTGCCTGCGGCAATGAATCCGGCGCGGCTGGCACACCGGCCTCCTGTCGAATGTCCGCCCAGCCGGGCCCACCGGGGCGCACGAGGCGATAGAAGGACAGCAGCGTCGCGCGATCGGTGCGCGGACCGAAGTAGGCCACGAGCAGCCACACCACCGACGTCGCCCCAACCGAGAAGAGCAGCGCGATCGACGACGGAATGCCGGCGCCGTTCTTCTGGGCGATGGCGATGCCCACCGCGATCACGAACGAACTCGCCATGGCCGCGATCTCGCTCCATGCCGTGATGCGCCACCAGAACCAACGCAGCAGGTAGAGCAGGCCGGTACCTGCGCCAATGGCGAGCAGCAGGTCGAAGCTCTGCTTGGCGGTCTCGAGCACATACGTGAGCAGCGCCGCCACGATCATGAGCAGTGCCGTGCAGATGCGCGCCATGAACACGTAGTGCCGTTCGTCGGCATCACCGCGGAAGAAGCGCCGGTAGACATCGTGCACGAGGTACGACGTGCCCCAGTTGAGATGCGTGGAGATGGTGGACACGTACGCTGCGAGCAGCCCCGCCACCATGAGGCCGAGCAACCCCGACGGCAGGAAGCGCAGCATGGCGGGATACGCCATGTCGTTGCCGATCAGCTTGGGGTCCACATGCGGCAACGCGGTGCCGATGTCGCCAACGGTGGGATACACGAGCAGCGATGCGAGCGCGACCAGAATCCACGGCCACGAACGCAGCGCGTAGTGCGCCACATTGAAGAAGAGCGTACCGGCCAGCGCATCGCGTTCCGAACGCGCGGCCAGCATGCGCTGCGCCACGTAGCTGCCGCCACCGGGTTCCGCGCCGGGATACCACACCGACCACCACTGCACCGTGAGCGGGATGATCATCACGGTGAGCGCAAGATTCCAATCGCCGAAGTCGGGCACCAGCGAGAGCGTTTGCGGATCGAGCTTCTCCGCCAGCCCCGACAACCCGCCCACCTCAGGGCGCCGCAGCGCGTACACCGCCGCCGCGATGGATCCGGTCATTGCGATGCCGAACTGCACGAAGTCGGTGGCCATCACGCCCCAGAGCCCGCTCACGCTCGCGAACACGATGTTGATGGCCGCACACACGATGAGCGTCTGCGTCATCGGCCAGCCGAGCAGCACATTGGCAATCTTCACGGCGGCCAGGTTGACCGTGGCCATGATGACGCAGTTGAAGAACAGGCCGAGGTACACGGCGCGAAACGCACGCACGGCGCGCGCGGGTGTGCCGGAGTAGCGTACCTCGTAGAACTCGAGGTCGGTGAGCACGCCCGATCGCCGCCAGAGGCGCGCGTAGAAGAACACCGTGGCCATCCCCGTGAGCAGAAACGACCACCAGGCCCAGTTGTTGGCCACGCCGTTGCTGCGCACCAGATCGGTGACGAGGTTGGGCGTGTCGGTGCTGAAGGTCGTGGCCACCATGGACACGCCCACAAGCCACCAGGGCGCCGAACGCCCCGATCCGAAAAACTCCGCGCTGCTGCGTCCGGCGCGCCGCGCCATGAAGGCCGCGGGCAGAAAGCAGACGATCAGCGAGAGCGCAACAATGGTCCAATCCAGCGACGTGAGCTGCACGAATCAGCCCGTACTGGTGGTGCCGGCCCAGCTGCCCCGCGTGAAGTCGGGAAAGCGCGCGGGCTGACTGCCGCTCGCGACCGAGGCTTCGCTGAGCGGCCCGGGCGCACTCCACGCCGCGGCGTCGTACACATCGAAATCGGGCGCGAGCCCTTCGCGCAGACACTGAATCGTGCGGTAGCACATGATGAAATCCATGCCACCATGGCCGCCGAGCGTGCGCGCGAGTTCCCCAACGTTCGTCCACAGCGGGTGTTCGTACTGCGCCTTCACGCTGTCGATCGGATTCCACTTCTCGCCACCGGGCATGCCTTCGAGATACAGGCGCGCCGGATAGTCGCGGAACGCGCCCTTGGTGCCCGAGATCATGTTGAGACGATCGTAGGGCCGGGGACTCACGACATCGTGCTGCAGCATGATCGTGCGCCCCTGCACCGTCTTGATGAGCGACGTGTTCATGTCGCCGCAGCGATACTGCTCGGCGTGCTTGGGGCTACCGGCGGGATAGTGCGTATTACGGTACGCCGTGAGGCTGAGCTCCGGCGAACTCATGGAGACCATGTAGTCGAAGCGGTCGCCGCGGTGAATGCCGAGATACTGCGCGACCGGGCCCAGGCCATGCGTGGGATACAGGTTGCCATCGCGCGAGAGGTGCGGCGTGCGACGCCACAGCCCTTCGTCGCGATCCTCGAACAGAATGGCGCGCAGGTCGTGAATGTAGGCGGCTTCGGCGTGCTTGAGTTCACCGAACGCACCGGCGCGCACCATGTTCAACACGAGGAGTTCGTTGTAGCCGTAGCACACGTTCTCCATCATGAGACAGTGGCGACGCGTGGCTTCCGACGTGTCCACCAGCTGCCAGCAGTCTTCGAGCGTGAACGCGGCGGGCACCTCGACTCCGACATGCTTGCCGGCCCGCATCGCGGCCACGGCCATGGGCGTGTGCCACTCCCACGGCGTGGCGATGTACACGAAGTCGATGTCCGTGCGTGCGAGCAGCCGCTCGAAGTCGCGCTCACCGTTGGTGAACACCGCCGGTGCGGGCTGTCCGGCGTCGGTCACCAGCTTCACCGCGCGCGCCGCCTTGTCAGGGACGATGTCGGCGAGCGCCGTCACCTGCACGCCCTCGACGGCGAGGAACTCGCGCAGTACCGATCGTCCGCGCAGCCCCGTCCCAATCACGGCCAGCCGCACGGCGGCGTGCTTCTCGAAGGGCACGCCGAGCATGCGAGCCTGTCCCGGTGCCGCCGGCGGCACGAGATCAGCGCGCCACGCCGGCGTTGACGCGAAGAGTGGCGCTGGCGCCAGCACGCGCCCAGCCGCCAATGCTGCCGCGGCCCCAATCCCCGCGATGGCGCGCCGGCGCGTCACGCCCGGCGTATCCGAGGGCGCGTTCGGGCCGCTGTGTTCGTCGGATGGCTCACTCACAGCGCCGCACTCCCCTCAACCACGCTGTCGTCACCCGCCGATGCGGTGCCGTGCACATGACGCAGCACCACGCGGTCGCCCACCAGCGAGTGCGACAGCGTGCAGTGTTCGATGGTGCTGTTGCCGCCGACGATGCTGTGCGACACCGAGGCATGCGCGATCCGTGTGCCCGCTAGCACCGATACATTCGGACCGACGCGGGCATGTTCGATCACCGCACCATCTTCGATGTACACCGGCTCCTCGATCACCGCGCCTTCACCAAGCGTGGCGGGGCGACGCGCACGCCCCTTCTCGAGGATGACGCGATTGGTGTCGAGATAGGTCTCCACCTGCCCTGCGTCGTACCAGCCATCCACGTCCACGACCTTGATCTTCGCGCCGTGGTCGATCATGTACTGGAACGCATCGGTGAGGTACCACTCGCCCTTGTTCGCCGGCTGCTGCAGCACGTGCGCGATGCCTTCGTACAGCAACTTCCAGTTGCGGATGTAGTACAGCCCGATGTTGGCGCGTTTGGAAATCGGATCCTTGGGCTTCTCCACGATGCGCGTCATGTGGTCATCCGCATCGGTGACCACGACGCCGAAGCGCTGGTAGTCCTCCACTTCCTTCGTCCAGATGATGCCGTCGGCGTCCACGCTGTTGACAATGGACAGGTCGGCATCGAAGATCGTGTCCACGAAAATGATGAGCACCGGCTGGTCCACGTACTCGCGCGCGAGTGCTACGGCTCCGGCGGTACCGTCCTGCACGCGCTGTTCCACGAAGACGCTGGGCAGACCGTACGCACCGGTGGCGTAGGCCTCGACCTTCTCCTTGAGATGGCCGGTGATGTACACCACCTGCTCCACGTTGCCGAGGCGTTGCACGTCGTCCATGACGTAGTCCATGACGGGTCGCCCGGCGACCTTGAGCATGGGCTTGGGGGTGACGTGCGTGTGGGGACGCAGTCGCGTCCCCTTGCCGGCGAGGGGGATGATGACCTTCATCTCGAACGGAGCTCCGGAGCGGCGGGAAGGGCGCGCCAGCGCGCTGGCGGCCTGGGGGAGGCCTTCGACTGCCGCAATCTCTCGTACAGCGCGAATCGGAGCAACCGGGGCGGGGCTACGGCGCGTTCGTCCCCTCGCGCCCGTAGCGATCCTTCAGCCGAACCACGTCATCGAGCTCCGGCGTGGAGGCCTCGAGTACGTCGCAGTCGGTGACCGCTTCCATGTAGTGAATGGTCCCCGGCGTAATGCGAAACGAGTCGCCGGTGCGCAGCTGCTGGTCGCGCAGCTCGGTGTCGCCTGGCAGCTGCACCCAGTAGATCATCTCGCCGGAGAGCAGGTGGACGGTCTCGTCCTTGCGCTCGTGGTATTGCACACTCAGCGCCTGGCCGGCCTTGATGTGCAACACTTTGCCGACGTAGCGGTCGGTGTGGGCCCAGATGAGTTCATGGCCCCACGGCTTTTCGACGCGGGTGACGGGAGAGCGACCGCTCATGCGGGAAGGGATTGGGGGGAGTTCGAGGCGCGACCGCCGAGGACCGCGCCGTACGCCGATCCGACGCGCGGCGCGAGTCGCAGGTTACACCACCAACCGTGCGAAGAGCAAAAACGACACGCAGGGGGGGCTACCGCAGCGGGAGCGTGACCGGTGCCACCACATCCGTCGCCCCGAACGGATCCAGCCGCACCTCGGCCGGACGCTCACGCGTCTCGATCACCAGCAGCTGACCATCGAGCGCCGGGTCCCCCCGCACTACCGTCCAGCCGGCCGCCGTGCGTACACCAACAGGCATCGGATGGCGATACGCCCCGCGCCGCGTGAGGGTCACCCGCGTGATGTAGCGCCCAGCCGCCCGCTCCACCGACGGCGCGGTCACCGCGTAGTCCACCACGCCTACGGAGTCCACCCACTGATCGAAGAACCAGCCGAGTGACTGGCCGCTCGCCCGCTCCGCACTCGCCTGCATGGCCCAGCGATCGACGTGCCGAAAGGCCCACCGCGCATAGTAGTCCTGCAGAAAGGCACGGAACGCCGCATCGCCGATGGCGTCGTGCAGCGACTCGTACATCGCCGCGGCTCGCCCGTAGACCATGCCGTTGTAGGTGGAGAAATCGCGGAACAGATCGGCCCGCATGCCAATGGGCTGGACATTGCCCGCCACCACCGCGCGATTGCGTGCCTCGGCGGCATTGCGCAGTGCGAGCGCCTGTGAGGCGAGCGGGGCCATGCCGATCGAGTCGGGGTCCTGCGGGTTCAGCGCCATTCGGGCCGCGCTCACCTGCGCGCGCGTATTGCCGGCCTGCCAACTGGTCTGATACGACGTGAGCCCTTCATCCATCCAGCCGGACTGCCACTCATTGCTGGCCAGAATGCCATACGCGTAGATGTGTCCGCCCTCGTGCGTCACGAGCCCCTGCGACGCAGAGCCGTTCTGCATCATCATGGGGAACTCGGTGCCGCCGCCATCGATGCGCTTGAGGATGGTGAGCTGCGGGTACGGATACGTACCGAACACGCGCTCCAGCCACGACATGGTGCTCAGCCCGAAGGCGAGGGCTCGACCGTTCTCCCACTGTGTCCGCGAGGAAGCGATGCACGCATCACGCAGTCGCGCGCGCTGATCCTCGGCCGCAGTGGCCGCTTGCAGCGTGCAGTCTTCGTCGGCATCGCCACGGTACAGCACGTGCACCGCGACCGTGTCCCAGGCGGTGAAGCGATACGCACCAATGGGCGCCGACCGCACGTAGCGCCCGCCTTCATATCGAAATCCTGGCGACGCGCTCCAGGCAAAATGATGAACATCGCGCGCGAAGAAGCGCACGGCGCGCATGCCGCGGGGAACCGAGATCGCAGCCGCTGCTGGCACACCCGCGTAGGCATCGGCGTGCGTGTCCACGCTCTGCCCCGACACCGCCACGCGCTGCCACCCCGGATCGCCGCTCACGGGCACACCCGTGGCGCCGAGCACCTGATCGTTCGCCACCACCAGGGTCACGTCGAAGGTGCCAAACTCGCCGTGAAACTCACCGGCCGGTACGAGGGCATTCGGCTTCCATCCGTGCCGATCGTACACGGCCACCTTCGGATACCACTGGGCGAAGTCCACACTGCGTCCGCGTCGCCCCTGCCGCCGAGCGAGCGTGCTCGGCCGCGCAGTCCACGCGAAGTCCACGGTCACCGAATCGCGCGGCGCAAGAGGACGCGGCAGTGCGAGCTGCACCACGGTGCTGTCGGGCGCCAGCGGGTACGTCACGCCCAGCGGCTGATTGCCGACGCGAGGCGCACGCGTGAAGCGTTCATACGCGAAGTCGGGCTCGGCGAGCCGCTGAAAGCGCGTGCGCCCCTCGCGCTCGTCGGTGTCGCTCCAGCGCGAACCGGGTCGGAACGCGTTGAGATGCTGGTGCACCCACAGCTCCCGCAGCGTATCGGGGCTGTTGTTCACGTAGTGCAGCGTGCCGTCGGCGGTGATCACACCGCGCGCATCATCGAGCGTGGCGACGATGCGATAGTCCGCGCGCTGCTGCCAGTAGCCGATCGTATCGCCGAAGAGCGGCGTGGTGGCGGGTGTGCGCGGAACCGCCGGGGCATCGGGGCCCTGATTGGGAAGTGCGGGGCGCGGCTGGGCGGTGAGCGCGGTCGCCGTGACGGTCGCGGCGCAGAGTGCGGTGGCGGTGGCGTACCGGAGGCAGCGCGCGCTCGCGGGAAGGTTCGGGGAGCAGATCATGCACAAAAGATGTCGGGCGTGGTCGCAGAACGCGACCACGCCCGATGTCTTCCGTCACAACCCGCCCGCGTTACCAGCTCAGGCTGGCGCGCCCGTGAGACGGCTGCGCATGACCTGCAGGCGACGGCGCACCGAGCCGTCCATGATGGTATCGCCAATGCGCACCACCACGCCGCCGATCACGGCCGGATCGATGACCACATGCGGCACCACCGTCTTGCCGAGTACCGTGGACAGACGAGCGGCGATGTCGGTGGTGTCTGTCGCGCCCGGCTCGGACGCGAAGGTGAGGCGCGCATGCACGCGATTCTCACTCGCGTCGAGCAAGGTGTCGTACTCATCGGCGATGGCCGGGAGCATATCCTGCCGACGATTGCGCACCAGCGCGTTCAGCCAGCGCAGCAGCATGGCCGGTACCCGATCGCCGAGCGCCTTGGTGAACACCGACACCTTCTCGCCGGCCGTCACCTTGGGCGACTCGAGGAAACGACGCAGCTGCACATCACCGTCAATGGCATCGGCGATCTGCCGCACGAGCGCGCCCCAGCCCGCGGGGTCCCCCGCTTTCGTGGCGAGCGTGAGCAGCGCCTCGGCGTAGTTGCGACCAACCGTGGAGCTCTGCGTGCTCACGACCGGCGACCTGTGGCCGTGGGCAGCGAGGCGAGGAACTGGTCGACGATGCGACGGTTGCCGGCGCTGTCGAGGTTCTGCTCGATGACCTTGCCGGCGCCTGCGATCGCGAGATCGACGGCTTCGCGGCGCAACTCCGCGATGGCCTTGGCCTTCTCGCTTTCGATGTCGCGGCGGGCCTGCTCCATGAGCTCGGTCTGCTGCTTGCGCGTTTCTTCGAGCAGGTCGGCGCGCATCTTCTCCGAGACGGACCGGCCGTCCGCGATGATCTGCTGCGCCTGCGTGCGCGAGGCATCGAGCGCGGTCTTCTGCTCAGCGAGCAGCGCCGCGGCGGCCTCCCGATCGCGCTTGGCGCCATCGATGGCGTCTTCGAGCGCCTTCTCGCGCGCTTCCACGGCGGCGAAGAGCGGCCCGAAGGCGAACTTCTTGAGCGTGAACATCAGCCCGATGAAGACGACGAGCGTCCACACCATGAGGCCGGCATTGGGCTCGAGCAGGTTGACCGGACCGCCCGCTCCTTCCGGCGCGGCGAAGGCCGACGCGGTGGGGACGAACGAGGCGACGGCGAGCACACCCGCCGACCGCACAGCCACGGCGGTGCGCGACAATCCGAGACGCATGAATCTGATCCGTAAGTTCAGGAAAGGGAGCACGGGCCGGGAACTCGAACGAGTCCCCGGCACCGGATCACGTCAGAGCGTGATCTTGCCCTGCAGCAAGAAGCCGACGACGACGCCGAACAGCGCGGCGCCTTCAACGAGGGCAGCGAGAATGAGCGCAGCCGTCTGAATGCGGCCAGCGGCCTCGGGCTGACGCGCCATGCCTTCCACGGCCGAGCCACCGATGCGGCCAATGCCCATACCGGCGCCGATGGCAGCACCGCCAGCGGCGATACCGGCACCGATGGCCACGAGGCCTTCCTGGCCAGTCGAGGCAGCGCCCTGCAGCAGTCCAAGCACTTCGATCATGACAAACTCTCTGAGAAATCGTTATGGGGTGCGTGCTCCGCGTGTCCGAAGACACGATGTTCACTGGTGAGTGCCGGAGCACTCCGTGAACCTTCTCCAGTCGTTCGACCGGATACGAATGCGACCGGTCCGGGGAGCACCGGGCCGGTCGTCCTGCGACAGCGACTTAGTGGTGCGCCTCGCGAACCTGGCCAATGAACACGCTGGCCAGCAGCGTGAAGATGAAGGCCTGCAGGAACGCCACGAACAGTTCGAGCAGGGAGATCGCCAATGCCAGCGCCAGCGGGGCGGGCGTGATCAGCCAGCTCTGGAACGAGAACACGAGACCGATCAATGCCAGCAACACGATATGACCAGCGGTCATGTTGGCGAACAGACGAATCGCCAGCGCGAACGGCTTGGTGAGCTTGCCGAACATTTCGACCGGGCTCATGATCAGGAACATGAGCGGCCGCATGACGACCGGCAGGTCGTTGTTCCAGTAGAACATGGTGTTGAGATAGCCCACACCATTCGCCCGCATGCCGGCGGCCTCGACCATGATGAACGTGAGGATCGCCAGCGTGGCCGTGACCGAGATGTTGCCCGTGGCGGTTGAGCCGAAGGGAATCATCCCGAGCAGGTTCATGAACAGAATGAAGAAGAAGAGCGTGAGCGTGAACGGCACGTACTTCTCGCCATGGTGTCCCACGTTGGGGAGCACGACTTCGTTGCGGAGGTACAGCGCCATCGCCTCGATCGCACCGCCAAAGCCCTTGCTGCGCCCCTGCGCGGCGTGATCACGCCGGCTGGCGTTGGCCGCCGACACGAGCACGATGACGAGCGCGAGCGCCGCGATCAGCATCATCACCACATGCTTGGTGGGCGACAGATCGATCGTGAGCGGGCCCACGTGAATCGGCGCGAACTTCGGCAGCTCGTAGTACGTGTGGAAGGGTGCCTTCCAGTACGGCAGCTCGAGGTAGGTCGCGTCGGTGATGTGCGGCGTGATGAAGTCCACCACCCCGCCCGCTTCTTCCTGCTCGGGCGCAGCGGCGGCCACTTCGACGGCGGCCGACACGGGCGCGACCTGGGCCGCGGCAACACTCGGCACGATGAACAACAACGCACACAGAAGACGGAAAATTCCGGGCATCGGAATCAGATGTTCAGGAAGATCGGCTCGACCACGGTCGAGACAAAGAAAAACGCGACGAGTCCAATGAGCGCCGGTGTCGCCGTCAGGCCCAGTGCCGGAACCAGCACCAGCGCCCACAGCGCCACGACAGCGAACCGCACCAACACACCCAGCCCCCACGCCACCATCACCTGCTCGCGCCCCACGAGGCGCATGACCGAGAAGGTGAGCATCTGCACGCCCAACGCGACCCAGCCCGCCGCCACGATCGCGGCCGAATCGCCTGGCGCACTGAAGTACAGCGTGAGCAGCCACCCCACGAGCAGCAGCGCCACCACCTGCGCCGCGCCGAACAGCGCGATCGCTCGAACGAGTCCGCTCCCCCGCGTCACGGGAGTGTCGGGTCGTCCGGTGGCGACACCGGCTTCCGAGGCGCCGAGAGGCGCCGAACGCTCAGATAGAATGTGCCACCCGCTCCCACAAGAACGCCGGTCAGCAGGCCGACCGGCGAAGAGTTGAATCGCTGGTCGACCCACTGACCGGCGAATCCGAACAACACGAGCGCGACCGCGAACTGCACCCCAAGACCAGCCAAGGCCCACGGACTGACCTCGCCGGGTTCCCGCTGGCGACCGTCGTTTCCGCGCGGATCATGCATGAGAACCGGGAAACTAGGCGCTTGTGAAAAATTTCGCAAGCAAACCGAAAGCACCCGAAAATGCCGCGCATTGGATCGGCGCTATTGTGCGAAGTTGGCCCCAGCGCGATACTTAGCCATAACTGTTGCCTTGACACCTCACCCCCAGGTGTATAACGTTGCGGCGTTGCGAAATGTGACGTTCCGGCGTCCAAGTTGTTGACGGGGTGTATCCTGCACCTCGAACCATCGAGCCCCAGACCTGATGCTCGCGCGCATCACCGTGCCTTTGCTCGCTACCGCTGTGCTGATCTTCGCGTGTGGTCCGCGGAGTCAGCCCAGCGCGGTCGCGGCGCGTCCGTCGATCTTCGCGGACAGCGCGGTGGTCGCCGATGTGCGCGTCGACGCGCCGGTGGGAGCGCGCTCGGTACGCTTTGCGCTCACCGTCGCCAATGGCACCGGAAAACGCGTCGAGCTCACCTTCCCCTCCGGTCAGACGCACGATTTCGTGGTGCTCGATGTCACAGGCCGCGAGGTGTGGCGCTGGAGTGATGGGCGGATGTTCACGCAGCTCATGCAGAACAAGCTGCTTGACGTGCGCGACATCGTCACGTACGACGAGAACTGGGCCGCGCCGCCGAGTGCGGGCCGCTACACGCTGGTGGCCGTGTTGCGCAGCGACAGTCACCCGGTCGAGAAGCGCGTCGAGTTCTCCGTGCAGTGAGGCGGCGATAACGCCGCCGCGCACTCGCGCGTAGCTTACGACGATCGCTGTCCGCGCATCATCATGAGCGCGCGCCCCTCCCGCCCCTCACGACACATCCGATGTCCGCTCCTTCCGCCGGTCTCTCCGGCGCCGATGACCTTGCGCTGCTGGGCAAACTCGCCGAGGCCCGGGCTGCGCTCCGCGCACAGATCGCGCGCCGCATTGTCGGCCAGGCCCACATCGTCGACGATCTCGTCGCGGCG
Source organism: Gemmatimonas sp. (assembly GCA_011390935.1). Classification (GTDB taxonomy): domain Bacteria; phylum Gemmatimonadota; class Gemmatimonadetes; order Gemmatimonadales; family Gemmatimonadaceae; genus JAABRT01. Next base: position 84,768 of record JAABRL010000013.1, read on the forward strand.
CTGCTCGCCGGCGGTCACGTCGTGCTCGTCGGTGTGCCGGGGCTCGCCAAGACGCTGCTCGTGCAAACGGTGTCGCAGGCGCTCGCACTTTCGTTCTCGCGTGTGCAGTTCACGCCGGATCTCATGCCGAGTGACATCACCGGCACGGAGTTGATGGAAGAGGAGCCGGGGACCGGACGACGCGCATTTCGTTTTGTGCAGGGACCGATCTTTGCGAATGTGGTGCTCGCTGACGAAATCAACCGCGCACCACCGAAGACGCAGGCGGCGTTGCTGCAGGCCATGCAGGAGCGCACGGTCACGGTCGCTGGTCACACGTACAACATGCCGTCGCCCTTCTTCGTGCTCGCCACGCAGAATCCGATCGAACAGGAAGGCACGTATCCGCTGCCGGAAGCGCAGCTCGATCGTTTCATGTTCGAGTTGCGGCTCGGCTACCCCACGCGTGAAGAAGAAGAGCAGATCGTGCAGAGCACCACGGGTGCCACGTCACTCGACATTTCGCCGGTGCTCACCGCCGAGGAGTTGCTCGCGCTGCAGCGACTGGTGCGTCGGCTGCCGGCGGCGCCGAGTGTCGTGTCGTATGCCGTGCAGGTGGCACGCAGCACGCGACCGGACGATCCGGAGGCCACGCCCGGCGTGAAGAAGTACGTGTCGTGGGGGGCGGGTCCTCGTGCGTCGCAGTATCTGGTGCTGGGCGCGAAGGCGCGTGCGGCCATGGATGGTCGCGCGGCGCCGGATTTCGACGACGTGCGCGCCGTGGCGCCGTCGGTGCTGGGACACCGTCTGGTGTTGAACTTCCAGGCCGAGGCGGACAAGGCCACGTTCAAGGACATCGTGCAGTTTCCGACGCCGACCCGATAGCGGAGTCGAGGCGTCGGGGGATATCGTCACACCGATCGCAGTCGAATGTGATTGGTCGATGACGGTCCGATGACGGGACCGCCACACCTTCGTGGCGGTCCCGTTGTGTTTGTCCCTCGGAGAGAAATGCGATGACATCCGTGCCCGCCGTCTCGTCGGCCCCCGCTCCGCCCCGTGAGTCGACTCGATCCGACGCCCTGTACTTCCCGCTGCCGTCGCTGCAGCCTGGGCAGGTCCTGTTTCGCACCACGGGCGCGGCGGAGATTCATGTGGGGCCCTCGGTGGTGCTCACGCCGTCGAGCGAGCGGTTGTTCACGATCATGGTGCTGTGTGCCATGAGTCCCGACCACATGATGGCGCGGTCACAGCTGCTGCAGTACGCCTGGCCCGACATGGAGGTGAAGAGCGCCCGCCACACGTTGCGCCAGCAGTTGTATCGGCTGCGGCAGCTCGGAGTGCCGCTCACCTCCAACCGCACGGCCGTCGTCCTGGATGCTGCGTGTCTGGTGCCGAGTTTTTCATTGGGCCGCACGGCGGATCTCTTCGATCGGGATGTGTTGCGCGGTCAGGAGCCGTTCGGCCAGCTGTTTGCGGGTTGGCGTCCGGAGAACGACGTGCTGCAGCGGTGGGTGGAGCAACAGCGCGACCGGTATCACATGGACGTGCGTCGTGTGCTGTTGCCCGAGCTGCACCGGCTGCGCGATCGGGCGGAGTGGCTGGAGTGCGAACGCTGGGCGCGCACGGTGCTCGAGTTCGACCCGCTCAACGAGGACGCCACGCTGATTCTGGCCGAAGCGATCGCGATGCAGGGGAGTCGGGTGGACGCGCGCTACATGCTGGACGGCTACGTGCGCGAGACGGGCGTCTCGGGAACCGAACTCGCGCGACACGTTGACGAAGCGCGCCGCCGCATCGGTCGTGCGACGCGCGTGCGATTCGAGCATTCAGCGACACCGACACTGATCGGTCGCGACGCCGAGCTGCAGCAGCTCGACGCGTTGACGCTGTCGGCGATGCAGGGCGAGACGCGGGTCGTGCACATCCTCGGCCCCACAGGCATCGGCAAGACGGAACTGGCGTACGAGGCGACGCGCCGCGCGGTGATTCTGGGGTTCACGCGCTGCATCGTGCGCGTCACACGTCCGATGGCGGACGTGCCATACGGCACGTTGTCGCGGTTGGTGCGGGATCTGTTGAAGCTACCGGGGGCGTTGGGGTGTCGGCCGGAATCAATCTCCGCCCTCAAACTCGTTGGTGGGTCGGACTCAGAACTTGGGGATACAGCGATATTTGAGCTCTCCGCTGTAAAGGCATCGCTCGCTGAGGCACTCAGTGACGTCGTGAGCGCCATCTCATTCGAGCGGCCACTCCTCATTTTTGTGGACGATATCCAAAACGCGGATACCTCATCAAGAGAACTCCTCGGAAGATCTATCGCCTTCGTGAGGGGCCAGAGGACCGTTGTCGTTCTCACTGAGCGAACACAGAATGAAACCGTGCGGGCCGATTCAAATGATCGCGACGCACCCTTCGTCATTCGCCTCGCCCCGCTCAGCGTTGCAGATAGTGCGAGGCTTGCAGAGAACGTCTCTTCGGCATCAGGTCGGATACTAGGAAGAGACACAGCTGCGCTAGTCGCTGCTGCGAGCGACCGAACTCCACTAGAAATCATCACCCTAGCGCGCGAGCACCTCGTTACCGGCATCACATCGCCGACTAGAGTGAGTATCGTTGAGATTCTCAAGCGACAGGTCCTCAGACTTCCAGTACCTGCTCGGGTCATTCTACAGACCTTAGCGATAATGGGTGGGCGATGCCGCGCGAATGAACTCGCGACTCACTTGGGCACACCGCTGGCGGTGTGCATGGAGGGAATCGCAGTTCTGCTTGATTCGGGCCTTCTTCAACAGAGCGATGAGAACACATTCGCGGTGCACGACGAGGTGCTCCAATCGGCGCTAAGCACGCTGCGAGAAGTTGAAGCGCACGTGCTCCGGCGAGGCCTCGCAGTCTCTTTCGCCTCGCGAGCGACGCATTCGGGTACGCCAGAACTGGTCACGAACGCGCTCACGTTGGCGCTCGATTCCGCCGACCCGGACTTGTTTGTGGAACTATGCCTGCGTTTGGTTAACGTGCTCACTGAACATGGCATGGTTCACGCCGCCGTCAGATTTCTTGAAACGTGCTACACCCTTAGTCAGACCGAGCTCCAGAGACGAACCTCGCTGCAGCTACTTGTGCGGTCTGCGCAGCGAGCTGCACAGTGGCAGCGGGTTCTTAGCGCCAGTGCAGAGCTTGCCGCGCTCTCCCCTCTCGGCAAGGGCGAGCACGACGTCGAGGCGAGCTTGACTGTTCTGGAAGGATCGATTCAGTCTCAGATCCACCTAACCGGCCAACGAAGCGTCCAGACAGCTGTTCAGATAGCGCTTGACGTCCGGAACCAGAGCAGCACCAGAATCAGAGCAGCGAGGCTCGCAATAACCGCCGCCTCGGAGCTTTTCGACGCGAACCAAGGCATCACTGCATTCCAAGTACTTCACTCGCTGACGCCAGACGGAGAGCGCGCCAGCCATGAGTACCTCGAGACCGCGATGCAGTACCACACGATATTCGGGGATTTGCAAGAAGCACTACGAATCGCACGCTCGCACTTTGATTCGCGTAGTGTGATCGCAGCGCACGCGAACGGGATAAGAACACTTACGAATGCATCACTGGTGTTTCGTGTCTGCGGAGAAACCGCACTCGCCCTTTCGTGTCTAGACTACTGCGAAAAGCAACCGCTCGTGCAGAACAGTGGCGCCATGAGCGCCGACCTTGCATGGCGGAGGTGTGTCACTGCCATCGACGCGAACGATCGGCAGGAAACGATTGCGCGGGGAAGACTTTTTGCCGATGTCACGAAGTCGAGTGGAGAAGACGCCCAGCTTTGGGTGAAGCTATTCATGCTTCGACTTGAAGCTGTACGGACCGGTGACATTGAGGACGTGTCAGTTGCGCGATCGATAGCACTGAGCGTGGATTCTCACCCGAATCGCTTGATGCTGTACTGTGCAGCGCTATGCCTCAAATCATCCACGTTCCGCCGCGACCATGCCGCATTCCCCACGCTCCTTCAGCGCGCAACTCGATGGCTTAATGAACATGGCAGATACACTGGCTTCGACTTCTTGTGCGCGAGCATCCTAGAAGGACTCGAGCTTCTCGGCTGTCACAATCAAGCACTAGAGATCGCGAACCGTTACTTCGAGTCCTCTCGCCGAGAAAAATTTGAGCCAGGATTCGTCTTCAGCGGAGTCTCGGAATCGATGCGGATGCGAATCAATGGGTTGGCCGGGAAGCGATTCGAGATGCAACAGAGAACTTCTGCTGGACGCTAGCTACGGCTGCTTGACGGTCGCCCGCAAACTCTTGTGCACAGCCCAGTTGTCACCTTCAGGATGCCGCGATCGTTGATGATCGCTATACAGGTACGGGCGTTCGCGTTCTCCTGACCCGGGTAAGTACCTGCGTAATTGACAGTGACGGACCCTCGTCACTGCCATCAAACAAGTGGCCGAACACGGGACTATTGATGAGTGCGTCGCAAATGTCGGGATCGAACTGCTCGCCGCGACACCGAATGAGCTCCGCTCTCACCTCTTCCGCAGTCATGCCTTTTCGATACGGGCGGTCAGTGGTCATCGCGTCAATCGTGTCAGCGAACGCGATGATTCTCGAACCGATCGGGATTGCCTTGCCGCGAAGTCGATCCGGATAGCCCATTCCATCAAATCGTTCGTGGTGGTGGCGAACGTCGGCCACGATGTCTTCGAAGTCACTTAGCTTCGCCACAAGTTCTGCTGACTTGACGGGATGGAGCTCCATGATCGCACGCTCTTCTGGGGTTAGCTTTCCAGGTTTGCTCAAGATCGGCGCGAACACTTCGTGGATTTTGCCTACATCATGTAGCAGGGCCGCCCGTCCAATCCGCTGCACTTCCTTCGTCGGCAGTCCGACGGCACGAGCAATCACGCGGGAGAAGCGCGCTACTCTCTGTGAATGTCCTGAGGTGTAGGGATCCCTGAACTCGACGGTATGGACAAAAAGTTCGAGAAGCTCTCTGTTCGTATTCTCAAGCTGAAGTTTTGCCTGATACATCAAACGAACACCATACAAGGCCAGCACGGTGACGAAGACACCCCAGCCTCCCCAATCTGTGTAGGCTCGAGCTACGCCATATACACCTGGGATAGCGGCGACATCATACAGAACGGTCGATCGCTGCGCCGCGACCACTATCGGGATGAATCGTTTCTGCTCAGCTAGGGCAATCACTCCCGCAACGCACAGTTCATTAACGAGTAGAAAGGTCAGCACTGCAGCGGTGTGCGGCAGCAACTGAAACGAGCTGTCCGCTGCGAGAGAAACGCCCCCAAGCGCCAGATAGATCAGTGCGGCACACGAGGCAGATAGGAGAAACTGAAAAGCGTTGAAAATTCGCTTCAGGAAAAGCTTCTGCTTTGTGAGTTCGATTGCGCCGACAGCAGCGCCAACGAGAGCGACTGTCTCCCACGACGGGGAGAGCACGACAGCCGAGAGATAGGGGATGAACGATATTTCGCCGTCTCGGCTTCTCGCGGTGCGGTACTTGTTCCGAGAAGCATACGCCCCAACTGCGACCAGCAAGACTGGCCCCCACGAGTACTCCACACTCCCTTGGTCAAGAGAGTGAAAAAGCACAATGAATACCGCAACTGCCGCGAGAGATACTGCTGCGACGTATGCGACTACGCGGAATGGCATTTGCATCTTCGGAAAGAGAAACTTGTCCCCCGGCTCGCCCGCGAAATTCACACTAGTGCCAGGTCGAGGCGTCCATTGTCAACAGCGACCAAAAAGCACTCACGAGCTCAGCCATGAATTCCATGTCTACGTCACCTCCCTGCCTGCACAGTCACGCGAGACCGATGGTCGC
>JAABRL010000014.1:0-85839 GCA_011390935.1 Gemmatimonas sp.
GATTTCTGCCCGTGTCGCTCGGGGGCACGATATTGCGCTTTGAGACTGCCGCGGTCGTTGCGCTCGGGGTTGTCCGCGCCGCGGGGTGACCGCGTGCGATCTGCTCGCCTCGGGGTGCTGAACCGCACCCGACTCGCTGTTTCCTGTGATTGTTGGGAGATCCCATGTCTGACGCTTCCTGCCTGTTCTGCCGCATCGTGGCGGGTGAGATCCCTGCCACGCTCGTCGCCGAGACGCCGCACGCAGTGGCCTTTCGAGATATTGCGCCCAAAGCGCCGGTGCATATTCTGGTGATTCCACGTCGTCACGTGACTTCGCTGGCGGTCGCGACCGACGCGGGGGAGCTCGGGGAGATCCTGGCGCTGGCGGCTCGCGTGGCCGAGCAGGAGGGGGTGTCGGACACGGGGTACCGGGTGGTGACGAATGTGGGCGAGGATGGGGGACAGTCGGTGGGGCACCTCCATTTCCATGTGCTGGGCGGACGCGCGCTGGGGTGGCCGCCCGGCTGAGTGATCTCAGCCCCCTCGACCGCTTGACCCACGCGGTGGCACGTGGTATGCTACACGGCTGTCACCACATCATTTACGCGACGCGGCTCAGGCCGTTCCGCACCTCTGCGACGTGACACGTCGCGCAACGGCCCCACGGGAGAGTTCGGTTTGTCGGAGATCATCATCCACGAGGACGAGAACTTCGAACGCGCCCTCAAGCGCTTCAAGAAGAAGGTCGAGAAGGCCGGTATCCTGTCCGACCTGCGCAAGCATCGGCATTACGAGAAGCCGAGCGAGCGCCGCAAGCGCAAGCTGAACGCCGCGATTCGCAAGAACCGTCGCACGCGGGTCTGAGGTCGGCCCCATGGCCGATCTCGCGCCGCTGTTTGCGCGCATTCAGGACGACCTGACGGCCGCTCGGCGTGCGCAGGACAAAGATGCCCTGCTGCTGTACAGCAGCATTCTGGCGGATCTGCGCAATCGGGAACTCGACAGCAGCGGCCCGCTGTCCAACGATGACGTCGTCGACGTGGTGCGCAAAGGCATCAAGCGTCGGCGGGAATCGCAGCAGATGTTCGAGTCGGGCGGCCGCGCGGAGCTTGCGGCGCGTGAAGCCGCGGAAGCCGCGCGCCTCGAGACGTACCTCCCGCCGGCCGTCAGCGATGACGAGCTGCGCGCTGCGGTGCGTGCGGCCATCGCGGGTGGTGCCGCCAACATCGGAGCGGTCATGGGACGTGTCTTACCGCAGTTCAAGGGGCGCGCCGAGGGTGGCCAGATCAACGCGATCGCCAGAGAAGAGCTCGCGCCGAAGTAGCCTTCGGCCCACGCGGCACGAGGCCCCATGAACGTCCACGCTCTCGGCATTCTCGAACTCACGCGCGTGCTCTCGCACGTGAGTCAGCGCGCACACTCTGCGCCAGGCGCCGCGGCCGTACGGGCGCTGCTTCCGCTGGCCGATCGCGAAGCGCTCGAGATCGAGCATCGGCGTGTGAGCGCGATGCGCACGATCATCGGCTCCGAGCCCACGTACATGCCCGAGCAGATCCCGGAGCTGGCCGCACCGCTCGCTCGCCTGCGTGTGGCCGGCTCCAGCTGGACGGCAGAGGAACTGCTGCACGGCGCGACCTTCCTGCGCTCGTCGCGCCGCACACGCGAGGCGTTGCGTGATGTGCGTCGGCCCGCAATCGCGCGCGCCGTGCTCGCGACGTACACGGACGCGTTGCTTGACGCAAAGAGCGAAGAAGAGCAGATCGGCCGCGCGATCAACGACGACGGCACGGTGCGTGACGACGCCAGCCCGGCCTTGCGCAAGATCCGCCAGGAGCTGCGTCGTGCTGAGGGTGAGCTCGTGCGATTGCTGGAGCGGGAGATGGGCCGCCTGGAGTCGCATCATCAGGTGAGCGACCTGTCGGTCACCATGCGTAATGGACGCTGGGTGATGCCTGTGCGCCGAGAGGCCCGCGTGGTCGTTGGCGGGATCGTGCACGATACCTCCGGCACAGGCGCCACGATCTTCGTGGAACCACCGGCGGCGGTGGAGTTCGGCAACCGCTTGCGTGAGCTCGAGATCGACGAACAGCGCGAAGTGGAGCGCATTCTGCGAGCGCTCACGGCAGTGCTGCATCCGCTGTATGCGCCCATGCGCGAGGCCTACGTCGCGCTCGTGGCGCTCGATGCGTTGCTCGCGAGAGCCCGCTATGCGAACGATGTGCATGCGGGCGAGGTCGAGTTGGTCGATCCGTCCGTCGGCTGCGAGTTCGTGCACGCGCGGCATCCGCTGCTGCTCGCGCAGGGAGTGTCGGTGGTGCCGTTCACTCTGCGGCTGGACGCCGGGGAGCGCACGCTGCTCGTATCCGGGCCCAATACGGGTGGCAAGACGGTGTTGCTCAAGGCCATCGGCCTGCTGGCGATGATGGCGCAGTGCGGCGTGCCGGTCCCTGTGGCCGGCGGCAGCCGGCTCCCGGTGTTCGACGATGTATTCGCCGACGTGGGTGACGAGCAGAGCATCGAAGCCAGTCTGTCCACGTTCAGTGCGCACCTCAAGAATCAGGGGGAGATCCTCGCGTCGGCAACGTCGCGATCCCTGGTGCTTATGGACGAAGTCGGTTCAGGTACCGATCCGGCCGAAGGCGCGGCACTGGGCGGGGCAATTCTCGAAACGCTCACACGCCGCGGCGTGATGACGGTGGCCACCACGCATCTGGGGCAGCTCAAGCTGCTGGCCACCGAAGTACCGGGCGTCGTGAACGCGTCGCTGCAGTTCGATGCGGTGGCGCTCGCGCCCACGTACCGGCTCATCAAGGGTGTGCCCGGACGCTCGTATGGTCTGTCGATTGCTCGGCGCCTGCAGCTGCCGGAATCGGTGCTCGAGGTCGCGGAATCGCGATTGCCCTCGGGTGAGCGTGATCTTGCGATCCTGCTCGCCGATGTGGAAGCGCGCGAAGAAGCACTCACCACACGCGAGGCCGAGGCCGAACGCGAGAACCAGCGCGCGCGCAGTCGCATGGCCGCGGTGGCTGATCGTGAGAAGAAGGCCAAGGAGCGCGAGCGCGAACTTGAGCGCGCGTCACGTCAGGAGGCGCGCAAGTACCTGCTCGAAGCGCGGGCCGAGGTGGAGCGGGCGATTGCCGCGGTGCGCACCGCCGCGACGAACGCCTCCGTGTCAGCCGACGCGATCGAAGCGGCGGCGCGTGAAGCGCGTCGCCAGGTGGAGGACGCGGCGCTCGAGCAGAAGACGGCCGTCGCCGCCATGGATGAGCGCGCTGCGCGTCCGCCGCGGGAGTCGCGCTCGAACGCGGCACCCACGCCCGCGCGCCGCGCGTTTGCCGCCGGTGATGCCGTGCTCGTGGGAACGCTCGGCGACAAGGCCGGATCGGTGGTCGAGGTGCGTGGTGCGCAGGCGCGCGTGCTGGTGGGTTCGTTGTCACTCACGGTACCGGTCTCCGCGCTCACGCACACCAAGGCCCCGCCGCCACCACAGGTGCGCGTGCCCATCCTCGGCGATATCCCCGAGGTGGAGCCGCTGCGCGAGGTCGATCTGCGCGGACTGCGTGTGGAAGAGCTCGAGCTCGCACTCGTGCAGGCGCTCGATGCGGCGGTGCGCAACGATCTGCGGGAGCTGCGCATCATTCACGGCAAGGGTACCGGTGCACTGCGGGAGCGCGTTGGCGAGATGTTGCGCGGCGATCGCCGCGTCGCGTCGCATCGGTGGGGCGCCTGGAACGAAGGGGGCGCGGGTGTCACGGTTGCCGAGCTGCGGTAGCAGCGGCTCATGATCCCCGACGACGTCGTCGAGCGGGTGCGCGCCGCGGCCGACATCGCGCAGGTCATCGGCGAATACGTGCCGCTCAAACGCGTGGGCACCGACCATCGTGGTGCCTGTCCCTTTCACGGCGGCAAGAATCCCAACTTCTCTGTCTCGTCCAAGCGCGGACAGTATCACTGCTTCGTCTGTCACGAGAGTGGCGACGTGATTTCGTTTCTGCGCAAGCGGTTGTCGCTCGACTTCACGAGCGCCGTCAAGCTGCTCGGCGACAAGGTCGGTATCGAAGTCATCGATGCGCCCACGCGCGCGCATGCGCCCGATCCCAACGAATCGAACTGGGAAGTGCTCGCGCATGCGTCCGCGTTCTTTCAGGCGCAGCTGCGTGAGCCGGACATCGGCCGCGACGCGCGCACGTATCTCGAAGGGCGCGCACTCGATGACGAAGCGTGGTCGCGCTTCGGCATCGGCTTTGCGCCGCGCGATGGACAGCTGCTGATCAAGCATCTCGCCACGCTCGGCTTCGATCAGGAGCGCGCGCGAGAGGCCGGACTGCTCGTGGTACGTGAGGAAGATGGCAGCGTGCGTCCACGCTTTCGTGGCCGTGTGATGTTTCCGATTGTGGACGAACTCGGGCGCCACGTGGCCTTCGGCGGACGGGCGTTGGGCGATGATACGCCGAAGTATCTCAACTCCCCTGAGAGTGCCGTCTTTCACAAGCGCAAGGTGTTGTACGGGTTGCATACGGCACGTCAGGCGGCGCGACGCGCGAGTCGCCTGCTGGTCGTGGAGGGGTATCTCGACGCGATTCGCGTGGCGCTCGGCGGCATGGAAGAGGTGGTGGCGCCACTCGGGACGGCGCTCACCGAGGAACAGGCCGCGCTGCTGGTACGCTACGCCGGCGAGGTGTTTCTGCTGTACGACAGCGATGAGGCCGGACTCAAAGCCACCTTTCGATCGGGACTCGAGCTGCTGCGTCATGGCGCCGCCGTGCGTGTGGTCTCACTGCCGCGCGGCGAAGATCCCGACACGTTCGTTCGTCACAACGGCGCCGCTGCGCTCGAAGCGGCACTGCATGAGGCCGTTGATCTCTTCGATCTGCAGGTGGAGCTGCTGGCGCGAAAGGGATGGTTCGCCGACCTGCATCACCGGCGTCGCGCGGTCGACAAGCTGCTCCCCACGGTGCGCGCAACCAAGGACCCGATTACGCGCGACCTGTACATCGCGCGCCTCGCCGAAGCGGCCTCATTGGACAAGGCGCTGGTGCTGCGTGAGGCGGACGAGCCCACGCCGCCGTTGGGCCGCGGTCGTGCGATCGCGATCCGTGAGTCGAATCGCAGCGAGCCGCGTCCGCCCGATGAAGGGCCGCCCCCTGAGGATGACGCACCGGCCGCGCCCGCACGCCGCGAGTGGGTGCCCAAGGGTCAGTGGAAGGGCAAGAGCCGCGGGCAGGGACCGGAATGGCTGGCCACGCCGGCGCCACCGCGAGCCGCCTCCAACGAGGAACCGATCGAGCGAGAGCTGCTGCGGGTCATGTTGCGCGATCGGGTCTGGGTGGAGCGTGTGGCCGAGCGGCATGGGCCACAGGCGTTTCGGCACGCGGAGTATGGCGCCCTCTTCGAGGCCCTGCTGGCGCACGGGCCGGAGGTCGAGCTGGGTGAGGTGCTGCGCGACGTGGAGACGCCACTGGCCGAGTTGGCGGAGCGCCTGCTGGGGATGGCCGAGGCACCGGCCGACGTGGCCTGGAGCCTCATGAAGCTGGATCGGCGTGAACTCGAAGCGCGCATGGCAGCGCTGCAGCGCCAGATCGCCGAAACCGAGGGGGAGGAGCAGCGGGCCTTGATGATCGAGAAGGATCGTTTGGCAAGAGAACGCCAGTCCCTCTTGCACCCCGGGGGCAAAGGACGTAATCCCAAGTAGCGTGTGCGATCGGTTGTCCTCTGAACAGGTCGCCGCGTTGTGCGCTAGTTTATCGAAAGAGCCGCGATCGGGTGTCGCGTCGTGGTCAGATCGTTTCCGTCTAGATCGGAGGGGTGGCGTGCAGCCAGAACTCGTGGCGTTGTTGGCAGTACAGGAAGATGATGACGCGATTCGCGCCGTCGAAGCGGAGCTGGCGGCGTTCGCGCCGCGCATGGCGTCGCTCGATCGGGCGCGTCAGCGAGCGCATGACGAGGTCGAACGCACGCGCAGCGCCATTGAGCGGGAGACGGAGCGGTACCGGTTGCTCGAAGCGCGCATCACCGAGCATCGTGAAAAGCATGAGCGCAACGTGGCGACGCTCGATCAGGCGCGGAAGCTGCGCGAAGCGACGGCCGCGATGGCGCAGGTGGAAATGGCGCGTCGTGTGCTCGCCGAAGAAGAAAGCGAACTGGCCGGCATGGCGCGACGCCTTGGAGAAATGCAGTCCGCACTCGAGGCGCATCGCGCGGCGGCCGCCGCGCTCGAGTCGGAGCAGGCCGATGCGCGCGCGTCGGTGCAGGCCGACATCGACCGGCTCGAAGCCACACTGGCCGACGCGCGCCGCGTGCGCGGCGGCAAGGCAGCCGGCGTGAATCCCAACCTGCTCTCGCGCTACGACCGGATCGCCACGCGTCGCAAGAGCCAAGCGCTCTATGCCATTCGTGGACTCACCTGCGGGGCGTGCGACACCTCGATTCCGCTGCAGCGTCGCAATGCACTCATGGTGGCCGGTCAGATCGACGTCTGCGAAGCATGCGGGGTGCTGCTGTACGCGGCGCCGGATCCGGCGCCGGTGTCCGGCGACGACACCAGCGGGAACGCGGCCTGACACACCGGCTGATGTGCACGCGTCGAAAAGATGATGTGTGCATGCAGACGGTGAGGCGTTGTCATTTCATGCTGCTACACTGACGCTCGTGTCCGACGCTCACCGTTCGCGTGCTCGCCCCGCCACCCGCTGGACCGCGATGCCGTCGCCCGACGCGGACACGGTGCAGCGGTTGCGCGACGCGTTGCATCTGCCGCCGGTGGTCTGCGAGCTGCTCGCCGCACGCGGCTATGGCGCACCCGACGACGCACGCCGTTTCCTGCGTCCTCGACTCGAGCAGCTCGCTCCCCCATCCACGTTGCGCGATTGCGACCGCGCCGTCGACCGCATCGCGCATGCGATTCGCGCGCGCGAGACGATCTTCGTGCATGGCGACTACGACGTGGACGGCATGGCCTCCACGGCGCTGCTCACGCGCGTGCTGCGCTCACTCGGTGGCGTGGTGGTGCCGTGGGTGCCGCATCGCCTGACTGACGGCTACGACCTGAGTCAGGCGGGGGTGACGGCGGCCAAGGCGGCCGGCGCGCGCCTCGTGGTTACCTGCGACTGCGGTACGTCGGCGCATCAGCCCGTCACCGATCTCATGGCTGCCGGCATCGACGTCATCATTACCGATCACCATCTGCCCGGCAGCCACGGCCTGCCGCCCGCCTACGCCGTGGTGAATCCACGTCGGCCGGGCTGTCCCTCGCCGGACAAGGACCTCGCGGCGGTCGGGGTGGCCTACAAGCTCATGCTCGCGTTGTGCGACTCCATGGGCGTGTCACCACGCGTTGCGCACGAGCAGCTCGATCTCGTGGCGTTGGCCACCATCGCCGACGTGGCCCCGCTGCGCGGCGAGAATCGCGTGCTGGTGCGCTACGGCCTCAAGCTCATGGCGGAGACGGCGCATCCCGGGCTACGCGCCCTCGTGCGTGCGGCCGCCCTCGACGGCAAGGCGCTGACGGCAGGACGCGTCGGCTTCGTGCTGGCGCCTCGGCTCAACGCGGCTGGTCGCATTGGCGACGCCAAGCTGGGTCTCGCGCTGCTGCTGGCCACGAGTGAGGCCGAAGCGAACCCCATCGCGCGCGACCTCGAGGAACTCAATCGAGCCCGTCAGGCACTCGACCAGGCGGTGCTCAGCGATGCCCTGCGACAGGTCGAAGCACATGATCTCGATCACACCTTCGGGTTCGTCCTGCACAATCACGGGTGGCACGCCGGCGTGATCGGCATTGTGGCCTCACGCGTGGTGGAGCAGACCACGCGTCCCACCGTGCTGGTCGCCGTTGAACGCGAGGTGGGGAAGGGCAGCGGTCGCTCGATTCCGGGCTTCGATCTGCACGCCGCACTCGGAGCGTGCGCCGACTGTTTCGAGCGCTTCGGAGGACATCGCGCGGCCGCGGGGCTCACGATGCCGGCGTCACGACTTCCCGACTTTCGCGAGCGTTTCAACGCCCACGCGGGGCAGATGCTCACGGCCGATGATCTCGTGCCGTCGCTGCGTATCGATCTGCAGGTGTCCGCCAGCGAGATCGGTGACGAACTCGAAGGACTGCTGCGCCACTTCGAGCCGTTCGGCGTCGGGAATCCCGCCCCCACGCTCGTGCTCGACAACGCGCGGCTGGCGGTCCCCCCTCGCAAGGTCGGACGCGATGGTCTGCGGCTCAGCATCGACCTGCCCACGGGCGCGGTGGACGGCATTGCCTGGGGGCCGATCGGCGACGGCAGTCGCCTCGACGTGGCGCATCCGGTCGATCTGGCGTTTCGACTTGAACGTGACGATTACCGCGGCACGTCCCGTTTGCAGCTGCGGGTGCACGACGTGCGCCCGGCGGCGGCATCGGCACTCGTGACGCCCTGACGCGTTCGCATGCGCATCATTGCCGGCGAGTGGCGAGGACGACGCATCGAGGCGCCGAAGGGTTCGCTGGTACGCCCCACGGCCGATCGGGTGCGCGAGGCGTGGATGAGCATCGTGCGCGATGATCTGCCGGAGGCGCTCGTGCTCGACCTGTGCGCGGGCTCGGGGGCACTTGGTCTGGAGGCCCTCTCGCGCGGCGCGGCCCGGTGCGATTTCGTGGAGCGCGCCGCCCCGTCGCTGCGCGTGCTCACCCAGAACATCGAGGCGCTGGGCGCCGGCGATCGCGCCCGGGTGATCCGGGCCGACGCGGTGCGCCACGTGGCGGCGCTCGCGGCCGGGGCGTACGATGTGGCGTTCGCCGATCCTCCGTACGCCGATGCCACGGCCGCCGAGCTTGCCGAACAGTGGTTGCAGGTGCCTTTTGCTCATCTGCTCGCGATCGAGCATCCGGCCAGCGTGACGTTACCGGGGAGCGGCGATACGCGCCGCTACGGGGATGTCGCCCTCACTTTCTTCCGATGACCGACACCCCCAGCCGCGGCGCGCCGCGGATCGCGCTGTACGCCGGCTCCTTCGACCCCTTCACGCACGGTCACGCCGATATCATGCGGCGCTCGCTCGGATTCGTGGATCAGCTCGTCGTGGCCGTGGCGCGCAACATCAACAAGAAGCCGCTCTTCAGCGCCGATGATCGGGTCGAGTTCATTCGCGCCTCCGCCGGCAGCGAACCGCGCATCGAGGTGCGTGCCTTCGATGGGCTGCTTGTCGATCTTGCACGCGAACTCAACGCCACGTTGCTCGTGCGCGGACTGCGCGCGGTGAGCGATTTCGAGTACGAATACCAGATGGCCCTCATGAATCGGCACCTGCACGCAGGGCTGGAAACGGTGTTCATGGTGCCGTCCAACGAGACCACCTACATCAGTTCGAGCATGGTGCGCGAGGTGGCGCGGTTTGGCGGCGACATCAGTGCGCTCGTGCACCCCGTGGTGGCCGAGGCGCTCACCGCGCGCTTCGCCAGCGGCTCCACCTGAGTTCGCAACCGTGACAAGTCCGCACGCCCCGTTTCTCGAGTCGCTCGCCGCGCGTGCCTCGGCGGTGCCACGCACCGTGCTCTTTCCGGAATCGGCCGACGAGCGCACACGCGACGCCGTGGCCACGCTGAACGCACGGGGCCTGATGCGGGCCGTCCTGATCACCGATCCGGCGTCCGATCCCCGCGTGACGCGAGTCGCGGCGCATCTGCTCGCGCGTCGTGCCACCAAGGGGCTGAGCGAGCGCGAGGCCTATCGGCTCGCCTGCGATCCGCTCTATTTCGCCGACTCGCTGGTGGCGCTGGGCGAGGCCGACGGCTGTGTCGCCGGCGCCGTGCACACGACCGCCGACGTCATTCGTGCCGCCCTCTGGTGCATCGGCACCGCATCCGGGGTCCGTACGGTGTCCAGCGCCTTCTACATGGTCGTGCCGCCGTTTCGCGGGACGGAAGCGGAGGTGCTCACCTTCACGGACTGCGCCGTGGTCCCGGAGCCGAGCGCCGAGCAGCTGGCGGACATCGCCATCGCGGCGGCAGATGATCGGGCCCGCATTGTGGGGGATGCGCCGCGCGTCGCGATTCTGTCCTTCAGCACGCGGGGCAGTGCAGAGGCCGCCAGTGTGTTGCGCGTGCGCGAGGCCACCGCGATCGTGCGGGCTCGCCGTCCCGATCTCCCCGTAGATGGCGAGTTGCAGGCCGATGCGGCGCTCGTCGCTGCAATAGCGCAACGTAAGGCGCCCGGGTCGGAGGTGGCGGGACGGGCCAACGTGCTCGTCTTTCCCACGCTCGATGCGGGCAACATCGGCTACAAGCTGGTGGAGCGGCTCGCCGGGGCGCAGGCGGTCGGGCCGATCCTGCAGGGACTCGCCAGACCGGCCAACGACCTTTCGCGGGGCGCAGCAGCGGACGACATTACACAGGTAGCACTGATTACCGCGTTGCAAGGCGCCCGAGCAGGCGGGGCGTGACTGGCGGTCCCCTTGGCATCGATATCACCGGAGCGGGCGAATGGCGGCATTCACGATCGAGCGCGACGGCGACCTGCTCACGGTTGCGGTGGACGGCCAGCTGGTGGTCGGCAATCGCGGCGAGTTCAAACAGCTCGTCTTCGACGAACTCGAAGCAGGCGCACGGCGGGTGCTGATCGATTTTTCGAGCACCGGATACATCGACAGCTCCGGGCTTGGAGCGCTCGTCTCTCTCGGCAAGCGCATTCGGGAGCAGGGTGGCACCATGCGTCTCGCCGGGCTCAACGACGATCTGCGCACGCTCTTCGAGCTCACGCGACTCGATACGCTGTTCCAGCTCTTCGAATCACGTGCCGACGCGTTGGCGGGCTTCTGAATGACGGCGCGCTGACCATGGGTTCCTCGCGCCTCGAGTGGTGCGTGGCGTCTGACGTGAGCGAGATCGATCCGATCGTCGCCGCCGTCACCAGCGCGTGCGTGGCCGCGGGATTTCCCGACAAGGCCTGCCGACTGAACGTGCCCGTCGCCCTGACGGAGGCGATGGCCAACGCGATCATTCGTGGGAACGGCGGTGAGGTGTCGCGTTCGGTACGCGTGTGCGCACGGATCGACGACGAGACCCTGTGCGTGGATGTGACCGACGAGGGCGCGGGCTTCGACGCGGACGCGGCGCGCGCCATGTGTCTCGATCCCGAGTGGATCGACCGCGAGGATGGACGCGGCGTGTTCCTCATGTACGCGCTCATGGACAAGGTCGAGACGTGGTGTGACCAGGGTCATACCGTACGGCTGGTGTTGCGCCGGTCATGAACGCCTTGGGCGCCGTCCTGGCCGCCTACGGTGCGGCGTCAGGACGTGACGCGGCGCTGTGGGAATGGCGTGTTGCCGATCAGTCGCCAGCGCTGCTCGCTGCCACGAGCGCGTCGTGCGTCGTCGCGCACACGCCGCCCTCGGGAGCGATCGATGATATCCCGCAGTGGGCGGCTGCGCGCGGCTGGCGCGCGATCAATGTCCAGGCACCCTCTTTGGCCGCATGGCTCGTCACCGCGCCCGCGCCGGCCGTGGGAAATGACCTGACCATCGCGAGTGCGGACGATCGTGTGGATGGCCTCGATCTGCTCATGGCCGACGTCATGCCGCACCTGCGACGTCTCATTCGCGAACGGGATGGCGCGACGTACGAGCTGGCGGAGCGGTACGAAGAGATCAGCCTGCTCTACGCCATCGGCGAGCTGCTCGGCAGCGGTGCGTCCGTGGAGTCGGTCGCCAAC
Organism: Gemmatimonas sp.; assembly: GCA_011390935.1. Classification (GTDB taxonomy): domain Bacteria; phylum Gemmatimonadota; class Gemmatimonadetes; order Gemmatimonadales; family Gemmatimonadaceae; genus JAABRT01. The sequence continues at coordinate 11,657 of JAABRL010000014.1, forward strand.
ACCGTCTTGCGTGAACTCGGGCAGACCGTTGGGGCCCCGCGTGGTGCGCTGCTGCTGCACGATCCCGCGCGCGACGTGCTGTATCCGGTCGCGCTCATGGGCATCGGACAGTCGTGTGCCACCACGGTGTCGGTGCACGATCCGCAGCTCCTGGCGTCGCGCGCCTTTCGCACCGGCGACGCATGCACCGAAGCGGGAGGCGCCATCGCGCGAGCCAGCGCCCCGCTGCTTGCTGGTGATGGTGGTCCGGTGCTCGCGGTGCCCATTCGCCGGGCATCGGCGGCCGGCGGCGCGTCGCTTGGCACGTTGCTGCTCGCCGGCCGCGCGGGCGATGCACCGTTCACGGCTGGCGACCGCAAGCTGGTTACGGCCATCGCGTCGCAGGTCGGCACTGCGCTGCACAATGCGCGACTCGTGCGAGCCGAGCTCGAGCAGGAACAGCTGGCGCGCGAAATGCGCCTCGCGCATGAAATGCAGCTCAAGCTGCTGCCGTCACCGGGTGTGGTTGGCCCCGAGGCGCACGCCGCCGCGCGCGTCGTGCCGGCCGAAAGTGTGGGGGGCGACTTCTACCTGCTCGCGCGCCTCGATGCCGATCGCACCGGCGTCGTCATCGGCGACGTGTCCGGGCACGGCTATCAGGCGGCGCTCGTGATGGCGTTGGCGATGAGCGCGACGGCCATTCACGTGCAGGCGGTCATCGATCCGGGCGTCGCGCTCGAAGCGGTCCGTCGGTCCCTGGCGGACGAACTCGAGAGCACCGAGATGTCGATCACGCTGTTCTACGGCGTGATCGATGATGCCTCCGGTGCGCTTCGCTACGCGAATGCAGGGCACCCGCACGCGTTCGTGTTGCGCGCCGATGGCGAGGTGGTGCGACTGCCGGCGCATGTGCCACCGCTTGGCTTTGGCGAAGCGGCGTTGAGCGGGAGCGTGATGGCGTGGTCGTCCGGTGATCGACTGCTGCTCTTCACCGATGGCGTACCGGACGCCCGGAACGCGCTCGGTGAGCGGTTGGGCGAGGCACCGGTGCTGGCCGCGGCCACGTCCGTGCCGTCGATCCTGCGACAGGAGGCCGACGCCGCACCAAGTCTCTCCGCCCGCACCATGCAGGCGATCTACGACACGGTGCGGAGCTTTGCCGGCGACACGCCGTTCCTCGATGATCTGGCGGTGGTCGTTGTGGACCGCGTGCCGGTGAGCGCGGGCCGCGTGGTGGATACGCCGCGTGACCAGGTGGCCGTGCGGCGCTCGCACAGCGCTGCCGCAGGCGCCTGACCGCATGGCACCATGACGTCACGATCCGGCGCCGGTCCGCGTCTGCCGCAACCGCGCAAGCGGCTCGGTCAGCACTTTCTCCACGACGTGCGCGCCCTCGAAGCGATCATCGATGCCCTCGGTCCACTGGCCGGGCGCACCGTCGTGGAGATCGGGCCCGGTCGCGGCGCCCTCACGGAGCGGCTCGCGGGACGTGCTGGTCGTGTCGTTGCCGTGGAGCTCGATCGTGATCTGGCCGCGGGGCTTCGCGTGGAGTATGCGTTGCGTCCGCATGTGCGGATTGTCGAGGCCGATGTGCTCGATGTATCGCTCGGTGCGCTGGCCGAGGGACCGTATGTGCTGGCCGGCAACGTGCCGTATTACATCACCACGCCCATTCTCTTCCACGCGCTCGAACACCCCCGCCCGGACGTCGCGGTGTATCTCGTGCAGAAGGAAGTCGCCGATCGCATGGCGGCGGTCCCCGGCAGCAAGGTGTACGGGGCGCTCAGCGTGAATCTGCAGGCGTTTGTGAAAGTGCGCTTCATGCGTGCTGTGGGGCCGCGCAGCTTCAATCCGCCGCCCGCCGTGGAGTCGGCAATCGTCCAGGTTGTGCCGCGCGAGACGCCAGCCATCGAACCGCTGCATGAACGCGCCTTTCGCACGTTCGTGATCGGTGCGTTCGGCCTGCGGCGCAAGCAGATGCTGCGCGTGCTGCGTACCCTCACAGGACTCGACGCGAGCGAGTGTCGGTCGTTGCTCGAGGGTTGCGACATCGATCCGATGGCGCGCCCCGAAACGCTTTCGTGCGACGACTTCGCGCGCCTCGTTCGCGCACTCGCCGCCCGCAGCACGCCGCCCGAACCCGAAACGGCGTCCGGCTGATCGTCGTGCGTGACGTCGCCGCTAGTCGGCGCGATTGGTCAGCGCGAACGACAAGCCCTCGAGCTCCATCGCCATGTTCACCGTCTTTACGGCAATCTGCGACGGCACATGCAGCTGTGTGGGCGCGAAGTTGAGGATGGCACGAATGCCGGCCTCGACGATGCGATCGACGACATCCTGTGCGTCGTCCGACGGGATGGCCAGTACGGCAATATCCACACGTTGCGACTGCACATCGGCCGGCAGCTGCGCGATGTCACGCACCGTGGCATCGCCCCACGCGCGCCCGATCTTGTCGGGATTCTTGTCGTACACGCCCACGACCTGAAAGCCGCGCTGACGGAAGCCGCGGTATTCGGCCAGCGCCGAGCCGATCTTGCCGGCGCCCACAATGACGACCTGCCAGGCGTGGCCGAGTCCCAGAATCTCACGCAATCGCACCGTGAGTTCGTGCACGGGATAGCCCAGCCCGCGCTTGCCGAAGGAGCCGAAGAACGACAGGTCCTTGCGCACCTGGGCGGGCGTGGTGAGGCAGAGATGGGCAAGCGCGTCGCTGGACGCCGTGGCCTGTCCGCTCCCATCGAGTTCCTCCAGGTAGCGGAGGTACATGGACAAGCGGCGGACCGTGGAGTCGGCGATGCGTTTGGTCGTTGGGTGGGTCATGGGGCGGCTTGTGAAATGTTTCACAAAGCTAGGCAGCCGCGCGCCGGGATTCCAGCCGCGCGCTACTTTGCCCTCATGTCTCTCCCTGAGCCGCGCCGCGCTGGCGCCCCGTTGCGAGCACTCGATGAGGTGGTCGAGCGCCTCGGTGCCCCCACCGCGCGTGTCGCGCCCAAGGCCACCTCGCTCTCGGCGCGGGCGGCCCAGCTGCTCGCCGACGGTCCCTGCGACCCGCACACACTCATGCGGATCGTGTGCGGCGTAGACCGCCTGCAGGTGGACGCCGCGGCACGCATGGCCGACGTGTTGCTCGGCAGCCGCCCGGAGTTCGTCCAGCTCGATGACGATCGTTGGGCGCTCGTGCACGACGGGCAGGTGGTGCAGCGCCCCACGACGCGTGCGCCGCGGGAGGTGGAGCCGGTGGCCGCGCGCGAGGTGCCGGCCGATCCGCTGCGCCTCGATACCATGCGCTTCGCCGTCGTCGATGTCGAGACCACGGGCTCGCAGCCCGGACTGTGGGATCGCGTCACGGAGATCGCGATCGTGCCGGTGGACGGCGGACGCGTGGGCGATCCCTGGGCGCAGCTCGTGCAGCCGGGGCGCAGCATTCCGCCCATGATCACGGCGCTCACCGGCATCAGCGATGCCATGGTTGCCGATGCACCGCCCTTTGGTGCGATTGCCGATGCGGTGACCGAGCGGCTGGAGGGGCGCGTGTTCACGGCGCACAATGCACGCTTTGATCATCGCTTCGTGGAGTCGGAGCTGTCGCGCACGCACGGGCTGCGGCTCGACGGCACGGCCCTGTGCACCGTACGTCTCACGCGCCGACTCGTGCCCGCGCTCACCCGCCGCTCGCTCGATCGCGTCTGTGCGTACTTTGGCGTGCGTATCGATGGTCGGCATCGTGCCGGAGGCGACGCCCTCGCCACCGCGCAGGTGCTCGTACGTCTGCTCGGCATTGCCGCCGACCGCGGCATCGAGCGCTGGCCGGATCTCATGACCACACTGTCTGCGTCGGCCGGCCGCACCTCGGCTCGTCGGCGCGCACTGCCCACTTCCGCACACGAGGATCTCGACGCGTGACCGCTCCGACTCCGCTCGTTCAATCCCGGCAGCTTGGCCGGTGGCGTCTGCACGCCATTCAGGCCGGTGGCCAGCAACTCGACGGTGGCGCCATGTTCGGCGTGGTGCCGAAGGTGCTCTGGGAACGCCGTCTGCCTGCCGATGCCCGCAATCGCATTCCGCTCGGCATGCGCTGCCTGCTCGTGGAGCACGATGATGGCCTGATCCTCATCGATACCGGCTCGGGCAACAAGGAAACCACCAAGTTTCACGACATTTATGCCATCGAGAATGCCGGGGCGGATGGTCGCACGATGCTCGAGGACGGGCTGTCGGCGCTGGGGTTCCGGCCAGAGGACGTGTCACTCGTGATCAATACCCATCTGCACTTCGATCACGCTGGTGGCAATACGTGGCGGACGCCGGGGGGCGGCGTGGAAGCGGCGTTCCCGAACGCGCGGTACGTCGTCCAGCGCGGCGAGATGGAGTGGGCCACCCACACCAACGAGCGCACGGCGGCGAGCTATTTCGGCGCCAACTGGGACGCGATCGTGGCGGCGGGGCGCTTCGATCTGGTGGATGGCGAGCCCGAGCTGCGCCCGGGGGTTCGTCTGCGCCGGACGCCGGGGCATACGCCGCATCACCAGAGTGTGGTGCTCACGAGCGGCGGGGAGACGGCGGTGTTTCTGGGCGACGTGACACCCACGGCCTGGCATCTGCCGCTGCCGTGGATCATGGGGTACGACGTGGAGCCGCTGGTGACGCTGGAGTCGAAGCGATCGTTGCTGTCGGAGGCCGCGGCCGAGCAGTGGCTGCTGGTGTTCGAGCACGACGCCCACACCGCGTGGGGGCACATTGCGCACGACGGGAAGAGCTACCAGCTGACGTCGCCGGACGGCAAGTCGTCGTCAGGGGGTTGACCTCCGCGCTCGGTCGCCTAGGTTACACCTGTTGGTGAACAGACAACTCGTCAAGTAGGGTGGCTGACCGGCCGCCCTCACCCCTTGGCCTGGTGCTCGCTCCGCGAGCCGATGAGCTGACGGCGTCCTCAGTGCGCGCACGGCGTAACTCTCGGAGTGTTCGAGGGCGAGCCGTGTCTTGTGTCGCAACGCGGACTCCGTTTACGGGGTTCGCGTTTTTGATTTTTCCTACTTGAAGGAGCTCGGCGTATCCAGGATTCCACGAAGCGTCCGCCACGGGTGAACCGGCAGATCCGGATCAGCCCCGTCCGCGTGATCGCGGCCGACGGCAGTCAGTTGGGCATCATGGAAGTCGATGCGGCGCTCGCGAGCGCGGTCGAGCAGGGGCTTGACCTGGTCGAGGTTGCCCCGATGGCTCGCCCGCCCGTGGTTCGCATCATGGATTACGGCAAGTTCAAGTTTGAAACGGCCAAGCAGGCTCGGCTGGCAAAGAAGAAGCAGCACGTCATCCATCTGAAGGAGGTCAAGTACCGCCCCGGGATCGACGAGCATGACTTTGTCACCAAGACGCGCAACGCCAAGCGGTTCATCGAGGAAGGCAACAAGGTCAAGGTCACCCTGATGTTTCGTGGGCGACAGATTACCCACCCCGAGCTTGGACGGGCGGTGGTGGACCGGGTGGCGGCTGAGCTGGCGGAGATCGCCAAGGTCGAGAGCCACCCGCTGATGGAAGGACGTTCCCTGACGATGATTCTCGCGCCGAAATAAGGCGTCGATCGTCGATATTCGTCACCCGGCGTTCCGGGTGGCCACCCGTAGCAACCGAGCGAGCAGCAATGCCCAAAATGAAATCTCACAGCGGCGCCAAGAAGCGCTTCACCGTGACGGGCACGGGGAAGATTCGGCGTCTGAAGGCGAACAAGAGCCACATCCTCACCAAGAAGGATTCGAAGCGTAAGCGCGGTCTGCGTCGGGCCACGTATGTGGAGACGGCCGGTGAGATCAAGCGAATCAAGCGTCTCATTCTTGCCTGAGGATTACTCACTATGCCCCGCGTCAAATCCAACGTCGTTCGCCTCAAGCGCAAGAAGCAGATCCTCAAGGCCGCCCGTGGCGCCTTCGGTGGACGCAGCAAGCTCTGGAAGGCTGCCAAGGAAACCGTCGAGCGCGGCTGGCGCTACGCGTATCGCGATCGCAAGAATCGCAAGCGCGAGTTCCGCCGTCTCTGGATCGTGCGCATCAACGCGGCGGCCCATCTCAACGGCTTGAACTACAGCCATTTCATGAACGGCTTGCAGAAGGCCGGTATCGAGATCGATCGCAAGAATCTGGCCGATCTGGCCGTGCGTGACCCGCAGGCGTTTACGCAGCTGGCCGATCGGGCCCGCGAAGCGCTGGCGCTGCAGGCCGCCTGAGTTCGCATCGACAACACGGGCGGCTCCCGCGCGTTCGCGCGTGGGGCCGCCCGTTTGCGTCGGTGCCCATCACCGTCGCCATCCGCACATCCGTTCCCGTCAACGCCACCCGTTTCCCGGATTCTCCGTGACGCTGGACGAGTTTCTCGAGGCCTGCCGGCGACTCGCCGACGAGGCGCCCGCTCGCATTGCGCTGGCCGCCTCGCCCGCCGAGTTCGCCGATGTGCGCACGCAGTTGGTTGGTCGCAAGCAGGGTCGACTGGCCGATCTCATGACGCAGCTCGCCACGTTGCCGCCCGATGCGCGACGGGACGCGGGACGCGCCATCAATGACGTCAAGAGCACGATCGAGCAGCTGCTCGACGAGCGGGAAGCGAGCGTGAGGGCGGCGACGCGCGCCGACGGTGCGCTCGACCTGTCCATGCCGTCCCGTCGTCGGTGGAAGGGATCGTTGCATCCGGTCACGCTCGTGATCGACGAAATCGCCGAGATCTTCCGCGAACTCGGCTTCACGATCGCGCTCGGCCCCGAAGCCGAAACGGAGTTCTACAACTTCACCGCGCTCAACTTCCCGGCCGATCACCCGGCCATGGAGTTGCACGACACGTTGTACCTCGGCGAGGACACCCTGCTGCGCACCCACACCTCCCCGGTGCAGGTGCGCACCCTGCAGCAGTACGCCCCACCGGTCCGCATACTCGCGCCCGGCAATGTGTACCGCCGTGATTTCTTCGACGCCACACACGCACCCAGCTTCATGCAGCTCGAAGGGCTCGCCATCGACGAGGGTATCTCCTTCGTCGATCTCAAGGCCACGCTCTCGGAGTTCGCCCGTCGCTTCTACGGCAGCACACGTCGCGTCCGCTTCGGCCCGTCCTACTTTCCGTTCGTGGAGCCCGGCGCGCAGATGGATGTCGAGGTGGACCTCGGTGATGGCAAGGGCGTACGATGGGTGGAGATTCTGGGCTGTGGCATGGTGCACCCCAACGTGCTCAGCGCCGCTGGCGTCGATAGTGAACGCTACACGGGCTGGGCGTTCGGCATGGGGCCGGCGCGCATTGCCATGTCGCGTCATGGCATTCCGGACATCCGCGTGCTGTACGATTCCGACGTCCGCTTTCTGGAGCAGTTCGCCCGATGATCGTTTCTCACGAATGGCTGCGCGGCTTTGTGCCGCACGATCGCAGCGCGGCGGAGGTGGGCGAGTTGCTCAGCCGCCACTGTGTGACGCTTGACGGCCTCGAATCGCTCCGCACGGATCTCGCGCCGTTCGTGGTGGCGCTCGTGGTCGAAGCGGCGCCACATCCGGATTCCGATCACCTGTCGGTGACCAAGGTGGACGACGGGTCCGGCACGCTGCTGGACGTCGTGTGCGGGGCGCCCAACGTCACGGCCGGGCACAAGTATCCGTTCGCCCGCACCGGAACGACGATGCCTGACGGCCTGCTCATCGCGAAGCGCAAGATTCGCGGGGCGACGTCCAACGGCATGCTCTGCTCGGCGCGCGAGCTGGGGCTGGGAGAGGAGCACGACGGCATCTACACGCTCGACACCGATGCCGCACCGGGTACGCCGCTGCTCGACGTGTTGCCACTGGGTGACGTACGTCTCGATCTCGACGTGTTGCCCAATCGCCCCGATCTGTTGTCGCACCTGGGCGTCGCGCGCGAGGTGAGCGCGTTGCTTGGCGTACCCATGCGCACGCCGGAGGAAGTGCCGGCGTTGCCCGGCGAGGCGCAGGTACAGAACTCGGTGTTCGGGAAGTCCGAAGCGACGGCGGACGGCGTGACCGTCCAGATCGACGACATGGCCTCGTGTCCGCGCTATGTAGGCGTCGTGATTCGCGGTGTGACAGTAGGACCGAGCCCGGAGTGGCTGGTCGAGCGACTGCAGTCGATTGGTGTGCGCAGCATCAACAATGTGGTCGATGCGACGAACTACGTGCTGCACGCCTTTGGGCAGCCCGTGCATGCGTTCGACCTGAACATGCTCGCAGCGCGTCGCATTGCGGTGCGTGCCACCACCGAGGGCGAAACGCTGGTCACGCTCGATGGCGTGCAGCGCACGTTGCCTGCCGGCACCACGGTGATCTGCGACGGCGAGCGTCCGACGGCTCTCGCCGGGATCATGGGCGGCGAAGCCAGCGAAGTCAGCGACGCCACGACCGACCTGCTGCTCGAGGTCGCGTGGTTTGATCCGAAGTTCGTGCGACAGGTCCGACGACACGTGCAGTTGAGCACCGATGCGAGCTACCGTTTCGAACGCGGGGTCGACGCCGGCTTCACCGGCAAAGCGAGCGGTTACGCGGCCGCGTTGATCACGGCAGTGGCCGGTGGACGCATCACGGCCGTGCTCGACGTGGGTGCGGCGCCGCCAGGCCCTGTGGCCGTGCGCCTGCGCGCGTCGCGCGTGGCGCTTCTGCTCGGTGCGCCGATTGCGCACGCCGAGATCGAACGCACGCTCATCTCCATCGGGTGTGTCCTTGCGCCCGATGGCGACGACGCGTGGATGGTCACGCCGCCCTCGTGGCGCCGCGATCTGGGACTCGAAGTGGACCTGATCGAGGAGGTGGCGCGCCTCGTCGGATTCGACGCGTTGCCGAACAGCGTCCAGCCGTTCCGCCCGGGCAGCGTGCCGGATCATGCGCTGCACGTGGCGGGGCGCCGTGTGCGCGAAGAGTGCGTGGCGTTCGGCCTCGCGGAAACGCGCCCAATGCCATTTGTCGCTGCCGCATCGAGCGAATCGTTGCGCGTGCGCAATCCGCTTGCTGACGACGAGCCGTATCTGCGTGAGTCGCTGCTCACCACGCTCGGGTCGCGTGCGGAATACAACCTGTCGCGTATGCAGGGCAACGTACGGCTGTTCGAAATCGGCTCCGCGTTTGTCCCCACCACCGACCGGCTGCCGCGCGAAGAGGTGCGAGCTGCGGCGCTCATCATGGGCGCGTCGCGGCCGCCGCATTTCACCGATCCCGAGCCGCCGGCGTACGACGCGTGGGACGCGAAGTTGTTGGCCGAGTCCATGGCGCAGGCGGCGTTCCCGGGAGCGCTGGTGCAGCTGCAGCCGTCCACGACGGAGTCCGTGTTGTGGGACGTCATGATCGACGACAACCCACGGTCCATCGGGCACGTCCGCTCGCTCACGATCGATCGCCCGGTGTGGGCGAGCGAGGTGTTCGGCGTGGAGATCACGCTTGGGGTGATGCCGTCCGCCGATGTGGCGCCTGCCGGTCAGCATGTGCACGGCGCGGCGTCCGGCCGGGCACCGTCGCCATGGACGGGCGTACGGTTCGCACCGCTGCCCACCTTCCCGGCGGCGTCATTCGATGTGGCGCTGCTGGTGCCGTCCGATATGCCCGCTTCGCGCGTCGAGTCGTTGCTGCGCAGCACGTCGGGTGAGCTGTTGGAGTCGGTCTCGTTGTTCGACGAGTTTCGCGGTGCCGGCGTCGCCGAGGGCTTTCGGTCGCTCGCGTGGCGCTTGACGTTCCGTCACCCCGAGCGCACGCTGCGTGACAAGGAAATCGATGGCCGTCGTGCCAGCCTCCTCAAGACCCTCGAACGAGACCTTGGTGTCCGACCCCGCGCGTCCTGAGAGCGCCGGACAGGCGGCGCTCGCCGAGCTCACCTCCGTCATTCGCAATGTGACGGAGCAGCTGTCGGGGTTCCGGCGCCGGGCTCTGGCCGCGGAATCGCGACTCCGTGAGCTCGAGCAGGCCGCGGCAGCGGCGGAGCAGGCAACTCGGGCGCAGGCAGCCCGGGCGGCGGCGCTCGAGTCGACGGTCGCCGAGACGAAACACCAGGCGGCGCGAATCGAGGCGCTGGAGCACGAGTTGGCCCACGCCCGGGCGGACCGCACGCGAGTCGAGGAGCTCGAACAGGAGCTGGCCGGCGCCCGTTCGCACCGCGCCCGCGTCGAAGAGCTCGAGCGCGAGCTGGAAGCGGCCCAACGGGCCAGCGAGGCCGCGCTCAACGCACCGGCACAGCCCGCTGCGGCAGGCGGGGTGGCCTACGATCTGCTCGAGGCCGAGAATGCCGCTCTGCGCGAGCGACTGGGCGAGGCGGTTGAGCGCACGCGCGTGATTGGTGCGCGGGTACGCTTTCTGCGACAGCAACTCGGGAACGGGGTGGAGAAGTGACCGATCGGCGCAATGTGGTGAAGGTGCGCATCGTGGGGGAGGAATACACGCTACGCACCGAGGCCAGCGAAGCGCGCACGCGCGCCGTGGCCGAACATGTGGATCGGATCGTGCGGGCCATCCTCGACGGGGGGGCGGTCGTGGAGACGCATAAGGCGGCAATCCTCGCCGCGCTGCAGATCACCGACGAGCTGTTCACGGAGCGGGCGTCGGCCGAGTCGCTGGCGGAGGAGCTGCGCGGTCTGGCGGCCGAACTGCAACCGCTGCTGCCGCCCGCCAAGCGCCGAGACGACGCCGGACCGGCCTGAGCCGTTCCGGTTGCGGTGACCCAGAGGCGCCCATACGTTCCGATGAGAACTAAATAGGTTGCGCGGGAGCCCCCGCAGCATCCGGCCCGTGACTTCCAGTCCGCGAGCGATCGCGGTGGGGTGTATAGATCCATGAATAGCCTTCCGGTGCCCGCGCTTGTCGCGATCGCTGTACTGGTGGCCGTGCTGGTGGGGTATTTTCTCGGCCGCCGCAACGGAATCGCAGGAGAGCGGGAACAGCAGGTGCGTTCGCGCACGACCGCCGAAGAGACCGCCAGCCGCCTTCTCGAGGAGGCGAAGCGCGAGGCCGAAACGATTCGCAAGGGCGCGGTCGTCGCCGGCAAAGAGGAGTTGATCCAGCTTCGGGAGGACTTTGAAACCGAGGTGCGGAAGCGCCGCGGCGAAGTCGAGCGCGAAGAGCGCCGCGTGCAGGATCGCGAAGACCAGATTGAACGCCGTGCCGAGGGACTCGACGGGCGGGAGCGCGAGCTGTCGCAACGCGCGCAGTCGATCGATGCGCGCGACGCGCGCATCGCCGATCGTGAGGCAGAGGCGGAGCGCCTAGTCACCGAGCAGCAGCGCCGACTCGAGCAGTTGGCCGGTCTCTCGGTCGATGACGCCAAGGCCGAGATCGTGCGCCGGTATGAGGATCAGGCGCTGGCCGACGCCGCCAGTCGGCTTCGGGAAATCCGCGACTCGGCCAAGCGCAACGCCGATCGCGAAGCGCGCAAGATCGTGGCGCTCGCCGTGCAGCGTGTGGCCGCCGAAACCACCGCCGAGACCACGGTGAGTGCTGTTTCGCTGCCGAACGATGAGATGAAGGGACGCATCATCGGACGTGAGGGGCGCAACATTCGCGCGTTCGAACTGGCGACCGGTGTGGACGTGATCATCGACGACACGCCGGACACGGTGGTGGTGTCGTGCTTCGACCCCGTGCGCCGCGAAACGGCGCGACTCGCGCTGGAGAAGCTGGTCGGCGACGGCCGCATTCACCCGGGGCGCATTGAAGAGGTCGTCGCGAAGGCGCGCCTCGAGGTTGATGCGCAGATCATCGAAACGGGCGAACAGGCCGCGTACGAAGTCGGTGTGGCGGGGCTGCACCAGGAGCTGATTCGCCTGATCGGTCGCATGCGCTGGCGCACCAGCTACGGGCAGAACATCCTGTCACATAGCAAGGAAGTGGCGTGGCTTGCGGGCATGATGGCCGCCGAGCTCGGGCTCGATGTGGCGACCGCCAAGCGTGGCGCGCTACTGCATGACATCGGCAAGGTGCTCACGCATGAACACGAGGGCACGCACGTGCAGCTCGGTGTCGAAGTGGCCACCAAGTACGGCGAGAATCCCATCGTGGTGAACTGCATCGCGGCGCATCACGATGATGTTCCGCACGAAAGCGAAGTGTCGGTGCTCGTGCAGGCGGCCGACGCGATCAGCGGGTCGCGTCCCGGCGCACGGCGCGAGGCTTTCGAAACGTACGTAAAGCGTCTCGAGGGACTGGAGAAGATCGCGTCGAGCTATCGCGGTGTCGATCGGGTGTTCGCGATTCAGGCAGGACGCGAGGTGCGCGTGGTGGTCACGCCCGATCAGGTCGATGATGTGCGAGCCAGTGCGCTGTCGGAAGAGATCGCGCGTCGCATCGAATCGGAGCTGCAGTACCCGGGGCAGATCAAGGTGGTCGTCATTCGCGAAACGCGGGCGGTGGACTTTGCCCGCTGAACGCATCGATGGCGCCGCAATCGCGGCCCGGATCCGCGAAGAGTCTGCACAGGCGGTGATCGCGCTCGCGGCGCGCGGTGTGGTCCCTGGCCTCAGCGTCGTGCTGGTGGGCGACGACGCAGCCAGCGCCGTGTACGTCGCGAACAAGGAGAAGTTCGCGCGCCAGGTCGGCATGCATGGCGATACGATTCGCCTGCCGGCCTCCACCACGCAGGCCGAGCTGCTCGCGCTGGTCGAGCAGCTGAACGCCGATGATGCCGTGCACGGTATTCTCGTGCAGATGCCGTTGCCGTCGCACATCGATCCGGATGTCGTGATTCGGCATATCGCGCCGCACAAGGATGTCGACGGCTTTCACCCCGTGAACGTGGGCAAGATGCTCATTGGGCACACGGACGGATTCCTGCCGTGCACGCCCGCTGGGGTCATCGAACTGCTCGTGCGCTCCGGGGTGGAGACGCGAGGGGCCGAGGCGGTGATCGTGGGGCGCAGCAACATCGTGGGCAAGCCGATGGCCGCGCTGCTGGTCCAGGCGCGCGCGGGTGGCGACGCCACGGTCACGGTGTGCCACAGCCGCTCGCGAGACTTGTTCGAGCACACGCGTCGGGCGGACATTCTCATCGCGGCCGTGGGTCGTGCCGAAATGATTCGTGGCGAGCACATCAAGCCCGGCGCGACGGTCATCGATGTCGGCATGAACCGCGTCGCCGATGCCTCGCGCGCCTCCGGCTCGCGCCTGTGCGGAGACGTGCACTTCGAGAGCGCCGAAGCGGTTGCCGGGAAGATCACGCCGGTGCCGGGTGGTGTCGGGCCCATGACCATTGCCATGCTGCTGCAGAATACGGTGCGCGCTGCGGAACGGACCGCGTCGCGCATCGGCGCGTGAGTCGCGGCGGCATGGCAACGCGCGGGGCAGGCGCCATCGACATGACCCCCGGTGCATCGCCGGAATCGCCCTTGGCGGTGCACGACCTCACGTCGGCCGCGAAGGACCTCATGGAGGGCGCGTTCCCACCGCTCTGGGTGCGCGGCGAGGTGAGTGATTTCAAGGCCCACCGAAACGGGCACTGGTACTTCGCACTGCGCGACGCGAACGCGCAGGTGCGTTGCGTGGTATGGTCCACGCAGGCCCGTCGCATGCCCGCCGCGCCCGACGACGGTATGCAGGTGGTCGCGTTCGGGCAGATGACGGTGTGGCCCGTGCGTGGTGACCTGCAGTTCTCCGTGCGCGCGCTCGAGGCCGATGGCGAAGGGCTGTGGCGCAAGGCGCTCGAGCTGACACGACAGCGCCTCGAGGCGGACGGCCTGCTCGAGCCTGGCCGGAAGCGTCCGCTACCGGCGTCGCCGCGCACGATCGCCGTCATCACCAGTGCGGATGGCGCGGCGCTGCATGACATCATCACGGTCGCGCGTCGGCGGTCACCGTCGGTGCATCTCGTGGTCGTGCCTGCTCGCGTCCAAGGGGAGGGCGCGCCGGAGTCACTCATCGAAGCGCTCGATCGGGTTTCGCGCTGGGGCGGGTGCGATGTGGTCATCATCGGCCGCGGTGGCGGGTCGCGCGAAGATTTGTGGGCCTTCAACGATGAGCGGCTCGCTCGCGCGGTCGCCGCCTGTCCGGTGCCCATCATCTCCGCGGTCGGCCATGAGACCGATGTCTCCATCTGCGACCTGGTGGCCGACCTCCGCGCGGCCACACCAAGCGCGGCCGCTGAGGCGGCCGTGCCATCGGTGGTCGAGCAGCGTGCCCGGGTGATACAGCTCAGTCGGCAGCTGGCCACGAGTGCCCAGCGGCGGCAGCAGCGCACCACGGTTCGCCTCGAGACCACGCTCCGGCGGCTCCTCGCCGGCGCGGAGCGACTCACGGAGCGGAGGCAGTCGCGACTGGCACTGCTGGTCGGTCGGCTCGACGCGCTCAGCCCCCTCGCCACCCTCGCGCGCGGCTACGCAGTAGCGCGCACGCCAGAGGGCGCTACTTTGTCCGGGGTAGACGATTTCGCGGCGGGACAGCCATTCGACCTGTGGGTGCGCGACGGTGTGGTCGCGGCAGTCGCGGGCGCCAGCCGTCCCCGTCCCGATATCATCGAGGGTGGCACCACCGACGCGATTCCTGATGGGGAGCCGGCATGACGTTCGAGCAGGATGTAGGGCGATTGGAGGCGATCGTGCGCGAACTGGAGCGCGACGAACTCGACCTCGACGGGGCACTGCGCCTCTTCGAGGAGGGGATCGTGCGTCTGCGCTCGGCGTCGTCCGCCCTCAGCGCTGCGCAAGGTCGTGTGCAGGAGCTCGTCGAGACCGCCAACGGAACCTTCGCCCTCGACGATCGTGACGCTTGAGCAGCTGGTTGCGCCCGCCGTGCGTCCTAGTGCACCCACGCCCATGCCGGCGGTGAGCCAGTTTGCCGCCGATCGTGTGGCCGTGCAGCGCGCGCTCGATACGTTCTGCGCTCGATGGCTCAACCATCTGTCGCCGCGTACGGCCGAGGCCATTCGCTATGCGCTGCTCGGCGAGGGGAAGCGGCTGCGCGCCATTCTGTTGCTCGAGGCCAGCCGCGCGTGTGGCGGGCCCGCGGACGCCTTCGAACTGGCGGCCGCCGTCGAAGTCGTCCATGCCTATTCGTTGGTGCACGACGACCTGCCGTGCATGGACGACGACGACGTACGTCGCGGTCGTCCCACGGTGCACCGGGCGTATGGTGTCGAGGTGGCCACGGCTGCCGGACTCGCGATGGTGCCGCTGGCTGCGCAGAGCGCGTATCACGCCGCGCGTGCCCTCGGCCTGTCGGCGCCGGAATCTGGCGAGGTGGTGCGGACGCTCATGCAAGCGTCTGGTGGTGGTGGCATGATCGGGGGGCAACTCCTCGATCTCGAGGCCGAGGGCGTTCATCTCACCCTCGACGCGATGGAGCGGGTCCACCGCCTCAAGACGGGGGCGCTCATTGCGGCCTCGGTGATGGTTGGCGCCCAGGCCGCGAGGGCGTCCGAGGTGCGACGCCGTGCGCTCGCGCACTACGGGGCCGCCATCGGTCTGGCGTTCCAGATTGCCGATGACGTACTCGATGTCACGGCGACCACCGACGAACTCGGCAAGACCGCCGGCCGCGATCTCGCGCTGGCCAAGAGCACCTATCCGGCGCTGCTCGGGGTAGAGGGAGCGATCGAGCGCGCCACGGCGTTGGTTGAACAGGCGTGTGGTGTGCTGGCAGCCGAGGGGCTGCTCACGCCCACGCTTGAGCAGTTGGCGCGGTACATCGTCGAACGACGCAACTGACGGCCCCGTCTGGCCATCCGTCGCTTCGATACCTTCATTTTTCCAGATCGCCATGTCCATTCTCGAGCGCATTCAATCGCCGGCCGACCTTCGCGGCCTCTCGCGCGACGAACTCCGGGCTGTTGCCGCCGCCATGCGTGAGCGCCTCATCGAGGTCTGCTCCGACACGGGCGGTCACATTGGCGCCGGCTTGGGCGTGGTCGAACTCACGATCGCTTTGCACACGGTGCTCAACACGCCGCGCGACCTGCTCGTGTGGGACGTGGGGCATCAGGGCTATCCGCACAAGCTGCTCACGGGTCGCAACGACCGACTCGAGACGCTGCGTCAGGAAAACGGCCTGAGCGGCTTTCTCAAGCGAAGCGAGAGCGAGTACGACACGTTCGGCGCCGGCCATGCCGCCACAGCGATCTCTGCGGCCGTGGGCATGGCGGCCGGTCGGGATCTACGGGGCGACGACTTCAAGGTCGCGGCCATTCTCGGAGACGGGGCGCTCTCGTGCGGTCTGGCCTACGAGGGCCTCAACAACGCGGGGCACTCCGATCGCGATATCATCGTCGTCCTCAACGACAACGAGATGTCGATCGCGCCGAACGTTGGCGCCATGCACAAATATCTGCTGTCGGTGCAGCGCAATCCGCTCTACAACCGACTCCGTTCGAAGATCGGGGACATCGTCGATTCGGCGCCGTCGCCCTTCAGCGGGGTCAGCACCATCGTGCGGAAGTGGGAAGAGAGCGTCAAGTCGTTCCTGACCCCCGGCGTTCTGTTCGAAGAGCTCGGCTTCCGCTACTTCGGTCCGGTGGACGGCCATGACATGGACGCGCTCATCGAGACGCTGAGCGCCGTGCGTGATTTCAAGGGTCCGCGCCTCGTGCACGTGCTCACGCAGAAGGGGAAGGGGTTTCCGGCCGGCGAACACGGCGAGAAGTGGCATGCCCTCCCGCCCGGACACGATCCGAGCACCGGCAAGCAGCGCGCGACGCCGACGTCGCCCGCCAAGCCGAACTGGACCGCCGTGTTCGGCAAGGGGCTCTCCGAGCTCGGTGAGCAGGTGAACGCGCTGTCGGTGATCACGGCGGCGATGCCGGGTGGCACCGGCACCGGTCCCTTCGGCAAGGCGTTCCCGTCGCGATTCTTCGACGTGGGAATCGCCGAAGGACACGCCGTCACGTTCGCTGCGGGCCTCGCCACGCAAGGCATTCGACCGGTGGTCGCGATCTACTCCACCTTCCTGCAGCGTGGCTTCGACAACATCGTGCACGACGTCGCCATTCAGAATCTGCCCGTCACCTTCGCCATGGATCGTGCCGGTCTCGTGGGCGAAGACGGCGAGACGCACGCCGGGCTCTACGACATCGCGTACATGCTGGCCGTGCCGGGCATGACGGTCACCGCGCCCAAGGATGGACGGGAAATGCTCGGGCTGCTCAAGGCCGGTGTGCAGCACGATGGGCCGTTCAGCCTGCGCTATCCGCGTGACACATCGCCCGACGTGCCGCCCGCCATGGGCGACATCGACGCGACGCCGTATGGCACGTGGGAAGTGCCGCGTCTGGGGCGCGAGTTCGCAATTCTTGCCGTCGGCACGATGGTGAACACCGCGCTCGAGGCGGCCGCGCAGCTCGCGGAGGACGGCATCGATCTCACCGTCGTCAACTGCCGATACCTCAAGCCGTACGACGAGGTCACGCTCAATGCAATCCTCGCCAATCACGCGCAGGTCCTCACGCTCGAGGAAGGCACGGTCATCAACGGCTTCGGCGCGTTCATGAGCGCCACGATCGGACGCCTCGCGCCCAACGTGCGCGTGTCGGTGCACGGTGTCCCCGATCGCATCATCTACGCCGCGTCGCGTGCGCGTCAGCTGGCGCAGTGTGGCCTCGATGTCGCGGGTGTCGTGGCGCGTGTTCGCGCGCTGCACGAGTCCGAAGCTATCGCCGGCTGATGCATCATCACATGAGCCGTCTCCGCGCCGTGGCGACCTGATGCGCATTGGCGTGATCGGACATCGCGGGTACGCCGGCCTTCCCGGCGTGCTCGGCGCGCTGCTCGAGTTGGCACCGACCATCGGCGCCACGCTGGCGTTCGAAGACGAACTCTACGAAATCGCGGAGGACGGCGAACCACTGGGGGAGCCGGACGCGCTCGACCTGCTGCTCACGCTCGGTGGCGACGGCACCCTGTTGCGCGGCGCGCGGTATCTCGGCGCCCGCGACATTCCGATTCTTGGCGTGAACCTCGGTCGGCTCGGGTTCCTCACGTCGTGCGGAGGTGATGAGTTCGAAGAAGCGCTGCGCTTGTGGTCGCGTGGCGAGTTCACGGCCGAGCAGCGCATGACGCTCGACGCGCGCGCGTGGAGTGTGGACGGCGAGCCTCGTGGACGCTGGCGTTGCCTCAACGATGTCGTGCTGCACAAGGGCGGCTTCGCGCGCGTCGTACGCTTTGGCGTACATGTCGACGGTGAACCGCTTGGCGCGTACGGTGCGGATGGCGTGGTGATCTGCACACCGACCGGGTCCACGGGGTACAGCCTGTCCGCCGGCGGTCCGGTTGTGGTCCCCACGGTGGAGTCGATCATGGTGACGCCTGTATCGCCACATACACTGGCGATGCGTCCGCTGGTGTTGCCGCCGGACGTGGAGGTCGCCCTGCGGGCTGAAGATGGTCCGGAGGGACTTTTGGTAACGGTCGATGGACAGGTTGGCACCACATTCAAGGCTGGTGAAACCCTCATCGTCCGCCGTGCCGACACTCCCGTTCGTATCATCCGCTTCCCGGGCACCTCGTTCTTCGAACGCCTTCGCCACAAGCTTGGCTGGGGCGGGCTCAGTGAGCGCGACGGCGTCGTCTCCGCCGTATAAGGAGAAGGCCGGCGTGCTCCTCGAGCTCCGCCTGCGCAACGTCGCCGTTATCGAAGCCGTGACCCTGCCGCTCGCTGGCGGGCTCAATGTGCTCACCGGGGAGACGGGCGCGGGAAAATCGCTCATCGTGGGCGCGCTCGGTCTGCTGCTCGGTGAACGGGCAGCGGCCGATCGCATTCGCGCGGGGCAGGACCGCGCCACGGTCGAAGCGACGTTCGACGCGCGCGGTCTCGACGAGGTGCGCGCCTGGCTCGATGCGCGCGGCATCGACGCCGAAGATGAAACGCTCATTCTCAAGCGCGAGGTGTCGAGCGCCGGTCGCTCGCGAGCATGGGTGAATGGCACGGCCGTCACGGTCGCCGTGCTGCGAGCACTCGGCGCGCAACTCATCACGGTGCACGGCCAGCACGAGGCGCAGCAACTGCTCGACGCCGCCGCTCAACGCAGCGTGCTCGATGCGTACGCAGGCGCCACGGAACAGGCAGCGCGTGTCTCCAGTGCCCATGCCCGGGTGCTCGCCGTTCGTGAGCAGCGTGCGGCGCTCGAGGCACGTCGTGTGGCTGCGTCGCAACGCGCCGACTACCTGCGATTTCTCGTCGATGAGATCGACTCCGCGAAGCTGCAGCCTGGCGAAGACGAGCAGCTCGACGCGGAGCATCGGCGATTGGCGCACGCCGAAGAGTTGCGGAGGACCGCCGAAGAGATCGTGGGTACGCTGCAGGGAGATGACGGCGCGGTGCTCGATCGGCTCGGGAGCGTGCAGCGTGCACTTGGCACACTGCAGCGCATCGATCCATCGCTCGAGCGCTTGCAAGCGAGCAGCGACGCCGCCTACTACGCGCTCGATGAGCTGGCGCGCGAGCTGGCAACGTACGCCGACGGCATCGAGGCCGATCCGCTGCGGCTGCGCGAGGTCGATACGCGGCGCGCGTTGCTGCATGCGCTGCTGCGGAAGCACGGCCCGACGGTGTCCGACGTGCTCGCGACGGCCGAGCAGGCGCGTGCCGAACTTGCGCTCGTGGATGACATCGAGTCTGCACGCGCGACGGTGGAGCGTGCGCTGCAGCAGGCACTCACGGAGCATGCCGCTGCCGCTACCGAACTCACAACGTTGCGCACGGCCGCAGCGGCCACGCTACGCGAGGCGGTGAGTGCGCTGCTGCCGGAGCTTGGCATGGTGGACGGCCGCTTTCTCGTGCAGCTCACGACGCTGGCGGAGGCCGGCGCGTACGGCGCCGAGCAGGTGCAGTTCCTCGTCGCGCTCAACGCAGGGATGGCGCCCGGCCCACTCGATCGTGTCGCCTCGGGCGGTGAGCTGGCACGCGTGATGCTGGCGGTGAGCACGGTGCTCGCACGGCTGCAGGCAGTGCCCACGCTGGTATTCGATGAGGTCGATGCCGGGGTCGGCGGTGCGGTCGCGTGGCAGGTGGGCGCGCTCATGCGTCGCGTGGCAGCGCACCATCAGGTGCTGGCGATTTCACACCTCGCGCAAATCGCGGCGTGCGCCCATCACCATGTCGTCGTGCGCAAGGCTCGCACCGATGGGTTCACCACGTCGGATACGGAAACGGTGCAGGACGACGCACGGGTGCTGGAGCTGGCGCGCATGCTCGGCGGTGACGCGGAGCGGGAAGTGAGTCGTGCGCACGCGCGGGAGCAGCTGGAGCGTGGTGCGGCGATTGGCGACGCCGCCCCGACCGCGAGGGTGCGTCAGCGCCGCGGGAAGCCGCGATAGATCCGCAGTTCGAGTCGGTCGCGTACCAGCGATGGCACGATCACACCCGACGCGTTCAACGCGACCTCATGCGAGAACATGATCTCCACGGCGCGGCGCGAGTTGCCACGCACGAACGGCGCGAGCGTGGAGTACGTGATGCCGATCGCACCAAACTGTGCCGAACCGGATGGTGTGCGATACTCCTCGCCGTCCGCCGTCACGTACGTATCGCCGCCCATGGTGCGCCGCGCCCAGGTGGCCGAGACACCGAGCTTTTCGCCAAGGTTGATGCGCGGCGCGATCTCGAAATCGAATCGCTGTCCGAGTGAGCGGCTGGCCGCCTGTGGCCTTGAGGTGAAGAACACATCGGGCAAGCCCGCGCCAGGCAACCGGACGACGGCCTGATCCGGACGCGGCATGGTACTGCGTGCCGTGACCGAGACCCAGCCCCACTTGCGCCACACCGCGTCGGCGGTGGCGCGCAGCAGCAGCGCATTCACGCCCTCGCCGGTGGCGAGCGCGAAGGGTTCGTTGGCTTGTGCGCTGCTGGCCGTGCCGAAGCGCCAGCCGGCTGAGGCGAGCACGCGCACGCCGCTGCGGCCGCTCGTAAGCCGCGCCGCCTGATTGGCGCGCCAGGTGTCGAACAGCAGCACGCGCGCTTCGAGGTCCACGTCGCCCATGCCGGCTCGAAAGGCGCCGCCCAGCGTATCGGCGTTGAGGCCGAACGCCGAGTCCTGCGCGAGCGACTGCAGCCCCTCGGGGCCGTAGACGAGGGTAGCGCCGAAGGGGACGTCACGCCGCAGCGAGCTGAAGCCGTACTCGGCAAATGCGTCGCTCAGCTCGGCGAGCGACTCGCCAATGGCCCGGTGCTCCGGGCTGCCAGCGACCGGCACAACCGGGGCGCCGAGCGTGGTCGTACCGTCACCGTAGACAGCCAACCACGAGGTGGCGAAACGCTCGGTGCGGCTCAACAAGGCCTCGGCGGCCGCGGGGTCGGCGCGAATCACATCGCATACGTCACCGGTCCCACCGCCGCCGCACGTCGCGATGGCATCGGACAAGGTGGTGCGCGCATCGGCCAGTCGGAAGAAGACGCCGCCATTGTCGATCGCGGCCTGGCCATTCGTGAGCGCCGGGTTGGCGCCCACGTTGGCGTCCACGCCGTTGCGGTTGAGCACGAGCCGTGCATCGTGCACCACTTCCACGTACGGCACCCGCACCCCGAGGCTGACCCGGTCAGTCAACCCCAGCTCGGCCTGCAACAGCGAGGTCGTGCGACGAACGGCGCCGCTGGCCTCGAGCGGACCGAGCGTCAGCCCGAAATCGCTGCGCCCCAGCAGGCTGCGAATGCCGGTCTCTGTCTCCGCGAGCACGGGTAGCTGCGCGGGCCCGAAGGACGGCGTACTGACGCCGCGCAGCAGTTGGCCGACGGTACCATTGCCGAGCAGGCGTCGGTCCCACTGGTCCCACGTGCCGCTGATCGACAGGCGCCAGGTGCGCGCCGGAACGGGCACCGCGTCTTCCCCCAGTCCAGCAACGGCTTGCGCCTGCAGAGCACGGCCAGCGGTCGCGATGAGCGAAAGCGCCACGGCCACGGTGAGCGGCCGACGCAGTGCCGCGGAGTGCGTGGGGAGCGTACGCGCGAGGCGTACCAGCGCGAAGCGAAAAAGCGTGCGGCGAGGAGGCAGAATCGGACCGGAGAACAGCGAAAAGGGGGACTGCGCCGAGACACGCTCCGCCTGATGGAGCTGTGGCGCTAGATTCGATCGAGCTTAGCCCGTCCGCCACATGGCGTCAACGCGACCAGCCGCAGGGTTGTAGCGTGCCTCGCTTCCAGGAGTTCCGTCCTCGTGCCTTCCCGTCCGATCCCGTCCATTCCGTGGCAGACCACGGGCAATCACTGGCTGTCGCTGCCGTGCATCCATCCGGCGGACGGTGCGGTGTACGCGCTGGGCGTGCTCCATCGCGGCGCGCGAGCAGCGATCGAGTTCGCGGGCGCGGCGGATTTCGAGCAGGGCGTCGGACAGCCGCTGCTGCGGCCGGTGGTGCGCGTGGACGGCGTGGTGCGCGAACTTGCCGCGGAGGGCATCGCGTGGGAGCGGGCTGTGGGGTGGCTGCCGACGTTCACCTGCGTCGTGGGGTCGCTGCTGCTGCGCGGCACGATCTTCGCCCCGTATGGCCGTGATGCGGACATGGCGGGCGCGGTGTATGCGGTGACCGTGGAGAATCGCGGTACCACGGCGCACGAGGTGGAAGTGGCACTCGTGGGACAGCTGGGGCATCGGCAGCAGCGGGTGCGCACGGCGCGCGCGTTCGACGACGCGCATCGGGTGGTGTGCGTGGATGATGACATGCTCGTGCTCGAGGGCGCGGCGATTCCGGGCGTCGCGGCCGTCGCCATCGGTGCCGACGGGCCGGCGGTGTGCGAAGTGGGTGGTGAACTCGCGCCGCTCTTCGCGATGCGCCGCGCGTTTCGCGTGGATCCGGGACAGTCGGTTCCGTGTGCGTTCTACATTGCCGTCGGGCCGGAGCGTGACGGCGCCTGCGCGACGGTGCATGTGCTACGCCGCCGCGGCTGGCGCACCCTGCTCGCCGCCACGCGTGAGGCGTTGCAGCAGCTGGAGCAGGCCACGGGCAACGAGGCCGTCGATCGACTCGTCAATCGGAATCTGCTGTTCGCGTACTTCTACGGCGTGGGACGCGGCCTCGATGACGCGCACTATTATCTCGTGCGTACGCGCGCGCCGTGGCACAGCGTCGGCGCGACCGTTCGCGACTGGGAAGCGCTCATGTGGACGCTGAGCGCGGTGCAGCTCGCCGATACGGGACTGGCGCGCGAGCTGCTCGTGCGAACGTGCGAACTCCACGGCTACGCGCCGGGGCAGGGCGTGCACTATCTCGACGGCACGCTGTTCGAGCCGGGCTTCGCGATCGAAGGGGCCGCGGCGTACGCCATTGCGATCGATCGCTACATTCGGACCACCAACGACGATCAGATCGTGGAGGAACCGGTGGTCGCCGACACGTTGTATGTGTCCAGCGATGATCTGGCGGCGCGTCGCGACGAGCGGCTGGCGCTGTACAGCACCGAGGTCAGTCCCGGCGGCGCACCGGTGCGCTACCCGTTCACGTTGCACGGCAACGCCGTGGTCGCCGCGGCGCTCGATGTGCTCCGCCGCACACTCGATGAAGAAGCGGCGCGCGACGTGGAGGATCCCGAAGCGGTCCGCGCGGCGATTCGTCGCCACTTTGCGCAGGACCGTGGTGGCAAGGCGCAGCTGGCGGCCTCGGTGGATCTCGCGGGGGGGAGCGATCAGAGCGATGATCCCGCGGCGTCCGTGCTGTGGCTGCCGCTCTACGACGCACTCGACCGTGACGATTCCCTGTTCCGGCGGACGGTGCGCGCAGTGCCCGCGCATGAGGGGGGGCTGGTGCGGGAGATCGCGCGACTGCTCGGGCCTGATGGTGGTGAGGTGCTGCAGTGGCTTCGCCGTGCGCCACTCGATCAGGGCATCGCGGCCACGGACGTGGACGCGGAGGGACGGGCCACGGGCGATGGCGGCGATGCGGCGTTGGCGGGGTTGCTCGCGTCGACCGTGTGGTACGCCATGCACGCGCTCGGGTTACGCGGCTGAGGCATGGGCGCGGGGCGTGATTGTCTGCGCCCCGCTTGTCGCCCGGACGCACTCGGGGTTATGTTAGGCGCACGCGGGAATAGCTCAGTTGGTAGAGCACAACCTTGCCAAGGTTGGGGTCGCGGGTTCGAGTCCCGTTTCCCGCTCTTGTTGGCGTCGTTCGACTGTCGTCAATGCTGCATTTCATCGATCGGAGCAGGACGGGGGAGCGGGCAGGTGCCGCTCCTTTCGCGTTTTCGGTGGCCCGGATGGCGAAACCGGTAGACGCGGGGGCCTTAAAAGCCCCTTCCCGCAAGGGGGTGCGGGTTCGAGTCCCGCTCCGGGCACTCATCACGAGCAGGAGTACGGCGTGCGGACAGTGCGTGACGCGCGGGGCACCAACTGGATCTGCCTCGAACTGCCAGAAGTGCCGGTCGAACAGGTGGCGGCCGCGTCCTCCATTCAGCCAGTACCCGTGGCCGTCGAGTGCAACTCCGGCGCCGAGCGGGCCATCATTCTCGTGGCCGACGATTGGGCCGAGGCGCTGTCCGACGCGGCGCTCATCGAGACCATCGAAGCCGCCTTGCGCTGAGCCCCCGCACGGCGCACCTTGGCGGGGAGTTCGGAACATGACGGTAACGTCATGTATTGAGATTTGAGAGGAAGCCCGTCCGTCGTGCCACCGCTGCGTGGCAGGGCGGTCGGCGCGTATATCGACCTGACGGATGCGGCGCTGGCGCTGCATCGCGAGTCCTGACGCACCACGCTCCTACGGGGTTCGGGTGGCATCGACCAACGGCACGGCGCAACCGGCGGCGGTCTCTCCGCCGCATCCCTCCAACAATCCCCTTCGCACGCGTGCGGACTGGGAGGCGGCGCGTTCCGCCTGCAGCGACGATCCCGGCGCCTTTCATGGCGACATGGCGACCGCCACGCTGCATTGGTTCGATCCGACGCTCGGCGAGCGGGGGGCGTGGATCGCCCGCAATGCACACGGGGAGTGGCGGGGCTGGGATGCGCAGACTCTGGCGCCCGTCTCGGGCGTGCGACCCTCCGCGTGGCGTCCATTCGAACGTGCCTTCAACGACGACGACGCACCCTGGTATCGCTGGTTCGCCGGCGCGCGCACCAATGCCGCGTTCAACGAAATCGATCGCCACGTGTTGTCCGGGCACGGTGAGGAGGCGGCGTTCCTCGTGGAGGGTGACCGATGGGATCAGTCGCGCGGCGACGGGCGCGGCGCTCCGGTGGTCGCCTATCCGATCTCGCGAAAGGCGCTGCTGATCGACGTGGCCAAGGCGGCGTTGGCGTTGCGGGCGCTCGGCTTGCGCATCGGCGATCGTATCGCGCTCAATCTGCCGAACATTCCCGCGCAGGTCGCGTTCACCGAAGCCGCCAAGCGGCTTGGCATCATCTACACGCCCGTGTTCGGGGGCTTCTCCGACAAGACGCTCGCTGACCGCATTCACGATGCAGGCGCGCGCGTGGTGATCACGGCGGACGGTGGATGGCGGAATGCGCAGATTGTGCCCTTCAAGGCGGCCTATACCGATCCGGCGCTCGACCAGTACCTCGCCGCCGATCGCGCGATCGCGGTGGTGCGCGACACGGTCCACGCACTCACGCTCGAGCCGGCACACGCCGAGCAGATCACGGAATCGGCGGCAGCGGCGGTCGCGGGCGAGATCACGGTGGAGCGACGCGACGCCATGCGCGGTGTCGGTCGTGCGCTGAGCGCACTCACGGAGAGTGGCGCAATCGACGCGGCCGTGGCCGGTCGTGTGCGTACCGCGGTGGCGCGTGCTCTTGTCGATGCGGGCAGTGCGGTGGAGCGCGTGGTCGTGGTGCGATACACCGCGCAGGCCGATGTGCCGTGGCGCGAAGGGCGCGATATCTGGGCCGACGCACTGCTCGGCCCCGCACTCACGCAGCTCCTTGACGCGGCGCGCGCACTCGGGCACGACGTGGCCGACGAAGCCGCGCTCCGTGCGCTTCCCGATGTGGACCTCGTGCGCGTGATCTGGTCGATCGTGCCGCCGGAGCCGGTCGACGCGGAGTTTCCGCTCTTCTTCATCTACACGTCCGGCTCCACGGGCAAGCCGAAGGGCGTCGTGCATGTACATGGCGGGTACACGGCCGGCGTGGCGCATACCATGCGCGTGAGCTTCGATGCGCAGCCGGGCGATGTCATGTACGTGGTGGCCGATCCGGGGTGGATCACGGGGCAGAGTTACATGCTGTCAGCCGCGCTCACCACGCGGGTCACCAGTGTGCTCGCGGAAGGCGCGCCGGTGTTCCCCTCGGCCGGTCGGTTCGCGTCGATCATCGAGCGGTACGGCGTGAAGATCTTCAAGGCGGGCGTGACCTTCCTCAAGACGGTCATGCAGGACGCGCAGAACGCCGAAGATGTGAAGCGATACGACTTGTCCTCGCTCAAGGTCGCGACCTTCTGCGCCGAACCGGTGTCGTCGTCGGTGCAGCAGTTCGGCATGGATCTCATGTGCCCCTGGTACATCAACTCGTACTGGGCCACCGAGCATGGCGGCATCGTCTGGACGCACTTCTACGGCAACGAGGATTTCCCGCTGCGCGCCGACGCGCACACGTATCCGATGCCGTGGGTCATGGGCGACGTGTGGGTGCCCGATGGGACGCCGGACGCGGAGGGGCGGCTGCCGGCGCGTCCGGCCGAGCTCGACGAGAAGGGCGAGATCGTGATTCGTGCGCCGTATCCGTATCTCGCGCGCACGATCTGGGGTGATGTCGAGCGCTTCGCGGTCGAGGACGGAGCCGTGGTGCCCGCCTGGCGCGGCGATTTCTCGCGCTACCGCAGCACGTACTGGAGTCGCTGGCAGGGCACCTGGGCCTACACGCAGGGCGACTTCGCGGTGCGATACCCGGACGGTGGCTTCTCACTGCACGGCCGCAGCGATGACGTGATCAATGTGTCCGGGCATCGCATGGGCACGGAAGAGATCGAAGGCGCCATTCTGCGCGACAAGCAGCTCAACGCCGATTCGCCCGTGGGCAATGTGATCGTCGTTGGCGCGCCGCACCGCGAGAAGGGACTCACGCCACTCGCGTTCATTACGCCGGCCGCGGGGCATCGGCTCACCGCGGACGATCGCCGCCGTCTCATCGAGTTGGTCCGTCAGGAGAAGGGAGCCGTGGCCGTGCCCGAGGATTTCCTCGAGGTGCCGGCGTTCCCCGAGACGCGCAGTGGCAAGTACGTACGCCGACTCGTGCGCGCCCTCGTGGACGAGCAGGACATTGGTGATACGAGCACGCTGCGCAATCCGGAGTGTGTGCCGGAGCTTGCGCGCGTGATCGGTGACTGGAAGGCGAGACAGCGTGTCCGCGAGGAGCAGCGCATCCTCGATCACGGACGCTACTTCCGCGTGCACTATCATCCGGTCGGTTTGCAGCAGGGTGTGCCGGTTCGCGTTGCGCTGGTCACGGTGACCAATCCGCCGGTCAACGCGCTCAACGAGCGCTCGCTCGATGAGCTCGTCACCGTGGTGGAGCACCTGTCGCGACGCGATGACGTGATCGCCGTGATCTTCACCGGCGACGGCACGTCATCGTTCGTGGCTGGCGCGGACATTCGGCAGCTGCTCGAGGACGTGCATACGTATGACGAGGCGGTCACGCTCCCCAACGTGGCGCATCTCGCGTTCCGCACCATCGAACGCATGAACAAACCGTGCATTGCGGCAATCAACGGCGTCGCACTCGGCGGCGGCATGGAGTTCGCCCTCGCGTGCCATGTGCGCATTGCTGAGCGTACCGCCTCGTTTGGACAGCCCGAGATTCGTCTCAATCTGCTGCCCGGATACGGCGGCACGCAGCGACTCACGCGGCTGTTGTCCGATCGGGACGGCATGGAAGGCATGGTGCAGGCACTCGAGCTGCTCGTTGGAGGGCGCACGGTGGACGCGGATGAAGCGCATGCCATCGGACTCGTGGACGCGGTCGTCACCGATGCGGACGACGTTGTCGCACACGCCGCCGCCATGGTGCGCGCGTATGTCGCCGACGGCGAACGCAGCGCACTCGGTCGTGCGTTCGCGCAGGTGCGTGAGCGCCGCGCCGCCTGGGAACGCCCGGGTGCGCTTTCGCTCGATTCGGCGCTGGCACTCGCGCCCGTCGATCGGTTGATGCGCCAGGCGACGGAAGTTGGTCGAGCGATTCCAGCCGATCGCGTGATTGAAGCGGTGCGGACCGGCTGGGAGCAGGGACTCGCCGCCGGGCTTGCGCGCGAGGCCCAGCTGTTCGCCGAGGCGATCGTTGATCCCGATGGCGGGAAGGCGGGCATTCGTGCCTTCTTCGATCGCCGCAGTGCGCCGCTGCCGGTGCGTCGTGGCGCCCTCGTCGACGGCGAGCGTGCGCAGGAGTTGGAGTCGCGAGGTGACCTGCTACCCGTCGGCGCCCCGTTCTTCCCGGGGCTCACGCCGATTCCGGCGTGGCAGTACGGGCAGGGGGTGATCAAGGACCCGGCCACTGGCGCCCCGCGCCACGGCGAGCCGAAGGACGTCGAGCAGCAGGTGGTCGTGCCGGTCGAAGCAACCGGCGCCAACGATGTGCTGCTCTACGTGCTCGCGTCCGAAGTGAACTTCAACGACATCTGGGCCATCACCGGGATTCCCGTCTCGCCATTCGATTCGCACGATCGCGATGTGCAGGTCACCGGATCTGGTGGTGTGGGACTGATTGCCGCCGTCGGTGAGGCGGTCAAGGCGGAGGGACGACTTCGCGTGGGCGATCTGGTCACGGTGTATTCGGGACAGAGTGCGCTCCTGTCGCCCATGGCCGGTCGCGATCCCATGTCGGCCGACTTCCGCATTCAGGGCTACGAAACGTTCGAGGGCAGCCATCAGCAGTTCCTGCTCGTGCAGGCGCCGCAGTGCCACGCGTTGCCGCCGGATGTGTCACTCGAAGCGGCCGGTTCGTACATCCTCAACCTCGGCACCGTCGTGCGCGCGCTGTTCACCACGCTGCAGATCGAAAGCGGTCGCACGATGTTCGTGGAAGGCGCCGCGACCGGGACCGGGCTCGAGGCACTCAAAACCGCGGTTGCCAACGGTGTGCGTGTGACCGGACTCGTCTCCAGCGACGAACGCGCGCGTGCGATTGCTGGCTACGGCGCGAGTGGCGCGATCAATCGGCGGGACGCGTCGATCGTTTCGTGCTTCAGCATGGTGCCGAGCGCGCCGGCGGAGATTGCGCAGTGGGAAGCCGCTGGTGAGCCGCTGCTCGATGCGTTCCGCGCGCAGCATGACGGTCGGCTCGCCGACTACGTGATTTCGCATGCAGGGGAGCAGTCGTTCCCGCGCAGCGTGCAACTGCTCGCCGACGGTGGGTCGCTGGCGTTTTATGGAGCGTCCACCGGCTACCACTTCACCTTCGCCGGCAAGCGTGGTGCGGTGCCGGTGAGCAGCATGTTCGAACGCGCACGCTTGCGTGCCGGTGAGGCCGTCCTCGTGTACTACGGGCCGGGGCTCGCGGCTGACGCACTCGTCGATGCCGTGGGCATCGAAGCGATCGAAGCGGCAGCCGCGCGTGGTGCGCGCATCGCCGTGGTGTGCGTCACCGACGCGCAGCGCGAGTTCGTGCGCTCGCTGGGCTTTGGTGATCATCTCGCCGGCGTGGTGGCACTCGACGAACTGCGACGCCGTGCCTCGGTGGAGTTCGAGTGGCCCGAGACCATGCCGCCGCTCCCCGATGTGCGCCGAGACGGCGCCGCGTTCAAGGAGGCGGTGCGCGCGTTTCAAGAGAAGACCATCAAGCCGCTCGGGCAAGCCGTCGGCAAACTGCTGCGATCGTCCGACAATCCGCGTGGGGCGCCCGACCTCGTGTTCGAACGCGCCGCACACGACGCGCTGGCGGCGTCCACGGCGCTGGTGCAGCCGTTCTCGGGGCGGGTGGTCTACGCTGAGGAGATGCACGGTCATCGCTACAGCTTCTACGCCCCGCAGGTGTGGATGCGGCAGCGACGCATTCTGCTCCCCACCTGCAGCATCCTCGGCACCCATTTGTGCAACGCGTACGAAGTGGTGCGCATGAACCAGATGCTGGCCGCCGGTCAGCTCGACGTCACGCCACCCACGCTTGTGCCATGGGACCAGCTCCCCGACGCGCATCAGGCCATGTGGGAGAATCGACATGCCGGCGCCACGTACGTCGTGAACCATGCGTTGCCACGCACCGGGCTTCGCTCGCGAGATGAACTTTACGAGGCCTGGTCGGCCGGGACGGTGTGATGAGCGACGAACTCGAAGGAACAGGGGCGGAACGGCGCCGCGCGCCACGCGGACGCCTCGCCGGCAAGGTCGTGCTGCTCACCGGAGCGGCCGGAAACATCGGCACCGAGATCTCGCGGCTCGTGCTGCGCGAGGGCGCCACGCTCGTGATGACGGGGCGCGATCTGGCCAAGCTGGACGGGGCCCGCGCGGCGCTTCGCGAGGAGCTGCGTGTCCCGGCCGCGCGCATCGTCACGGTCGCGGCCGATGGTGCGGAGCCCGGACAGGTGCGCCTCGCGGTGGAGCAGATCCTCGTGAAGGCCGGTCGCATCGATGTGCTGGTGAACAACGCCGGCTCCGCCGGGCCCAAGTGCCGCCTGCGCGACATTCCGTTCACGGCATCGGAACTCGAGGCGCTGGCCGAGGTTGGCATTCACGAAAAGGAAACGGTGGGCGCGGCGGCGCGCAGTCTGTTCGGCATCGCCTGGAACTTTGTGCGGGCGGTTGCGCCGCATCTCGGCGCCGGCAGCAGTATCGTGAACGTGTCCACCATCTTCTCGCGCACGCAGTACTACGGACGTGCGGCGTACGTGGTCCCGAAGGCTGCGCTCAACGCCTTCTCGCGACAGCTGGCCGCCGAGCTCGGCGGCCATGGTGTGCGCGTCAACACCGTCTTTCCGGGCCCGATTCGCTCCGAGCGCATTCGCACGGTCTTTTCGGCCATGGACAAGCTCCGCCATGTGGACGATGGCACAACGGCGCGTGAGAACTTCGATCTCATGAGTCTTGCGCGGTCGGTCGATGGCGCCGCGCCGGAGCGCACGTTCCCCACGGTGCAGGATGTCGCGAACACGATCGTCTTTCTCGCCAGCGACGAATCGGCCGCGTACAACGGGCACAACTTCGAAGTCACGCACGGCATGCGGGTGCGGCAGGAATCACGCAGCACCTTCGTGTCGCGTCCCGAGCTGCGCACCGTCGATGGCACGGGCGTGCGTGTGCTGCTCGCCGCCGGTGATCAGGTCAAGGACGCGCTGACCGTGGCCCGTGTACAGGCCGGATGCAACGCCGAGGTGCTGCTCGGTCTTGGTTCCGAGGAAGGTGTACGGGCCGCGCAGGAAGCGCTCGGCGCTGAACCGCTGGATCAGCGCATCACGCCCGTGCTCCTCGATCGTATGCGGCCGGACACGGTGCATGCCCTCTTCGAGACGTTGCGTCGCGACGGCGAAGTGCTGCATGGCGCGATCATCATGCCTGCGTTCGGCGCGTGGCGCTTTCGTGGTCGCTTTACCGAAGCGAGCGATAGCGACGTCACCACGTTCATCGACGGCGAACTGTCCGGCACGATGTTGCTCGCGCGAGCGCTCACCGGCTTCTGGAAGGACATCGAGAGCGCGCTCGGCAATCCGCCAAGCATCGCGTTTCTCTCCAACGCCGACGACGAGCACGGAAACACCTACGCCGACGTGCTGCGCGCCGCCGTGGAGGAACTGTGCCGCGTGTGGCGTGACGAAACCGAGGTCCAGCAGGCCAGCGGGGAGCGCCGCTTCGAAGAGTGGTCCAATCAGATCATTCGCTGGGGCAACCGCGAACCCGAGGAGGTGCCCTTCGCGGCGGGCCAGGCCGCGCGCCTGCTGTACACGCGCCGTCGCATCAATCAGGTGAACCTGTATCTGCCGGTCTCGATCGTGCAGGCTACGGGTGCGCGGCGCGCCATCTTCGGTTGGCAGGAAAGCGTGATGGGATTGCACCTTGGCAAGGTGGTGCTCATTACGGGTGGTTCGGCGGGTATCGGCGGACAGCTTGCGCGATTGCTGGCCATCGGTGGCGCGCGTGTCATGTTGGTGGCGCGCCGCGCCGATCAGCTTGAAGAAATGCGCGCCGGCATTCAGAAGGAGCTCGAGGATATCGGCTACTACGACGCTGCCGATCGTGTGCAGGTGGTGGCGGGCGTCGATGTCGCGGACGAACCCAGTCTGCAGCGTGCGGTCGATGAAACGCTGCGCGCCTTCGGTCGCGTGGACTACCTCGTGAACAACGCCGGGGTCGCGGGCGCCGAGCAGATGGTGGTGGACATGAACGTCACCGACTGGCGCAACACCCTGCAGGCGAATCTCGTGTCGAACTACTCGCTCATCGAGAAGATCGTCCCGATCATGAAGCGGCAGGGCAGTGGGTACATTCTGAACGTGTCATCGTACTTCGGTGGCGAGAAGTACATCGCCGTGCCGTACCCCAATCGCGCGGACTATGCGGTGTCCAAGGCGGGACAGCGCGCGCTCACGGAGAATCTGGCGCGTTTCGTCGGGCCGGAGATTCAGGTGAATGCGATCGCGCCGGGGCCGGTGGATGGCGATCGCCTGCGAGGCGTGGGCGGCAAGCCCGGACTCTTCGAGCGGCGTGGACGCCTCATTCTCGAGAATCGTCGACTCAACGCGACGTATCGGGCCGTGGTCGAGGCCATGCGTCAGGGGGCCGATGTGGTCGCCGTACTCGAGCTGCTCGCGGGGAATGATGTGGACGCGATCGCCACGGCCAAGGAAGCACCGGCCTCGGTACGTCGATTCGCCGAATCAATCCGCGCGGAATCGCTGGCGTCTGACTCGGAAGCGAGCTGCGGTCAGTTCCTCATGACGCACCCGATTGCGCAGCGGCTGATCGCGCGACTTCGCCTTGGCGGTCGGTTCCTCACACTCCCCGACGGAGGGGCCCGCTACGACGACAGCTGGGTGCTCGCGCTGCCCGAGCCGCCCGAGCCGTTCTACGCGAAGGAGGACATTCTCAAGGAGGCCGCGAAGATTCGCAAAGGCGTGCTTGGCATGCTGCACTTGCGGAACATGCCGAGCGAGCTGGAGGTCGCCCTGGCGACGGTGTACTTCCTCGCTGATCGAGCCGTCTCCGGGGAGACGTTCCAGCCCTCGGGCGGCTTGCATCAGGAGCGCACCATCACGGAGCGCGAGCTCTTTGGGCGTGCCAAGCCGGAGCGCGTGGCGCGCATGCGCGAGCAGACCATCTGGCTCGTGGGCGAGTGTCTGGTGTCGCATCTCGCTCGTGCCGCCCGACTGGCGCTCGAATACGGCCACGTGGGTCGCGTGATGCTGCTTACCCGCACCGACGGCGCGGCGGAGCAGATCAAGGACCTGTTGCGCATCGTGCTCGGGAATGAGCGGATTCACAGCATCGTGGTGGGCGATGATCTCGAGGGCGCGATGGACGAGGCGCTGCGCGTCGGTGGTGCGCCGGCAGCGGTGGTGTCCACCCCATTTTCTCCGTTGCCGCGCGAGATCTTCCGCGAGGATGGGACACCGGCGTTGGACGCGGCAGGTTTCGAAGCGCTTGTGGAAGCGCACCTCACCCATCACTTCCGGGTGGCGCGCAAGGTGTCGCTGCTCGACGACGTGCGCCTCGTGCTCGTGACGCCCGACGTGCCGGTGCACCCCACGCACGCCGAGTTCGCGCTCGCGAACTTCGTGAAGACCACATTGCACGCCCTCACGGCCACGCTGGGCGTGGAGAACGAGCGCCTCGTGCACAACGTGCCGGTCAACCAGATCAACCTCACGCGTCGCGTCCGCTCGGAAGAGCCTCGCGACGCACGGGAGCAGGCGGAGGAACAGGAGCGCTTCGCGCATGCCGTGCTGCTCGCGTCGGCCCCGCTGCCGGATCAGGAAGACAGCCGGTACCGGGCCCGCATTTACCGCGGCTTGGCGATCACGGTCTAGCGATCCGGACGTGCGCAGGTCGGCGCTGCGGCGTGCTCCCCTCTCCGCGAGGAGGGGAGCGCGCCGTGCCGCGTCGGCGTTACTTTTGTCCTCATGACAGACGTCCTTGCGCTCGCGACCGAGCTTCTTTCAATCGATTCCTCCACCGGCCGTGAACGTGAGGCCGTGGATGTGGTGGCCCGCTGGCTGGTGGCGCGCGGGTGGAATGTGACCCTGCAGGAAGTGGAGCCCGGGCGCAGCAACGTCTGGGCAACACGCGCTGGCGGCGGGGTCACGCTGTCCACGCACCTGGACACGGTGCCGCCATACATTCCGCCTCGCCTGCACGATGGGCGGCTGTACGGACGCGGGGCGTGCGACGCCAAGGGCATCGCCGCCGCCATGCTCGTCGCCGCGCAGCAGCTCGCCGATGCCGGTGAGGAGCGCGTCGACCTCCTCTTCGTCGTGGGCGAGGAGAAGGGGTCGCCTGGCGCCCGTATGGCCAATCGACTGCCGGCCACCAGTCGCTGGCTCGTGAATGGTGAGCCCACCGAGAGTCGCCTCGCGAGCGGCGCCAAGGGCGCTCAGCGGGTGATCGTGCGCGTGCGTGGCCGCGAGGCGCATTCGGCGTATCCCGAGCTCGGCGCAAGCGCGCTCGATCCGCTGCTCGAACTGCTGCCACACGTGCGCACGCTCGCCTTGCCATCCGACCCGGTGCTCGGCGACACGACCTGCAACATCGGCGTGCTGCGAGCAGGCACGGAGGCCAACATCATTCCCGGCCTCGCCGAGGCCGAAATCATGATTCGGCTGGTGGGCGATGTCGCGCCGGTAAAGGCCGCGTTCGAGGCGTGGGCGGCAGGCAAAGCCGATCTGGAGTGGGGCTCGTTCATTCCGGCACAGCACTTCCACCTCATCGATGGATTTGACGTCGCGCCGGTGGCATATACCTCGGACATCCCGCTGCTCGGACGATGGGGCACACCACTGCTGTTCGGCCCCGGATCGATTCACGTGGCGCACACGCCTGACGAACACATTGCGGTCTCCGAACTGCGAGCTGCTGTTGCGTCGTACGAGCGCATCGTCCGCTCACTGCTCGACGCATGACCATGACGGCTCGCATTCCCGTTGCGGTGTTGGGCGCCACCGGTGCGGTCGGACAGGCGTTCGTGCGCCAGCTTGCCGATCATCCGTGGTTCGTGCTGGCCGAGGTCGCCGCGTCCGAGCGCTCGGCGGGCAAGACGTATCGCGAGGCCACGCGCTGGCTCGAGGGCACACTACCCGACGACGTGGCCGGCCTGACCGTGCGCACCTGCACGCCGAGCGCGGTGCGTGCGCCCATCGTGTTCTCCGCGCTCGATTCGGGCGTGGCGGGCGATGTGGAGGCTGCCTTCGCACAGGCCGGCCGGCTCGTGCTCTCGAACGCGAAGAACTTTCGCATGCACGACGATGTACCGCTCGTGATCCCCGAGGTGAACGGTGATCACCTCTGCATGCTCGCCCGACAGCAGGCGGTGCGTGGGTGGAACGGGGCCATCGTCACCAATGCCAACTGTGCGGCCACGGTGATTGCCTCCGCGCTCGCGCCGCTGCACGCGGCGTTCGGTGTGCGACAGGTGTTGGCCGTCACCATGCAGGCCGTGTCTGGCGCAGGGTATCCTGGCGTACCGTCGCTCGACATTCTGGGCAACGTGATTCCGTACATCGGCGACGAAGAGCCGAAGATCGAGACGGAGCTGGGCAAGCTGCTCGGCCAGTTGGTCGATGGCGAGATCGTGCCCGCGCCGATCACCGTGAGTGCGCACGCCAATCGCGTGCCGGTAGAGCATGGGCACACCGTATGTCTCACGATCGGCTTCGAACGTGCGCCCACGGTTGCCGAGGCGCTCGAGGTGTTGCGCGCGTGGAAAGGGCACGCCGGCGTGGCCGGTCTGCCCTCGGCCCCGTCGCCGGCACTCGAGGTCACGGATGCTCCCGACCGCCCGCAGCCGCGCCGTGACGTGCAATGCGCTGGGGGAATGGGCGTCACCATCGGTCGCGTTCGCGAGGACGCGCTGTTGCACCTGCGTCTCGTCGCCATGGCACACAACGTCGTGCGCGGTGCAGCCGGAGGCTCTGTGCTCAACGCGGAGCTGCTCGTGGCGAGTGGCGCCGTGCATCGCGAGAGCGGCGCGCTGCAACTTGGCGCGCTCGCAGGTCGGCAATGATCGTCTGCAAGTTCGGCGGCACGTCGGTCGCTGATGGTGCCGCGATCGCGCGCGCGGCCGCGATTGTTGCAGGCAAGCGGGATCGACAGCCGGTGGTCGTCGTTTCGGCGCTTGGTGGCGCCACGAACGACCTGCTCGATGTCGCGCAGCGGGCGGCCAATGGCAACCTGCTCGTTGCACTCTCCATCGTGGAGTCGCTGCGACAACGGCATCTCACGACCACGGCCACGCTGCTCGACGGGTCGCCTGAGCGCGACGACGTCGAGGCCGAGGTCAGTGCCGGACTTGATGAGTTGGCGCATCTGGCGGAGGCGCTAAGTACGCTCGGCTTTGTCACACCACGCTCGCTCGACTCGGTCGCAGCGATTGGCGAACTGCTCAGCTCGCGCATCGTCGCCGCGGCGTTCCGTCATCGTGGACTCGACGCCGAGTGGGTGGACGCACGCGACGTCACCATCACCGACGACAACTTCACCCGTGCCGCGCCCGATCTTCCACGCATCGCTGCGGCCACACGTGAACGATTGCGTCCCATCGTGCAGGCGGGGCGCGTTCCGGTCGTGGGTGGGTTCGTGGGCGCGACGCCGAGCCACATCACCACCACACTCGGCCGCGGTGGCTCCGACTACTCCGCCTCGTTGCTCGGTGCCGCGCTCGAAGCCGAGGCGATCGAGATCTGGACCGACGTGGACGGTATGCTCACCGCCGATCCGCGGCTCATTCCGACCGCGCGCCTCATCGACCGCATCCGCTTCGATGAAGCGGCCGAGCTGGCAGCGTTCGGCGCGAAGGTGCTGCACCCCAGCACGATCGCGCCGGCGGTGCAGCGGGGGATTCCCGTCTACGTGTTCAATTCGCGCCGCCCCGAGGGCACCGGCACCATGATCACGTTCGACGCGCCGCGATATCCGGTGCGCGCACTCGCCGGCAAACGGGACAAAACGCTGGTGAAGCTGCGTTCGGCGCGCATGCTGCTCGCACACGGATTCCTTGGCGCCGTGTTCGCGGTGTTCGATCGGCACCGTACCTCGATCGACGTGGTCACGACGTCGGAAGTCTCGGTGTCTGTCACGCTCGATGATGCGTCGAACCTCGAGGCCATCGTCGCTGATCTCTCGGCGTTCGGCGATGTCTCGGTGGAACAGCATCGCGGCCTCGTGGCCATCGTGGGTGCTGGGCTGTCCGATGGCGCGCAAACGATGGCGCAGGCGCTTGGCGCACTCGGCGACATCAAGGTGCACATGGCCTCACTCAGCGCCACGGGGCTCAACTTCACGCTTGTGCTCGACGACGCGCAGGTCAACCCGGCCCTGCAGCGATTACATGCCACGTTCTTTCCGGAGCCTGCATGACCGCCGTTCGCGTGGCACTCATTGGCATGGGACGCATGGGACGCGCCATCGACGCGCTGGCGACCGAGCACGACTGCACGATCGTGGCGCGGCTCGATCGCGTTCGGGTCGCCCGCGAGGGGATCACGCGCGAAACGCTCGGTGGTGCCGACGTTGCGATCGAGTTCAGCGTGCCGGATGCGGCGCTCGGCAATGCGACGGCCTGCTTGCGTGCCGGTGTGCCGGTCGTGATCGGCACCACCGGTTGGCTCGATCAGCTGGATGTGCTGCACGAGACATTGCGCGAGACCAAAGGGCGTGCGCTCTGGGCGCCCAACTTTTCGCCCGGGGTGCAACTCATGCTCGCACTGGTCGAGGTCGCGGGACGGCTGTTCCGCCACGCGCCGTCGTTTGATGCGCATCTCGTCGAGACGCATCACACCGCCAAACTCGACGCACCGTCCGGAACAGCGATCGCTGTGCAGGCGCGTACGGAGCGAGCACTCGGTCGTGCCGTGCCGATCACGAGCATTCGCGCGGGCTCCGTGCCGGGCACCCACGAGCTGCTGCTCGACGCACCCTTCGAAAGTGTGGCGATCACCCACACGGCGCGTGATCGACGTGTCTTTGCCGATGGTGCGCTGGCCGCTGCGCGATGGCTCGGGGCGACCTCTCGCCCCGGGCTGCACAGTATGCGTGACGTGCTCGGTCTCGGTCTCACACAGGAAGGCTCCGAATGACAACAGCCCTTCGCGGGTGCGGCACCGCTCTCATCACACCGTTTACCCCTGATGGCGCGGTCGACGAACCGGCGGTGCGCAATCTCGTCTCTCGTCAACTCGAGGCGGGTATCGACTTCCTCGTGCCGTGCGGGTCCACGGGGGAAGCGGCCACGCTCTCGATCGAGGAGCACGTGCGTGTCGTGCAACTTACCGTCGAGGTCGTGAACGGGAGGGTGCCCGTGATCGCCGGCGCCGGCGCGAGTGACACGGCGCGTGCGATCGCGCTCGCCAAGGGGTGTGCCTCCGTCGGGGCCACGCAGTTGCTCGTGGTGTCCCCCATGTACAACAAGCCGCCGCAGCGCGGTCTGCTGGCGCACTTTCGTGCCGTGGCAGATGCGGCCGGATTGCCTGTGATCTTGTATAACGTCCCCGGGCGAACGGGCGGCAACATCGATGCGGACACCGTGCTCGAACTCGCGCAGGATGCGCGATTCGTTGCCGTGAAGGAAGCGTCGGGTCGGCTCGAGCAGATCGATGCGATCCTTGCAGCACGCCGTGACGCGTTCGGTGTGCTCGCCGGCGATGACGCGCTCACGTTGCCCATCATGGCGCTCGGTGGGGACGGCGTGATCTCCGTGGTGTCCAATCTGTTCCCCGCGGCCATGGTGGCCCTCACGCGCGCCGTCGCGCGTGGCGACCTGAAGCAGGCGCGTGTGCTGCACCGCGCACTGCGCCCCATCTTCGCGGCCGCGTTCATCGACTCCAATCCGATGCCCGTGAAGTCGGCGTTGGCGGCCGACGCGCTCGTACACGACGTGCTGCGACTCCCGCTCGTGTCGCTTGGCGGCGCACATCGCGATACCCTGCTCGCTGCCATGGCGGCCGTGCGATCAACGCTGGTGTCGATGGATCTGGCCAGCCGCACACCCGATCCGCTCGACTGACTCACTACCGAAAATTCCGATGGCGTTCACGCTCGCAGAACTCGAAGCACGACTTTCACACCCCGATCTGCTCGACGGTGGTGTCACCTTGGCGCACGATGCCAGCAGCCTGTTCGATCACTTTCTCGTTCGTGTCGAATCCGGCGAGGTGCGCGCGGCGCGGCGCGACGAACATGGCCGTTGGCACGCCGTGCCGTGGGTGAAGCGTGGCATCCTGCTGGGTTTCCGCATCGGGCGCGTTGTCGAGATGGGGTCCGAAAGCACCGGACTCAATCACTTTCTCGACAAGCACACGTTCCCGGTGCGCGAGTTTCGCCTTGAACACGGCGTGCGCATCGTGCCGGGTGGGTCGGCGGTGCGTCGTGGTGCGCACCTGTCACCGGGCGTGGTGTGCATGCCGCCCATGTACGTGAACGTGGGCGCCTTCGTGGGCGCCGGCACCATGATCGATTCGCACGCGCTCGTGGGCTCGTGTGCGCAGATCGGGGAGCGCGTGCATCTCAGTGCCGCCGCGCAGATCGGCGGCGTACTCGAGCCGATCAATGCGTCACCCGTGATCATCGAGAACGATGTGATCGTGGGTGGCAACTGCGGCGTGTACGAGGGCACGGTGGTGCGTGAGCGCGCCGTGCTTGGCGCTGGCGTCATCCTCACGCGCGGCACGCCGGTGTACGATCTGGTAAAGGAAACGGTGCACCGCGCCACGGCCGATGCGCCGCTCGAGATTCCAGCGGGCGCCGTGGTGGTGCCCGGCGCGCGCCGTGTGTCGAGCGGCTGGGGGGCGGAGCAGGGGATCGCCCTGCAGACGCCAGTGATCGTGAAGTATCGCGACGAGAAGACCGACGCGGCCACCGCACTCGAAGCCTGGCTGCGGTGACCGTGTCGCTGCGCGTGTCCGGCACGGTGCGCGTGCCCGGTGACAAGTCCATCAGTCATCGCGCCCTGCTCATCACCGCCATCGCGGGCGGCGAGGCGCGTGTACGCGACATCCTGCCCAGCGCCGATGTGCACGCCACCGCGCGTGTGCTGCGCGCGCTCGGCATTCCCGTGCCGGCGCTCACCTCGGAACTGGTGCTGCGCAGCGCCGGACTGGCGGCCTTGCGCACGCCGACCGAATGGCTCGACTGCGGCAACAGCGGCACCACCACTCGCCTCATGGCCGGCGTGGTCGCGGGGCGTGCTGGGCTCACCGGCACCTTCGTGGGTGACGCGAGTCTGAGCCGCCGCCCCATGCAGCGCATCGCGCGTCCGCTGTCGCAGATGGGCGCCGAGTTCACCTTCGAGCGCGGCGATGGCCTGCCCATGCAGGTGCGTGGTGCCGCGCTGCAAGGCATCTCGTGGCGCAGCGAACACGCCAGCGCCCAGATCAAGAGCGCGATCCTGCTGGCCGCGGTGAGCAGTGGCGTGGAGGCGACGGTGTATGAACCCACGCGCTCGCGCGATCACACTGAACGCATGCTCTCGGCATGTGGCGCCACGGTGGAGGTGCTCCCCGATGGTGCACGCGTGATGGCCGGTGCCTCGTTGCGGGCGGTCGATGTGGACGTGCCGGCCGATCCGTCATCGGCCGCGTTCTTCGTGGCCCTCGCGGCGCTGGCACACGGCGGCGAACTCGTGCTTCCCGATGTGTGCCTCAATCCCACGCGCACGGGCGGCTTCGACATTCTGCAACGCATGGGCGTGCAGTTGCGCGTGGATCACGAACGCGTGGTCGGCGGCGAAACGATCGGCACGTTGGTGGTGGCACCGAATACGCTCGTGGCCACGAGCGTGCGCGGGGATGAAGTCGCCCGCGCCATTGACGAACTGCCGCTGGTTGCGTGCGTCGCCGCGCGCGCTGTGGGCGAAACGCGCATCACGGACGCCTCGGAGCTCCGCGTGAAGGAGAGCGATCGCATCTCCGCCGTGGTGGCGAACCTGCGCGCCATCGGCGTCGATGCCGAAGAACTTCCCGATGGCCTCGTGGTCCGCGGCAGCGATCAGCCACTCGCCGGCCACGTGATCACCCATGGCGATCACCGACTCGCCATGGCATTCGGCATTCTGGGTGCGGTCCCCGGCAATACGATCACCATCGACGATCCCGCGTGCGTGGATGTGTCGTTCCCCGGCTTCTGGGACACGCTCGCGCGCGCGACGCAGGCCCGCGCACCCGCCGGTACATCGACCGATGCCGCGTCGAATGCACTGCGTCGCCTGATCGTGGCCATCGACGGCCCCGCCGCGTCCGGCAAGTCGAGCACGTCCCAGTGGGTCGCCAAGCGGCTCGGCATTCGCCACGTGGACTCGGGCGCCTTCTACCGGGCGCTCACCGCGCTGGCGGTGCGCAGCGGCCTCGCCCCCGAGCAGTGGACCGAGACCGGGGTGCTCGCCGAGGCGGGGCGTGTGTCGCTCGGTCTCACGGAGCGTTCGGTCGTACCGCTCGTGGACGGGGAGCGCCATGAGGAGGAGTTGCGCGGTGCGGCCGTCACCGCGCAGGTGTCGCGCGTGGCCGTGATGCCCGCCGTACGCGCCTGGGTGAACGATCGCGTGCGCGAGGCGGGCGCGAGCACGGACGTCGTGGTCGATGGCCGCGATATCGGCACCACGGTGTTTCCTGACGCGCCGCTCAAGATCTTTCTCATTGCCGATCCCTGGGAACGCGCACGGCGTCGGCTGGTGCAGCGACTCGAGCGCAAGCCCACCGACAGCGAAATCGCGGTGGAGACCGAGGAGCTTGTGGCCCGCGATGCGCGCGATGCCACGCAGAGCCGGCCCGATCCGTCGGCGATCACGATCGACACCACCTCACTCACGCAGGAAGAGCAGGTCGAGCGTATCGTGGCGCTCGCGGAGGCGGTAAGGGGGCGCCCGCATCCCCCCTCGACATCCTGATCGAGACGGGAACGGCATCACGGCTTCAACCAGATCACCAGCGCACCGCAGTTCGCATTGCTGGCCCGATTGAACTCCGCGGGGAGCTGCGACACCGTGTAGAACTCGATGCCCTCGATCGTGGCCGGGTCGATGAGATCGATGTCGTACAGCTGCTCGCCGGGTTCTCCGCGGTAGCGAAGCACGTTGTTCACGCTCACCTGCACATAACACGCGGCGGGTGCGCCGCGCGCCATGTCGATCCCGTCGCCGCGCGGTTTGCCGCGCAGACTCGTGTCCCCACGCCCCGACGCCATCGCCGTGCGTCCCGGCGCGTACCCGATGGGGCGAAGGCCGGGCATGCGCCGCGCCAGGATCGTCGACAGCGCGCGTCCACCGTGCGCCTCGAGTTCATCGGCGGTGATGAACCGGCCGAGTCCCACGCGCCGTCTCGCCTCGAAGTCGGGCAGGTTGAGGCTACCGCGCCGCGCGGTGGCGGACACTTCGACGGTGGCCAGCTCCGGTATCGCGGACAAGCGGATCTCCAGCATATTGGCGCCGTCCGCCCTGACCTCGATGCGTTCGTCGGCGACGGCGAACCCGATGGCTCGCACCGAGAGGCGCTGCGGACCGAGCGGCACGGCCTCGAATGCGAAACGACCGAGACTGTCTGACCGGGTGACCAGTCCCGCGTCACCGATCGTCACGAGGGCGTTCGCGACCGCCTGCTGTGCGGCGTCGGCACGGAGGATCCGGCCGGACAGCGCTCGGGTGGCCGCGGTGGAGGGCGGTTGCGCACGTGCCGGCTGCGACGCGATGAGGCCGAGGGCCAGCGTGACGCACCACCGGGCCCGGGCTCGCGGTCGCGCCGCGCGCCGAGACCCTGCGTGCCACCCGCAAATAAGCCGAACAATCCCGCGAGGCATACTGCACCTTCCCGCATCGGTGGCGGCCGGAACCCTCCGGCGCAGAATCACTCCCCGCCGCCACCCCGTCAACATTGCCCCCCGCCTTCGGCCCCACTACGTTTTACAGTTCCCCCGGACCGTCCGCCGTTTTGGATGGCTCCGGATCCGTTACCCCCAACCTCGGCGCGGCGAGCCAGCCTCCGCGTATGGAGCTTTTTCAGTTATGACGACCGACATCGAAACCCCAACCCTCGACGCTGCCGTCGACGCTTCCCTCGACGGGGAGCCGGAACGCCTGACGGCGCGCGAGAAGCGTGACCTCCAGAAGAGCCAGCTGCGACCGCTCGCCAACCGGCGCCCCGAACTCTACGACGAGGACGAACTCACGTCCGACGAGTTCGAGGCCATGCTGGAGATGTACAACGGTACCCTCGCCTCCATCGAGGAAGGGGAGATCGTCAAGGCGCGCGTCCTCGAGATCCGCGAAAACCTCGTCGTGCTCGACATCGGCTTCAAGTCCGAAGGCACGATTCCGCTCGAAGAGTTCAAGGACATGCCCGACCTCGCCGAAGGCGATGAAGTCGAGGTTCTCCTTGAGCACCTGGAGGACTCCGAAGGGTCGGTCGTCCTGTCCAAGAAGAAGGCCGATTTCATGCGGGTCTGGGAAAAGATCCGTGTGGCCTACGAAAGCGACGAGCCGGTCACCGGCACGCTCGTCAAGAAGATCAAGGGTGGCGTGGTCGTCGACCTCATGGGCGTC
This sequence comes from Gemmatimonas sp., assembly GCA_011390935.1. Classification (GTDB taxonomy): domain Bacteria; phylum Gemmatimonadota; class Gemmatimonadetes; order Gemmatimonadales; family Gemmatimonadaceae; genus JAABRT01. Next base: position 55,151 of record JAABRL010000014.1, read on the forward strand.
GATGCATTCCTCCCGGGCTCGCAGATCGCCCTGCGGCGCGTGCCCAACATCGACGAGCTGCTCGGCCATACCTACGAGTTCAAGATCATCAAGCTCAACAAGCGCCGTCGCAACATCGTGGTGTCGCGTCGCGTGATTCTCGAGAACGAGCGGGCGGGCAAGCGCGAGAAGCTCATGAAGGAGCTGGCCAAGGACCAGGTCCGCAAGGGTGTCGTCAAGAACATCACCGACTTCGGGGCGTTCATCGACCTCGGCGGCGTGGACGGCCTGCTGCACATCACCGACATGTCGTGGGGGCGCATCTCGCACCCCAGCGAGATGGTGTCGATCGGCCTCGAGCTCGAAATCAAGGTTCTCGATATCGATTGGGAGCGCGAGCGCATCTCGCTCGGCCTCAAGCAGCTGCAGGCGTATCCGTGGAAGGACGTGGCCGCAAAGTACCCGGTGGGTACGCGCGTCAACGGCAAGGTGGTCTCGATCACCAACTACGGCGCCTTCATCGAGCTCGAGCCCGGCATCGAAGGCCTCGTGCACATCAGCGAAATGAGCTGGACGCGCAATGTGCGGCACCCGTCCAAGATCGTGTCCATTGGTGAGGCGATCGAGGCGGTGGTGCTCAAGGTCGACGAGAGCGAAGAGAAGATCTCGCTCGGCATGAAGCAGACCGAACAGGATCCGTGGGTCGTGCTGCCCCTCAAGTACCCGGTGGGCACGCGCATCAACGGCAAGGTCCGCAACCTCACGTCGTTCGGCGCGTTCGTGGAAATCGAGCCCGGTATCGATGGTCTCATCCACATCTCCGACATGTCCTGGACCAAGCGCGTCCAGCATCCGTCGGAAGTGGTGAAGAAGGGCGACGCGGTCGATGTGGTCATCCTCAACATCGACAGCGAGAACAAGCGCATCTCCCTGGGCCTCAAGCAGGCCGAGGAAGATCCGTGGCTGCGCATCGGCGAGAGCTTCCCGGTGGGCATGGACAATGAAGGCGCCGTCGTCCGCCTCATGGACAAGGGGGTCGTCGTTGACCTCGGCAACGACATCGAGGGCTTCGTCCCGGTGTCGCAGCTCAACCCCGATGCGACAGTCACCAATCCGGCCGACTTCGCCTTCGAAGGGATGCGTCTGGTCACGCGCGTGCTCGAGGTGGATCCCATCCACCGCCGTATCGTGCTCACGGTCGTGAGCATTCCGGAAGAGCAGCCGCCGCGTCCGGAAGAGCCGCCGGTCGTGCACAGCTCCGAAGACGAGCTCGGCCTCTAAGCCGACGCGCGTTCTGCGTGACACACGCCCCCGGGTCGCTTCGGCGATCCGGGGGCGTCGTGCGTTCGGGAGGTGCTGAAATGGGGGCTGGGAATGCCGGGAGTGTGACGATCACGCGGGTCCCGGTGATGAACGCTCAAGTCCTTGGTGGAGCTGCCGAAAAGGCTACGTGTGCGCCGCATGCACACCCGCGAGGACGATTCGCGTCCTGGGTGCCACCGACGGCGCGTGCACGTTCAAACCTGACACTGGAGCCTTTTCATGCTGCATTCGTTCGTCCGTCGCCCGTGGCTTGCCGCCGCTGCCGTTGCTACGCTGTTCGCCGTTGGTCCGTTTGTCGGTACTGCCGAGGCGCAGGACAAGGTCTACGCCATCGCGGAACTCCAGACGCCGCCGAAGCTGCGCTCGACCGCCGATGCCGGCCGCTTCATCAGCGAGTCGTACCCGGAGGATCTCAAGCGTCGCGGGCAGGGCGGCATGGTGGAAGTGCAGTTCGTCGTGGACGAGAAGGGCAAGGTGGATCCGGCCACGGTCGAAGTGCTCGACGCCACGCACAGCCAGCTCGGGGAAGCGGCCAAGAAGGTCGCGCCGCGTCTCGAGTTCCAGCCGGGCAAGGCCGGCGGCGCCGCGGTGAAGTCGAAGGTCGTGCTCCCGATCATCTACAAGCCGAACTGACCAAACGGTTTGGTTGGCGCGTGAATCCACGCGACGTGCCCGCCCCGGCCAGCATCGCTGACCGGGGCGGGTGTGCATTCCGGGGGATCTCGCCTTAGCTTCTCCCTCCATGTCCATGCGCGAGAAACTCGATCGGCTGGCGCGTGCGCGCGTCGCCGCGGAACAGGGCGGCGGCGCCGACCGTCTGGCCGCCCAGCACGCCAAGGGAAAGCTGTCAGCCCGCGAACGGCTCGACGTGCTCCTCGATGAGGGCTCGTTTGTCGAGCTCGACCGCTTCGTCACGTCGCGATCGCTCGGTGATGGCGAGGCGCCCATCTACGGCGACGGCGTCGTCACCGGATACGGCCGCATCGACGGCCGCCTCGTCTACGTGTTCTCACAGGACTTCACCGTCTTCGGTGGCTCGCTGTCCGAAGCACACGCCGCCAAGATCTGCAAGGTGATGGACCTCGCGCTGCGCAACGGCGCTCCCATGATCGGACTCAACGACTCGGGCGGCGCGCGCATTCAGGAGGGCGTCGTGTCGCTCGGGGGATACGCCGACATTTTCCTGCGCAACACGATGGCGTCCGGCGTGATTCCGCAGATCTCCGCCATTCTCGGTCCCTGCGCTGGCGGTGCGGTGTACTCGCCCGCGATCACCGATTTCATCTACATGGTGCGCAAGACGAGCTACATGTTCGTCACCGGCCCCAACGTGGTGAAGACGGTCACGCATGAAGACGTGACGATGGAACGGCTCGGCGGCGCCGATACGCACGCCGGCACGAGCGGCGTGGCGCACTTCGCGCACGACTCGGAGCTGGAGAGCCTGCACGCCATTCGGCAGCTCTTTCGCTTCGTGCCGAGCAACAACGCCGATGATCCGCCAACCGGCGCCGGCACGGATCCCGCCGGCCGTCGCGACGAAACGTTGCTCGATCTCGTGCCCGATCATCCCAACCAGCCGTACGACATGCGTGAGGTGCTCAAGCGCATTGTCGATGATGGCGACTTCTACGAGGTGCAGCCCGACTACGCCGGCAACGTGCTCGTGGGCTTCGCGCACCTGGGAGGACAGAGCGTCGGCATCGTGGCCAACCAGCCCGCCGTGCTCGCCGGCGTGCTCGACATCGATGCGTCGCTCAAGGCCGCGCGCTTTGTGCGCTTCTGCGATTGCTTCAACATTCCGATCATCACCTTCGAAGATGTGCCGGGCTTCCTGCCAGGTGTCGCGCAGGAACACGGCGGCATCATCAAGCACGGTGCGAAGCTGCTGTACGCCTACTGCGAAGCCACGGTGCCCAAGCTCACGGTCATCACGCGCAAGGCCTACGGCGGCGCGTATGACGTGATGAGCTCCAAGCACATTCGTGGTGATGTGAACCTTGCCTGGCCCACCGCGGAAATCGCCGTGATGGGACCCAAGGGTGCGGTGGAGATTCTCTACAAGCGCGAAATTGCGTCCGCCGACGATCCGGCCGCCGCGACCGATGCGCGCGTGGCCGACTACACCGAGCGATTCGCCAACCCCTACACGGCCGCCGCGCGTGGGTACGTCGACGACATCATCGATCCGCGTGATACGCGGCCCCGACTGATCGACGCGCTCTCCACACTGCGAGGCAAGCGCGATCGCAATCCGCCGCGCAAGCACGGCAACCTTCCGCTCTGAGGCGAGACCCATGTTCGACAAGGTGCTCGTCGCCAATCGCGGAGAAATCGCCCTGCGCGTGATTCGGGCCTGCCAGGAGCTTGGCATCAAGGCCGTGGCCGTGTACTCCGAGGCCGATGCCAGAGCGCCACACGTGCGCGAGGCCGACGAGGCGGTGTGCATCGGTCCGCCGCCGTCGAGTCAGAGCTATCTGCTTGGCGATCGCATCATCGAGGTCGCGAAGCGGACGGGGGCGCAGGCCATTCATCCCGGCTACGGCTTCCTGTCGGAGCGCGCATGGTTTGCGCGTGCGGTGCGCGAAGCCGGCCTGGTATTCGTTGGCCCGCCCGCCGAAGCGATCGAAGCGATGGGCAGCAAGACGGCCGCACGACAGCTCGCGATCTCCGCCGGCGTGCCGGTCGTGCCAGGCACCACGGAGCCGTTGCGTGACGCCGAGGAAGCCGCCGCGATCGCCGAGTCCTTCGGCTACCCGGTGTTGCTGAAGGCTGCCGCTGGTGGCGGTGGCAAGGGCATGCGCATTGTGCGCGAGCCGTCGGAGCTCGCGTCGGCCTTGGGCGCGGCACAGCGCGAAGCGCTCAATGCCTTCGGTGATGATGCGGTGTACGTGGAGAAGTATCTCGATGGCCCGCGACACGTGGAGGTGCAGGTGCTCGCCGATCAGCATGGCAACGTGCTGCATCTCGGCGAACGTGAATGTTCGCTGCAGCGTCGGCATCAGAAGATGGTGGAGGAAGCGCCGAGTCCTGTGGTGACGCCAGCGCTGCGCGCGCGCATGGGAGAAACTGCAGTGGCGGCCGCACGCGCGGCGGGCTACGTGAATGCCGGCACCTGCGAGTTTCTGCTCGACACCGACGGCGCATTCTACTTCCTCGAAATGAACACGCGCATTCAGGTGGAGCATCCCGTCACCGAGTTGGTGATGGGCATCGATCTGGTGCAGTGGCAGCTGCGTGTGGCGGCCGGTGAGCGGCTGCCGTTTGATCAGAAGTCGTTCACGCCGCGCGGCTGGGCGATCGAATGCCGGATCACCAGCGAAGATCCATCCAACGGCTTCCTGCCGAGCACGGGCCGCATCACGCATCTGCATCTGCCGAGCGGCCCGGGCGTACGCTGGGATGGCGGTATTGAAGATGGCAGCGAGATCGGCCTGCATTACGATCCGATGCTCGCCAAGCTCATCGTGCATGCGCCCACGCGACCGCTCGCCATCGCGCGCATGCGTCGCGCCTTGCGCGAGCTCGTGATCGAAGGTGTGGAGACGTCGCGGGATTTTCACCTGCGACTGCTCGAGCATCCCGACGTGCAGTCGGGGGACATGAGCATTCAGTGGTTGGAGGCGCATCTCACCGAGCTCACCAGCGCCAGCGCGAGTGACGAGACGGTCCAGTTGGCCGCGATTGCCGCCGCACTCGCTGCACACGACGATCGAGGACAGGCCACGGTGTCGAACAGCCCCGCGTCGTCGCGTGCGACCGGCAGTGCATGGCGCGACATCGCGCGTCGCGAATCGCTTGGCCTCGGCTGATCGCTCGTGACCGCAACGATTGCCGATCTGCAGATCACCAGCCTCGCCGCCGGCGGGGACGGCGTGGCCCGACACGATGGACAGGCGGTGTTCGTACCGCGCACCGCCGTCGGTGATGTCGTGCGGACTGCGCTGGTGTCGCGCGGTCGTTTTGCGCGCGGCACCGTCCGCGACCTCGTGGAGGCGTCTCCGGATCGTGTCGATGCGCCGTGCGTGCACTATGTGCACGACGACTGTGGAGGCTGCCAGTGGCAGCACCTCGCCATCAACGCGCAGCGCGCCGCCAAGGCGCAGCTGGTGGTCGATGCCATGCAGCGCATTGCCGGCGTGTCGATCGCGCACCCTGAGGTCATTGGCGATGCGCGGACCCTCGGCTATCGGCGCACGATCAGCCTGACCGTGCGCGGGCACGGCAAGCGGCGTGTGGGCGGCTTCCACGCCGCAGGGGATCCGGACACGCTGGTGCCAATCGAGCGCTGCCTCCTGGCGCACGATGATGTGCAGCGCGCGTGGGATGCGCTGCGTGGACTGCTCGGCCGCCTTCCCGAATGGCGCACGCCGACGGCCGATGCGCCAGCGGCGCGGCGCGGTTCGGCGCGTCGTGGCCAGCGTTCGTCGCGGCAGCAGCAGTCGCTGCGCGTCTCGTTGCGTCGCCTTGGCGAAGCGCAGGCCAGCGTCGCCGAGATCGCAATTGCGGTGGAAGGCGGCGACCGCTGGTCGGCCACCGCGGCGCGTGCGATCGGCGAGGCCGTACCTGGCTGCCGTGGCATCTGGTGGACGCCGGCGGGGCAGGAGGCGCAGCTCATGTGGGATCGTGATCGTCTCACGGCATCGCAACAGGCGGACCCAGCACCGGGGCTCGAGGTGGTGGAGCCTTCGTCGGATCTTGCGGTGGCCGCCAGCTTCGTGCAGGTAAACGCCGAGCTGGCCGCGCAGATGCACGCGTTCGTGTTCGCGCAGGTGATGGCCGAGTCGCCGGCCCGTGTGATCGACGGCTACGCTGGCGCGGGGCGCCTCGCGATGGCGCTCGATGCGGCGGGCGTCCAGGTGACGGCCATCGAGCGTGATGATCGGGCCTGTCGGCACGCGGAGGCACGTCTGGGCGCGGCGTCGCGTGTGCTCTCGGGCACAGTGGAGACGCGCCTCGCTGAGGCGCTGCCGGCCGACGTGATCGTACTCAATCCCCCCCGCTCCGGCTGTGACGCGGCGGTGTGTGATCGGTTGGTGGAAGTGGCCTCCTCGGCCTCACCGCCGCGCGCGCTGGTGTACGTGAGTTGTGATCCGGCCACGCTGGCGCGCGACGTGAAGCGTCTGCAGGGCTGGCGTGTGGTATCGGCGACCTGCTTTGATCTGTTCCCCCAGACGGCACACGTGGAAACGGTGTGCCTGCTGCGCCCGGAGGCGTGATGAAGTACATCGTGGACGTGTCGGGTCGCCGACTGACGGTAGAGCTGGACGGCACCGAAGTGCGCGTCGACGGCGCGTTGGTATCCGCGTCCCTCGAGACGGTGCCAGGGACACCGGTGCGGCTGCTGCGCGTGGGCGATACGGTGCATCGCGTCGTCGCCCGTCGGGACGGTGCGCGCGGCGCGTATCGCGTGGGCGTGGATGGGTGGCAGTTCTCGACCGACGCGCTGGACGCTCGCACCCGAGCCATCCGGGATCTGGCGGCAGCCTCGCAGGCGGCGTCGGGGCCTGCGCCGCTGGTGGCGCCCATGCCGGGGTTGGTGGTGCGCGTCCTGGCGGAGGTCGGTGCCGAGGTCGCGGCGGGGCAGGCGCTGGTGGTGGTGGAAGCGATGAAGATGGAGAACGAGCTGCGCGCGTCAGCGGCCGCACGCATCACGGCCGTCCACGCAGTAGCGGGGACGGCCGTGGAGAAGGGCATGGTGCTGGTGGAGCTGGCCGCGCTGTAGTCGAGCGCGGCCGCTGACTCAGGCGGCGGCTGCCTTCTGGCGGCGCAGGCGATTCATGCCTTTGACCACCGAGAAGAGCACGAACGCCACGATCAGGAAGTCCACCACATTCTGGATGAACGAGCCGTAGTTGAGGGTGCCTACGCCGGCCTCCTTGGCCGCCTCGATGGTGGCGTAGCTGTTCCCGTCGAGTGCGTAGAAGAGCCCCTTGAAGTCGCGGCCGCCGAGGGCGAGGCCCACGAGCGGCATGATGAGGTCGTCCACGACGGACGACACGATCTTGTTGAAGGCGGCGCCGATGACGACGCCGACGGCGAGGTCCATGACGTTGCCCTTGACCGCGAACTCCTTGAACTCGGCCATCATGCCCATTGGGGTCTCCTGGTGGAATGCGTGAGGCCCCGCGACGTGGCGGGGCGTCTGGTGGTGTAGCGCTGAGGGTCTGCGACAGCGACGGGGTGATCTGTCCGCGCGGAGAATGCAGACACGCCCCCGAGGGAGCAAGTCACAGGGGGCGATCGGTGGCCGAGGCGGGGCCGCGGTGCCGTCCGTTGACATCGCGTAAGTGCTTGGATATTCTACAGGTCTGTCTTGTTCCGGGCATCCGACCAAGTGGTCGGGTGATCCGCGTGTTCAACCAGACCTCGCCGCCGGTGTCGGTGTCGGGTGCGCCAGTGGCGGATCCGACATGGGGACGTGCGGTTGTTCCAAGGCGAAGCCGGCCGTTGCCGATTGCCTCGCCTGCCCTTGGAGCCCTTCGGGGGTTCCACCCACTGGGGTCGCTCGCCGGCCCCCTGTAAACGCTCGCATGAAGACTTACAGCGCTACGCCGAAGGATTTCGATCACCGCTGGTACGTGGTGGATGCGGAAGGCATGGTTCTCGGCCGTCTGGCGTCCGAGATCGCCAAGGTGCTTCGCGGCAAGCACAAGCCGATGTTCACGCCGCACATGGACACGGGCGATTTCGTCATCGTGATCAATGCGGCCAAGGTGCGCGTGACGGGCAACAAGGCCACGCAGAAGACGTATTTCAAGCACACGGGGTACATGGGCCATGAGCGCCACATCCCGTTCGCGAGCATGCTCGAGAAGCACCCCGATCGCGTGATCGAGAAGGCGGTGTTCGGCATGCTGCCGAAGAACGCGCTCTCCCGCGGCACGGTGCGTCGCAAGCTGCGCGTCTACGCTGGCACGGATCACCCGCACACGGCGCAGCAGCCCACGCCGCTGACTTTCTCCATGGCTGAGGCCAAGTAATGTCGACCACGCATGCCATTGGCCGCCGCAAGGAGGCCGTCTGCCGCATCTACCTCACGCCCGGCTCCGGGAAGTGGGAAATCAACGGTCGTGAGCTCGCGGAGTTCTTCCCGCGTCCCACGCTCGTCTCCTCGATCCAGCAGCCGTTCACGGCCACGGATACGTTGGGGCAGTACGATGTGCGCGCGCTGGTGAACGGCGGCGGTGTGTCGGGTCAGGCCGGCGCGGTGCGCCTGGCGATCGCCCGCGCCCTGGTCAAGGTCGACGAGTCGAACAAGCCGAAGCTCCGTCCGCTCGGCCTGCTCACGCGCGATGCCCGCTCGGTCGAGCGCAAGAAGCCCGGCCAGCCTGGCGCGCGCAAGAAGTTCCAGTTCTCCAAGCGCTGATCCGCAGCGTTTTCACACACGTATCCCTCACGCCGTCCGAGTTCGGGGCGGGTGCCGGTGCCTTCAGGGCGACCGGTCGCTCCGAACGCTGACGACGGCGGACGTCAAACCACACGTATCGCACCATGGCGAATCCGTCACTCGAACAGCTCCTGGCCGCGGGCGTCCACTTCGGACACCAGACCCGGCGCTGGAATCCCAAGATGCGCCGCTTCATTTTCGCGGAGCGGAATGGCATCCACATCATCGACCTGCAGAAGACGCTCCGCCAGATCGAACTGGCGCAGAAGCTCGTCCGCGAGGTCGTCCTGCGCGGCGAGACCGTGCTCTTCGTCTGCACCAAGCGGCAGCTTGCCGGCATCGTGCGCGACGAGGCTGAGCGCTGCGGCGCGATGTTCGTCACCGAGCGCTGGCTCGGCGGCATGCTCACCAACTTCCAGACGGTCAAGAAGCAGGTCCGCAAGCTCAAGGACCTCGAGGCCGGCAGTGAAGATGGCTCGCTCGCCAACTACACGAAGAAGGAACAGCTGATGATGTCGCGTCAGCGCGAGAAGCTCTCGAAGTACCTCGAGGGCATCAAGACGATGACGCGCACGCCCGGTCTGCTGTTCATTGTCGACTCCAAGAAGGAGCGCATTGCGGTCACCGAAGCCAACAAGCTCGGCATCCCGATCGTCTCCATCTGCGACACCAACGCCGATCCCGACCTGATCACGGTGCCCATCGCCGGTAACGACGATGCCATCCGCTCGGTTGAACTGATCACGCAGGCCATCGCCGAAACGATCGAAGACGCGCGCCGTGAGGCGCCCGCTCGCCCGTCCGACGAGGAAGCGGAGAGCTACGTGTACAGCACCGATCGCGGCGCGGAGCCGGCGGGCGGAAGCGAGGAAGATCGTCGCAAGCGTCGTCGTCCCCGCCGTCGCCGGGCCAAGCCCGAGGCGATCGCGCGGCTGCGCACGGGTGCCGACGGCGTGGAAGTCGCTGAAGGCGCACCGGAGGGTGGCGCCGATGACGCCGCCGACGATGGTGCAGCTGACGCCGGCGACGAATAATCCCGCTTGACGGAACGGTCGGTCTCTCCGGAGACCGGACGCGCTTCCGCGCTCGAGGTGCGACGCCGCCGGCCATCCGCCGGCGGCGTTGTCACAACGCGGAGTGGTGCGGCGCCCGCGTGGCTGCCAATGCTGCTTCGTTCGCTTTACCGCCCGGCTCATCCGGGCGGCTCGACATCGACTTCACGCTTCGACTCGCCCAGGAGACAGGGTTTCCCATATGACCAAAACCATTACGGCCAAGGATGTGCAGGAGCTCCGCCAGCGTACCGGCGCGGGCATGATGGACTGCAAGAAGGCGCTCGAGGAGAGCGGTGGTGACGTGGACGCCGCGGTGGAATCGCTGCGCAAGCGCGGCATCGCCAAGGCCGAAAAGCGTGCCGACCGCAGCACCTCCGAGGGGCTGATCGGTGCCGAGGTGCGTGGTACGGTCGGCGTGCTCGTCGAGCTCAACTGCGAGACCGACTTCGTGGCCCGCAACGACGACTTCGGCGCGGTGCTCTCCACGCTCGTCGAGCAGATGTTCACGTCGGGCGCCGCAGACACGACGGCCTTCCTGGCCTCGACGCTCAACGGGCAGTCGGTCGATGAATACGTGAAGCTCACCGCCGGCAAGACCGGTGAAGCGGTGCAGGTGCGTCGCGTCGCGCGTGTGGATGCCGGCGCCACAGGCCAGGTGGGCGTCTACCGCCATCACAATGGCAAGCTTGCCGCGCTCGTGTCCATCACCGCGGCGTCTGCCGAGGTGGCGGGGAACGCATCCACGGCCGAAGTGGCCAAGTTCGTCGCGGAGCATGTCGCTGCCGCGGCGCCGCTCGCGGTCGACCGCACCGGGGTGCCAGCCGACAAGCTCGAGAGTGAGCGTCGCATCGCCGAAGAGCAGGCCCGTCAGACCGGCAAGCCGGAAGCGATGATCGAAAAGATCGCCACTGGCAAGATCGAGGCGTACCTGAAGGACGTCACGCTCATGCCGCAGCCGTGGGTGCGTGATGGCGGCAAGTCGATCGGCGATCTGGTGACGGAGCACGGCAAGGCAGCGGGTGGAGACCTCACGGTCGCCGGCTTTGTGCGCTTCCAGCTCGGCGTCGACTGACCCGTGACCGCTGACCAAGGTCCAGCCGACTCGGAGGCCCCCGCCTCCGAGTCGCTGCGGTACCCTCGGGTACTGCTCAAGCTCTCCGGCGAAGCGCTCGCTGGGGAGCGCGGACTCGGGTTTGACTTTGATCGGCTCGCGTTCTTCGCGGAGCAGATCGCCGAAGTCGTTGCCATGGGCGTCCAGCTCGGCCTCGTGATCGGTGGCGGCAACATTGTGCGTGGCTCGCAGCTCGCCCCGCTCGGCATGGACCGCGTCTCGGCCGACTACATGGGCATGCTCGGTACCGTGATCAACGCGCTCGCGCTGCAGGACGTGCTGGAGAAGCGCGGTCTCGACACGCGTGTCATGACCGCCATTCGCATGGAGGAGCTCGCCGAACCGTACATTCGTCGGCGCGCCATGCGGCATTTCGAGAAGGGGCGCATTGTCATCTTTGCCGCCGGGACGGGGAACCCCTACTTTTCGACGGATACTGCCGCCGTGCTGCGTGGGATCCAGATGAAGGCCGACATCATCATCAAGGCCACCAGCGTCGACGGCGTGTACAGCGCCGATCCCAAAACCGACCCCGATGCTCGCCGCTATGAGACCATCAGCTATCGTGACGTGATGCTCGGCGAGCTGCGGGTGATGGATCAGACCGCCATCACGCTGTGCAAGGAAAACTCGCTGCCGTTGATCGTTCTGAACATTCACCAAACTGGCGCAGTCGCGGCAGCTGTCCGCGGTGAGCGCGTGGGGACCCTCGTCTCATGAGCACTATCGCCCAGATCGTGAAAGATGCCCGTGCGGGTATGGAGAAGGCTGTCGATGCCTCCAAGCGCGACTTTTCCGGCATCCGCTCCGGCAAGGCCTCGCCGAACATGCTCGACACCGTGCGTGTCGAAGTGTACGGCAGCATGATGCAGCTGAATCAGGTGGCGAGCGTCTCCGCGCCCGAGCCGCGAATCCTCATGGTCATGCCGTTTGACAAGGGACAGGCCAAGGCGATCGAGAAGGCCATCCGCGATTCCGATCTCGGCGTGGAGCCGTCCAATCAGGGCGGCACCATTCGTGTCCCGCTGCCGCAGATGACCGAGGAGCGCCGCAAGGAGCTCGTGAAGGTGCTGCACAAGCTGGCCGAAGACGGACGCATCGCCATTCGCCACGCCCGCACGGATGGGCGCGACAAGCTCAAGAAGCTCGATGGCGTCTCGGAAGACGACAAGAAGAGTGCCGAGAAGGATCTGCAGAAGGTGCATGACGAGTTCATCGCCAAGCTCGACGCCGCGCTCAAGAGCAAGGAAGCCGAGGTGATGGAGGTCTGAGCGCGCCGCGTTCTCCCGCTGCCCCACCGATGGTGTCCACGCCCACCGCAGTGCCCGCAACGCCCGCCGATACCGGCCGCCCCGATTCTGTGGGGACGGCCGCGTCTGTGTCGCCGTCCGTCGCGGCCGATCCCCTGTTGCAGCGATTGGCCGGTGCGCCGGTGCCGCGACACATTGCGATCATCATGGACGGCAACGGGCGTTGGGCGCGCGAGCGTCACATGCCGCGTCCGTTCGGGCATCGCGCCGGCATGAAGGCGGTGCGCGCCGTGGTGGAGGCATCGATCGCGGCCGGCGTGGAGTGGTTGTCGCTCTTCGCCTTCTCGCAGGAAAACTGGCAACGCCCGGTCACTGAGATCTCCGCACTCATGTCGCTGCTCGAAGAGTATGTGGCCTCGGAGATCGACGAGCTGCGCGCGCAGGGCGTGCGGGTGCGGGTACATGGCGATCTCACCCGTCTCGATGCAGCCGCCGGTCGCGCGGTGCAGCGTGCGGTGGCGGAGACGGCGCACTGCACGCGCCTCGGCTTGAATCTGTTCATTTCCTACGGCGGCCGAGCCGAGTTGGTGCGCGCCATGCAGCAGATCGCCGAGGATGTGGCGCGTGGTGCGCTGCGACCAGGTGCGATCACGGAAGATGTCATTCGGTCGCGACTGTATACCGAAGATTGTCCCGATCCCGATCTGCTCATCCGTACGTCCGGTGAGCGTCGCTTGTCCAACTTCATGTTGTGGCAGGTTGCCTACGCGGAGCTGTACATCTCGGGTGCGCTGTGGCCGGACTTCGATCGCGCGGCGTTGTACGAGGCGATTCTCGATTTTCAGCGACGCGATCGTCGCTTTGGCAAGGTCGCCAAGTGAGGCGATCAGCGACGCCGCGAACCTCGCGGCATGAGTGAGCTGACCAAGCGAATCATCGTTGCGGTGATCGGGGCGCCGTTGGCGCTTGCCATCTTCTGGTACGGTGACGCAGCCCTCGCCACGCTCGTGAGTGTCGCATCCGCGGTGGCGGCATGGGAGCTGTATCGTATTGCGCGCGAAGCCGGCTACACGCCGATCGCTCCGCTCGGCATCGTCATGGCGGCCGTGTTGCCGCTCGTCGTGCACGCGCAATCTCTCGGACTCATACGCGTCCCCTTCACGGTGCCGGTGCTCGTGTTGCTCGCCACGGTCATCGTGGCACTGTTCGTCCGCACCCCCGCCGAACGCCCGCTGGGCGCCGCGGCAATCACGCTGTTCGGCGTGGCCTACACGGCCGGGCTGCTGAGCTTCGCGTATGCCCTGCGTACCTTTGACTACGTGATCGGGCAGGCCGCTGGAACCGTGGTTGTCGTCTTTCCGCTGCTCATCACGTGGGCCACCGACGTTGGCGCCTTTTTCGTCGGGCGACTCCTCGGTGGCCCCAAACTCATGCCGTCGGTGAGCCCGGGGAAAACCGTGTCTGGTGCCATTGGCGGCGCCTGCCTCGCCGTGCTGGTCGCGTGGTTGTATCACCGTCATGCGCTCATCCCCATCGCTCAGCTTGCGCTCACTCCGTGGGCACTGATTGGCGTCGCGCTCGCGCTGAGTGCGGTGGGTCAGCTCGGGGATCTGGTGGAGTCGCAGCTCAAGCGCGAAGGGCAGGTGAAGGATTCATCGCAGCTCATTCCCGGCCACGGCGGTGTCCTCGATCGCCTCGATTCGCTGCTGTTCACGTTTCCCGTGGCGTTCGTGTTGCTGCGGTGGCTCGTCATTCCCGTTCCAGGCTGATCCCGCATGACTGCATCGCAGGGCGTCGCTCTCCTCGGTTCCACCGGCTCGATCGGCACCAGCACGTTGCGTGTGCTCGAGCGACACCGTGATCGTTTCCATCCGGTGGCGCTGACGGCCAACGGCAACGTGACGGCGCTGGCGACGCAGGTCGCCGCCTGGTCGCCGTCGTACGTGGGCGTGGTGAGCGGCACTCCGCCCGCCGGCAGCGGCTGGCGCGCCGGCGTGGAATGCCTGATCGAGGCGGCCACGCACCCGGACGCGCAGATCGTGCTGAACGCCGTCGTCGGCGCAGCGGGGCTGCAGGCGACGCTGGCCGCCCTCGCCGCCGGCAAGCGGGTTGCGCTGGCCAACAAGGAGACGCTCGTCGTGGCCGGGCCGGTGGTCATGGCGGCCGCCACGGCGGGCCATGGAACGCTCGTACCCGTAGACAGCGAACACTCGGCCATTCTCCAATGCCTCGCAGGTCGAAACCCGGGGGACATTCGCCGGCTGGTGATCACTGCGTCCGGAGGGCCGTTTCGTACGTGGCCCGCGGAGCGCATCGCGCACGCGACCGTGGCGGACGCGCTCAATCACCCCACGTGGCGCATGGGCAGCAAAATCACGATCGACAGTGCGACGCTGGCCAACAAGGCGCTCGAGGTCATCGAGGCGCACTACCTGTTCGGCGTGCCGTATGATCGAATCGACGTGGTGGTACACCCACAGAGCATTGTGCACTCGTTCGTGGAGTTCACCGATGGCAGTGTCCTCGCGCAGCTGGGTGTGCCGAGCATGGAGCTGCCGATTCTGTACGCGCTGACGCATCCGGAACGCCTGCCCGATTCCGGCGTACCACGCTTCGATCCGATCACTGCCGGCTCGCTCGCCTTCGAGCCGGTTCGTCACGACGCGTTCCCGGCCCTTGGCTTGGGCATTGCCGCCGGGCGTACCGGGGGCGCAGCGCCAGCGGTGTTCAATGCGGCCAACGAGGAGGCGGTTGCCGCCTTTCTCGCTGGTCGACTCACGTTCGGGCAGGTCGCCGAGCGCATCGCCGATGCGCTGGAGGACCTCGCGGGTCGCCCGGGTTCGACGCTCGAGGAGTTGCTCGACGCCGATGCCGCGGCCCGTCATCACGTTCAATCGCGGCTCTCGTGCTGACTACGCTCGGTTCCATTGCAGCTCCGTTGTTCGTCTTCGGGATTGTCGTCTTCATCCACGAGCTCGGACATTTCCTCGCCGCCAAGGCGGTCGGGGTGTACGCGCCGATCTTCTCGCTGGGATGGGGGCGCCGACTCGTCGGGTTCCGTCGCGGCGAAACCGATTACCGCATCTCGGTCTTTCCGCTCGGGGGGTTTGTTCGCATGGCGTCCCGCGAGGACGAGTCCATGGCCGGTATCGAAGGCGGCGGGCGGCTCGATCTCGAGGATGGCGCACGCGACGAACGGCTGGCCGAGGAGAAGAAGGCCGCCGGTGCGCTGTGGGACGACAACGCGATGGTGCCCTTCGGCCCCAAGCCCGTCCCGTCGTCGCGGTGGATGGAGTCGCAGCCCATCTGGGCCCGCCTGCTCATTCTGTCCGCCGGCGTGATCGCCAACATCCTGCTCGCCGTCGTGGTATCGAGCGGCCTCTACCTTGGCTACGGGCGCTCGTATGTTCCTGCGGTCGTTGATTCCGTGGTGGTCGGGGGCGCAGCGGAGAGCGCCGGCGTCCTCGCCGGCGACACCATCACGCTGGTCGATGGTGCCGCCATCAAATCATGGACGGACGTGCTCGATCGGGTTACGCCGGTCACATCGGGCACGCTGACACTCGAGGTGGGACGTGCATCGGGACGGCAGACGCTCACCGTGTCGCCCACGATCGCCGACGGCGTCAATCCGACCACCGGTGCCCCGCGCAAGGTTGGACGCATCGGCATTGCCGTGCGCAATGATGTCCAGCACGAAGAGGTGGGGGTGGGCGAGGCCCTGACCGCCGGTGTGCAAATGACGTGGGTCATGACCACTCGGGTGACCGAGGTGCTCAGAGGCCTCGTCTCGCGTGAAGTGGAGATGAGCAACCTCGGCGGGCCGATCGAAATCGCACGCACCTCGGTGGCCGCCGCCAAGGGTGGCGCCGAAATGCTGTGGTCGTTGATCGCGTTTCTCAGTCTGAATATCGCGATCGTGAACCTGATTCCGATTCCGGTGCTCGATGGAGGACAGATGCTCGTCACCATCGCGGAAGGGATCAAGGGGCGCGCACTCGATATGCGGACGCGCGAGTGGCTCGCGCGCATTGGTGTGGCCTTTGTGCTCATGCTCATCGTGCTCGTCACGTTCAACGACATCAAGCGGCTGCTCTTTTCGTGACGTCGCGGCGCGTGGCCACGCGCGCTCGACGCGTCGCGCTGAGCGCCGTCCTCGTCGGCTGTTCGGGGTGCAGCGCGCTGTCGGCGCGTCTCGTGCCGTCGGTGGACAGCGATCCCCCGCAACGCTATCCGCGCAATGCGTCCCGCTTCGAACTGCGCGCGCTCAGCGACAGCACGGTGGCGTTCACGCCCGCCGAAGCGACGTGGGTGCGTAGTGGCATGCTGGGAATCGCGGTCGATCCGGCGCAAGGCGATGCGTTGGTCGCGCGCCTGCGTATCACGTCGGTGCAGGGTGACAGCGCCATCGCCATCGTGACGGGCCAGACCACGCGCATCTCCGAGGGGCAGGTGATGCTGCTGGTGCCGCCGACGCCGCACTGGTGGCGGCAGCGACTGTTCTGGTACGGAGCGGCGACCGGTGCGGCGATGCTCTCAGTGCTCTCCATTGGATTGATGCGACTGTAGCGCCGGGCAGGATCAACGGGCGCGCACCGCGCGACCGGGCAGCAATCCGTAGCGCGCCAGTCGCCGATAGAGCGTGCTGCGCGTGATCCCGAGCGCAGCGGCGGAATCGGCCATGGTCGCGTGTTGGGCAATCGCCTGCGCGAGCTGCGCGCGCGCGTAGTCCGCGACATCGTTCGCTGCGTCTGCGGGCGCCGCATCTGGCGATCGATCGCGCGCGTACAGGCCGTGCGGCACGAGCAGCGCCGCCGCCGCCGCCGCCGACGCACCGCGCAGTGCAGGAGGCAAGTCGTGCACACCAAGCGCCGACGACTCGGCGAGGGTCACCATGCGGTGCACCACGTTTCGCAGCTCACGCACGTTTCCGGGCCACGCGTACGTGGCGAACGCCGACACCACCTCCGCCGTGAAGTGAAACGCACCGTCCGCGGGCGCACTGTCGAGAAACCGTTGCGCGAGTCGTGCAATATCCTCGCGGCGATCGCGCAGCGGCGGGAGCGTGATGCTGAGTACATCGAGTCGATGGTACAGGTCATCACGCAATCGACCGTCCGCGACGGCCGCCATGACGTCGCGATTGGTTGCCGCCATCACGCGCGCGTTGTGGGCGCGCGTCACGTGCTCACCGAGTCGGGTGACTTCACCCTCCTGCAGGACGCGGAGAAGCGCCGCCTGCGCGGCCGGGCTCAACTCGGCCACTTCATCGAGAAAGATCGTACCGCCATCGGCCGCCTGAAACTTGCCCGTCGTCCCTTCGCGACGTGCGCCGGTAAACGCACCACCCGCGTGGCCGAACAGCTCACTCTCCATGAGTTCACGCGGAAGCGCCGCACAGTTCACGGCCACGAACGGACCGTCGCGCCGAGGACTCTCATCGTGAATCGATTGGGCCAACACTTCCTTGCCAGTGCCGCTTTCACCCAGCAGCAACACCGGCAGGTCGGTGCGCGCACAGGCGCGTGCGAGGCGACGCACTTCCTGCATGGCGGGCGCGTCGCCAATGAGATCATCGAGGTGATAGCGCACCGCGGCCGGTCGAATCCGCGTCGCGGGTCTCGCGTCGATTCCCCGACCGGAAGTCGTGCGCGGAAACACGAGGCAGGCGGTCGCGAATCGGCCCTCGTGTTCGACGGGATGCACCGCCACACTGCCCGCGCCAAGCAACGGGTGCGCGACCTCATGTGGCGCACCCGCACGCACGCCGGACGCGGCACCGGAAATGAGCGAAGCCAGCATCGTGCGACCTTCGGTGCCGAGCGCGAGCAGGCGACGTGCCTCACGACCGCCGTTGTCGGACTCGGCAATGATGCGCCCCGTACGATCAACCGCAAGCACGCTATCGCCTGGATACCGCGCGATCAGTCGCGCATACGCCATCAATAACGCGGCCCGCTGTTCTGCATCACGCGTGGCCAGCCGCTGCTCGAGCGCCACGGCAATCGCCGTTGCCATCGTGAGCGCGTACGGATGCGCGGCGTCGCGCGAGCCGGACAGATCGATCACACCGAGCAGGACTCCAGTAACCGGATCACGGACCGGCACCGACGCGCAATGCCACGCGTGCCAGCGTTCACAGAAGTGCTCGGCACCAACGACATGCACGGCGCGCTGCAGGGCGAGCGCCGTACCTGGCCCATTCGTGCCGACCGCGGCCTCTGACCAGAGGGCACCGGGCTGGAAGTTGATGTCCGCCAGCAGGTCGAGCGTGTGCGGATCGCCATCCGCGGAAAGCATGCAGCCGTCGGCATTGAAGATGGCCAACATGTGGTCCGCGCCGATGTAGCCGTCTCGCTGCGAGGCAAGGACCCCGTCGAGCTGGGTGAGCCAGTCGGCGTGGAGGCGCGCTTCAGCGAGACGGTCGCCGCGCAGCGCCACCGGCGCCGCGTTGAGCGACGGTGCCACGCCGGCCGACTGCGATCGCCGCCATGATGACGCAATCGTGCGTCGTACCGCGCTCACGGGAGCGCCAGCAAGTGCGTCAAGGTCGATGGGTGCGCGTACGAGCTGGCTCCACGCATCGCGCGTGGCGCGCTGCGCGGATCGCCCGAAGGGCAGGGGGTCAGTGGGTACGGCATGCACGGCGCCCATGCCACGATGTTCGGATTGGGACCAACGGAGCGCAAGCGGTGCGACATGTGTCGCGCGACAGGGCGGGACATCCGTCGCACCGACCGATACGCCACGCGGCCCGACCTCCCCACGGCGAGTTCGCTGCAGGGAGTCTAAGTGACCGTTCCGCAGGGACTTACAAGGAAGGGCGCGCGAGTGTGCCGTCGTGGCACCACCCTTGCTTTGCATTGGAGCACACACATCGTCGTTCATCTCTCCCGTTGCATCCGAGGCTCCCATGTCTGCTCCGACGCGCCCGTCCGCCGATCTCGCCCCCCTGCCCGAGGGCGCCGCCAGCTATGCGATCACGATCCCGATCAAGGCGCGTTACGACAACTGGATCAACGGGCGGTACGTCGCTCCTGTGCGCGGCCAGTATTTCGCCAACATGACACCGGTGACCGGACAGGTGCTGTGTGAGGTCGCGCGCTCCACTGCCGAGGATGTGGAGCTGGCGCTGGACGCGGCGCACGCCGCCGCGGATGCATGGGGCCGCACGTCGGCGGCGGAGCGCGCGCGCATTCTCAATCGCATCGCCGATCGGCTCGAAGAAAATCTCGAAGCACTCGCGGTGATCGAAACCATCGACAACGGCAAGCCGATTCGCGAAACGCGCGCGGCCGACATGCCACTCGCGGTTGACCACTTCCGCTACTTCGCGGGCTGCCTGCGCGCGCAGGAAGGTCGTCTCAGCCAGCTGGATGACGACACCGTGGCGTATCACTTCCACGAGCCGCTTGGTGTGGTCGCGCAGATCATTCCCTGGAACTTCCCGTTGCTGATGGCCACGTGGAAGCTTGCCCCCGCGCTCGCCGCCGGCAACTGCGTGGTGCTCAAGCCCGCCGAGCAGACGCCGGTGAGCATCATGGCCTTCGTGGAACTGATGGCCGACCTGTTGCCCCCCGGCGTGCTCAACGTGGTGCAGGGCTTCGGCGTAGAGGCCGGCAAGCCGCTCGCGTCGAGCAAGCGTGTGGCCAAGGTTGCATTCACCGGTGAGACCACCACGGGTCGGCTCATCATGCAGTACGCGAGCGAGAACATCGTGCCGGTCACGCTTGAACTCGGTGGCAAGTCACCGAACATCTTCTTCGCCGACGTGCTGGACGCCGATGATGCGTACTTCGACAAGGCGTTGGAAGGCTTTGCGATGTTCGCGCTGAATCAGGGCGAAGTGTGCACGTGTCCGTCGCGCGCATTGGTGCAGGAGTCGATCTACGATCGCTTCATGGAGCGTGCCCTCGACCGGGTAGGCAAGATCCGCATGGGCCATCCGCTCGACAGCGCCACGATGCTGGGGGCGCAGGCCAGCCAGGATCAGCTCGAGAAGATCCTGAGCTACTTCGACATCGGCCGACAGGAAGGGGCCGAAGTGCTCACCGGCGGCGCGCGCGCCGTGCTCGATGGCGAACTGGCCGAGGGGTACTACGTGCAGCCCACCGTGTTCGCGGGGCACAATCGCATGCGCATCTTCCAGGAGGAGATCTTTGGCCCGGTGGTCTCGGTGACGACCTTCAAGGACGCCGATGATGCGCTGCGACTCGCCAACGATACGCTCTACGGACTTGGCGCCGGAGTGTGGACGCGCGACACGAACATGGCCTATCGCATGGGACGCGGGATCAAGGCCGGGCGCGTGTGGACCAACTGTTATCACGCCTATCCCGCGCACGCCGCGTTCGGCGGTTACAAGCAGTCGGGCATTGGTCGCGAAAATCACAGCATGATGCTGTCGCACTATCAGCAGACGAAGAATCTGCTCGTCTCGTACTCACCGAACGCGCTGGGGTTCTTCTGAGCTCGACCGTGGTGCCGCATGAGCGATCGTCGTGGCGGGTGTCGCGCGTTTCCGCGACACCTGCCGCGCGCGAGCTGCTCGCGTCGCTGGTGCAGGAGTTCGGGTCGGTGCTCCTGCACCAGTCCGGCGGCTGCTGCGATGGCAGCGCGCCTATGTGTTATCCGCGCGGTGAGTTCCGCGTCGGCGATGGCGACGTGTTCCTTGGGCGAATCGACGACACACCGGTGTACATCGGCGGCCAGCAGTTCGAGTACTGGCAGCACACGCATCTCACGATCGACGTGGTGCCGGGCAGAGGCAGCGGATTCTCCCTCGAGGCCCCGCGCGGTGTACGGCTGCTTACCCGATCACGGCTGTTCACCGACGCCGAGCACGAGGTGTTGCAGCGTGCTGGTCCGCCACCACGAGGTGACCAGGACGAGCGGGACCGCTGACAGGCGACGTCCGAGCGGCGCACCACACGTTCGCCTGCTCGACGGCGTCAGCAGAGCAACTTGAACGTGACGACTTCGGTGCCCGGCTTGAGGACGTGGTTGTCGGATCGGTACGGCGCGCATCGTGGCGCTCTCCCTTCGATGCGCCATGTGCCCGCCCGCAGCACGAGCGGCGCGGGGTCGCCGGCCGATTCGCGCCGCACGACGGTGCCCAGGGAATCGGTGAACGTGAGGTGCGCTTCGGCCGGGGTGACGTCGAGCGTGACGCGGGTGCAGCGCGCGAGCGACACGCTGTGGTCCACCCGCTCACCGGCGGTGATCTGGAGCGTGTCGGTGTGCTGCGCAAAGGGACAGTCCGCGAGCCCGGGCCCGTCGACGTACCGCGCACGCACGACGTACACGCCAGGGCGCGCCCGAGGATTGCTCCAGGCCGACCCCTCCGAGAGATCATCGTTGATGCGGAGTTCCGTGCCCGGTGGTGCCGTCACGCGCACCGACGCCGTGCGCACTCGCGGCGTGCGTTCGACGGTTGTGTCCGGGGCGGAATCCAACGCCGCGGTGTCGTTGTCCGCGACGTCGACCACGGGACGCGGCGCGGAGTCTGCAGGGAATGACAGACTGTCCGCTGGCGGAACGACCCCGCTCGCCCGCGCCCAAATCGTGTCCCCGGTGGGTGCTCCGCGACTCAGCCAGAGCCCAAGTGCCACCACGCCGACGGCGAACGCGATCCTGGCCGCGCCTCGCTGCCACCATGGTACCGTGCGTGCCATGACGGGATGGATGGCCGTGGTGCCACCGGTGCCAAGCGCCATGCGGGCCCCAGTGGGGGGCGCGGTGGGAAGTTGCGCGAGCGCGTCGAAGAGCTCGGAAGCGTCGCGGAATCGGTTCTCCGGCCGCTTTTCGAGCAGGCGCAGGAGGATGTCGGCGAACGCGGGGGAGAGCTCGGGGGCCAACGAGCGCGGATCGGGCGGCACGTCGTCCACATGCTTGCGCGCCACCGCGTACCAGTCGTCGCCCTCGAAGGGGAGGCGGCCGGTCGCGGCCCGGAAGAGCGTCACGCCGAGTGCGTACAGGTCGCTGCGTCCATCCAACGGCTCACCGCGGGCCTGCTCGGGGCTGAAGTAGTGGGGGGTGCCCACGACCTGGTTGGTGGCGCTGAGGTCGGCACCGCCGGCCAGCGCGCGCGCGAGCCCGAAGTCGCAGACAATCGCTTCGCCGGCCCCCCCGAGGAGAATGTTGTCGGCCTTGATATCGCGGTGAATGACACCCGCGGCGTGGGCCGCCCCGAGTGCGGCGGTGATATCGAGTCCGAGCCGCACGAGGTCCGGCTCCGGGAGCGCCGCGAGCACCTGCAGGCGCCGCGTGAGCGAGCCCGGCACCAGGTCCATCACCACCCAGGTGATCCCGTCCGAGCGTCCGACGTCGCGGATGGTGACGATGTTCGGATGGCGCAAGCGCGCGGCGGTGGTGGCTTCGCGTCGGAATCGGGTCTCGACGACCTCGTTGCCCGTGTGCTCGGGGCGCAGCACCTTCACGGCCACCGGAATCTCGAGTTCCGTGTCGCGCGCTTCGTACACCCACGCATACGCCCCCGCGCCCAGCAGACGCGAGATGGTGTACCGTCCTCCGAGGGTGACGCCGATGTAGCGCTCGGGCACGTGGGGGTGGCGAGGGGGGCGAGGCGGTCCTTTACACGGACTCGTGGGACAGTTAACGTTATCTGCTTACATCACTTGCGGACTCGCACGCGGTGCTGCCCCTCCGGGAGCGGTCCGCGCCATGAGCGCGAAGTCCGTGTCTTGCGGTCGCTCGCACCGCAGTCCAGGTACCGCTTCCGGAATGGCCCCGACCGGGCGCTGATCCAGCTAGCGCGGAGAATATTACGACGATGGCGTTCGACAAGGCACCCACGATTGAGAAGTACCGCAGCCATGAGCAGGATACCGGATCGGCCCGCGTGCAGGTGGCGGTGCTCACCGACCGGATCAACTATCTCACGAATCACTTCCGCGCGCACCACAAGGATCATCACAGCCGGCGTGGCCTGCTGAAGATGGTGGGTAGACGGCGCCGCTTGCTCGACTACATCAAGCGCACGAACCTTGAAGGATATCGTTCGCTCGTGCAGGAACTCGGCCTGCGCTACTGAGGCCACTCGAAGGACCGATCGCGCGGGGGCGTGCTGCCACCCGCGCGATTTCGTTATTGGCAGCCAAGCAACCACAAAGCAACCACGCAATAATGATGCAACGAATCGAGCGGACCTTTGCCGGCCGCAACCTCGTCATCGAGACGGGGCGGATGGCGAAGCAGGCGGCGGGATCCGCCTTGGTGCAGTTCGGCGACACGGTCGTGCTCGCCGCGGTCACCGTCAGTGACAACGAGTCCCACCTGCCGTTCTTCCCGCTCACGGTCGAGTACAAGGAGCGCACGTACGCCGCTGGCAAGTTCCCCGGTGGCTTCATCAAGCGCGAAGGCCGCCCGCACGATCATGAAATCCTGGCCTGCCGGATCATCGATCGTTCCATCCGGCCGCTGTTCCCCGAAGGCTTCAAGAACGAAGTCCAGGTGTTCGTGTATGTCATCTCGGCCGATCAGGAAAACGATGCCGATGTGCTGGCGCTGCTCGCCACCTCGTTCGCGCTGAATGCCTCGCGCATTCCGTTCAAGGAGCCCATCGGCGGCGTTCGCATCGGACGCGTGCAGGGCCACTGGGTGCTCAACCCCACGTTCCAGCAGCGCGAGTTCTCCGACATGGAGCTCGTGGTCGCCGGCTCGAAGGACTCCATCGTGATGGTGGAGGGCGGCGCCCTCGAAGTCTCCGAAGCCGACGTGCTCGAGGCGCTGCAGATCTCGCACACCGGCATTCATGAGCTCATCGACATGCAGCAGGAGCTGCTGACCAAGACGCAGCAGCCCACGATGTCGTGGACCAAGGCCGAGGCGCCCGAGGGCGTGAAGGTGCGCGTGCAGGAACTCGCCGAAGGGCACATCACCGAGGCGCTCAACCAGAAGGACAAGCACACGCGCATCGAGGCGGTCGAGCGCAAGAAGAAGGAGCTCGCCGAAGGGCTGCTCGCCGAGTTCCCGGACAACGCCAAGGACATCCACACGCTGCTCGGCGACGTGGAGTACTACGCGCTCCGCAACCAGGTGCTCGACACGAAGAAGCGCGTTGACGGTCGTGCGGCCGACGAAGTGCGTGACATCAGCGTTGACACCGGGCTGCTGCCGCGGACGCATGGGTCGGCGCTCTTCACACGCGGCCAGACCCAGGCGCTCGTCGTGGCCACGCTCGGCACCGCCGCGGATGCGCAGCGCATGGATTCGGTGAACGAGAGCAAGGAACAGCTCAAGACGTTCATGCTGCACTACAACTTCCCCCCGTTCTCGACGGGAGAAGTGCGTCCCATGCGCGGCACGAGCCGCCGCGAAATCGGCCATGGCAACCTGGCCGAGCGTGCGCTGCAGGCGGTGCTGCCGTCATTCGAAGAGTTCCCGTACACGCTGCGGATCGTGTCCGACGTGCTCGAGTCGAACGGTTCGTCGTCGATGGCGTCGGTGTGTGGTGGGTCACTCGCCATGTTCGACGCCGGTGTGCCGCTGAAGGCCGCCGTCGCCGGTGTGGCCATGGGCCTCATCTCCGACGGCAAGCGCTACGCCATTCTCACCGACATCCTCGGCACCGAAGACCACCTCGGCGACATGGACTTCAAGGTGGCGGGCACGCGCGAGGGCATCACGTCCATCCAGATGGACATCAAGATCGAGGGGCTTGACCTCAAGATCATGGAAGAGGCCCTCGAGCAGGCGCGCCGTGGTCGGTTGCACATTCTCGACGAGATGGACAAGGCGCTCGCGGCACCGCGTGAGGAGCTCTCGGCCTACGCACCGCGCATCGTCACGATGAAGATTCCGACCGACAAGATCGGCGATCTCATCGGCCCCAAGGGCAAGACGATTCGCGGCATCCAGGACGAGACGGGGGCCACGCTCAGCGTCGAAGACGACGGCACCGTCACGATCGCCGCCGTCGGTGGCGAGTCGATGGAGCGTGCGCGGCAGATGATCGCCTCGCTCACCGCCGAGCCGGTGGTGGGCGATGTGTACGAAGGCGTCGTGAAGAGCACGACCGCGTTCGGCGCATTCGTGGAGATCATGCCGGGCACCGAAGCGCTGCTGCACATCTCCGAACTCAAGCACGAGCGTGTGGCCAACACCGAAGACGTGGTCAAGAAGGGTGATCGCGTGCGCGTCAAGCTCGTGGATCGCGACGAGCGTGGCCGCCTTCGGTTGTCCATGAAGGCGCTCGAGCCGCGTCCGGAAGGCATGCCGGAGCCGGACCCCGCCGAAGAGCGTGCGGCCCGTAGCGACAGCGATCGCGGCGGTGAATCGGGTGGCCGCCGCGGTGGCGGCTCGCGCGGCCGGGAGCGGCGCTGAGCCCGCGCGGCGTCCTCGCCTCCGCAGTGCTCGATGCAGTGAACCGGCCGGTGTCAGATCTGACACCGGCCGGTGTGCATCGTACCGACTGTGCGAACGGCCTCACCGTCCTCTCCGAGTACATCCCGGGACGTCGCACCGTCGCGTTCGGCGCGTGGGTGCGGTTCGGCACGCTGCACGAGCAGCGCGCGCAGATGGGGCTCGCGCATCTGCTCGAACACATGGTGTTCAAGGGCACGGCAACGCGCAGTGCGCGCGATCTCGCGTTTTCGCTGGAGTCGCTCGGTGGCTCGCTCGACGCTTACACCGAACGCGAGTTCACGAGCTATCAGGCGCGCGTGCTCGATCGGCACCTCGATGCCGCGGTTGACGTGATCGGCGATCTGCTGTTCAATGCGCGCCTCGCCGACGATGATCTGGCGCTCGAGCGGCAGGTGATCCTCGAAGAGATCGCGATGGTCGACGATACGCCGGATGACGTGGTTTTTGATCTGCACAACGAACTGCTGTGGGGGGATCACCCGCACGCATATCGAATTCTGGGCACGCCGGAGACGGTGCGATCGCTCGGCACGGCACAGCTTCAGGCATTGCGCGACGGCCAGTATCAGCCCGGACGGCTCGTGGTGGCCGCGGCGGGCAACGTCAGCCACGATCAGCTGCTCGACGTCCTGCAACGGTCCGGCTGGCTCGATCGCCCGTCACGCAGCGACGAGTCCCCCCCAGCACAGCCGCCGGTGGCGACGCACGGTGCGCACGAGCATCACGCGCGCAAGGACATCGCGCAGGTGCATCTGGTGCTGGGTCGCGATGCGACGGCGGTTGGCGATCCGCGTCGGCATGCGTTCGGTCTGCTGGGCACGGTGGTTGGCGGCGGCATGAGCAGTCGCCTCTTTCAGCGGGTGCGCGAAGAGCTGGGCTACGCGTACAGCGTCTACCACTTTCATTCGCCGTACGCCGATGCGGGGTGCCACGGGATCTATCTCGCCAGCGCCCCCGAGACGGCACAGCAGGCGCTCGATGCGGCGCGTGCGGTGCTGTCCGAGGTGGCGGCGCAGGGGCTTCCCGAAGCCGAAATCGAAGCCGGCAAGCTGCAGCTGGCCGGTCAGCTCGTGATGTCCCTCGAGAGCGTGAGCGCGCGCATGTATCGCGCGGCCACCTCCGCGCTGTATCATCAACCACTGCGCACCATCGACGAAATGCTCGCCGACGTGGCCGCGATCGACGTGTCGACCGTGGCTGCCCTGGCGGCGGAGTACTTCGATCCAGCGCGCATGACCCTCGTCAGTCATGGGCCTCGGCCCGTTCGCTGACGCGACACTCCCTAGCCCGAGATCTGTCAGCCATGCGTATCGGCGTTCCGCGCGAGATCAAGACCAACGAAAACCGTATTGCCTTGGTGCCTGCGGGCGCCGAGGCGCTGGTGGCCTCCGGTCATCAGGTGTACATCGAGACCGGCGCCGGAATCGGTAGCGGCTTTGAAGATGCCGACTACGAGGCGGTAGGTGCGACCATCGTGTTCGACGCCGCGTCGGCCTGGGGCAACGCCGAGCTGTTGCTCAAGGTGAAAGAACCGATTGCCGCCGAGTGGCAGTATCTGCGCGACGATCTGGTCCTCTTCACGTACCTGCACTTTGCGGCCGACGAGCAGCTCACGAAGGCGCACCTCGCCAGCGGCGCCACGTGCATTGCCTACGAGACGGTGGAGCTGCCCTCACGCGAGCTGCCACTGCTCACGCCCATGTCGGAAGTGGCCGGGCGCATGGCGGTTCAGCAGGGGGCGAAGTACCTCGAGAAGCTGTATGGCGGTCGTGGGGTGCTGCTCGGCGGCGTCCCGGGGGTGGCACCGGCGAAGGTGGTGATTCTCGGCGGCGGCGTGGTGGGCACGAACGCCGCGAAGATGGCGGCCGGTCTGGGCGCCAAGACGGTGATCCTCGATCTGTCCCTCGAGCGGCTGCGGTATCTGAGCGACGTGATGCCGGCGAATGTGCAGGGCATTCACAGCAATCGGCACAACATCCTCGAGCAGATCAGCACGGCCGACCTCGTGATCGGGGGCGTGCTGATTCCGGGCGCCAAGGCGCCGCGCCTCATCCGTCGCGAGGATCTGGCGGTCATGCGGAAGGGCTCGGTGATTGTGGATGTGGCCGTGGACCAGGGTGGCTGCGTGGAGACGATCCGTCCCACCACGCACGAGAACCCCACGTACGTGGTGGATGGGGTGATTCACTATGGCGTGGCGAACATGCCGGGGGCGGTGCCGCGCACGTCCACCCTGGCGCTCACGAACGCCACGTTGCCGTACGCGCTGCAGCTGGCGAACAAGGGGTGGAAGGCCGCGCTGCGGGACAACGCGGCGCTCCGGAAGGGGCTCAACATGACTGGGGGCATGGCCACCTACAAGGCGGTCGCGGACTCCTTCGCGCTGCCGTATCAGGAGGCCGAGCTGTTTCTGTCGTGATGGTGGGGAGCGTGTCCTAGGTCACGCTCCCACAACGGCTTGCCCGCATTTGGGTCAACCGATAGCTTAAGTGATCGTCGCTTCCGCCGTCGCGTTGCGCGCGGGCGATTCGTTGGTGGTGGATACCGCGCATTGCGCGGTCTCCGCAGATCCAGCGGGTCGCCCCGTCGCGTTTCGTGGCCCGGCCGTTTTCGCGCCTCACGCGCACCGCGCTCTCTCGGTATCCGGATGTTTTGGCCCTTCAAGAAGGCGTCGCTGTTTCCCGCTAACGCCATTGCCGTTGATCTCGGCACGGCGAATACGCTCATCTACGTGAAGGGGGAGGGGATCGTCCTCAACGAACCCTCTGTCGTCGCGCTCGACCGCGAGACCAAGAAGATCAAGGGGGTTGGACTCGAGGCCAAGCGCATGCTCGGCCGCACCCCTGACGGCATCATGGCGGTGCGTCCGATGAAGGATGGCGTGATCGCCGACTTCGACGTCACCGAAAAGATGCTGCGCTATTTCCTCACGCTGGTGATCGACAAGCACGTCTTCAAGGTCAAGCCGCGCGTGGTGGTGTGCGTGCCATCGGGCATTACGGAAGTCGAGAAGCGCGCGGTGCGCGATTCGGCGCTCGGTGCGGGGGCGAAGGAAGTGTTCATGGTCACCGAGCCAATGGCCGCTGCCATTGGCGTCGGGCTTCCGGTCGATTCCCCTACCGGCAACATGGTGATCGATATCGGAGGCGGCACCACCGAAATCGCGGTGATTGCGCTCAGCGGCATCGTCAGCGATACGTCCATCCGCACGGGCGGCGACGAACTCGACACGAGCATCGTGCAGTTCATGCGACGCAACTACAACCTGCTCATCGGTGAACCCACCGCGGAGCAGGTGAAGATTCAGATCGGTAGTGCGTATCCCGTTGGTGACGAACGCGAAATGGAAGTGAAGGGGCGTGACCTTGTGTCGGGCATTCCGAAAACCGTTCGCGTGCATTCCAGTGAGATTCGCGAGGCGCTGCAGGAGCCGATTCAGCAGATCGTCGATGCCGTGCGACGTGCGCTCGAAATCACGCCGCCTGAGCTCGCGTCCGATATCGTGGATCGAGGCATCGTGATGACCGGTGGCGGCGCGCTCATTCGTGGCCTCGATGTCCTGCTCAGCCAGGAGACCGGACTGCCGATTCACGTCGACGGGGAACCGCTCACCTGCGTGGTACGCGGCACGGGCAAGATCCTCGACGACGAAGAGAAGTACTGGTCGGTTCTCACGACCTGATCGCGGATCGTGCCGTCCCGATCCGTTCGCAGCAGCAGTCGGCTCGACACGGGATTGCTTCTCGCGTGTGGGCTGATGGCGGTCATTGCCATCGTGCTGCCCGATCGGCTGCGCGAACCCGTGGCCACCGGCATTCGGCGCACATTGTTGTCGCCGCTGCTTTCGGTGCAGCAGCGCACGGAGTCCATGCGCGCGGCGGTTGGTGCGCGCGAAGGGGCGCTACAGGCGTCGGCTGACGTGACGGAGCGCGCGCTCACCGCCCCGGCGCTGCGCGATGAAAACGCGTCACTTCGCCAGTTGCTGGGCCTGGCGGGTCGCTTGCGGGATGGCTTCGTGATCGCGGAAGCATTCCATCCGGCAGGCTTGGTTGATGATTTCACGCTCACGATCGCGGCGGGATCGCGCGCCGGCATCGCGCCGTACACGCCAGTGGTGACGGCGGAAGGTCTGGTCGGCATGGTCGAGGCCGTCGATCCGTCGTCGAGTACAGCCATTACGTGGGCACATCCTGACTTCCGGGTGAGCGCCGTCAGTGCCGATGAGACCGCCTTCGGCATCGTACAGCCGCACCTGGTCAGCGGCCCGGAGCGCTATCTGCTCGAGATGCGTGGTGTCCCGTTTCGTGCGTCCCTCGATTCCGGCGCGTTGATCGTGAGCTCCGGCCTCGGCGGTCCGTTTCCCCGCGGCATCGCCATCGGTACGGTGATTGGCGAAATCCCCACCACCGAGCGGTGGGCGCGCACGTACCTGCTCAGGCCGAGTGTGCTGCCGTCCTCCCTGTCGGCGGTGGTGCTGGTGCGGTCCGATCGCCTCGCGTCCGGTATGGGCAGCGTGTGGACCGATGTTGGCGCTGCCGACTCGGCGGTTCGCGCCATCGTGGCCGCCAGCGATTCGGCGGCCCGCGCGGTCGCATTGGCGGAGTTGCGGGCACGCCGTGCCGTGCTCGAGGCGGCGGCCGATAGTGCGCGCGCCGACTCCGCGATGGCGGGGCTGGGACCCGTGCCAACGGTGCGCGCCCCGGCGATCGCTCCTGCCATACCGCCCCGAACGCCGCCGGTGCGTCCAGACACGGTGCGCCCGCCTGCGGAGGGCCCGCGGTGAATCCGATGCACGCCCTGCGCGCCCTCGCCGGGTTTCTGCTCCTGGTCGTGGCGCACTTCTCCCTGCGCCCGCTGCTGGGTGGCCCGGTGCTGATCGATTTCCTGTGCATTGCGGTACTCTTCAGTGCGGTGCGGGTGCGACCGGGCGCTGCGGCCGTCATCGGGTTTGTCGTGGGCATCTCGGTCGACTCGCTGGCGCTGGACGCGTTCGGTACCACGGCGCTCGCGTACACGTTGGTGGGCTATGCGGCATCATGGTTGAAAGCCGCCTTCTTCACCGACAATCTGTCGCTGACCGCGTTGTTCGTATTGCTCGGCAAGTGGAGCGTGGATGTGATTTCGGTCGTGCTCGCTACCGGCATCCCGGATCGGGCGGGTTGGATGCAGCTCGGTGTGTGGTCGCCACTGGCCGG
>JAABRL010000014.1:85999-87154 GCA_011390935.1 Gemmatimonas sp.
TGCGGTACGCGTGGTGCTCGCCATGGTTATGGCATCACTCGGGCTCGCGTTCTTCCGAGTGCAGGTGCTGCGCAGTTCGCAGTACGCGCTGCAGGCGGACGGCAATCGCATGCGCGAAGTCCCGCTCATTGCGCCGCGCGGTATCATCTACGATCGCAACGGCGAAATTCTGGCGGAAAACCTGCCAGGCTACACCGTCTCGCTGCTCAGCCCGACCGCCGACTCGCTGCAGTCGGCGCTGAATGCGCTGGGGCAGATCGTACCGATCGACGAGGGACACCGCAAGCTGGTCATGCGCCGCTACGAGCGGGCGCGCAACCAGCCGGCCGTGATCTTCAACGACGCCCCGTTCGAAGTGGTGTCGGCGCTCGAAGAGCATCGCATTCAGTTTCCCGAGCTCATCATTCAGAGCAGTCCCAAGCGATACTATCCGGATGGTGAAGCGATCGCGTCGGTGATGGGCTACATCGGCGAGATCAGCGAACTCGAGCTGGCGCTGCCGCGATTCGAGGGATACGAGGCCGGCAATGTGATCGGCAAGACCGGCCTGGAGCGACAGTATGAGGCGCAGCTGCGTGGTACGGAGGGACGGCGCTTTGTCGAAGTCGATGCGCGAGGCCGCGTGGTGCGCGAGGACGGGGTGCGCCCTGCGATCGCGCCAGCGGGGCCGCCCGCGCTCACCAGCACGCTGGACATCGAGCTGCAGCGTTTCATTCACGAGCGCTACAAGGACTCGCTGCTCGGCTCCGTGGTCGCGATCGATCCACAAACCGGTGGGGTGCTCGCGCTGTACAGCGGACCCACGTACGACATCAATCGTTTCACCGGAAGCGTTCCCCCGTCGTACTTCGCGCAGTTGAATGAAGACCCACGGCGGCCGCTGTACAACAAGGCAACGCAAGGGCGCTATCCCCCCGCGTCAACCTGGAAGCTCGCCACCTCGGCGATTGCGATGGAGCAGGGGATCGCCGATATCGATACGCGCATGGAAGTGCCGTGCACCGGTGGCTACCAGTTCGGCAACCGATACTTCCGCTGCTGGAAGCGCGACGGTGGGCACGGTCACGTGAACATGGCTCAGGCGATCGCCACCTCCTGCGATGTGTACTTCTATCAGCTCGGGCTCAAGATCGGCTTGTCCAACCTGGTGGCGGG
>JAABRL010000015.1:0-38173 GCA_011390935.1 Gemmatimonas sp.
GTGGTGTCAGTTCGCCGAGGTGCAGCCCGACAGCGGTCGCGCCCGCGACCTGGGAGGGGGGGTAGCTCGCCATCACCTGCGCGATGACTGCCCAGTAGTTGCGCAGAAAGATCCCCCGGGGATCGGATTGATCAGGCTCCGTCAGGATCCAGACCCGCCCGCGGGCCACTTCGAGCACGAGCCCGTTCGCCCGGAGAAATCGGCGCGTTGCGGCGGAGCGGGATTCGGCGCTGAGCACGACATATCGCTGCTGGTCCACGCGCTCCTTCCACCAGGCCAGCGCGGCCGCTTTCGGGGTGAGGCGTTTGGCGGGCATCGGGGCCGAAGGCCTGTGATAGTAAACGTGCGCTTATCATGATAGCGAAGGGGCGCGAAAAGCGATAGCACTGATGAGCGAATTCTGATAAATCAATATGAAAAAGGTACCCGCGCTGCGACAATCCACTGAACAGCCGCAGCCCCTGCGCGGCTCCAGCGGTGAGGCGCTGCGTGATCTGGGGGAAGCCCTCGGCGCGCGCGCTGGCGCGGGGGCTCCGTTGGCGCTTCGCAATTGGGAGCATGCCGTGGAGCTGCTCATGGCGCTCGGGCAGGACGGTACGCGCCTCGTCGTGCTCGACGAGTTCCCCTACCTCTTGGAGCACTCGCCGGAGCTCGACGCCATCCTGCAGAGACACTTCGGGCCGGGGCACCCGTCACGAACTACCACGCAGACCCGCCTGATCCTGTGCGGGTCGGCCATCAGTGTGATGAGCAACCTGCTCAACGGAACGGCCCCGCTCCGCGGCCGAGCGGGGCTGACCCTCCCCGTCGCACCGTTCGACTTCCGCGTCAGTCGCGAGCTGCACGCCGCGCCGGATCTCCCCACCGCGGTGAACCTGTTCGCGGTCATTGGCGGGGTCGCCGCCTACGCGCGTGAAATGTGCAGTAACGATCTGCCAGCCACCGCCACCGATTTCGACCGATGGATCAGTCAACGCGTGCTGTCACCCTCGGCGCCGCTGTTCGGCGAGATCGATCTGCTGCTCGGTGAAGATCCCACCATGTCGCGCACCCGAAAGGCCAATCTGTACCACGCCACGCTCTCCGCCGTTGCGAGGGGCCACCATACGTGGACAGGCATCTGCTCCTACGTGAACATGAGCGGATCCTCCCTCACGCCCGTCATGGACACGCTCCTCGCCACACTGCTGATCGCACGTGTCGAGGACCCGATTCGCGACAACCGCCCGGTGTATCATCCGGTCGACTCGCTGCTGCGTTTCCACTACGCCGTGATCCGTCGGCACCAGGCGCGACTCGCCAGCGTCTCCGCTGACACGCGCGCGATCTGGCAGTCGTTGATCGCCACCTTCCGCTCGCTCGTGGCGGGACCCTGTTTCGAAGCGATGGCCCGCGACTGGGTCACCCACTTTGCCTCGCCGGACACCCTCGGCGGCACACCCGACCACGTCGGGTCCACGGTCATCGCATCCGCCGACACGGGCGATCAGGAAATCGATCTGGTGGTGTCTGCCGATGACGAAGGCGCGGTGCCGGATCAGCGGACCGTTCGTGCGCTCGGCGAGGCGAAGGTGGGCGAAACCCTCACCATGGCGCATGTGCATCGCCTCGAACGTGCACGCGCGCATCTGGGTCCCCGTGCGAAAGACGCGAAGCTGCTGCTGTTCGGCAGTGCGATCGACCAGGCACTTCGCGCGCATGCCGACCGGCGGTCCGACGTCGAAATCGTGCTCTACGAGGGCCGCTGAGGCGAGCTCCCCGCCTCACGACACCGCGTGCACGTCTCCCCACCACCGAGCCGCGGAAAGAACGACGCCCACCGGCCGCGCAGACACGACCCGCACAGCAATCGCTGACAGCGCGGACAGATGCCGCCATCGAGTGGCGAGAACGTATTGCTGCACTGCTCGCAGCGCGGAGCCAAGGACATGGGCCGACGATGCTACTGCGGTGACGACATGAGTGACGCAGGTCGTGGCGTGCGCACCAGCACGCGCAGCTCGTCTGACGCGGTCTCCGTGCTGTACACGTAGCGCGACGACACGGCCACCAACCGCCGACCCGCGGGCAGCGCGATCCGCCCCTGCACCGAGCCATCGGCGTGCAGCACGCCCCAGTATTCGCGACCGTCTTCACTTGCACCGGGCACCGGCACCCACAGCTGCGCACCATCGGTGCGCACGCGCCGAGTCGCGCTTGCGAGCACGGGCGGGAATACTGCAGGCGCGTCCGGCACCCGAACCGTCCACGCCCCCTCCACCATGCTTGGCGCACCACTCACCATGGCCAGCAGCGCCGAGCGCGTCGAATCGACGTACTGCTGCCACGCTGCCGTCGACGCCGCGCGCGGCGTGTAGGCAACCGGCGGTATCGCGCGCGTGCTCCCATCCGGGGCATGTGCGGTCAACGCATACGTGCCTTCGTCCACCACGATCACGGTGCCGTCGTGCAGCACCGTCCACGCATCGCTCACTTCGAAGTCACCAAGCGGCAACTCCATCTCCACGCCGGTGGCTGTCGGTCGTGCACGGCGCACGTCGGTGGGCCGCACTGTGGCGATGGTATCCACGCGCGCAAGCATCACATCGAAGCGCACCAAGGTGCGAACGTCATCGTCGAGCGACAGCGGTTCGAAGCCGGCGGGCAGACGCGGTCGCACCCCGTAGAGATGGCCACGCCCGTCGGAGGCACTGGGTTGCGGCGGCCATTCGTCAAACGGTGCTGCCGCACTGCTGTTCGTGCGTGCGTCAGTGCGGCTCAGTTCGACCTGCCGTGTACCAAGCGGTGTGCCCGTGGTGGACAACATGGCGAGCCGAGGCATTGGGCCAGCACTCGCGATGACGATCGTATCACCACCAAGTCGCAGTACGGCGGCGGGGGATCGATACTCACCAGGTCCATCACCGCTCCGGCCGAACGGCTGCCGCACACCCCGCGCGAAGTTCACGCGCCACACGGTACCTTCGCGCGGATCGTTCACGACGGCCAGACTGTCATCGAGTTCGATCAGATCGTGCACCGCCGAGAACGGTTCGGTGATCGTGGCGCGATCGCCGTCCGGCAGTGCCTCGTACGAGAGAGCATCGACCGACTCCGGAGGCGGTGCATCGCTGCACGCGGCGCTCACCGTGAGCGTCAGACACACGGCCGCGCGCTTCGCACCGAGGTGCGCGGCGGAACGGACGCTCGCCGAACGGGGTTGCATACCCATGGCCAATCCCCTCCTGCAAGTGATCATTGCCAGCACTCGCCCCACGCGCATCGGTGGCGCCGTGGGCGACTGGTTCACGCCCATCGCCGAAGCGCACGGCGGCTTCACGGTTGAATCTGTGGACCTGCGCGAGATCGCGCTGCCGCTGCTCGATGAGCCGCACCACCCCATGCAGCAGAAGTACCAGCACGAACACACCAAGCGCTGGAGCGCCACGATCGCGCGCGGTGATGCCTACGTGCTCGTCACGCCGGAGTACGACTTCTCGCCACCGGCCGCGCTGCTCAACGCCATTCAGTGCCTGGCGAAGGAGTGGATGTACAAGCCGGTGGGGCTGCTCAGCTACGGCGGCGTGTCGGCCGGGCTGCGGTCGGCGAACCAGCTGCGCATCATCTGCACCGCCAACAGCATGATGCCCTTGCCCGGCGCGGTGTCGATTCCGTTTGCCGGCAAACTCGTGAACGCGGACACGGGGCGCTTCGAACCCGGTGAAGTGCAAGACAAGGCGGCGCGCGCCATGCTCGATGAGCTCGTGCGCTGGGAAGGTGCCATGCGCACGCTGCGCCAGCGCTGAACGTCGTACGTGGGAGCGGCGCCATGCCCATGTCGCGCCAGCCGTAAACGACGAATCGCGCGCTACCCGTCTCGGGGCAGCGCGCGATTCGTATCAGCACCACAACACTCGGCGCACGCGCCGAGCGACTCGCCACTCAGCGATCGTCGCGTCGTCCGTCTCGATTGCGATCGCGGAACACGCGGAAGGTGTGCCTGATGTTCTGTTCGACGCGCGCGCGTGCTGCACCCGGCATGCTGGCCTCGAGCGGCGAGATGAGCCCGCCCCCGCGCCGCGCGAACCACGCGCCCACGTTCACGTCCACCGTGATGCGATCACCGTCGGGCCCGATCGTGATGGGCGGCTCGAACTCCAGCTCGTACTTGGCGCGCGCCCGTGTCACATAGGTGAACGGCTGGCCGTTGAAGGTGCCTTCCACGATCGCACTGATGCGACGGAAGCCCGGATGCGCCGCGAGGAAGGCGCGATCTTCCGCGTCGTCATCGTCGGGCGTATGCAGCACGAGCTCCAGTTCGTCGTACGTGCCTGGTGGTACATCGAGCGCGAGTGCCGGCGTCACGCCATCGTTGAGCGGCAGGTCGATAAGGAACGGACCGATCTCCACGTCGTCGTCGCAATCCCTACCACGGGATGGACGATCGTCGCAGTCATCATCGTCATCATCACCCGCGCGTTCGAGTTCGAGCTCGCGCACCACCAACTGCACGCGCGAGATCAGCAGTTCATCGTTCTCGCTCGTGACACGCAGCCCGTTGGCCGACGTCTGAGCGCGCGCGGTACCATCGGTCTGACCGTTGGAACCCTCCACGGGCGCACCGGTGACGCCAGTGGTCGCGGAGAACGAAAGGCGAGCACCGGGTCCGCTATTGAGCCCGGTGGACGACGAATCGCCACAGGCCGCAAGCATCGCGGCCGACAGCACGGTGAGCGCACGCACGGCGGGGCGAGCCCCTGATACCACAGCGAACATGAGACGTCTCCAGGTGAGAGGTTGCTCCGGAGAATCTCGTGCCGCCCGGGCACCTCGCGCCGTGATGCGCGCCACCAATGCGGACCAGACGCAGGCGCGCGCGAATGCGTCGCGCTACAACTCCCCAGGATCGCGACAGATGGAGAGCAGCATATCGCTCTCCTCGTGCGCGCGCACGGCGTGCGGCTGCCCTGGAGCGAGAGAGAGCAGTTCGCCGCCGCCGAGCACGAACTCGTCGCCGTCTACCGTCACGGCGATGCGTCCGCGCAGCACCTGAATGGTGACCTCACCCTCGGTGCGGTGCTCCTTGATGTACCCATCCGCCTCGAAGGCAAACAGAATGAGCGAGAGCGGGCCATGTCGCACCAAGGCGACCTGACGGTGTCCGGACACGGGCGCGTGCGGTTCGGCACGCAGCATGCTCGCGGTTTCGCCGAGGTGCACGTGCTGCACGGGGCTGGCGAGGCGTTCTCGGGCGGGGGGACGAAGTCGATCGTCGAGCGTCATGGCAACAATCCTCCGGGCTTCGGGGCTGTTCGACGGCCATGGGCGAGGCACGTGGCCTCGCCTGCGCACTGCATTCGGAAGTTACTCGCAACGGGGACGCTCACAAGCGACGCGCCCCACCGCCGCACGAGGCGACGATGGGGCGCGTGACCTGCATCACACGGACAGCGGTTACTTGTAGAAGTAGATGTTGTCCACGTACAGCACCATCGGTGCGCCGGCCACGAACAGCAGCTGCTGCAGCTGCGAGCGTGACGTGAGTCCCGTGAAGCTGGCGAGCGGAATGTCGAGCGACACCCACTGCCCGGCGGCCAACGCACCGGCCTGGTATCTGCCAATCACGGCACTCGGCCCCGGGGTGTGCACGAGCTCGATCTGGAGGCTCGCGGCCGGATTTGGCGACCACAGATCGAAGTGCACGTGCGTCATCTCCGACGCATTGATCGCGTTCGCCGGCGTGTTGATGCCGAACTCGACGCCCACGAAGTTGAAGAGCGAGTAGCGCTTGATGTCGCGACCGGCCACGGTGAACGGATCCGTCAGTTCACTGTTGCCGGCACTCCAGCTGGTGCGCCACGTTTCCACCGGTCGGTTGGTGTAGGCGGTGGTGAAGAGCGAGATCACATCACCCGCCGCACGTGTTGGTGCCGGTGCGATCGTGGTGGGTACCGCCAATGGTGCGGTCACGGTCACAGCCGCACTGCCGGCGACCGTCAGGCCACCCAGCGTGGCCGTGATGGTTGCCGAACCAGCGCTCACGCCCGTCACACGACCATCCGCGTCTACCGTGGCCACGGCCGGGTTGCTCGAGGTGAGCGTGAACCAGCGCCAGCCCACATCGGTGAGCGCGCCGCCATTGGGCAACACCGGCGTGGTGAAGCGCACCACGTTCGGCGCCGAGGCCATCTGCACCGACGATCCGATGCCCGTGGTGATCGTGGGCCAGTTCACCTGCGCCTGCGTGGGCGCGGCCACCTCCGACACGGGCAGCAGTTCATACTGCACGTCCGCGAACCACACCGTGTAGTTCGTGGGGCCGTCGGCGAAGTGGAACAGGCCGCGCACATCCACCATCTTCGCCGGATCCGGCAGCGGAATGATGAACTTCTGGAACGTGGTGGTGAGGGAGATGTCGAGGGACTCCGCGTTCAAGCCGGCCGTGGTGACGGCATTGCCGACACCGACGTTGAGCGTGGCGCGCGGCACATTGGACCGGGCCCAGAACGTGAGCGCGTTGTACGCCGAGAGGTTGCGCGGCGTGGCGGCCACGAAGGCACCGCCGGAGTAACCGCCCGTAGCCGTGATCACGGCCTTGATCGAACTGCGGCCATTGTACGGCGTGGTGGCATCGATGCTGACATCGTTGGCCGCCCCGTCGAACCCTTCGAAGGCTACGCCGCTCGAATAGGCGCCGAGAAACACCTCGGCGCCGGTCGCGGGCGCCGGTGCGGCCGTCACGGTCACCTCGCGCGTGGCGGTGCGCGTGCTGGCAGTGTGCGTGGCGGTGATCGTGGTGGTGCCCGCCGAGACGGCGGTGATGAGACCGGCCGTGCTGACCGTGGCCACGCCACTCGCCGAGGAGGCGAACGTCACACCGCTCGTGAGCGTGGACGTGGTCGCATCACTGAACGTGCCGGTGACCGTGAGCGCCTGCGTCGCGCCCACCTGCAGCGAGACCGTGGCCGGTGTGAGCGCAATGGAGGACAGCGTCGGCGCAGCCGGGGTGACCGTGATCGTGGACGTGGCGGTACGGCCACCCGAAGTCGCCGTGATGGTGGCCGACCCGCCGGCGACGGCGGTCACCAGCCCGGTGCCACTCACGCTGGCCACGCTGGCCTGTGACGAGCTGAAGGTCACGCCCGTGGTGATGGCCGAGCTCGTGCCGTCGCTGAACTGGCCCGAGACGGTGAGTGGCTGCGTCGCACCAATCGCGAGCGTGGCCGTGGTCGGCGACACCGTGATGCCGGTGAGCGTAGGCGGTTCGACTTCGGTAGTCGAGTCACACGCCGAGAGCACCAGACCGGCGCCAATGGCGAGAGCGAGGGCCGTTCGGCGGAACGGCGAAATGGAACGCATGCGGGGCCTCCAGAGGCAATGTCGATCGACGACAGGGGGGGGCGTCCGAGCGGGGCACGAGCCGCGGACATGAGAGTCACGCGAAGGGAGCGGCGCCAGACTTTGTACGGTAGGTGGACAAAGCATCGGGGTAAATGCCGCCCGTGTCAACCGGGGCCGTCAAACAATCGCTCGCCGAGACGATGTATGTCACAGTCGGGTCTGTTCGCTGAGACAACAAAGGGGGCGGGAGGCTCGCGCAGGGCAGCGGCGCGGAAATGTCCCGGCTCGTTGGGCCGGGCGAAGGGGGCGGCACCCAAATCGTGAGGGGTGAGATGAGCGGTCGGCGGGATCACGACCGATGCGGGCCCCGGTTGGGATCTCCTCGGCGATACTCTCACCCCTCAGGAGTTCGTTGCGGTCACCCTCGCCCGGCCCATCGAGCCCCGAACTCCCTCCCGAATCGACTACTTGAAAATGTTCAGCAGATTCCCGACAAACCCGGTCTGCTCCGTATTGCCGGCCGCGAGAATCTCGAGTTCGCCCTTGTCGAGCCAAATCCCCCCGCAGATCGGGCATTCGTCGATCACGACGCTGCGTGCCTCGCGCTGCACCATGCGCGTGCCGTCGCGCGGACACTGGTTGCGCTCGGCCTCGACGCGCGCGGCTCGCTCGGCGTCGGCCTTCTGCCGCAGCTC
Source organism: Gemmatimonas sp. (assembly GCA_011390935.1). Lineage (GTDB taxonomy): Bacteria > Gemmatimonadota > Gemmatimonadetes > Gemmatimonadales > Gemmatimonadaceae > JAABRT01. The sequence goes on from JAABRL010000015.1 coordinate 8,016, forward strand.
CTTGCGCAGATCGGCGTCAAGACGCGCGAAATACTCTTCTTCGTTGCGACTGGGGGTGTGTTCGGTAGCCATGATGAACCGGAGTGATGAGGACGGGGACCGGTACGTCGTGCATTGACGTGGTGTGCACCAAGCCGGAATATACCGCGCAATCCCGCGTTGCTGTTGACCTGACCCGAGCCCCCGTGATCCCGTCGCGTTCCCGCTGGCGAACCCTGTTGATGCAATCAGGCAAAACACGCGCGCGCGTGGTGATCACCGGGTTCTCGGTGATCGCATCGGTGGCGCTGGTGGCCGGTTTGATGGCCGTGGTGCGCGCGCCGAGGGACGAATGGGCGCTTTGGTTGCTGCCCGCGATTCTCGTCCCACTCGTGGTCGCGCCGATCGCGAGTCATGTCGTACTCGAACTGGCGTTTGAGCTGGAGGTGGCCCTTGCTCGTGTCGCGCAGCAGGAAGCGCAGCTGCGCGCCGTCGTCGAGTTCGCTCCGATCGGCATGGCCCGTCTTTCGCCGCACGGCGCGGTGCGCTCGGCCAACCCCCGCCTGCATGCGCTTTTGGGCACGACGGAAGCGCAACCGCTCCCCGCATGGACCGACGTGTTCGTGCGCCCTGACGATCACGCCGCTTTTGCGCGTGCGCTCGAACTGGCGGAGCCGCTGGACGCGGTGCGATGGCTGTGGTTGGACCAGAACGGAAGCGAGCGCACGGTGCAGGTCTCGCTGGTACCCACCTTGTCGCGCGCAGACGACGGTGCCGTCGAGAGCCCCGACCGCATTTTGCTGGCAGAAGACGTGACGGCACGTGAAGCGGCAGCATCGCAGCTGTTGCGCACGCAGAAGCTCAACCTCGTGGGTCAGCTCGCGGGCGGACTCGCGCATGACTTCAACAATCTGCTCACCGTGGTGCGCGCGAGTGTGGCCTCGTTGGGCGGGCCCGACCACTCCGCGGAACTGGCCGCGATCGACGATGCCGCCGTCCGCGGCGCACGGCTGACGCGACGACTGCTCGCGATCAACCGACACGACCTGCTCACCCTCACGCCGCAGTCGCTTGCGCCGCTGTTGCACGAGAGTGTGGAGCTGATGCGGCGCGTGCTGCCAGCGCGCATACGCGTTGACGCACCAGCGGAGGTTCCGGACGTGCGGCTCGCGCTCGATGCCGACGCGGTGCAGCAGGTGCTGCTCAATCTGGCCATCAATGCGCGCGACGCGATCGCCGATGCGGGCGTGCTTCGCCTCGAGGTGCGCGAGATCGTGCACCAGGACGCGCGTACCGTGATCCTCGCGCTCGAGGACGATGGCGAGGGCATGTCGGAGACAGTCCGCGCACGCGCCACGGAACCGTTCTTCACGACGAAGGCCCCCGACGCGGGCACCGGGCTCGGCCTGGCCATGGTGTTCGGCATCATGCAACGGCACAGCGGGCAGCTGGTGCTGCACAGCACCCCAGGCGCCGGCACGCGAGCCGAGTTGTGGTTTCCGATGCTGCCCGACGCGCACACGCCTGCGCCAGTCGCTGCGTGCCACGATCCGGAGCAGAGCCGCCGCGCACGCCCGGCACATCTGCTGCTCGTGGAAGATGAGCGTGCGGTGCGGCTGGCCACGGAGCGCGCGTTACAGCGACTCGGCTACGCGGTGACCAGTACGCCCGACATGGCGACCGCGCTGCTGCACCTCGCCTCCGGCACGCCCGTGGACCTCGTCGTCACCGACGTGATGATGCCAGGGGGCACCGGGGTGGAGTTGCTGCAGGCGGTACGATCCATGGGTTCCTCGATCCCGTTCCTGCTCGTGACCGGCTACGCCACGGACAACCTCGACGACGTGCTCGCGGCAGACGGGCAGACCGCGCTGCTCGCCAAGCCGTGGACTCTCGATCGTCTCGCCGCACAGGTGCAGGCCATGCTTCCGTCAGACGCCGCGGCGGCGGCGTAACGGCTCGCTACCGCCCCGACACCGCGAACGACCACTCGCGCCCGAGGCCACCCTGCGTGGCGAGATGAATCCAGAGCACCGCCATCGACTCGAGCAGCGCCGCATTGCGCAGTGGCCCGGCGTCGCGGCCGCGAAAGCCCATGGTCTCGACGAGCCCCATCAGGTCGGACTTCGCGCCCGCATCGTCACCCGCGAGCAGCACATCGGCCGGCCCGGAGGCCATGGCCGGATCCTGCTGAATCTCGGCCCCGAAGTGGTTGAACGCCTTCACCACGCGCGCCGAGGGGAGCGCCGCGGCCAGCGCGGCCGTCACCGAACCCTCGGCAGGCGGCGTGTGCACGGGCCCATTCTCCCACCGCAGCGGATTCGTGCAATCCACGACGATCACCCCCGCCGGCAGTGGCGCGGCGGAGAGCACCTCCACCGCCGCGTCGGCCGGCAGCGCCACGAACACCACGCCCGCGTGACGCACCGCGTCGGCGATGGCCAGCCGTGGCACCTCGGGCACCGGCAGCTCCTGGGGCTCTGGCTCGGGCTCCGCCATGAGCCGCTTGGGTGCGCCGTCGTCCTTGAGTCCGGGCGCGGTGCGCACGCCGAACCACACGTGATAGCCGGCCTCATGCAGACGCATCGCGAGCGCCTGGCCCACCGTGCCGGCGCCGAGCACGGCGATCGGGGTCATCGAGTTGATCATGCGGCGAGGAGTCGGGGATCGGGCGCGAGAACGTGGGACATCTACGCAAACTATCACGACGCGTGGGCCTGCTGGAGCGGCCTGCGCCGCTTCTACGTCGAGCGACGTATGGGCGTTCCGTGGCGACGGCGCGATCATGGAGCGTGATCCTCGACCACGCCCACTCGCCGGAGTTGCCCCCCATGCTCACACGCCCCGCTCGTCGCCAGTTGGCCGTTGCCCTGCTCACCTGCGCGGGCCTGTGCCTGCCAGGACGCTTCGCGCACGCACAGGACGCATCGCCAGCCGCCGACTCCGTCGGTCGGCGCCGCATTCAGCCGCTGCCAGCACTCGGCTCGTCTCCCGAATCCGGGCTGCAGTTCGGTGCCTCGGTGCTGGCCGTCTGGACCCAGCCCGCTCGCACCGCCGCGCGTCCCGCATGGGTGCAGGGGTCGGTGCTGCGCAGCGTGAAGGCGCAGACGCGCATCGTGCTCGAGGGCGAGCGCTGGTCGGCGGGCAATGCGCGGCGAGTGGCCGGCAGTGTGGCCTGGCAGAAGTTCCCGTTGCCGTATTTCGGCGTGGGAGACACGGCGGCGTCGTCGGCAGAAGAGATCTTCACACCCACCGGTCTCGACGCGTCGGTCACCGTGCAGCAGCGCGTCCGCGGCGCATGGTACGCCCTCGGCACCGTGCGTCACATCGATCAGTCCATCGTGGCGGACACCATCGGCGTGTTGCGTGACGGTGCGATCACGGGCAGTCGCGGTGGTCGGATCTCCGAGCTTGCAATCGGCCTTACTGCCGACACCCGTGACCACCTCTTCATGCCCACGCGCGGACAGTGGATCACGCTCACGTATGCACGCAGCACGTCGGGGCTGCTGTCGGACTTCAACTACGCGCGCGTGCGCATGGATGCGCGGGCGTATCGTGCAATCGCCGCCGGACACGTGTTGGCCACGCAGCTCCTGCTCGTGGGCGTGCCAGGCGAGCCACCGTTCGACCAGCTCGCACTGGTGGGCGGGGGCGACATGCTGCGCGGCTATACGCGCGGTCGTTATCGCGATCGGTGGCTCGCGGCGGGCCAACTGGAGTATCGCACGCCAATTGCGAAACGGATCGGCGGTGTGGCGTTTGCCGGGGTCGGCGTGGCCTCACCGAGTGTGGGCGCGTTATTCAGCGACCGGCAGCTGCTGCCAACCTATGGTGTGGGCGCGCGCGTGCTGCTCGATCAGCGACAGGGCACGAGCGTGCGTGTGGACTACGGCCGTGGACGCGACGCCGCGTCGGGGCTGTACATCGGCTTCAATCAGGCGTTCTGATGCGTGAAGCGCCGCCAACTACGCAATGTCAAGTTCGCGTTGCAGCGCCACCCACGCATCGCTGAGCCCGAGCGTCACGGCCCACCGGGTGATGTACGCCTGATCCAACGCACGGCCGGCAAGCCGAGCGAGCTCACGCGCGTCTTCAAAATGGCGCGCGGACGCACCCAGCGACGCCCACTCCAGTTTCGCCAGAATCAGGTCTTCGGGGCGCGCGATGGACACGTTCACACCGAGATAGGTCACAGGCTCTCGACGCGCGAACTCTTCGTCCGAAAACGGCCGCGTCTTGCGCACGATCAGATCCGCCTTCCAGCCACTTTCGGGATCGATCACGTTGAACATCGTGCGCTCCGCCAACGCGTCGCGCGCCGCCTCACGAGAGACGTACAGTCCGAGTGCCTCGACATGGTCCACGAACTGTTCGAGCGCGGCTGCCGTCGGGTCGATGACGAGATCGACATCCATCGTGGCACGCATGGCGCCACGAAAGGCCGACGCGACCGATCCGGTGAGCATCGCCGGCACGCCGGCCTCCGCCAGCGCCCTCGCGATCTGTTGAAGAAACGGCGCGAGCGTCATCGCCCCGGGATCGGCCCGCGTCGCATACCCGGTACCATCGGCTCGCCCGCCATCCGCCCCACGAGCGCCAGCAAGGGCTCGTCGGGGTGACGCGCGCGAAGCGCCGCCAGCGCCACGGCACGCAGCTCTTCACTCATGTGCAACGCGTCGTGCAGTCGATCCATGGGGGGACGACGCAAGATGATGGCACGACGCACCGCATCGGCCTCGGGACGAGTATCGGACATGTTGAAATCTACCGCCCCCCCCCACGCCAACTTCGACGATCGCCCGCCCAAGTGCCGCGACGCCTTGTCACCCCTTGATCTCTTCTTCCCGTCTTCCTCCTCTCGGTTGCCGTTGCCGTTCCCTGTACGCCCCCGCATTCATTCGTCGTGACCGCTCCCCTCCGCCCCGGCCGCCACAGCCCCGCGCAGCGCAAGGCGCTGCTCGCACACGTGCGCGCCGGCTGCGAGAACCGCCCTGGCACCTACCGCATGCTCGCCGAGGGCGGCCGCGTGCTGTACGTGGGCAAGTCGCGCGCACTGCGCACGCGGTTGCTGTCATACTTTCGTGTGAAGGGGCGCCGACAGAAGTCCGGAAAAGTTCTCCGACACGCGTTCGCGATCGAGTGGCAGTACGCCAACGACGAGTTCGGCGCGCTGCTCGCCGAGCTGCGGCAGATCAAGCAGCTGCGACCGCCGTTCAATCGCGCCATGATGAACGACGAATGGCCGCGCGCGTACGTGGCGCTCACCCGCGGCCCGGTGCCGGGGCTGCGCCTCGTGCGCCGCACCGATGATGCCCACGCCGATGGCCTGTGGGGGCCGTTTCGACTCGTCTCACGTGTGGCCGACGCGGTGCACGCCCTCGCCGATGTCACCGGCGTTCGCGACTGCACTCTCGACGACGCCACCGGCGGCCGAGCACTCTGGTTTGGCGACATGCCAGCACCGCGTGGTGCGCGACGGCATCGCACGCCGGGGTGTCTGCGCGCCGAGATCGGCAGCTGTCCGGCTCCGTGCATCGGTGGCGGTACGCAGGCGCCCTATCTCGAGGTCGTGCGTGGCGCGCGCGCCTTTCTCGACGCACGCGACGACACGCCGCTCCAGCAGGCGCGCCAACGCATGCGCGATGCCTCCGACGCGCTCGAGTTCGAGCGGGCCGGCGCGTGGCGCGACAAGGCCGCGCGTCTCGAATGGCTGTGGAGTCGTGTGACGCGTTTTCAGGCGAGCATGGATCGGCTCACATTTCGTTACGATGTGCCCGCCGTCGCATCGATCGACACCGAAGCGACGGCAGGCGGCCGCACCTATCTCGTGCGTCGAGGTACGGTGCGCGCCGATGTGCCGTGGCCACGCAACGCCGAGGAGCAGGCCGCGCTCGACGCACTGGCCGCGCGTGTGTTTCACGGCCCCGATCCGCGTGGTGACGATGTGCCCGTGCACGACGTGGACGAGTTCTATCTGGTGGCCAGCTGGTTTCGACGTCGTCCGCAGGAGCTGGCGCGCACGGTCACGGTCGCGGCTCCCTGAGCATCGGCGAGGCGCGAGGCGATGCGTGAGGCGATGCGTGAGGCGAGGCGCGAGGCGATGCGTGAGGCGATGCGTGAGGCGAGGCGCGAGGCGATGCGCGAGGCGAAACGTCGCGAGCAACGCTAGCGTAGGAAACGGTGTCCAACGGTGTACGCCGCCCTTCCTCGCCCGAACCTCGCGTCATGCCATCACGGTCCCTCCGCTCCTCGACGACACGCGCCGCTCTGCTCCTCCTCGTCGTCGCCTGCAACGACAGCGCCGACGAGGCCGCGTCGAATGCGCCCGAACGCTTCACCGCGGGGGATACCCTCGTGGTGCGCACCCGTGGCGAGATCCTGCCGGACGCCGAGCTGCAGCTGGTGGAGCAGTGGCGCGCCGGCAGCGCAGATGGTGACGCGGCGACCAGCTTCTCGCAGGTGCACAGTGTGGCGATCACCGCCGATGGTCACGTGCTGGTGTTCGATCAGGGTGGCCCCGTGCTGCGCCGCTACGCGCCCGATGGCACACTGACGCGCGCGATCGGCCGCAAAGGAAGTGGTCCCGGCGAATACGATCGCGTGAATGGGATCACGGTGCGCACCGATGGTCACGCCGTGCTGTGGGATGGGGCGGGCTCACGGTTGAACGTATATGCGCCGAGCGACTCGTTCATTACGCAGTGGGCCGCGCCCGTGAGCGGCTACGGGACGTCGAACCAGTCGCTGAGCTCGCTCACGGACAATCGTGTGGCCGTGCGCGCGTACGTGCGCGACACCATGCTTCGGCGCGAGGCGATCGGGCGCACGGCGTGGTTCGTGTACGACGCGGCGGGCGTTGCGCGTGATACGGTGCTGGAACCCGACTTCAACGATGCGACGGTGATGCTGATCGCCCGGAACAACGGCAGCGCGAGCAGTCGGCCCGTCCCCTACCAGCCACGCTCGGTGTCGGCGCTGCTCCACGACGGCACGGTGGCGTGGAGTCCCGGGACGCCGTACGTGGTGCACGGTCGGCACGAGGGAAAGCCGCTGCGCATCGAGCGCGACACGCGCGCGCTGCCGGTCAGCGATGAGGAACGCAGTCAACTGCGCGAACAGGTGATCTGGGGCATGCGCATGACGGACCCGGCGTGGACGTGGGATGGTCCCGAGATCGCGTCGACCAAGCCCGCCGTGCAGGACGTACTCGTGACGCTCGACGGACAGTATCTCGTGCGCGTCGGCACCCCGTCGGAGCCGTACGAACCCGATCCGCCCCGTCCCGTGGAAGGACAGCCGCCCCGTCCGCTCGTGCGCTTCCGCTCGCCCACCGCGTTCGAACTTTTCGCGCCCGACGGTGCGCTGCGCGGCCGCTTCACGCTCCCGCGAGGCGCCACCGTGCACGCCGTGCGCGGCGACGACGTCTGGGGCACGGTCACCGACGAGGACGACGTGCCGTATCTCGTGCGCTGGCGGCTTCAGCCCGCGGCACCGCGCGACTGACGGCGCACTGTTCGGGTACTGCGTGCGATCGACGCGCAGCACCCACATGACACGGGAACGAACGCCCGGCATCCCACACTGAGCAGTCAGCACATCGCGCCACGCGCGGCTCTGATTCCTTCTGCTCCGATGGGCATGTCCACCCCGATTGTCGCCGATTCCTCACGTCTCGCCGACGCGCACCCCGAGGTGCGCGCCACCGAGGCGTTGTCTGCTGCTCCAACCTTTGCGCGCCGCCGGCTCCGGCTCGGCATCAGCGGGGTGGGACTCTCCGTGATGAGCTCCGTGGCGTGGCTGGCGCTGCTGATCACCGGTGTGGTCGCACCGCCGCCGCTGTCATCACTCACCGGCGCCGTGCCGACTCCCGTGCTCACCGTGGTGCAAGCCGTGACCGCGGTAGTCGCCGTGTTCGTGCTGCACGCGCTGCTCACGTTCGCACTCGAGTACCGCGGCGGCGCTGTCGTGGTGCGGCAGCGGCCAACCGCTGGTGCGTGGCTTGGCGCGTGGGTGCGTGGCGTGTGCGTACAGGGCGTACTGCTGCTCGTGTTCGTCGGCATCGCCGCGAGTGGCGGCGCACTGCTCGGGACGCTCGGTGTGGTGGGTGGCGCCTTCGCAGGCTCCGTGCTGCTGCTCGCGCTGCAGGGCCCGATCGCGCGACTGATCGCGCCACTGCCGAGTGCGCCGCTCGATCCATCGTTGCATGAGCTCGCACGTTCGCAGGGCATTCGCCCCGACGTGGTGCGTGTGATCGATGCCCCTGACGAAGCCTTCGTTGGCGGATGGGTCGGGATTCGTCCTGTCGAACTCTGGATCCCGCGCGCGTGGACGAGCGAAGCGCATCGCGAACTGCTCACGGTGCAGTTCACACGTCGTCAGGCACAGTTTGCCAGCGGCGCACGACGACGTGGCGTGTTCCGCGCGGCGATGTGGCCGGCATTCGGACTCGCGCTGCTGCTGCCACTGCTGCCGTGGTCGCCGGCGGACGCGGCGTACTGGCTCGCGCTGCCTGCGGTGAGCACGCTCTGGATGTTCATCGGCGTGCTGCTGCTCCCCTCGTTGTCGCGCCCGATCGTGTACAACGCCGACAGCATTGCCGCCGCGCGGCTCGGACGCGACACGGTGGCGCGTGCAGTCCGTCAGCTCGATGCCTGGCAGGATGACGAAGCGGAACGGTCACCGGGTGTGGAGTTCATCTTTCATCCGGTGCCGTCACGCGGCAATCGCGAGCGAGCGCTGCAGCGCACACCGCAGCGCACACTCGGTGGCGCGCATCAGCTCACGCGGTTAGCGCTCTTCAGTGCCTTGGCAGCAGGCAGCCTGCTCGGCCGCGTGGTGCACTGCAACATCGGGCGCCCGAGTTTGTGGGCGGTGTATCCCGGCGATTGATCGCGGAGGTCGTTCCGCTCGACGCGCGCGCAGTGATCAGGCGCAGCGGACGTTTCAATGACACACGCCGCGCGCGCTGACCTGGCGCGGCGTGCGCCATCCTCACCGCATCAGCGCGGCGATTGCGACGTGTAGCCGGTGAAGCCCGTGCGCAAGGAGTCGCGCGCTGGCGCAGTGCGAACGAGCGGCGCCGCGCATGTCCCAATACCGGCGCGCTCACGCACCACGGCGCAGAACTGCGCCGCCGCGGCAGCATCCACGTTACTGATGCAATGCTGCCGTCCGGTGGCGCGTACGCGCAGCCAGGTGCCCACCGGATCGGTGCGCTGTTCCACGCAGGTGATCGCCGAGTGCCCGACGCTGGCGATGTCGGAATCGGGCGTGAGATGCGAGAGCATGACGAGGCGCACGTTCGTGGCAAGCCACGTGACGGTGCCGCGCGCATCGCTGCCATGGAGCATGGCGAGCAGACGCTCGTCCGGTCCAAGCGCATTCTGCACGAACGCGCGCTCGGCACGCGACGGGGTGCGGGAAGCAGGACGCATGGATGTCATGGGGGCTGCCACAATGGACAGCGAGGGGGGGTACGACACGGACACGGGGAGTGCCTCCAAAACGTCAGGTCCACGGGAGCGCGTATCGCACCGCTGGCACGTAACCGGCCCACTCCCTCGCAGACCGCCAGACTCGCCAGCGAACCGCTCCCGTGAGGTGAAGGGCACAGTGTACAGCGACGGCCCCTCGGAGGCAAATGTCGGACGAGGGGTGGCCGCCGCCGTGATGGCACACCGAGTGGACGGGACGTACCATTCGTGGTGGCCTTGACCGCTTCACCTCGGGAGCCTCGCCATGCGGTCATCCGAAGTCGTACCTTCTTGTGCACGTACGGTGTCGCGACACAGAATCGCGTACAAACGACGGCACCCTGTTGTCCATTCAGCAGATACCCGCGAAACAGGAGGTGTCATGCCCAGTCTCGATCGAGTACACGCTGTCGCCGTGATGGCGCTTATTGTCGCGCTCGCAGTGCCGAGCGCCCCTGCAGAGGCACAACCCGCACGCGCGGCCGATACCGTCCAACACAGCGCCTGGGACGTGCCGTGGAAAGGGCGACCGCGCGATCCGTACGTCGCGCCCGATGGCGATCGCGTCTGGTTTGTGGGGCAGTCCGGCAACTATGTGGCGTTCTTCAGTCCTGCCAACGGACAGTTCCGTCAGATCGCGATTGACTCCGGCACGCACCCGCACACGGTCGTCGTGGACAAGCAGGGCAACGCTTGGTATGCCGGCAACATGAACGGCATGATCGGACGTATCGACGGGCGATCACTCAGCATCAAGCGGTACCCGATGCCCGAAGAGGCTGCGCGCGATCCGCACACCATCGATTTCGACAGCAAGGGCAATCTGTGGTTCTCGCTGCAGAACTCGAACATGATGGGGCACCTCGATGCCGCCACCGGCGCCGTGGAACTCATTCGCATGCCCACACCGCGTTCGCGCCCCTACGGCGTGGTCGTGGCGCCGGACAACACCGTGTGGTTCGACCTCTTCGGTACGAACAAGATCGGCATGATCGCACCCGGCACGAAGACGGTGAAGGAGTACGTGCTCCCCAACGAACGCGCGCGTCCGCGTCGCATTGCACGCACCAGCGACGGCGGCATCTGGTACACCGACTATTCGCGCGGCTTTCTCGGCCGCCTCGAACCCGCCACGGGCGCGGTGAAGGAATGGGAGTTGCCGGGCAAGGGTGCGTCACTGCCCTACGCCATGGCCGTCGATGAACAGGATCGGCTGTGGGTGGTGGAAACCGGCGTGCGCCCGAACCGACTTGTGGGCTTCGATCCCAAGTCGCAGCGATTCTTCGGACACACTGACATCGGGGAGAATGCCGTGAACGCCGTGCGACACATGGTCTATGACCCGGCCACACGCAGCCTGTGGTATGGCAGCGATCAGGGGCAGCTCGGGCGAGCCGTCGTGCCGCGTATGCTGCCTGTGCTGCAGGACTGATCCTCCATGACGGACGACACCCCGGTCACCCGGATTGCCTATCAGGGCGAGCCGGGGGCCTATTCGGATCTTGCGGTACGTCAGTATTTCGGCCCCGACGTGCACGGGGTGCCGTGTCGCTCCTTTCCCGATGTGCTGCAGGCGCTCCGTGAGGGCGCCTGTGAGCGCGCCATGATCCCGGTGGAGAATGCGATCGCCGGCCCGGTGCGCATGGCGCTCGACGCACTGGCAGCCGTCGACAACGACGTGACCACGGTGGGCGAACACCGCCTGCTCATCGTGCTGTGTCTGCTTGGCGTGCCTGGCGCCATGCTGGCCACGGTGAAGGAAGTGCGCAGCCATCCGGTGGCGCTCGCGCAATGTCGCATCTTTCTCGCACGCCATCCCTGGCTCGATGTGCGTGGGCACGACGATACCGCGGGCGCGGCGCGCGAAGTGGCCGAAACGGGCGATCGTACCATCGGCGCGATCGGCAGCGAGATGGCCGCCGAGAGGTACGGACTCGAGATTCTCGCGCGCGGCGTTCAGGATGTGCCGCACAATTGGACCCGCTTCGTGGTGCTCAAGCGCAGCTGAGCAGTCATGACCGGCGGTCGGGCGAACCCTGACGCATCGGTCATCCCGCCCCCGGATCACACGGCGAGTGCAGGGCAATACGATGTGCCATTGGCCGACGCTGGCCTGTTGCCACTTGCCCTCGCACACCCGGGACGGCCCGCCATGCGCATTGCCTTCATCCAGCCCAACTACCATGCCGGCGGCGCCGAAATCGCCGGCAACTGGCCTCCGGGCTGGGTCGCCTACATCGGAGGCGCGCTCAAGCACGCCGGCTTCCACGACATCACCTTCATCGATGCGATGACCAATCACATCGCCGATGACGTGCTGCGCGAGCGGTTGCGCGCGCTCAATCCCGACGTGGTGATGACCACGGCGATCACGCCGATGATCTATCAGGCGCAGCGCACGCTCGAAATCGCGCGTGAGGTGAACCCCACCGTGCGCACGATCCTGGGCGGGATTCACCCCACCTTCATGTACCAGCAGGTATTCGCCGAAGCGCCGTGGACGGACTACATCGTGCGCGGCGAAGGCGAGGAGATCGCCGTCGAGCTGCTCGAAGCGATTCGTGACGGCACCGACGCCAACACCAAGCACGAAATCCGCGGCATTGCCTTCGTGGAGGATGGTCGCGTCGTCGCCACGCCGGCGCGTCCGCCCATCGCCAACCTCGATTCCCTCACGCCCGACTGGTCGCTGCTGGAGTGGGATCGATACATTTACATCCCGCTCAACTGCCGCGTGGCGGTGCCGAGCTTTGCACGCGGGTGCCCGTTCACCTGCCGCTTCTGCTCGCAGTGGAAGTTCTGGCGCAAGTATCGCACGCGCGATCCGAAGCAGTTCGTGGATGAGATCGAAGTGCTCGTGAAGGAGCACAAGATCGGCTTCTTCATCCTCGCCGACGAAGAGCCCACGATCAACAAGAAGAAGTTCGTGGCACTCTGCGAAGCGCTCATCGAGCGCAACCTGCCGGTGCACTGGGGCATCAACACGCGCGTCACCGACATCCTGCGTGACGAAGCCGAGCTGCCGCTCTATCGCAAGGCGGGGCTCGTGCACGTGTCGCTCGGCACCGAAGCCGCCGCCCAGCTCAAGCTCGATCGCTTCCGCAAGGAGACCACGCTCGAGCAGAACAAGAAAGCCATTCAGCTGCTCAAGCAGAACGGCATGATCGCCGAAGCGCAGTTCATCATCGGCCTCGAGAACGAAACGCCGGAAACGATCGAGGAGACGTACAAGTACTCGCAGGACTGGCAGCCCGACATGGCCAACTGGAACATGTACACGCCGTGGCCGTTTGCGGAGCTGTTCCAGGAGCTCGGCGATCGCGTGGAAGTGCGCGACTACGCCAAGTACAACTTCGTCACGCCGATCATTCAGCCCGACGACATGACGCGCGAGCAGGTGCTCAAGGGCGTGCTGCGCAACTACGGCCGCTTCTACAGCAAGAAGGCGCTGATGTCGTATCCGTGGCAGAAGGATCCGTTCAAGCGGCGCTATCTCATGGGCTGCCTGCGCGCCTTCGCGAAGACCACGTTCAACAAGACCTTCTACGATCTGGGGCGCATCAACTTCGGCGCGACCGGCGCGAACGTGGATTTCGATTTCGACGAGGACAAGGTCTTCACCCGCGAGCAGCTGCGCACACTCTCCGAAGCACGCCCGGAACTCGCGGCCGACGTGGACTACGCCGGCAGCGTCCCGATCCGGGGCGTCGAGTCGCCGCGGCCCCAGGACGAACCCGTGCGCGCCTGCTGAGGCGACCATGTCACTGCCTGTCATTCCGCCGGAGCTGCTCGCCAAGTACGACACGCCCGGTCCACGCTACACCAGCTACCCGCCGGTACCCGATTGGTCCGGCGGCGTGGACGAAACCGTGTATCGGACGGCGCTCGCGTCGCTCGGTGACGGGGATCTCGCGCTGTATGTGCACCTGCCGTTCTGTGCGGCCAAGTGCCTGTACTGCGGCTGCACCGCCACCGTGACCACGCGGGCCGAGGTGGTGGATCAGTATCTCGAACGCCTCGAGGCCGAGCTGCGCATGGTGACCGAGGCGGTCGGGTACGCACCCGTGCTGCGAGAGCTGCACTGGGGTGGTGGCACGCCCAACTTTCTCTCCGATGGCCAGCTCGTGCGCGCGTTCGATCTCATCGCCACGTACTTCACGCTGGCCGACGATATCGAGTGCTCCGTGGAAGCGGATCCGCGTCTGGTCACCGAGACGCAGCTGCGCTGGTTGCGCGGCCTTGGCTTCACGCGCATCAGCTTCGGCGTGCAGGATCTGGACCCGCGCGTGCAGGAGGAGATCGGACGCGTGCAGTCCATCGAGCTGATCACCGATGTGGTGGATCTGGCACGTCGTCAGGGCTTCGAGTCGCTCAATGTGGACGTGATCTACGGGCTGCCGCACCAGTCGGTGCAGTCGTTCGGCGATACGCTCGACGCGGTGATCGCACTCAACCCCGATCGCATCGCGTGCTTCGGCTACGCCCATGTGCCCTGGATTCGGCCACACCAGCGGCGCATGGATGAAGCCGCGCTCCCCGATCGCGCGCTGCGCTTCGCGTTGTACCAGCTGGCGGTGGAACGCTTCACCGAGGCGGGATACGTGTGGATCGGGCTCGATCACTTCGCGCGCCCCGATGACGAACTCGCCCGCGCTGCGGATGAAGGACGCCTGCACCGCGACTTCATGGGCTACACCACGCGGCAGTCGCGCAACCTCATCGGCGTGGGGGTGAGCGCGATCGGGGAAGTGGGCGACTACTTCATTCAGAACTTTGCGCACCTCGGTGATTGGCAGCGCGCGGTCGATGCGGGACTGCTGCCCGTCACGCGCGGCCACAAGCTCACCGCCGACGACCGCGCGCGCGGCCACGCCATTCGCCAGCTGCTCTGCAACAGCCATCTCGATCGGGCCCTGCTCCCGGACGATGAAGGGCGCACGCTCGATGCATTCCGTGCCTTCGAAGCCGATGGCCTCGTGCTCATTGGGGACCAGAGCATTTCGGTCACCTCCATGGGCCGCTTCTTCCTGCGAAACCTCGCCATGGCGCTCGATGCCTACCGCACACCACCCCTCGGTTCCGAAGCCCCGCGTTTCTCGCGCACCGTTTGAGCTCGACCCGTCCGTCGCTCCGTCGTTTTCTGGCGAAGCGACGGAGCAGGCGCGCATTGGACCCAACGCGGTGATTCAAACCGCTGCCGTGCTCCGCGATCGCTACGGACGCGCGCAGGCCGAAGCCATGCTGGCCGAAGCCACGGGCCGCACGCTCGACCAGATGCCCACGCACATGGTCGACGAATCGGAGGTGCGCGCGCTCGTGCGTACGTGCCTCGCCCATCTCGGACATCGGCCCACGCGCGCGGTGCTTCGCGAAGCAGGACAGCGCACGGCCGAATATCTGCTGGCCAACCGCATTCCGCGTCCTGTGCAGTGGCTGCTGCGCGTGCTGCCGGCCTCGATCGGCGTGCGCCTGCTGTCGCGTGCCATGGCGCAGCACGCGTGGACGTTCGCCGGCAGTGGACACTTTCACGTGCAGTTCGGGCGTGCGCCGGAGTTCTCGATCGGCGACTGTCCGCTCTGTCGTGGCCTCACGCTCGACGCGCCGGTGTGCGACTTCTACGCCGGTACGTTCGAGATCCTGCTGTCACGACTGGTTCGCCGCGACACGTGCGTTGCGCAGGTGGAGAGCGCCGCATCTGGCGGTCACGCGTGCCGATACGAGGTGCGCTGGGCGTAGCCGTCGTGACCGCTTGCGCCGGTGTGATTCACCGTTGGGCGTCGCGGGCCATGGCAATGATCCGTCGGAACAGTTCGCGAGCCGGTTCGGTGGGCACCTGCACCTCCCTCGCGCGCTCGGCAATGCGACGCATCACCGCCGCCTCACGCGCCGGGTCGGCAATGGGCACGCCGGCTGCGCGCTTGGCGACGCCCACCCGCCGCGCCAGCTCCTGGCGGCGGGCGAGCAGGTCGAGCATGGCGTCATCCACGCGCACGATCTCCGCGCGCAATGTGGCCAGGTCGTTCGGTGTGTCATCGCGTGTGGCATCACCGCACGATGGCGTTGGTTCAGACAGCATCACCAGGACACCTCCGCCGGCTCCACGGTCCGCGTGGCGGCGGCGATCGTGCGTCCCATGGCGCCCGCGACAACACGCGCCTGCTGCATCATCTGCGTGAACGCATCGAAGGTGAGCGACTGTTCACCATCGGACTGCGCGCAGGTGGGGTCGGGGTGCACTTCCACGAGCAACCCATCGGCGCCCGCGGCGATCGCCGCCATCGCGAGGGGCGCGACGAGTCCGGCCTGCCCCGCCGCGTGGCTCGGATCCACCAGCACGGGCAGATGCGATTCGCGCTTGAGCACCGGAATCGCCGATACGTCGAGGGTATTGCGCGTCGCCGTTTCGTACGTGCGAATGCCGCGCTCGCACAACATCACCTGCGAGTTCCCCTGTGCGAGAATGTACTCGGCCGCCATGAGCAGCTCCGTCACCGTGGCCGACAACCCGCGCTTGAGCAGCACCGGACGATGCACTTTGCCGAGTTCGGTGAGCAGGGCGAAGTTCTGCATGTTGCGCGCGCCCACCTGCAACACATCGGCGTGTTCGGCCACCAGCTCCACCTGGCGCGGGTCGAGCACTTCCGTCACCACGGGCAGTCCGGTCTCACGTCGCACTTCGGCGAGCAGTGCGAGCGCCTCGGCGCCCAGCCCCTGGAAGGCGTACGGACTCGATCGCGGCTTGAACGCACCGCCCCGCAGCGCGCGTGCACCGGCCGACTGCACCGCGTGCGCAGTGTCGTGCAGCATCTCCCGCCCTTCCACCGAGCAGGGTCCGGCGATCACCACCAGCTCCCGTCCGCCTACCAACGTGCCGTGCGCATCGCCGAGGGCGACGCGGGTGGGGCCACCGGCGAAGGCGCGCGAGGCGAGCTTGTACGGCTTGCCCACCTTGAGCACCTGCTCCACACCTTCGAGGCGGGTGAGGTTGGCGGCCACGAGCTTGTCGTGATCGCCGATGCAGCCGATGATGGTGCGCGCATCGCCTCGACTGACGTGGACACGCAACCCGCACCGTTCGACGTGTTCGACGATGCGGTCAATGGCGGACTCGGTGATTCCAATGGCGGTGACGATGATCATGACGGACCCGGCGTGAGAGAGGGGGATCCGCGATGCGTCGTGCTGGGTGCCGGGCTGAAACAACAAAGGCCCGTGCACAGTCTGCACGGGCCTCGCGGTGATTCAGGATGAGCGTGTTCGACGCGCCTACCTGACACCGGATCCCATGCGGGACGGCGTAAAGTAGTAATAAAAGTAGGTGGCGGCGCGGAGGCTCATCTTCTAAGTGTGCACTCGTCGGTGAGGCGTTGTCAAGGCGATGCTGCGGATTGCATCGCTTCGAGTCGCTCGACCACGGCGTGGCGAATGCGCGCGGGTTCGAGCACCGTGACGTCGACACCGTACTGCAGCACGTGGCGCACCGCCCAATCGTCGTCCGCGAGCGGCCAGCTGATGGTCACGGAGCCATCGGCGTCGAGCGGCACCCCTTCGCGCTCCGCCACCCATCGCGCCACCGGCGGTGCATAGCGCACCACCAGCTCGTCATCCGGGCGTTCCCCAGAGAAAATGCGCCCATCGCGCAGCACCCGGTCCAGATCGAAGTCGAGCGGCACCTCGAACACGGCGCCGTCGAGCTCCACGTGTTGAATGCGATCGAGGCGAAACACGCGAACCGCCGTGACCGCCGTGCACCACGCGACCACATACGTGTGCTGTTGCACGCGCACGATCGCCCACGGATGTACCACCCGCGTCTCGCCCGTGTCGGCGTCTGCACGCTGATAGGCGAGTCGCACCGCACGGCGCTCCTCTTGTGCCTGCATCAGGCGGCCGAACTGCTGCAGCAGGGCATCAGGTACGGCCTCTGCATTGATGGGCGGCACGGGCGCCTCTGGCGCACGCGTGGTGACGCCCTGCGTGACCGTGCTTGGCGGGGAGACGGTCGCGTCGCGCAACTTGCGCCGCGCCAGGATGACGGCGGCGCGCTCCTCGATCGGTCGCTCGTGCAACAGCATGCCGAGCCCAAGGTCGAGCGCCGCGAGTTCCGCACGCGTCAGTCGCATGGGACGCCGAAAGTGCGTGGTGCGCGCGCCCACGCTGGACGGTCCGAGGTAGAGTTCCACTGATTCCACGAATCCAGCCACATCCTGTTGACGAGTGGTCAAGGCCTGCAGGTCGGACAGCAGCGTGTTCACCGTCGTGCCGACCTTTTCGGCGAGCACCGCGAGCGACAGTTCCGTGTCTTCCGCCAGCAGCGGGAGCGCCAGCAACAGGCGCTCCAGTTGATCCTGCGCGCGGGGGGTCATGCAACGCCCTGTGTGGCAGATTCGCGATGCGCCGCCAGAGTGTCGTGCACGAGCGCCTGCCACGCGTCCACCACCGCCGGTGGCGCGACGGGTCGCGCGTCGCCCGCGAAGGTGAGCAGCCACCGCAGGAATGTGTCGCGACGTCGCACCAGGAAACGGCGCTGCGTGCTGTGCGCAGCCCCCGCATCGAGCGCCTCACCAAGTCGCAGTGCAGCCGTCACGTCGCCACCGCGCCCGCTGAAGTGCACGTCGATCGCTTCCATGTCGCCGGTACCCAGCTCCCACGCCTGTCGTGATCGTGCATGCGCCTTGAGATCGAAGGAGGCCGGTACCACGAAATCGGGCGTCGCGGGCGCCTTGCTGTTCACCCGCACGTCGCGCATACGCGTGGTGCGGAACAGGCGGATGCCATCCACGCGCGGTTCGTGCGCCACCAGGTACCAATGGCCCGTGAGATACACCAGACCATACGGCTCCACCACGCGTGATTCCGTGGCATCGCGTCCGATGCTGTGATACGTGAAGGTGACATGCTTCGCGCGTTCGATCGCCTCCATGAGCGTACTGAACTGCGCCCCGTTGGTGTCGGCGGCGCCGTTGGCCGGCATGGGCAGTTCATCGGGCAGGTCGTAGCGCAGCTTGCGCAGAGCGCGGGTGGCGTCGGCGGTGAGCGGTGGGGCGCCGAGTGCGACCACACGTTCCGCAGCGCGCCGCAGCATCGCCGCTTCCTCCGGCGGCAACGCCAGCGTGCGCAGGGCGCGATAGCCTTCGCCGGCCGACGACGCGCGCGACGGGCCGTCGGCGCCCGCCAGCACCAGATAGGGCAGGTAGAATGCCTCGGGCTTGAGCCGATATTGCGACGGCTCCCCGTCGGCACCGTTCACCGTTTCAATGGCAATGCCGGCGCTGCGCAGCTCGTCCTTGTCGCGCTCGAACATGCGCTGCAGCGTTTCGGAGGGTGCGCCCTCGTGCGCGTAGGCGGGCACATCGCGGGCGAGCTCGGAGAAGCTCACCGGGAATCGGCGGCGCAGCAGGGCGGCGATCAGATCGATCCAGCGGAGCAGTTTGTCGTTGGCAGGCATGTCCACAACTTGGCGTGGGGGTCCGTCGGTGGCGAGCGGTGAGGCAATCGGCGCGGCGCACTGTCGGACCACGATGCGAAGTTGTGGTGGTGCAACGCCCCGCTCTCACACCATCCTTCTCCGCATGCGCCTCCTGATCACCGGCGACCTGCACCTCGGCCGCCGTTCCACTCGCATTCCCGATCGCATTCCCGACGCGTCCAGCGCCGCCGTCTGGGCGCGCGCGGTGGACGTCGCCATCGCGCATGAGGTCGATGCCGTCCTGATCAGCGGCGATCTGGTCGATCAGGACAACCGCTACTTCGAGGCGCTCGGTCCGCTCGAGCTTGGACTACGACGGCTGCGCTCCGCCGGCATTCGTGCGCTGGCCGTCGCCGGCAATCACGATCACGCGACCCTGCCGGCACTCGTGGCCACGCTGCCGACGGATGCACTCACGGTGCTTGGCGCGGGAGGGCGATGGGAGCAGGTCACGCTCACCTCGCGTCACGATCATTCTCGGCTGCATGTGCTGGGATGGTCGTTCCCCTCGCGCACCGTGCGCGAGAGTCCGTTGACCTCGCTGCCGCGGATCGCGAACGACGGGGTGCCCACCATCGGGCTGCTGCATGGGGACCTCGACGTGCCAACGAGCGTGTACGCACCGCTCGCGTCGAGCGAGCTTGCTCGCGCACCGGTGTGCGCGTGGGTGCTGGGTCACATTCACGCCGGCGGACTGCGCGCTCACGCACCGCCCGTGCTGTACCCCGGTTCCCCGCAGCCGCTGGACCCGGGTGAGCCGGGTGTGCACGGTGTGTGGCTTGCCGACGTTGCCGACACGTTTCACACGCGGCTCGTGCCGCTGGCGTCGGTGCAGTATTGCACCGTGACGGTTGATCTCGCGGGCTGCGCCGACCTCGAGTCGGCACGCACGCGTGTGGTGCGTGCGTTGCGCGACGCCGTCGCGCGCGAGTGGCGCGAGGGTCTGCATCATCTCGCGGTACGCGTGCACTTCACAGGGCGGTCCGCGTTGCACGGACGCCTCGACGCGCTTGCGCAGCAGCTACGCGACGCGCCCACGCTCTGGCTCGATGACGAACCCGGCGAGATCGTGCGCGCCATCGTGTTCGACGAGCGCACAGACAGTGTACAGTCCGTCGGCGTCACGCACGTGCACGATGCCACCACACCCGATCATGATCTCGACGCGCTCGCGAGCGGCACGGACGCCATTGGTGTATTGGCGCAGCTGCGTCGTGCCCTCCAACACGGTTCGCTCGACGCGCTCCCTCCCTCGCTGCGCGACACGCTACGCCGCGTACCCGGGGAAGTTGCCGGAGCACGCGTCTTTACCGGCGTGGCGGATGCCGCGCTGTCGGAGGAGGCACTGGTCGAGGTGGCCCGCGCGCAGGTCGATCGACTGCTCGACGCGCTACTTGCGCAGCGGGACTCCATCGGTCGGGAGCGCACCTCATGAGTGCGGCGTTGCATGCGCGACTCGCACCGCGCGGAGCAGTCCGGGTGGAATCGATCCAACTGGATCGTACACCGGGCATCCCGGACGCCTTTGCTGTGGACGCGCTCTCGCCTGGACTCAACGTGGTGTTCGGACCGAATGCCTCGGGCAAATCGAGCCTGCTTCGCGCGCTCGACGCGCTGCTCTGGCCCACGCTCGAGCGGTGCGACGACCGATCAGTGCGTGGCCGCCTGCGCGACGGCGAACGCGCGTGGGATGTGCGTCTCGACGGCACCGCGTGCACGGTACACACGGCGGACGGCGTGCGCGTGGATGCTCCGATCTGGCCGTCGCCCGCACTGCGCCATCGGTTGCACCTCGCGCTTCATGATCTGCTGGTCGTCTCGCGAGACCCGGACGCCTTTGCCTCGGCGATCGTGCGCGCGTCTGCGGGCGGCCTCGATGTGGCAAGTGCTGGCCAGACCGTAGGCATGCTTGAACGCGCCCCTCGAACGCTCGCGGCCCGCCGCAGCTTCGATGAGGCGGTGCGCGCCGTGGCCGAATCGCAGCAGCAGCAGCGTGCGCTGCACGAGGAGCGTCTGGGGCTCGAGCGACTGCGTGCGGAACGCGAGGCCGCACGAAGCGCGTCCGCCGCGTTGCAGCAGCGACTCCACGCGCAGGAGTGGCGGGCGGCACGCGCTCGACTCGCCAACGCAGAAGCGGCGCTGGCGGCGCTGCCTTCAGCCGTGGCGCAGATGCGCGGGCACGAACTCGAGCACGCGACCACCACGCGCGCGGCGTGGCGCGACGCGCGCTTGCGCCACGATGCCGCCATCGAGCGTCGCGCGCGGGCCGAGTCGGTGCAGCGCGAGGCGTTCGATGGCGCACCACCCACGCTCGAGGATCGCGAACGGTGGCGCCGCGGACTCGACGCCCTGCGGCGGGCGGAGGATGCGCTTGCCCGAACCCGTGTGCAGGTGGTCGAACGTCGCGCAGTGCGCGATGCGGTCGCACAGGCGCTCACGCCACAACACACGAGCCTGATCGCACTCGTTGATCACGGGGCCGTCGCAGAGGCAGCGGCCATGGCGGCACAACTCGAGGCTGCACTGGCGACGCAAACGGCGGCCGTTGCGCACGCGGCGATGCTCGATGAACTGCACGCAGATCCGAGATCCACAACTGGGCGCGATCGAGCGCCGACCGATCGGGACGCCCTGCGCGATGCGGTGCGTGTGCTCGCCGACTGGCTCGTCGCCGACGCGGTCCGCCATGCGCCGCTCGTTGCGTCGTACCGCATCTCGCACTGGGCACTGACGGCGATCGCCGTGATCGGCTGGCTCGTGGTCGCCGCCAGCTGGCATGTCGCCGGTGCCCTGCTCGCCGTGGTCACGCTCGCGCTCGCGCTGCACTGGCGTCCGCGCGTGAACACGAGCGAGCGTGATGCGGCCGC
Organism: Gemmatimonas sp.; assembly: GCA_011390935.1. GTDB lineage: Bacteria > Gemmatimonadota > Gemmatimonadetes > Gemmatimonadales > Gemmatimonadaceae > JAABRT01. Next base: position 29,807 of record JAABRL010000015.1, read on the forward strand.
CGCACGGTGTGCGCGTCTCGAAGCGGAGTACGCGTCACTCGGCGCGCCGGCCCCGAGTGCGTGGGACACCGCATCGGTGGTGGCGCTACTCGACGTGCTCGCGCGTGCGGTCGGCGATGCCACGGTCGAGGCTCGGCATCGCGACGAGCAGCGACGTACCGCCGCCCTCGTCGTGCGCGCGCAGGACGCACTCGCCGTGCAGCAGGCCGGCGCCACGGCACTCGCGACGCGCACCGGCCTCGCCCCCGACACCGAGGGGCGCACCCTCGGCTGGCTGCTCGACCGTCTCGCGCGTTGGCAGGAAGCCCACGGCGAGTGCGTGCGCGCCGAGGCCGCATGGCAGGAGGCGCAACGGGACCACACGAGTGCGCTGCAGCGCTTTGCGGACGCAAGCGCAGCCCCTCGCAATCTGGTGGATGTCGAAGCGCTGGTCGCTTCACTCGAGGAGCGATGGGACGTTCATGCGACCGCCGCGCACGACGTCGCACAAGCCGTGGAAGGCGTACAGCACGCCGACGCTGAATGCGCACGCCATGCAGACAGCTGGCAGGCACTGTTTCATGCGGTCGCGCTCGAGGCGCCGCCGTTGTCCCCTTCGACGGTCGAGCTGCCCGCACACGCGGCACTTTCGGCGCTGCAGTCGCGTCTCGAGCTGCGCACCGAGTGGCTCGCGCACGAGCGCGCACGAGCCGACGCCATGCGCGATCTTGCGCAGCTGCGCGCCAACGTGCACGACGCGGAGACCTTCGACTCGCTGTGTGCGCTCTCCGATGATGTGCTCGCCGAACAGGTCAGGCAGCTACGCGAGCGTGCTGACACGTTCGAATCGTGCGTGCAGCGCGTGTCGACGCTCGAAGAGCGCCTGCAGGTGGCGACACAGTCACGCGCCGTGCAGGAGGCGCTCGCCACACGGGCGAGCTTTCGCGACGCGGTGGTTGAAGAATGGATGAACACCGTGGCTGCGATGTTCACGCATGCGCTCGTGACGCACGTGCAGCAGCAGACGCGCGATGTGCAGCGACCAGCGGTGTTTCACAGGGCCCGAGCCTTGTTTGGCCGCATCACACGCGGCCGCTGGCGCCTGCATGTGGACGAGCTCGACGGACTCGCACAGTTTCGTGCCGAAGACACCACGACCGGCGTGCATCATGCGCTCGACACGTTGTCTGCGGGCACGCGCGTGCAGCTGCTCGTGGCGGTGCGTGTGGCGTTCGTGGAGTCGGAGGAGACGGACGGCGTGCAGCTGCCGCTGTTTTTTGACGAGACGCTCGGCACGAGCGATGACGATCGCGCCGATGCCCTGATCGACGCAGTACTCACACTTGCAGCCGAGGGACGACAGCTCTTCTACGTCACGGCGCAGCGCGACGAAGTACAGAAGTGGCACGCCGCGCTCGCCGCACGCGCGGAGCGCGGTGCATCCGTCCCATGGCGCGAGATCGATCTGGTCGCGGTGCGACGCCTGACGCCGCTGGCGAGTCCCCCGCGAATTCCAGCGTCCCGACCGAGCCGCGCGCTCCCCGTTGAGGCGGTGCGCTCGCACGCAGCGTTCGGGGCCGCGACCGGGGTCTTGCCCCTCGATCCGTCGCGCACTCCCGCCGTGGGGTGGCCACTGTGGTATCTCACCGATGATGTGCCGCTGCTGCACGCAACGTGGCAGTTGGGCATCGAGCGCTGGGGCGAGTTGGCTGGCTATCGGGACGCGGGCGGGTTCGTCCAGGTGGCTGACCGCAGCGCCGAGGAGATCAGCACCGCGCTCGAGTCGCTGTCGCATGTGGCCGAGCTCGCCGAGCGTCTGCATGAGCTGAGCACCGTGGGCATCGGTCGCCCGGTGGACCGCCGCGCGCTGCAGGAAACCGGCGTGGTCACCCCAGCCTTTCTCGACCTGATCGTCGCGCAGGCGGAGCGAGTGGCGGGTGATGCCGGCCAGTTGCTGGCGGCGCTCGACGCCGGCACGGTGCCACGATTCGGGTCGGCCAAGGTCGAGCAGCTGCGGACCGCGCTGCGGGCTGGCGGCTGGCTTGATGAGGCGGTGTCGCTTTCGGGCGAAGAAATCCGATGGGGCGTCATAGCGAGGTCGGCGAGGTCTGATGCCGCCGAGCTTGTGGACGCCTTGCTGGAACGACTCCGGCGGGGTGTTGCCCCCGATCCGGAGCCGTCCCATGCCACACTCTCGCCGTGAATGGCGTCGAATTCCATCCGTGTCGGCGCTGGTGCTTCTGTTGTGGGCATGCGGCGGTGGTGGTGATGGCCCGCCCACGCCACCGCCCACACCTGGCACGCTGGCCATTGCACTCAGCAGCACGAGCGGCGCCGCGACCGGCGCGGGCAGCCTGAGCAGCACGCTGACCGCCACGCGCGGCGGCGGGTTTGCCGGCGCCATCGCACTGGCAGTCGAGGGTGCGCCCAGCGGCGTCACGGCGAGCTTCACGCCCGGTACACTGGCCGCCGGCAACACCACCAGCGACATGGCCATCACCGTGACCGCCAGTGCGGCACCTGGTACGTATCCACTGACCGTGCGAGCCACCGGCACCGGTGTCAGCGCTGCCACGTCCACGTACACGCTGACGGTGAACGCGCCTCCCACCCCCGACTTCACCGTCAGCGTGAACCCGGCGGCGTTGAGCATCGAGCAGGGACAGCAGGGCTCGGCCACCATCGCGTTGGCGCGCACGGGGGGGTTCGCCGGCGAGGTCGGCTTCTTCGTTGCTGATGTCCCGGATGGCGTGCAGATCAACGTTGCACCGAGTACGACCGCGGGTACCTCCGCCGCGCTCAGCGTGTCCGTGGCGCTGGACGCCGTGCCCGGCACGTATCCGCTCGTCATCAATGCGACGGAAAACGGACCACGCGTACGCACCGTGCCGCTCTCGCTGGTGGTCACGGCCAAGCCGTCGGCCGGTTCGCTGACGCTGTCGCCGTCCACCATCGCGGTGATGCAAGGAGCGCCGAGTGCACCGATCACGGTCACGCTGGCACGGCCCACCGGCGCGACGGGCGACGCGACCTTCACGCTCGAGAATGTGCCGCAGTTCGTGTCGGGCACGTTTACCCCCAATCCAACAGGGGGCACCACGAGCACGCTGACGTTGAACGTGGGCGTGTTGCATCCACCGGGCACGATCACGCTGCGTGTTCGCGCCACCGTGGGCACCACCAGCAGCACCGCCGATCTCGTATTGAACACACAACAGTTCATACCGGCCGATTTCGCGTTGACGCTCGCGCCCACCGCAACGAGTGTCACGGCGGGCGCCAGCACCACATCGACGGTCACCATCACACGCCTCGCCAACTTCACGGGCGCGGTGTCTTTTGCCGTGACCGGCGCACCAGCGGGTGTCACCGCTGCGGTCACGCCATCGCCCACCACCGGCAATACGGCCACGCTGACGATCAACGCAACGGCCGGTGCCACGCCAGGCGTGTATCCGCTGATGATCACGGGCACCGCTGATGGTGTGGCCAGCCCTCGCAGTGCCACGCTCACGCTCACCCTCAATGCACCGAGCGGCGGTGGCAACGTGCAGTGGCGCTTCTGCAGCGCGTCGCGCGTGCCGAAGTGGTTCGGCGTGCGGAGCGGCACGAGCGGCGCGTGGAGCGTGGTCGCGCCCGGCCCGAGCAACACCTTCGCGTTTGCGTTCCCGTCCAATGGGCAAGTGGCGTACGTGCAGGAAACCAGCGCGCTCTCGTTCAGCGTCACCGTCCACCACGTCACGCCTCAGGAGGCGCTCGAGGCCGCCGCGCAGGAGTGCGTCGCCAACGTGCCCACGAAGACGGTCATGGGCACGGTCACCGGGGTGGCCGAACCGCGCAGCGCTGTGATCACCATGGGCGGCGGCTCGTTCGCCAAAGTGGACGCACCGCAAACGGCGTTCACGCTCACGGGCGTGCCCGATCGCCCCACCGACCTGATCGCGTTCCGCGGCTTTGGCGCCATTGGCGCGTTCGGGAGCTACGAGCGCGTGATCATTCGGCGCAACATCAATCCGGCAAACGGCAGTACGCTCGCGCCGCTCGATTTTGCGGGCACCGAATGGATCCCCGGGGCGAGTCGCAACTCCTTCTGGTCCGGGTTCGGCAGCGATCCCTTCGCCGTGTCGACGGCGCTGATCACGGCCAATGGCCTGGCGGGTGTCTACCACTTCAGCGAGCCCTCGCTCGCAGACCAGCGCAGCATTCCCGGCTTTCCCGAGAGCGCGCGCGAGGCGACGGACCTGTTCATGGTGATCGGCGCGACCGACAACGAAGCGGCCGGCCGACAGATCGTCACGTACGCGCGTGATCTGCTGCCGGGTGGTCTGCGCACCTTCGGCCCGCTGCTCACGCCGCCAACGCTCACGGTGCTGGGGGCTGCACCAGTCCGGTTGCGCCTGCAGGCACCCTGGCAGCCCGAATACAACGCCCTGGCCTCGGTCACGTATGCGCAGTCGGGCTTGATCACGCGCTCGGTGACCCTCAGCGGCTCGGCCTCGTACTTCTCCGGGAGCGGCTTCACGCTCGAGATTCCGGATTTCACCGGCGCCGCCGGCTGGAATCCCGCGTGGATGCTGCAGTCGGGGACGATCACGGGGCTGCAGGTGTCAGCCACCGGGATCGTCGCCGGCGGCACCGGTCTCACACCGGTTGACGGACTGGAACTGCGCAGCGCACAGCGGCGGGGTACGGTGACGCCGTAGCGACACGTGTTGGTTGCACAGCAACAGCGACGACCACCACCGGTCGTCGCTCGGCGTGCCGCATGCGCCGGTGGCATCTGCCCGGCCGTTCTCGTAACGTGCAGCAGTAGTTCGAAGCGACCGCCCCACCCGATCCCCCTTCCACTCCCCGCCATGTCCCGCCAGTCGCATCTCAGCCCGCGCGGCCCTGCCGCCATCGGTCCCTACTCGCACGCCGTCTGGAGCGGCAGCGAGCTGTTCTGCTCGGGCCAGACGCCGATCGATCCGACGACCGGTCAGCTCATCGCGGGCGACGTGGGCGCCCAGACGCATCGCGTATTCGACAACCTGCAGGCCGTGCTTGAAGACGCGGGGCTGTCGATGGACGACGTGGTGAAGTGCAACGTGTATCTCACCGACATGGCGGACTTTGCGGCCATGAACGCGGCGTACGCCGAGCGCTTCAGCGCGCCGTATCCGGCGCGCACCACCGTGGCCGTGGCGGGGCTGCCGCTCGGCGCGCGGGTGGAGATCGAGTGCCTGGCGCGCCGTGCGGGGTGATGGCGTGCCAGCTGCTCGCCGGAGCGGCAAGTAGCTACCGGGTGACGGGTCGCGCGGCGCTCAGTCCACGACCTGCGCCGCCAGTGTCTTCGGGGCCACCCGCCGATACGCGTCGCGAATGAGCGGCTCGATGTCGCGCCAGCGCGGTCGCTTGTCGATCCACACCCCCACCCACCCGCTCTTTCCCACATACGGCGGCGAGAAGTAGCGCGACGGATCGAAGGCGATGAGCGCGCGCTGATTGTCGGGCGCGCAGTGCAGCCACACGGCCCAACGACCGGCGCCGTGGTGGTTGCCGGGGCTGGCCACCATGGCGAAGAGCTTGTTGCGCACGCGAAAGGTGGGCTCGCCCCACGCCTCCACCTCGTGGGCGTCGGGGAGGGCGAGGCAGCGGGTGCGAATCTGGTCGAGCGGCGAGGTGGGCATATGCCAATCGTACCGTCTTACGCCTCGTCGGCCATCGCGGGCGCCGCGCTCTCGCCCTCCGCCACGGCCAGCGGCAGATACAGACTGAACTCGCTGCCGCGTCCTGGTTCGCTGTCCACGGTGATGTATCCGCGGCTCGCCTGCACCACGCCGAACACCATCGCGAGCCCCAGTCCGGTCCCCTTGCCCACCTCCTTGGTGGTGAAGAACGGTTCGAAGATGCGGGCGGCGACCGCCGCCTCCATACCGATGCCGGTGTCCGCCACGGTGAGCACCACGTACGCGCCCGACGGCATCTGACGTCCCGCCGCGTGGTGCAACGTCGCGACATCGTGGTGCGCACGTCGGTACTCCGCATCGACCATCACCCTGGCTACGCGCACGAACAGCGAACCGCCCGTTGGCATTGCATCGCGTCCGTTCAGCGCGAGGTTCACGAGCACCTGCTCGAGCTGGCCGGTGTCGCCGCGCACCCAGGCGGGCTCGGACTCGAGATCGAGCCGCACGTCCACATCTTCGCCGATGAGTCGGCGCACCATCGACACCGTGCCGGACACGAGCGCATTCAGGTCGAGCACGCGCCGATCATGCGTCTGACAGCGGCTGAAGGCCAGCAACTGGCGCGTGAGGACGGCGGCGCGGTCACCCGCACGCGCAATCTCGGCGGCGATTTCCCAGTTCGGATCCGAACGCGACAGGTCCGTCGTGAGGATGTCGCTGTACCCGTTGATGACCGTGAGCAGGTTGTTGAAGTCATGCGCGATGCCGCCCGCCAGGCGTCCCACCGCTTCCATGCGCTGCGACTGCTGCAGCGCCGCCTCGAGCGCACGACGCTCCGAGACGTCGACATCCACGCTCACGTACTGCACCAGGCGACCGGCGTCGTCGTGTACGGGCGTGAGGGTCAGCGCACTCCAGTACGACGTACCGCGCCTGGTGTACTGCAACAGCTCGACGCTGCACGGCTGTCCGGCGCGAACCGCATCCTGCAGCGCACGAACCACCGCCGGATCCGTATCGGCGCCGTGCAGGAATCGACTGTTTTTCCCGATCACGTGCTCGGCGCGATACCCGGTGAGCTGCTCGAAGCCGGCGTTGGCGTAGATGATGGGATTGTCTGGCTGATTCGGATCGGTGATAAGGATGCCGTGGGACACCGCGCGCAGTGCGCGATCGCGCAGGCGCAGCGCCGCTTCGGCCTCATGACGTTCGGTCACGTCGGCGAGACTCATGTGCACGTCGCTCCCGGAGACCGCCTGCACTGCCTCCACGTGAACCACGCGTGCGACGTGGCCGAGCGTTCGCAGCGTGACTTCGCACTCCGACCGACTGGCGTCCGACCGTGCCTCGGCCACGCACTCGCGACCCATCTCGCGATCGGACATGGCGACGAGCCCGACGAACGACTGATGCAGCACGGCGTCACGCGGCACACCAAAGAGCGACGCGGCCGCGAGATTCAACTGCGTGATGCGGCCGTCACTGTCGAGCGTGAGGTAGCCCGTGGGCGCGAAATCATACAGATCCATGTATTGCGCACGCTGCTGCTCCGTTTCGGCACGCGACGCCACGAGCTCTTCGTACTGTATGGCGAGTTCGATCTCGTGCACCTGCAGCTCATGGATGAGCCGATGCGCGGCCGCACCCGTTGGCATCTCGCCCGGATGCGCCACCCACGAGTGCAGATGACGTTCGGCGCGCTCGCGCAGAATGCGCAGCTCCTCCGCCGACAGCGCACTCTCGTGGGCACTCATGGTGCCTGTTTACCCGAGGACGCATCCCGCTGCTGTTCGATCGAGTCGGCCAGCTGCCCCTCGAGCACGGTCTGCGAGCCGCGCAGTGCCGACTCCAGCGACTTGGCTCGCGTGACATCGCTGAACGTGATCACCACGCCATCGATGCGATCGTCCTGCGTACGGTACGGGAGGATGCGCACGGCGAACCAGCGCCCATCACGCGCTTCAACTTCGTGCTCCACGCTGATCAGCGTGCGCATGACCTCGGCCGCCATGTCCACCAGCTGCGGCACATCCACCACGGCCGAAAGATCGGTCAGTGGCCGACCAACATCTCCGCTGATGAGATGGATGATGTTCGTCGCCGACGTGGTGAATCGCCGCACCTTCAGCTTGCGATCGAGAAAGAGTGTGGCGATGTCGGTACTGTTGAGCAGGTTCGCCATATCCGTGCTGGCCGTCGAGAGCTCTTCAAGCTTCGACTGCAGCTCCTTGTTCACCGTCTGCAGTTCTTCGTTCATGGACTGCAGCTCTTCCTTCGATGTGGTCAGCTCTTCGTTCGTGGACTGCAACTCCTCGTTGGTGGATTGCAGCTCCTCGTTGGTGGAGCGCAGCTCCTCCTGCGAGACCTGCATCTCTTCCCGGGCCGTGAGCAGCGCCAGGCGGGACTCTTCGAGGCTTCGTTGCAGCCCTTCGCGGACCTCGTCGATCGACGTCGGCGCGTGCTCGCCGCCGTCGTCGGTCACAACGATCGGCGCCGCGATGTCGGCGAACACGATGAGCACCGTGCTCGCCACCGAGGCCGGTTCGGTGAGCGGGTCGATCGTGACACGTACGTGCTTGAGGTCGGTGCCACTGCTGACCACGACGTCAGGCAGCGTCACGGTCTGCTTCGTGCGCACGGCACGCCAGAACCCCTCGTTCAGCGGCGCTGCGAGGCCCTCCCGTGCCATGGCAAACACGTTCCAATTGGCCTTGCCCGC
>JAABRL010000015.1:38819-86805 GCA_011390935.1 Gemmatimonas sp.
CCGAGCTCTTCGAGCACTTCGCGAAACACGATGGCCAGCGTGTACGCTTCCTCTCCCGTGGAACAGGCGACCACCCACGCACGCAGCCCCGCCTCGAGCGTGCGCTCCTGGGCCATCGCGGGCAACAACTCCTGCCGCAAGACTTCCCACATGGCGGGATCGCGGAAGAAGCTGGTCACCCCGATGAGCAGCTCCTTGAAGAGCAGCGTCCCTTCGGCCGGGTTCTCGCGCATGTAGCGCACGTAGTCATCGATGCGCCCGAGATGGTGCAGGCTGAGTCGGCGTTCGATGCGTCGCGACAAGGTGCTCAGTTTGTACTGCGAGAAATCGTGGCCGGTCTGTCCGCGCAGCAGCAGCACGATCTTCTCGATCCCTGCCCGCTCCACCTCCGGAATCTCCCGCTCGGCGAGCAGTCGGCGATTCGGCACGTGTTGCAGGTAGTTCACGATGGACGGAAAGAGTCCATCGGCAGGCGCCGTGACATCCGCGAGTCCGGCCTCGACCACACCCTTCGGCATGGAATCGAAGCGGGCCGTTGCGGGATCCTGCACGAAGACGGCGCCTTCGCGCGCCTTGATCGCGCGCACGCCCAGCGTACCATCGGCCCCCATGCCGGACATCACCACGGCAATGCTGACGGGCCCTCGGTCATCGGCGAGCGACCGGAAGAAGCGATCAATCGGCAAACGGAGTCCACGCGCCGAGGCGGGCTCCATGAGGTGCAGCATGTTGCGCAGAATTTCGACATCGTGCGCCGGTGGAATCACGTACACGTGATCCGGCTGTACCATCACGCGATCGGTGATCTCTTCGACCACCAGCGGTGTCGCGCGCTGCAGGAGCTGCACGAGCAATGCGGGCTGCGTGGGGTCCAGATGCTGAATCACCACGAATGCGTAGCCGCAGTTCTCCTGCACAGGCGAAAAGAACTGCTCGAGGGCCTCGAGCCCACCCGCCGATGTACCGATCGCAATGATCGGACAGGGGAGCGGGGTCTCGCCAGTTGGCAGGTCGGAAGGTTGCGTACCCACGCGGACTCCAGTGTCGACTAGCTGCCTGAGGTGGCGCGAGTCGGAGTGGCCGAGTCGCTATGCTGATCCTACGAGGTGGATGACCTTCGGGCAATGCGCTGCGGGTGTCGGCAACGAACCCTCGGCGCTATCGCGCCTTGTGGAGTATCACAACGTCATGCGCAGCGCCATCGTCCCGAAGGGGGATATCCAGCGCGTTGGTGGCCACGCCATCGATGATCACGGCGTCGGTGATGCGTCGTTCGCCCCCGGTGTGTCGCACCGTGATGTCATATCGACTCGCACCGAACTGATACTGGACGCGGTATTCGCGCCACGACGCCGGCGCACGCAGCGCGATGGACAACCGATCACCACGTCGTTCCACGCCGAGGATGCCTTCCAGCCCCACGCGGTACATCCAGCTTGCCGCCCCCGTGTACCACGTCCATCCGCCGCGGCCCTTCTGCCCATCGACCGTGTACACATCGGCGGCGATGACATAGGGCTCCACCTTGTAGGTGGCCACGTCCGCCGGTGATCGCGTGTGGTGCAGCGGGTTCAGCCGCTGAAACTGCTCGAACGCCCCCTCGCCATCGCCGCGCATGGCCATCGCGAGCACCACCCACCACGCCGCGTGCGTGTACTGCGCCCCGTTCTCGCGCACGCCGGGCACGTAGCCCTTGATATAGCCGGGATCGCGCGTGGTCTGGTCGAACGGGGGGGTCAGCAGCAGAATCATGCCGTCATCGGTCTTCACGAGATGTTCCTGCACCGATTGCATGGCCTGTGTCTGGCGGTCCGGCATCCCAGCGCCCGACAGCACACTCCAGCTCTGCGCCAGCGAATCGATGCGGCACTCCGCGTTGCTGCTCGAGCCGAGCGGCGTGCCATCATCGTAGAACGCGCGTCGATACCAGGCGCCGTCCCATCCGTGGGCCTCCACGGACACGGCATAGGCATCGGCCGTGTCCCGTAGCCAAGCGCTGGCGCTCGCATCGCCGCGCTCGTCGGTCAGCTCGGCGTATGTGCGTAACGTGCTGATCAGAAACCATGCGAGCCACACACTCTCGCCGCGCCCCTCGATGCCCACGCGGTTCATGCCGTCGTTCCAGTCACCGCCGCCAATCAGCGGCAGACCGTGCACACCACGCGTGCAGGCACGGCGCAGCGCGCGCAGGCCGTGTGCATACACGCTGTCCTGCTCCTCCGACATCGTGGGCAGATCGTACACCTCGTGCTCATGCGGCAGCAGCTCGCGCATGGCGAGATACGGCACCACGTCATCGAGGATCGCGTGGTCGGCCGTGGTCTGTACATAGTGCGCCACCACATACGGCAGCCACACCAGATCATCGGAGAAGCGCGTGCGCACGCCACGACCGCTGTGGGGATGCCACCAGTGCTGCACATCTCCTTCGACAAACTGGCGACCCGCCGCGCGCACGATCTGTTCGCGGGCAAGGGCCGGTTCGCTGTGCACGAGCGCCATCACGTCCTGCAGCTGATCGCGGAAGCCGTACGCCCCCCCGCTCTGGTACAGGGCGGAACGTCCCCACAGTCGGCAGCTGATCGCCTGATACAACGACCAGCGATTCAGCATCGCATCGAACGTGGGGTCGGGCGTGTGCACCGTGACGGCGCTCAAGCGCGTTTCCCAACGGTCCACCGAGGCCGTGAGCGCTTCACGGACCGCAGAGGTGCTGTGAAAGCGCGTCATGCCGTCGGTCGCGGCGGCGACGGTGGCCGCGGCGCCCAGCACCACGCCGATCTGTCGTACCTCATCCGGCGCGAGCTCGATCACACATCGCAACGCGGCGCACGGATCGATGCCCGCGCCGGTCACCCCGGAGAGCACCGCGCCGCGCGCCAGCGCAGCGGGTGCCGAAGACGCCCCATTGCGTCCGAGGAAATGGCGTCGGCTTCCCGAATGTTCGGTTATGGGCACCGTGAGTCGATGAAACGCCACCCACGGGGCGAAGTGCTGGTCGAACGGGTTCGTTGCCAGCACCGCACCCGTGGCGGCATCGAACGACGTGCGCACCTGATGCTGTGTCTGTTCGCGCAATGACCCGAGCACCCACTCCACATACGACGTGACCACGATGCGACGAGGACGTTGACTCGTATTGGTGAGCGTGAGCAGCCCCAGCTTGATCGCATCATCCGGGGCCATGCCCACCACCAAGCGCACCCCGATGCCGTCGCGCTCGTGCGCGAAGGTCGTACGGCCCGCGCCATGGCGAATCGTGTACGTCGTCGCCGTGCGAATCGGTCCCGGTGTGGCACACCAGCTATCGCCGGTGTCATCGTCCTGCAGATAGAGCACGTCACTCACCGGATCACTCACCGGATCGTTGTGCCACGGCGTGAGCCGCAGGAAGTAGCTGCTTTCCGCCCACATGAATCCGCCACCGCGCTCGGTGATCACGAACCCGCCCTTGGGATTGGCAATCACGTTCGCCCAGGGCGCTGGCGGCAGCGCGTCTCCGCGGACCTGCAGCTCGTAGTCGTTGTTCTCGTGCAGTCTGCCGATGCCGTTCGCGTACGTGGCCTCGATCGGGGTGACCGACGACGATGACCGAGGCGTGTGTCGCCGCTCTCCACGTGCGGGACGCGGTTCCGGTGTGCGGCGGAGCGCCAGGCTCCCCGCACGACTGGCGATCGTGGCTGCCAGAATGCGATCGAGCGGGCGACCATCGCACACCACGTGCAGACGGGCGGTCGCCCGCAACATCGCCACGGCCTCATCCCCCAGCATGGTACGGCGGCGCACGAAGACGCCACCGGCCCGATCGATGACGTCGCTGTCGTTCGCGGCGTGCACCGCCGACGCGATGCGATCGCCGAGATCCTGCTGATACGAGTGGGCATGGGCGTCGAGCACCACGAGATCCACGGCGAGCCCGCGGCGGCGCCAGAACCGGTGCGCAGCCAACAGCGACCGAAGCGTGGGCAGTCCTTCGTCGGACTCGATGGTGGCGAGCAGGATCGGGGCGTCTCCGGACACGCCGAGCGTCCAGAGCAGCGGCTGGGATCCGCGATTCCGCTGCAGCTCCGCCTGCGGCGCGCGCAGCGACGGATGCCCGTACAGCAGATGACCGGCGAGCTCCTGCGCGATGGCGGCGTCCGACGGGGTGAGCGACAGCTCCTGCAGCTCCGCGCGACTCGACATCCACGCAAGATCGAGCGCCCGCTGTGCGGCGTGGGAATCACGATATCGATCGGCCAAGGCAAACGCCTGCGCACGTGTTTCGGCGATCAGTGTGGTGAACGCCACGGACACACTGTGTCCCGGTGTCACGCGAACGCGGGTGCGCACGGCAAACACCGGATCGAGCACCGCCCCGACCGTCCCCGACAGCGCGCCATCGGACTCCATGGCCACCGGATCCCGCACGGACCGACCACGCCCGAGAAATCGGGCGCGATCAGTTTCGCAACTCACATCACCGATACGATCGGCGCCCCCATTCACGAGATGCACGAACCAGCGCGGTTCGTCGGTGTCGGAGCGCGCGCGGCGCGTGGCCGTGATCGCGTTGCACCACGGGTTCCACGCGGTCTCCACGAACAGGTTGCTGAAGGCGGGGTGCGCACGATCCGCGTCGGCGGTGGTGAGCACCAGTTCGCCATAGCTGGTCACCTCCAGCTCGCGCACCACGCGTCCGGTGTTCGTGAACGTGAGGCGCCGCACCTCGGCGGAATCTTCAGGGACGACGGCAATCTCGGTGCACGTCGTGATGTCACCGTCGGTACGATCGAACGCGACGCGTTCGGTGCCGAGCGACGCCCGATACGAATCGGCCATTGCGCCCGTTGGCTGATGCGCCGACGACCAGACGCGTCCACTGCCGATGTCCTTGATGTAGCAGAACTGGCCCGTGGCGTCGCGGGTGCCGTCGGCCTTCCAGCGATTGACCGCCAGCGGGCCGTGTCGGCTGTAGCCGGCACCGGCGTTGGTGAGCATGACGGTGTACGGCCGATGCCCGAGAAATGCCACGTGCGGGGTCGGCGTGTCGGCCGTATCGAATGCGCGCACCACGGGCTGATCGAGTGGCTCGTCGAGCACCCCTTCCTCTTCGGCGGTGGGCGCTGGTGGACGCACCATCACGGCACGCGGCATGCGCTCGTGCAGCAACAGCTCCACCGACTTGACGAGCACATCCGCGTGAAAGCGCTGCTGCCAGACGTTGTCGGTGAGCAGGTTGGTGAGGGCCACCAGTGTCATGCCCACGTGGTGCGCCATCTGCGTATCCACGAGGGCGAAACGCTCGCCGGGATCGGGGCGCGTGAAATCGAGCGCGTCCACGAAACCGAACGGGGTGAGCGCACCGAGCGCTTCGAAGCGGCGCAGGTTGGCGAGCGCGGGCACGGGATCGACCATGGCCGCGAGGGCCGTGGCGTACGGCGCCACCACCAGGTCGCGTCGCAGCCCGCGCTTGAGCGCCAGATCCGGCACGCCGAATGGACGATATTGGTAGGTCTGGTGGCGATCGCGCACGTTCCATGCGCTCTCGCTGATGCCCCACGGCACATCGCGCGCCGCGCCTTCGGCCATCTGGCGCTCGACGGCCCCCTCACCCGTCTGGGCGAGCATGGTGCCGGGCAGCGCGCGCATCAGCAGCAACGGCATGAGATACTCGAACATGCTGCCGCTCCACGAGACCAGCGCGGGCGCACCCTTCGTGTGGGTGAGCAGCCGGCCCAGTCGAAACCAGTGCTCGGCGGGGACATCGTTCTTCGCGATCGCCATGAAGCTCGCCATGCGCGCTTCGGAGGCGAGCAGGTCGTAGTACGAGGGATCGCGCGCGCCGGTGGCGGCCTGCATGCCGATACTGAACAGTTCACGGTCGGTCTCGAAGAGCACGCCGAACTGCATCTGCATCAGGTCGGCGTGCGCCCATTCCGCGAGCGCCTGCAGGGCCGTGCGTTCCTCGAGACCGGTGTCGGCATCGGTCGCCATCACCAGACACGCCTGGTGCACCACCAGCAGATAGCCGGCGAGATTGCCGCTGTCCACCGTCGAGATGTACGCCGGTTCGAGCACACGCAGGTCGCGCAGATCGTACCAGTTGTAGTAGTGCCCGTGCAGTCGCGGCAGTCTGCCCATGCTGGTAGCCACGCGCGTGAGACGTTCGATCATGTCGGTGCGCGTAATGAAGCCGAGGTCGTGCGCACTCACGATCGCGAGCAGATGCAGGCCGATGTTGGTGGGTGACGTGCGCAGGGCCACCACCGATTCCGGCGTCCCCTGATGATTGTCCGGTGCGAGCCAGTTCGACTCGGCCGTCACAAAGCGTTCGAAGAACTGCCAGTGCGCCCGTGCATATCGCGTCACATCCTGCCGGTCACGCTCCGTGAGTACCGTGGCCTCGACGCACCGCGGACGACTGAGCCGGAAGGCAACCACGGGCGACAGCAGCCACGCCGCGAGCAACGGCATCGTCCCGATGGCGAGGGCGACACCCGACGCAGCACCCGACCGCAGCGCGACCGCGAGCGGCAGCGCCCCCGCGAGGAACGCGCCCACGCTCGCAGGCCACATGGCGGCCCACGTTTCTCGCGACGCTCCCGCGGTTCGACGCTCACTCTCGGACGCCGTGGTCCATTCGAGCAGCTGCTGACGTGACACGTACAGCCGCCACAGTGTGCGACCGATGGCGTCGATCGACATCCACGCCTGATGTGGCAACAGCGTCACGGCGAGCACGAACTGCTGCAGGCTGGTCCACGCGTCGCGACGGACGGCGCCGTAATACGCCCGCCACGAGCGATCGGCGGGTGGCCGCATGATCGCGACGAAGGACGACAACAGCCACGGCGCCGCCATCAGCGCGAGCCCGAGCACGGACCACCGCACAGGGGAGAGCGGCAGAACGCCCCAGCCCAGCAGCAGGAACAGCAACTGCGACGGCTCCACGAGACTGCGACGCAGATTGTCCAGCACCTTCCAGCGGGACAGCAGCGACAGGCGATTGCGCTCCGGACCGTCGGGACCCGGCACCACCGCACCGAGCCACGGGAGCAGCTGCCAATCGCCGCGGAGCCAGCGGTGCCGGCGACGGGCGTAGGTGAGGTAGCGCGCCGGATAGTCATCGTAGACCATGACATCGGTGGCCAACGCCGCCCGTGCGTAGTTGCCTTCGATCAGGTCATGCGACAGCAGGGTGTTTTCGGGAAAGCGACCATGGGTTGCGCGCTCGAAGATCGCCACATCATACACGCCCTTGCCGGTGAAGCTGCCCTCGCCGAACAGGTCCTGATACACATCCGAGACCGCGGTGGTGTACGGGTCCACGCCCGGTGGGCCGGCATGAATGGAGGCGAATCGCGACTTGCGCGCGCTTGGCAGCGCGACACCGACGCGCGGCTGCAGGATGCCGTATCCGCGCACCACCTTGCCCGAGTCGTCGTCGTAGACCGCGCGATTGAGCGGGTGCGCCAACGCTCCTACCAGCATGGGCGCCGCATCGGGAGGCAGCTGCGTATCCGCATCCAGCGTGATGACGTAGCGCACGTTGCGCAGCGTTTCGTGCGCCCCCTCGATCGTGCTGAAGCCGTCGCGCACGCCAGCGAGCACGAAGCGGTTGAACTCGCCCAGCTTGCCGCGCTTGCGCTCCCATCCCATCCACGTGGCCTCGCGCGCATTCCATCGCCGCGGTCGGTGAAACAGGTAGAAGGCGTCGCCGCGCTCTGGTGCGTATCGGGCGTTCAGGATACGGATCCCGTCCGTAGCGGCCGCGACGATCGCCGCATCGCTTGGCGTCTGTTCCGTCGCGGCATCGGTGAAGTCGCTGAGCAGCGCGAAGTGCATGTTCGACTCGCGGTTGGCGAGGAACTGCACTTCAAGGTTGTTCAGCGCCGCGTGCGCGTCGGCCACATCGCGCAGCAGCGTCGGAATGACCACGGCGGTCGTGTACGCGGACGATACACCATGCTCGCGCAGATCGAGTCGCGGCAACAGGCGGGGCGGCAGCCACTGGGTCACGAGTGTCTGCACCATGGCTACGCCGACCGCGGTCGCGGGTAGGGCACCAAGCACGAGCACGATCGCGATCGTCTGACGCGTGTCTGCACCCGACAGCCATGTGAGCAGCAGCAGCACGAGTGTCGTCGCGACGCCCACCGCGGCAAGGTAGCTGCGCGAGGGGTGACATCGAATCCAGCGTTCGATCCGCTCGCCCGCGGTGAGCCGATATCCGACGCGCGCTTCAAGCGCCTCGACCCCCTCGTCAAGCAGATGATAGCCCACGTGACATCGTACATCGAATGCGCCCTCGACCAAGGGCACATCCTGCGCACTCGCAATCGCGGCACGAGCCACCGATTCCTCGGAGTGTCCCGTGCGCCTCGCCAGTCGCTCCACGACATGTCGGTAGGTGTCGCGCGTCGCGAAGGTCATGTGTGCGTACTGTCCCATGGGATCGGCGCGCAGCACGGTCTCCACCGCGCTTTGCGATTCCACCAGCGCGCGCCAGTCGATGCTCGCGATGGCGCGCAGGCTGGTGATGCTGTTGGCCATCATCACCTGCGTGAGCGCCAGCCGTTCGGTGGCGCGCACCGCAGCCGCCTCGGCGCTCAGCGCTTCTTCGGCAATCCAGTGTTGGAGGCGCACCACTGCCGGGAACGTGCTCCCTTCCAGGCGCAGCTGCTGGAGAAATCGCGCCACGAAGGCGTCCGACATGTTGGATTCCGCCTCGCCGAAACGCATCAGCTCGGCTTCCAGCGCCGTCGGATTGCGGCGCGCCGCGTCCACGATGCGCGCCGCCTGCGCGTCGGCGCGTTCGATCTCGTGCAGCCGACGCGTGGTACGCTGTGCCATGCGTCGCACGTTCTCGATCGCCCCCAGCCGCAACATGAGCGGTACCGCCCACAGTTCACCCAGCGTGAGTCGCGCTTCCTGCTGATACGCCGTGACGAATCCCGTGACGTTGTCGCGATCGACTCGACCTTCGGTGTGCGAGATCAGCGTGATCGCGATTTCGTAGACGCGCGGATAGCCGGCCAGCGGACCCTGTGCGAGCGTGGGCAGCTCACGGTAGTATCCCGTGGGCAGACTCTCCCGCACTTCCGCCATGTGTGCCTGCAGCACATGGTGATTGTCGAGCAGCCAGTCCCCGGCGGGCCCGACGTCAGCGCGGGCGGTGAGCGTCTGGTGCGCCCGGTGCAGAATGTCCGATGTTTCGGCCAGACGTGCCAGCAGCGGCGCGTGCTGGCGTGTGCGGGCCGGGCCAGTCTGCTGCTCTGCAGCGAGTTCTCGCGCGCGTTCATTCAGATGTTCGGCGCCAAAGAGTTCGCCGCGCATCGGGCCTGCGAGGACGTCCTCTCGAGTGACGGCGGCAGCAGAACCCGGTCGGTTGAAGAAGCGCCAGCGATGGAGACGAGTGATGAGCGAGGCCCAAGGAGGCGAAGGGGCGCGTGGATTTCGTGTGGACTGGTCCCCCAGGACGCGCCTTCGATTCTACCGGATTCCGGCGCGGGCGACATCGCTCGAATTGGATAGACGCAACGCACACAGCCCTCGGCGACCGGAGTCGCCGAGGGCTGTGACACGTGCAGGGTGACGTTCAGTAGCGGTACTGTTCGGCCTTGAACGGACCTTCCGGCTTCACGCCGATGTAGCTCGCCTGACTCGGCGTCAGCTCGGTGAGCTTCACGCCCAGCTTCTCGAGGTGCAGGCGCGCCACCTTTTCGTCGAGGTGCTTCGGGAGCACGTACACCTTCTTTTCGTAGCTGTCGGCCTTCTGATGCAGTTCGATCTGCGCGAGCACCTGATTGGTGAAGCTCGCACTCATCACGAACGACGGATGGCCGGTCGCGCAGCCGAGGTTGAGCAAACGTCCTTCGGCGAGAATGAGAATGGAGCGGCCGTTCGGCAGCACGAACTCGTCGTACTGCGGCTTGATGTTGATGCGGCGCATGCCTTCGACCTTCTTCAGGCCGGCCATGTCGATCTCGTTGTCGAAGTGACCGATGTTACCGATGATGGCCTTGTCCTTCATGCGCGACATGTCCGCCACCGTGATCACGTCCTTGTTGCCCGTGGCAGTGATGATGATGTCGGCCTGTTCGATGATGTCGTCGAGCGTGGTGACCTGGTAGCCCTCGAGCGCGGCCTGCAGGGCGCAGATGGGATCGATCTCGGTGATCACCACGCGCGAGCCCTGCCCCTTGAACGCCTGCGCGCACCCCTTGCCCACGTCGCCGTAGCCGCAGATCACCACGATCTTGCCGGCCAGCATCACGTCGGTGGCGCGGTTGAGGCCGTCGATGATGCTGTGGCGGCAGCCGTACAGGTTGTCGAACTTCGACTTGGTCACCGCGTCGTTCACGTTGATCGCGGGGAACGCGAGCGTGCCATCGCGCTGCATTTCGTACAGGCGGTGCACACCCGTAGTGGTCTCTTCACTCACCCCGCGAATGCCCGCAAGCATCTTCGTGAAGCGCTGCGGATCGATCGCCATCTGCGCGCGCAGCAGGTCGAGAATCACGCCCCACTCTTCCGGCTCGTTGTCCGCGTCGAACGCCGGCACGGCGCCCGCCTTCTCGTACTCGGCGCCGCGATGCACGAGCAGCGTGGCGTCACCACCGTCGTCGAGAATGAGATTCGGTCCGCTGCCGTCGGGCCAGGTGAGCGCCTGCTCGGTGCACCACCAGTACTCCTCGAGCGTCTCTTCCTTCCAGGCGAACACCGGCGTACCAGCCGGCGCGGCCACGGTGCCCGTGGGGCCGACGACCACGGCCGCGGCCGCATGATCCTGCGTGCTGAAGATGTTGCACGACACCCAACGCACATCGGCGCCGAGTGCGGTGAGCGTCTCGATGAGTACGGCCGTCTGCACCGTCATGTGCAGCGAGCCCATGATCTTCGCGCCCTTGAGCGGCTGCGACGCGGCGAACTCGGCACGCAGCGCCATCAAGCCGGGCATCTCGACTTCGGCGAGACGCATTTCCTTGCGCCCCCAATCGGCGAGCGCCAGATCGCGCACCGCAAACGGCGGACGATCGGTCTCACCGGTGACACCGGCCATGGTAAGCACATTTGCCGGCATCGCACCGGTGGTTGTTGCAGTGGTCATGCGTACGTCCTCTCGGGGTCGATATGAAAGCCGGGCAGTGTGCCGGCGGGAAGAACATCGGGTCGGGCGGTGGCGGTCAGCGCGAAGAGAGCCGGCCCCTGGACGGTCGGATCGACAGGCAGGGGGACCAGGCGCATACCGATAAAGTCGGCCTGCTCGCACCATGCCATGAGCGTGTCCGCGTCGAAGCCAAGCCAGACGTGGCCCATCTGCTGGCGATACTCTTCGCGGTCGTGCGGGCGCATGTCACTGATGAGCAGGCGCCCTCCTGGGCGCAGCGCACGTCGGGCTTCGCGCAACACGCGCAGCGGTTCGGCGACGTGGTGCAACACGAGGAGACAGAGCGCCAGGTCGAGCGAACGATCGGCAATCGGGAGTGCCTCGAGCGTGCCGTCGCGCACCTGCACGTTGGTGCACGCGGCGGTGCGAGCTCGCGCCGAGGCGAGCATCGCGGGTGACGCGTCAACGGCGATGACCTGATCGACCATGGGGGCGAGGGCCGCGGCCAAGGTGCCGGTGCCACACCCCAGGTCGCCGACGGTCCAGCGCGGGTCAGCCAGCGCAAGCAGGGCGGCCAGATCGGAGCGCACGCCGTAGAGCTGCGTGCGTGTGGCGTCCCAGCCGTCGGCGGCGTCGGCGAAAAAGGCCTCCGAACGCGAGCGGCGCGCCGCAATGACGGCATCCACCCGCTCCGTGTCGAGCGCGGCGGCCGGCGTGCCTTCGACGGACGCTCGGACGACCGACCAGAGGTCGCGGGCGTGTTCATCGAGCACCGGATCGAGCGAGTACCACCGAATGGCGCCCTCGGCGCGCGACGCGGTCCAGCCGGCGTCGGCGAGGACTCGCAGGTGCCGGCTCACGGTGCTCTGCGGCAGCTGCAGCGCCAGCGCGAGCTCGCCCACCATGAGTTCATGTCGGTCGAGGGCGAGCAGCAGTCGACACCGCGTGGCATCGGCCAGCGTGGCGAGTCGGTCGTGAACGAGGGATCGGGCGGGTGCGGTCATATGTGAATATCCGGATATAAGGATATTAAGACCAACGCCTCGTCGCAACGTTCCCGCACACGAAGGGCGCGGATTCGCGGCTTGCCAGCGGCGAGCGCGAACGCGATACTGCGATTGCGATGTCACTCTCATATACACACTCCGCGCCCGACCGCCACTTGCTCGCCGAGCTGCTCGATCAGCAGATGTGGTTCTTCGGCCGCGACATTCAGCATCCCGACGGCAACCTGTTGCTGCGCTTCGGATTTGCCCGTGAGCGCCCGCCTGTCGAGGTCAGCGGAACGAGCCGCTACGCGATCATCACTCCGACGGGGTCGCTGACCCTGTGGGGATGGGGGGCGCTGTGGCGGGATCGCGAACCCTTCGCGCTGCTGCTGCGCCGACACGGTCCAGGGCCGCGACTAGTGGCAGCGACCAACGCGCCGGACCAGGTGTGGGCGCACACCGCGCTCACGAATGCGCGCGCCGCGGCGAGTGACGAGGTGGGGCGTGTTGGTACGCTGCTCGCCGATTTCGCCGACTGGGTGCACGGCTATGAGCGGTGGGTGCGCGTGACGTGTGGCGAATCGTGGCGCGTTAAGTGCGCCGAGTTGCGACCGCGTCATGTGCGGCGCAAGCAGGTGGTGGCGCCAGCGCAGTACGTACAGCGGTGGCAGCAGATGGGACGTACCGTCCTCGCGTCGGCGTAAGCGGTGAGGCACGAGGCACGAGAACGGCACACCGCCACCGCAGTTGCACCCTCGCGCCTCACCCCCCGCGCCGCCCAACCGCTGCCAACCCCAGCGACATCACCGGCCCCATCCAGCAGAACACCGTCCACGGCGCGTACGCGACGGTAGGCACGCCGAGGGTGCCGGCCATGAACACCGCCGAGACCGTCCACGGCATGAGCACCTCGGTGACCGTGACCGAGTCCTCGAGCGAGCGCGACAGCAGCACCGGCGGCAGGTCGCGCGTGCGGTAGGCGTCGCGCACGAGTCCGCCAACCACGAGCATCGTGACGCTGGCATGGCTGGTGAGACCGATCACCGTGAGGCCGGCGGTCATGGTGGCGGCCACCAGGCCAAAGGCGGAGCGCACCGACGCGAGCAGGCGCGCCAGCAGCACATCGAGTGCACCGGAGACCTGCATGGCCCCGGTGAGCAGAAACGCGGCGAACACGATCACGAAGGTGAACGTCATGGACTGCATGCCGCCGCGCTCCACGAGTCGCACGAGGTCGGTGCTGTACATCGTGGCCGCCGATGGGGCGTCGAACATCGTCGCGCGCACGCCGGAGACCGCCGCGACCATCACGGTAAGCACGCTGCGTCCCTGCACCAGTACGGCGATGGCCGCGGCCACTACCGACGAGAGCGTCACCGCAAGCACCGACGGCAGGCGTCGCCACACCGCCACCAGCACCACGATCGGGGGCAGCAGCACCACCGCGTGCAACCGAAACACCCGGTCGAGTTCAGCCAGTAACGCAGATGCCGTCGCCGCCGATGTGTCGAGGTCGCGCGCACCACCCAAGACGGCGTACACGACGCCCGCCACCAGAAACGACGGACCGGCGGTGAACACCATGTGCCGAATGTGCGCGTAGACATCCACCTCGGCGGCGAGCGCGGCGACGATGGTGGTGTCGGAGAGCGGCGACATCTTGTCGCCGAAGTACGCGCCGGAAATCACCGCGCCCGCCACCATGGGCAGGGACACGTCAAGCGCGGCCGCCGTGCCCATCATCGCGACCCCGATGGTGCCCGCCGAACCCCACGATGTGCCGGTACAGGTGGACATGAGCGCCGCCGCGAAGAACGCGGTGAGCGCGAGCCACTCGGGTTGTACGAGGCGTACGCCCCACGCCACCAAGTACGGGATCGTACCCGCGAGCATCCAGGTGGCGATCAGCATGCCGATGGCGAGTAGAATGAGCAGCGCCGGCAGCACCCGCGCCACCTGGTCGGCGGTGGCCTGTTGAATGTCCAGCCATCGCGCGCCGCGGCGCACGGCGATCACGCCCGCCACCGCCGCCGCCGTCAGCATCGCGATCACGATCGATTCAGCGGTGAGCGCGCCGAGCATCGCGCCCACGACCAGCGCGGACAGCATCGTCGCGATGGGCAGGAGGGCAGCGCCCAGAGAGAGGGGCGGCACGCGGGCGTGGTCAGGCTCGGGATCAGGCATGCGCCAATATGCGCGTCCGGACGTCGCGGCCGTGGGCCACCGATTGAGCCGCCGGGCAAACCCCGCTTGCCTCCCCTGCCATTCCCGCCGATCGTCCCTCGCATGGACCTCTCCCTCGCCACCAACCTTGCCGTCGCTGCGCTGGCCGGTCTGGCGGTGGGCATCGAGCGGGAGTGGTCGGGGCACACCACCGGCCCCGATGCGCGCTTCGCCGGCACGCGCACCTTTGCCATGCTCGGTGCGCTGTCGGGAATGGCGGGACACCTGCTCTCGCTCGGTTTTCTCGTGGTGGCCGCGGTGCTGCTCGCCGGCGCCGGTGCGCTGGTGGTGGCCGCATACGTGATCGCGGTACGCCGCCCAGGCGCCTCCACCGACGGCACCACCGAAGCGGCCGCGCTGGTGGTGCTCGCGGTGGGCACCATGGCCGGCCTGGGCGAACTGGCACTCGCCGCGGCGATCACCGCGCTGCTCGTTCTGGCGCTGGTCGAGAAGCCGCTGGTACAACGGTGGCTCACGCGCGTGGACGACCGCGAGATGCGCGCCGCCATGCGCTTTGCCGTGCTCGCTCTGGTGGTGCTGCCGCTGGTGCCGGGCGGGCAATACGGCCCGTACGACGCGTTCCGGCCGCGCGAGTTGTGGATCGTGGTGCTGCTCTTTTCCGGACTCAACTTTCTCGGATATATCGCGCGACAGGTGGTGGGCAATGAGCGCGGCTATGGCGTCACGGGCCTGCTGGGTGGCCTGCTCTCGAGCACCGCCGTGACGCTGCACTTCAGTCGGCAGAGTCGCACCGAGCCGGTATACGCGAAGCCGTTGGCCTTGGGGGTCGTGGCGGCGTGCACGGTGCTCGTGCCGCGCGTGGTGATCGTCTCGTCGCTGCTCGAACCGAACGTTGGCGGCGCGCTCTTGCCTATTCTCGCGCCGCCGTTCGTGGTGGGCGTGGGCGTGGTCGTGCTGGTGCTCTGGCGCGCGCGCCGGCGTGGTCCCGATGATCCGGAGTCCGCGACCGACGCGTCACCCGCGGCGCCGAGCGACGCGAAAAATCCGCTCGGCCTGTGGCGCGCGATCCAGATGGCCGTGGCGTTTCAGCTGGTGCTGCTCGCGCTCGCCTGGATGCAGGACACCGTGGGGACACCGGGTGTGCTCGCGACCGCTGCAGTTCTCGGCCTCACGGATGTCGATGCGCTGACGCTCTCCATGGCGCGCCTGGGGGCGGATGATTCGCTGCGGCACGTTGCCGCGACGGCGATTGGTGTGGGTGTGTTGTCGAATACGCTCCTCAAGCTTACGCTGACGGTGGTGCTGGGTTCACCGGCGTTCACGAAGCGCGCCGGCGCGGGACTCGTGGCGTTGGCGGTGGCGACGGGACTCGGGCTGTTGCTGGCTTCCACACTCTCGATCCCCTGAGATGCACGAAGTTTTCAGCGAGTTCGCCCTCCTCCTGTTGATCTCGGCGGCCGCCGGTGCGCTCGCGCTCCGGCTGCGCCAGCCCGTGTTGATTGCCTACATCGTGGTGGGCATTGTCGCGGGACCTGGCGTGCTGGGGCTGGTGCGTGCGCACGGCGAGATCGACCTGCTGGCACAGGTTGGCGTGGCGGTGCTGCTGTTCGTGGTGGGGCTCAAGCTCGATGTGCACCACATTCGCCATCTCGGACCGGTCGCGCTGGCCACGGGCCTCGGCCAGCTCGGGTTCACGATCGTGGTGGGATTCGGGCTCGCCCGGCTCCTTGGTCGCCCGCCGCTTGAAGCGCTGTATATCGCCGTGGCGCTCACGTTTTCGAGCACGATCATCATCGTGAAGCTGCTCTCGGACAAGCGGGAGCTCGATTCCTTGCACGGCCGCATCGCCGTGGGTTTTCTGATCGTGCAGGACCTTGCCGTCGTGCTCGCGATGATGGTGATGAGTGCCATGCGCGGCAACGCCGATGACGGGGTGGCCCAGGTCCTCGTGTCACTTGGGTGGCGTATCGCGGCAGCCGCGGTGGGGCTGTTCGTGCTCATGCGCTGGGTACTGCCACCGGTGGTGGCCGCGATGGCAAAATCGCAGGAGTTGCTGCTGGTGTTCGCCGTGGCGTGGGGCACCGGGCTGGCGGCGCTTGGAGAGTACGCAGGCTTTTCGCGCGAAGCCGGCGCGTTCCTCGCGGGCTTCTCGCTCGCCTCTACCGCGTATCGCGATGCGATCGGCGCGCGACTGTCGGGGCTGCGCGATTTTCTGTTGCTCTTCTTCTTCCTCGACCTTGGCAACAAGCTCGATCTCTCCTCGCTCGGCGGTGAGGTGCTCCCGGCGATTGTCCTGGCAACGTTCGTCCTGATCGGCAACCCGCTGATCGTGATGGCGATCATGGGCTACATGGGGTATCGCTCGCGCACAGGGTTTCTTGCGGGGCTCACGGTCGCGCAGATCAGCGAGTTCTCCATCATCTTCATCGCCATGGGCATGACGCTCGGTCATGTGGGCGGCGAGGCACTCGGGCTCGTCACGCTGGTTGGGCTGGTCACGATTGCGCTCTCGACGTATCTGATTCTCTATTCACATCCGCTGTACGAACGGTTGGCGCCGTGGCTGCGCGTGTTTCAACGACACACACCATTTCGCGAAGTCGAGGGCACCGATGGCACGACGGGAATGCGCACGCAGCCGGACGTGGTGATCTTCGGACTCGGCCGATACGGGGCGCGACTGTTGCGCGGCCTCGAAGCGGCCGGTTTCTCGACACTCGGTGCGGATTTCGATCCGGAGCGCACGCGCGCGCTGCAGCGGGAAGGACTGTCCATTCGCTACGGCGACGTCACCGAGCCCTCGTTTCTCGACGAGTTGCCGCTGACCGGGGCGGCGTGGGTGGTGTCCGCATTGCCGGACCTGACCTCCAACCGCAGTTTGGTCGCAGCGCTGCGCGAACACGGCTTCCACGGCTCCACCGCGGTCGTGGCGCGCGAGCCGGAGGATCAGGCCGCGTTGGAGTCGCTGGGGGTGGACGCGGTGCTGGTCCCGGTGACCGATGCCGTGGATCGGGCCATCGACACGCTACGCACGATCATGCAACAGGAGAAGCAGCCCGCATGAATGACCTGCGACAGATCATCACCGCGACGGACTGCACCGCCGG
Organism: Gemmatimonas sp.; assembly: GCA_011390935.1. Taxonomy (GTDB): domain Bacteria; phylum Gemmatimonadota; class Gemmatimonadetes; order Gemmatimonadales; family Gemmatimonadaceae; genus JAABRT01. The sequence continues at coordinate 56,192 of JAABRL010000015.1, forward strand.
ATCGGTGCCGGCGATCGACCGTGGCTTTCAACTGGCTGCCGCCAACGGGGCGTCGTACACCCTCGCACACGGGCTCGGCCTCGACGATCTCGTGCTGCTGCAGGGATTGCTCGGCGACCGGTTGCCCGAGGTCACCACCTCGTTGCTCGATGAGGCCACGCACCATCTGGAAGCACTCGTGGCCGATCCTGCCCACCATCATGGCACGACCGCGTCGGTCGAGGTGCACACCGGCTCGGCCAGCCGCTTCGTGGCCGAGCTGGCGCACTCGATGGACGCGGACCTGCTGCTGCTGGGCGGAACCAGTTCGGACCCGCTGCACCGCGCGATCATGGGCTCCACGGCCTCGCGCCTGCAGCGTACGAGTCCGTGTCCCGTCCTCACGGTGAAGCAGCCCGTGGCCGGTCCGTATCGTCGCGTGCTGGTGGCGGTGGATTTTTCACCGAACTGCGATGCGCTGATCGCCGCGGCACGTCGCGTGGCGCCGAACGCCTCGCTTGTGCTGCTGCACGCCTTCGAAGTGCCATTCGAAGGCAAGCTGCAGGTCGCCGGGGTGCAGGAAGAGACCGTGCACGCCTTCCGGGCACAGGAACGGGAGCGCGTGGCGCGTCAGCTGCGAGAGCTGGCGGCGATGCACCGCATCGACATCGGCGAAGGGACCACCGTGGTGCCACACGGTGAGCCGGCCGCGCAGATTCTCGAACACGAGGTCGCGCACGCGTGCGATCTGATCGTGATTGGCCGACACAATCCGAACCTGGCCGAACGACTGCTGCTGGGGAGCGTGACCAAGAAGGTGCTGGCCGGATCGCACAGTGACGTGCTGGTGGTGTTGCAGGAACCGCGCGACGATTCGCCCTACGAATGATGCACTCCACCACCCCGCTCGCTCGCCTTGGTCGTGCGACACGCGGCGGAGCCGAAGCCGTGGGACGCGCCAGTCGTTTTGTGGCCGAAACCGTACGGGCCGTGCCCGACACGGCCACGTGGCTGCCGCACGCGTCGCTGCATGCGCGCGTGCTCGGTGTGGATTCGCTGCCGATCGGCATGTTCATTGCCCTGTTCACCGGCATCGTGCTCGCCATGCTGGCCGACTACAGCGTGGGTGACATCGTGCCGCCGTATTTCGTGGGCACATTGGTGCAGAAGACGGTGACCATGGAGTTGGCACCAGTACTCACCGGTCTTGCCCTCGCCGGTCGCGTTGGCGCCAACATTGCCGCAGAGCTCGGCACCATGAAGGTCACCGAGCAGATCGATGCACTCGAAACACTCGCCTACGATCCGTACGCCTATCTCGTGGTGCCTCGCGTGCTCGCGGGGACGCTCATGTTTCCGATTGTGGTGGGCGCGTCGATGGTAGTGGGTGTCGTCGCGGGGTGGGCGGCCGCGCTGTTGCTGGTGGATGTGAGCACACCACAGTTCCTCAAGGGTGTGCGCCTCTTCTTCACCGAGTTCGATGTGCGCTACGGCCTGGTGAAGTCGGCCAGCTTCGGCATGGCGGTCTCGCTGATCGGCTGTCATGCCGGACTCAACGCGCGTGGTGGTGCGCAGGGTGTCGGCGGCGCAGCCACGCGTGCGGTGGTGATTTCGGCGGTGATGATCCTCGTGCTCGACGCATTCTGGGCCCTCGTGTGGCTCACCGGGAGGACGCTCGATTGACGAATAAACGCCGCGTGAACGATGCCGTGGTCGGTGCGACCGTGCTGGGCGTGCTGGTGGTGCTGATCGGCGCGATTCTCTGGGTGAACCAGAGTTCGTTCGGCGATCGCAGCGACAAGGTGCTGGCACGCGCACGCGATGTCGGCGGCGTGAACCTCGGCAATCCGGTAGTCATTCGCGGCGTGAAGAGCGGCCGCGTGGATCAGATTGCCCTCGGTGACAACGGGTGGGTGGTCGTGCGCCTTGCACTCGACAAGGGCGCCGAGCTGCCGGCAGAACCGATTGCGCTGATGCAATCATCGAGTCTGTTCGGCGAGTGGCAGGTCACGGTCATGAGTGCAGAGGGCTTGCCGAACGATCGTGAGTTGCGCGCATCGATAGCGGAGGCGCGTGGTGCGTCCGACACGTTGCCTGGCGCACTGCTCCCCGACATCGCGCAACTCACCGCGGTCGCCGGTCGCATTGCCGGTGATGTGGCGGAAGTGGCCGAGCGTGTGCGCACCGCGTTCGATGACAGCGCCGCCATGGAGCTGCGCAGCACGATTCGCAGTGTCGCCGATGTGTCGTCCGAACTGCAGCGCACCGTGGCCACACAATCCCGCAATCTCGATGTGGTCGGCGCGGATGTGCAGCGCGGTGTCCGCGATCTCACGCTCGCCGCCGCACTCATCGATTCCGTGGCGCGGCGCGTGGATGCGAGCACGAGTCGCGGTGAAATCGGCGCCATCGTGACCACCGTGCAGCAGGCCGCGGGTGAGCTGCTCACCACGGCTCGCCAGCTGCGCACGCTCTCGGTGGACGTGGAACGCACGCAGGTGCGACTCGAGCGCGCCGTCGCGAACGCCGACTCCGTGTTCGCCAAGGTGAATCGTGGCAACGGCACCATGGGCCTGCTCGTGAACGACCCCGGCCTGTATCAGCAGAGTGACTCGCTCATGATCGAACTGCGAGCGCTGGTGGCCGACATTCGCGCGAATCCTCGCAAGTATTTCAACCTGCGCATCTTCTGAACCGTGACGCTTCCTGATTCCGACCGCCTCGCGCAGGACATGCGGCCGTCGACACGATCGGCCGCCGATGCGCTCGCGCGCTCTGAGCGTCGGTTTCGCCTCGCGGTGCAGGCGTCTGGCAGTCTCGTGTACGAGTGGCATCTCACCACGGGAGCGGTGGAGTGGTTCGGTGACGTGGACGCGTCGCTTGGACTGCCTCCGGGCGGATTGCCGCGCACGCTCGACGGTTGGGCCGAGGTGGTGCACCCGCACGACCGCGGCTTCGTGATGGCGACGATGACGGAAGCCGCACGCACGCGCGAGCCGTTCACCGTGTCGTATCGTGTCGTGCGGGCGGACGGATCGGTGGGCTATTGGCGCGAGCACGGCTTGGCGATGGCGGGCGACACGCCGAGCGAGACGGTGTTCATTGGCGCCTGCATGGATGTGACGACGCAGCGATTGAGCGACGATGCCGTACGGCAGACGCAGCGACTGGAAGCCATCGCGGCGCTCGCCGGTGGTATGGCGCACGACGTGAACAATCTGCTCAGCATCGTGAAGGGATATGGCGAGCTGTTGCGCGATGAACTCGATGGGCGCGTTGTTGGTCTGAACCTGCTCGATGAAGTCATGCAGGCCGTCGATCGCACGGGCTCGCTCACGCGTCACCTGCTCGCGTTCAGTCGTCGTCAGCTGCTGCGACTGCAGCCCGTGGCGCTCGGGCCGTGGGTGCGCACGCTCGAGCCGGCGTTGCGTGACCTGCTCGGCGAGCACGTCACGTTTCGGGTGGAGGTCGCCGACGACATTCCCACCGTGATGCTCGACTGTACCGCGTTCGAGCAGGTGCTACGGCATCTCGCCACCAATGCGTGCGAAGCGATGCCGACTGGTGGTGCCGTGCAGCTGACGGTGCAGCGCAACGCGCGCGGTGACGCGCTCATCACGTTTCGCGATAGCGGTCGAGGCATCGCGTCCGACGTGGCGGGACGCATCTTCGAACCGTTCTTCACGACCAAATCCGAGGCACGCGGCGCCGGACTTGGTCTCTCGAGCGCGTTCGGCACCGTGCAGCAGCACGGCGGGACGCTCACGGTCGAGAGCGTGGAGGGCGCCGGCGCGACCTTCTTTCTGATGCTGCCCGCCGCGGTAGACGCGGCCGTCACTCCGACTCCCGAGGCGGCGGCGCCGCGCGCGTCGACGCAAGCGAACGGCGAGCTGGTGCTGGTGGTCGAAGACGATACCGTCTTCGCCATGCTCATGCGTCGACTGCTGCTGGACCTTGGGTACACCGTGATGCTCGCGGGCAGCGTGCAGGCGGCCATTCAGCAGGTCACGTCGTCTCCACGCCCCGTGCAGCTGGTGATCACCGATATGATCATGCCGGGTGGTTCGGGCCGCGATCTCGCCAACTACATGGCGTTGTCCCATCCCACGGTGCCGGTGCTCTTCATGTCGGGGTACAGCGCGCGGCAGCTGGAGCGTACGGCGGCTGGCGGACCGGCGATTGGTGGACTGCTGGAGAAGCCGTTCACGCAGGACCGGCTGGCGCGCGCCGTGCAGGACGCGCTCGCGACGGCACGTCCTGTCGGCTGAGCCGCGGCTTAGCAGAGCAGCGGCCTACCGGAAGCTGAGGCGCGTTACGCCGCGCGCGTGCCGCAACCGCAGGCCGAGGTCGGTGCCCGCGGCGTCGCGCACAATCGCCACACGCTCCACCTGCGCGTCCTCGTGGGCCAGATGGCCGTCGGTGCCGTTGCCGTTGCGTTCGAGCAGCATGCGCACCTTCAGGGAGCCGCGTTCGCTGCTCGCCCCTGAGAACATCAGATCGGCCGCGACCGGGCGGAGCGCCGTGGCTTCGGGCCCGATCTCGAGCAACGCCTCGCGGCCCGTGTTGAGTCGCGAAAACGCATCGAGCATGCTGGGCCAGGCGAGCGGATCCTCACTCGATTCGACGCGAGCGCCTTCCGGTGCAAGGCCGGCGGGACCCGCCACCAGCGGTGCCGGCGCGGCGAGCGTGGCGATGCGCGTATTGCGAATCACCCGCGTCGCCACCGAGCCCACCAGCAGTCGGTCCAGAACGCCATGGCGCTGTGTGCCGATGCCGAGCAGGTCGGCGCCGGACTGCTGCGCGTACGCGAGCAGCGCCGGTGCCGGGTCGCCGCGGACGGTGACCGTTTCCACCGTGACGCCGCTCGGCGCATCGAGCTGTTCGACGGCGTCGGTGAAAAGCGGGGTGAGCGTGCGGCCATACTCCTGATCCCAGGCGCGCCAGTCGGCGCTGGGGTGATCGAAGCGCGGGCGCACGTGCACCAGCGTGACGCGGCCGGCGTCCCCGACGAGGCGTACCGCCAGCTTCGCGGCGCGCAGGCTGGCCGGGGAGAAGTCCATGCCGACCACGGCGTGTCGAGGGAACGGCGTGAATGCGGTGCCGACGGCAAGCACCGGCACCCGGGCCCGCCGGAGTGTCGCCAGCGTGGTTTCTGTGCCAAGCAACCGGTCAAGCGGGTTGTGGCGACCGATGCCCATGACCAGCAGACTCGCCCCGCGACGCTCCGCCTCGATGGCGAGCGTCTCGGGCGGCGCGCCGAGCAGCACGTCCACACGCCAGTCCGGGTCACCGGTGGAGGCGATGGACACGGAGCGACGCACATCGTCGAGCATGCTGCGCTGCCGCATGGCATCGAGTTCGGGCGCGGCAATGACACCGCCGCCGACGGCGGGCGCGAGGGGCGTGGGCTCACAGACGCCCAGCACATCAATGCGCGCGTCCAACGACGCGGCGGCGACGCGAGCGGCGTTGAAGAGGGCGTCCGCGAACGGGGCACCGTCACACGCGACCAGCACCGGACCAGCCGGCCGTCGGCGCACCGCCGGTGCGGGGGTGCTGTAGTCTCCAACGACGGCCTGACCCGATGGATCAGTGCGAGATGGTAACTGCGATATCATTGGCGAGACCTCCCGGGCGAGCCGCGGGTGCGCGCCGGCCGCCGCGACCGGTTCCACCCACATGGGCTGTAGAGTCGGCATGGGGACAGCCGCCAACCATCGGGAGATATCCACCGACGTTGTCGGGGGAACGCCGACTGACCGCGACGCGCTGAGGACAGCGAGCCACTCCGCTCAGAGCAACACGCGCAGGCTCCGCGCCATGGCGTCCCCCACGCGGTGCCACATGCCACGCGCCTGCCACGTGGCCAGCACGATCTCGGTGGACTCGGCAAGATCGGCTTCGAAGTGCTGCTCCATGGTACGCGCGGTGGCGTCGTCGCTCAGCAGCAGATTGCACTCCGCGTTGAACCAGAGCGATCGGAAGTCGAGGTTCGCACTGCCGATCACGGCGAGGTGTCCGTCACACACCATCGTCTTGGCGTGCAGGATGCAGGGCGCGTATTCGAAGATCCGCACCCCACCGCGCAGCAGACGGGCGTAGGCCCCGTGGGCGGCGTGGCGCAGCAGTGGGACATCGGTGCGTCCGGGCAGGAGCAGGCGCACGTCGACGCCTCGCTGCGCCGCGTCGATCAGGATGTACAGGCCCCCGTCGGGCGGGGCGAAATAGGGCGTCGTGATCCACAGCCGTTCGCGGGCCGCCCCCACCAGCGAGGCCAGCACCGAGATGGACTCTGGCTGGCCGCGTCCCGGGCGCCCGTCGAGAATGAGCACCCCCGGCTGCTCCTCGGGGAGCGTGTCGCGGCTGATGGTGCGCGTGACCGGGGACACCCCGGGAATCGGCTCGCCACCAGCCCGCTGCCACCCTTCGGCGAACACCGACGCCAGCTCGGGCACCACGGCACCCGTTACGCGTGCGAACGAGTCGCGGAATGCCGTGTGCAGCGGACGACCGGTCGACCCGTACTCCTCACCGATGTTCATGCCGCCGGCGAACGCGATGGCCCGGTCCACCACGATGATCTTGCGATGGTCACGTCGCCACGCGTGCAGCGGGGAGTGCCACCACGGATGGAAGAGGCGCACCGAAATGCCGGCGGCCTCGAGGGCGCGCCAGTACGCGCGCGATGTCCCATGGGAGCCCAAGGCATCCGCCAGCACGCGCACCTGCACGCCACGCTCGACCGCGTGTGTCATGGCGCGACGCATGCGCTCACCGATCCGATCGTCGCGCAGAATGTACGTCTCCAGCAGCACGTCGCTGACCGACGCGTCGATGGCCGCGATGATCGCGTCGAAGGTCTCGGCGCCATCCTCGAAGACGTCGATCTCTCCCAGCCCGTGCCAGGGCGAGCCATCGATCTGCTGCACGAGGGCGCGAAAGGCGGGATCACGCACGCCCAACGACAGGGTGCGCGCATACGCCCACGCCCGGTCCGCGTGCAGGGCTCGCGGCAGCTCGTGCCGGAGCAGCGGGCGGAGCCGGCGCACGGGACGCGGCGCACGGGGGGCTGGGGAGATCGCCATCTATCGGTGCGATGAATCTATCGCTAGCCTCCGCTCGTCGTATTCGTGGCGCATCGCACCGGTGCGCCCGTTTTGTCCGACCGCCTCCAACTTTCGATGACCGCCATCGGCCGCCTGATCGCCAACGCCGCTGCCCTCTGGGTTGCCTCGTACCTGCTCGCCGGCATCTCCTACATCGGGTCGTGGCCCGGCCTGCTTGGCGTCGCGCTCGTGTTCGGCGTGGTCAACACGTTCATCGCGCCGGTGCTCAAAGTGCTGTCCTTGCCGGTGCAGGTGCTCACGCTCGGGCTGTTCACGTTCGTGATCAATGCGTTCATGCTCATGCTCACGGGCTGGCTCGCCACGCGCGTGGGCATTCAGTTCACGGTAGACGGATTTGTGCCGGCGCTACTCGGATCGCTGATCGTCAGCGTGGTGAGCGGCATTCTCAGTCTTCTGCTCACGGACGATTGAGGCGACGTCGCGGCTGAGGCGTGCGACATCGTCGCGCAGCGCGGCGATGGCGTCGTGCAGATCGGGCGGCGTCGGGGCTGGATGCTCCTGCTCCTTCTGTCGAGGGCCGAGCAGCGCAGACGCGAGCAAGCCAGCCATCAGGCCAAACGTGCCCACGCCGCCGAGCATGAGCAGGGCGCCCACCACGCGCCCGCCTGCGGTGACGGGCGCGTGGTCTCCATACCCAACGGTGGTGATCGTGGAGAGCGCCCACCAGAGCGCATCGCCGGCCTGGTTGATGTTCCCCGTACCTCGCTCGAACTCCAGCACCGCCACCGATCCAGCGAGCACGAGCACGGTGCACGCAAAGGCGGCGGTGAGCAACGCATTCTGCCGCGGATGATCACGCAGCTGGCGTCCGAGTTGGCGCGACAGCATCAACACGCGAATCACCCGCACGATGCGCAGTACACGGGCGACGCGGGCGGCGCGCAGTGCGTCGATGGCGGGGATGCTGCTCAGCAGGTCGAGCCACCCAGTCGTTCGCAGATACTGCCAGCGGTTGTCGGCGCGACGCACGCTGCGCACGAAATCAGCGAAGAACACGGCGCATAGCGCGTTATCTGCCCACTGCACCAGCCGCACGGTTTCGCTGCTCACCGGGGCAACGTACTGCAGCACGAGCAACGTCACGGCGAGGAGGGAGAACCCCAGCACCAGCAACTCGTACCCGGCGTGATCACGTGGCGGAGGGGTGGGCGCGGCCGCGGCCGCTGCTTCCATGCCAGGCAAGACGGTCACCGCGCGCTCAGCTCCAGCGACGCTTGAGATCCACCTTCTCCACCTGGGCCTTTCCACGGCCGTTGGTGTACACCGCGGTCCGCAGCCACTCCTGCTCGGCCGCGAGCTCCGACTCGGGGATCTCCTTGCACCACGTCTTCGGTGGCACCGCCTCATTGCCGTTCCACCGATAGCCGCGCCCGCGCAGCGCGTCCTTCGTCTCGAACGGGCTCTGCACGGCACACACGCGCACGCGCGCTGTGCGACAGCTCTCGAGCAGCTTCTTCATGGGGATCGTGCCATCGCCCGTGGGTGTGGCGAGCAGTGCAAGCGTCGCTCGACAGTCGTCAACCGCGCGGTGTCCGTCAAAAAACGCACCCAGATGCCGATAGGTGAGGAACTCGAGCGAATGAGAGCCGATGCCAAGCGCGCGCCAGTCGATATCGCGTTGCGTGCAGCCCCAGTGCACTTCACGGAACGCGGGCAGTCGGCGCTCGATGAACGGCCGATCGAAACCGGCGTTGTGCGCGAGCACGATGCCCACACCGTCGAGCAGCGACTGCACGCGCGCGTCGTCAATGCGCTGCCCGCGCACCATGTCGTCGGTAATGCCGGTGAGCTCCACGATCTCCGCCGGAATCGGACGCCCCGGATCCTCGAGCAGTGACTCGGCCGCAACGACTTCGACCGGTTGCCCGGTGATCGCATCGTACGTGAAGCGCAACAGGCCGAGTTCAATGATGACATCACTCGGCTTGTCGATGCCCGTGGTTTCCACATCTACCACGAGCGCGTGCCTGAGCTGATGCGACGGGGACGACGGGACGAAGCGTTCGACCGGCACGAGTCGTCGCAGCACGCGATAGTCGTCGTGCCGCTCGAGCGCGGCGGCCAACGCCTCCGGCTCGGTCATGACAGCAGAATGCCGAACGGGTCATCGCTCGCATCGAGCACGATGCGCGGCAACCCGAAGAGCGACGACTCGCCGTCGCGCAGGGCCCGGTCGTACTCCGGTCCGTCGTGCAGATAGGCACGCGCCATTTCGGGCATGCCGCTGTTGCGCAGGAAGGTTACTTCACCCGCGACGCGCAACGCATCCCACGCATCGGAGAGCGCAGCATACACCGGTGACTCCTCGGTCCACTGCGCTTCATCGAACGCCTCGGTGCCATACCCGGGCGCGGGGCGCGCTTCGTCCTCGAGGCGGTCGGCCAGGTGGTCGCTCAGTGTCTGCAGCTGCGGATCGGCGGAGATCTCGGCGAGCAGCGCCATCAGGAACCACCGTTCATCGGTGCTGAACGCACCAGCGCGCGTTCGCGCGAGATACTCGATCGCGGCCTCCACGGCAGCGGGGGCGTCGTACAGCTCGTCCTCCCAGCGCTCGAAGGCCTCGCGGGCGGCGGGGGTGCCGCGACGCTCCTCAATGGCACGCAGACGCGCGAGCGCATCGCGACCACCGGCGGAGGGCGAACGCAGGGAGCGGGCGGGACGAGTTGAGCGCGAAGCACGGCGAGACATGAGACGACCGGAGGTGAGCGTGAGACGACGACGGCTTGACTGGCACGGTGGGACACGGACCGCACCACCCGAACGAATGATGCCGAACGGACCGATCCGGCGCGACTTGCCGTGTCACTCCGCCGCCAATCGCGCCTGCAGCCCGGTTGCGCGCTGTGCGCGTGCGCTGTGCGCCGCCTGCACCGCCGCCCGCGATGCCACCAGCGTGACCCGATGCTTCGCGCGGGACACCGCCGTGTAGACCAGCTCGCGCGTGAGGATCGGCGACGGCGGCGCAGGCAGCAGCACATGGACCGCGTCGAACTCGGACCCTTGCGCCTTGTGCACCGTCATCGCGTAGGCGGGCTCCCAGCGTGGCAGACGGCGCACCCCGACCGCGCGCGGGCCGTCGTCACCGGGGAACAACACCACGCGGCGGCCGTCCGGCTGCTCCCACACCACGCCCAGATCACCATTGGCGAGCCGGTCATCGGGGGCGTTCTCGATCACGAGCACCGGCGTGCCAATCGCGAGATCTTCCCCACGTTCGGCGCGCAAGGCGGCGTTGATGGCATCGGCGCCGGTGGGGCCACGCCGCAGTGCGGTGAGCAGACGCCAGCGAGTGAGTTCGGCAAGTGCGTCCTCGGGCGTCGCAGCCGTGGCCAGGCGTGCGGCGTGCAAGCGTACGGCTTCGAGGACAGCTGGCGGCACGGTCGTTCCGTCGTGGTGCACGAACCGCACACCGTCCTCAGCCTCCGCGGCGGCTGTGGTCGCCTCGGCAGCATCCAATGCGGCGGCGACGTCAGACCACCGCGTACCGCGCAGCGCGAACACCAGGCGACCCAATGCGCTCTCGGGCGAGAAGCGACGGCTTTGCTGCAACCGGCTCACGCGAGCGGTCACCAGCGGCGATTCCACGAGATCGCGCAGCACGGCCCCGGCGTCTACCGACGCGAGCTGGTCGGCATCGCCGAGCAGCACGAGCCGCGCATCGTCGCGTACGGCCGCAACCAATCGGGCCATGAGCGGCAGGTCCACCATCGATGTTTCGTCCACGATCACCACATCCGCCGGCAGCGGATTGCCGGCGTGATGGCGCGGCCGGTGCGGATGATCCGGGTGCAGTCCGAGCGCACGATGAATGGTATCGGCGTGCGTGGGGATCGCCCGCCGACGTGCGTCGTCGAGCAGCCCCGGCGCGAGATGCGTGAGTCCATCGCGCACACTTTCGGTGAGACGGGACGCGGCCTTGCCGGTGGGGGCGAGCAGCGCGATCTCGGGCAACGGGCCGGTGGTCGCACGCGCGAGCAGTGCGGCGAGCAATCGCAGCACGGTGTGCGTCTTGCCGGTCCCGGGCCCACCGGTAATGATCGTAAACGCCGACGACAGCGCGAGCGCCGCTGCGTCATGCTGCGCGCCATCGATGGTGTGATCGGGAAAGAGCGTCGCGAGACGTGCGACGTCCTGCGCGTCTGGTGGGAACGGCGGCCGCTCGAGTCGCACCCGAACCGCCGAGGCGAGTCGCGACTCCAGCGCGTCGAAGCGCTGAAGGTACAGCCGATCCCCACGCAGCACGAGCGGCAAGGTGCTGCCATCGTCCTGGCTTGCGCGCTCTGTGGTTGCAACCAGTGGTGACGAGTGCAGCGCGTCGCGCAGCGCGGATGGCGTTGGCCAGGACAGCTCGGGTAGTGCGGACGGCGCACTCAGCCATGTCGGCGGCGTAATGGACGCGAGCTCGAGACAGGTGTGCCCGTCGCGCACCGCGCGGCTGGCGAGCGCGATCGCCAGGCGCACCTCTGATTCAGTGGGCGAAGCGACGAGCGACGTAAGGGCGTACGCCAGCTCCACATCGATCGCGTCAAGATCGCCCACACGCAGCATGCGTTCGAGCCGATCGTCCGTGCCGGCAGCGCGCCCGGTCATCGCGGCTCTCCGTCGCGCAGCGCGGCATCGAGCGCCTCGATGCGCGCGCGTGGTGGACGATCGATGAACACGCCTGCCCCTGGTTGCTGTGCATCGAGGCCGCGCACGAACAGATACGCGATGCCACCCATATGATGGTCGTAGTCGTACGCCGGCTGCCGCGTGCGCAGGTATCGGTGCAGCGCCACGAGATACAGGTGGTACTGCAGCACGTAGTGATGCTCGACCATGGCGTGCGTCATGGCCGGCAGGTCGTAGTCGGCCACGTGGTCGCCGAGATGATTGGACTTGTAGTCGAGCAGAAACCAGCGATCGTCGTGGCGGGCGATGAGGTCGATCGCACCGGTGAGCAGTCCGCGCAGCGGGAGAAAATCGAGGGCGGCCACGGCATCGGCGTAGGTGTCCGGTACTGCGCCGCCAGCCTGTTCGCGAAAGACGCGCGCGATGTGCCGCGCCCGAACAACGCGCTCACTGCGCGGCGTGATCGCGAAGTCGAAGGTGAGCTCGGTGAAGGTGCGTCCCGCGGCGAGCGTGCGCAGCGTTGGCCAACGTGTCACAGCTCCCGCTGCCGACGTCGGTGCAACGGCGCCGAGTCCCACCAGTGGCACATCGAACGCCTGCTCGAGCGCGTCGGCCAGTGGCGGGCCCCAGCGTGTGTCATCGAGTCCCTGCCGACGCAGCGCCTCCGGCACGAGTGTGGGAACCACTCCGAGCGCGCCACGCTGCTGCACGGCACGCTCGAAGACGTCGTGCAGCGCGTTGCCCGACGCGCGACCACGCGGCAGGTCGGCGAGCGGTACGCGCGAGGTCCCGTGCTGCAACACATCGCCACGGTCCGCATCGCGCGCCACGGCACGCTTCGAACGCTGCACCACGCCGTCGTCGTCTCCCTCATCGGCGGCTGGTTCGCGCACGTCTTCGAGCGGATCGAGTTCGGCGAGCGCTTCCGCGACACGATCGCCAGGAACGAGCGGCGTTCCCGTACTCGCGCTTCCGATTCCGGCGGTGCCGATCGCCGCGCCGTGGAAGGCGCGCCGTGTGAGCGCCGTGAAGCTGCCGCGGCGCCAGAACGTGTCGAGTGGTGCGCCGCGGGTCCAGCCGCGCGCATTGACGGGTGCGTCGTGTGTTGCGTCGGCGGTGCGCTGCGCGCCAGCCTCCTGCTCCCGCATGGCCAGCACCCGGATGCCGTGCGCAGGTACCGCGGCCAGTGCCGTCGCCTGGTCGATCATGCTGCGTCCGGCGCCCTCGGATTGCTTGGCGGCACCGAGCAGACGACCGAGGGCAGAGCCCACATGACGATCGCAGTCCGACACGTACACGGTACACGCGTTGCGCGCCCGCGTGAGCGCCACATACAGCAATCGCTGCTGTTCCAGCAGACGCGCCGCCTGTTCATCACGCGCCACCGGGTGATCGGATGGACTCGCTCCGTTGACTGGTACGATGCCCTGCACCGCCTTCTGCCCGGATTCGTAGCGACGCACGAGCGGTGCGCTGGCCGTGGTGTGAAATGTGCGCGGCTCGGACCACGCGAAGGGAATCCAGACCAGCGGAAACTCGAGTCCCTTGCTCGCGTGCATGGTGAGCACGCGTACGGCGTCCTCGTCCGACTCGAGACGCTCTTCGAGCTCTTCGGCCGTGATCTGATCCACGCTGCGTTCGCCCATGCGCTCCGCCAGCCAGCGCAACGCGTCCGCAGGCGTTGCCCGGGTTCGCGCTTCGTGTGCGGCCAGCAGTTCGAGCAGATGGCGTACGTCGGTGAGACGACGTTCAGCATCGGGGTGTGCCGCGGCATGCCACGACAATCGCAAGGCCCGATCGAGTGTGATCCATGCATCCATGATGCCGCGTGATTCCCAGCGCGCGCGCGCGCGGCGCAGTGCATCCTCGAAGGCGCGTCCGACTTCACCGTCCAGTGCGTCGAGAATCACCACCGGTGCGTCACGCAGATCGAGATCGAGCGCCGGTCGCACGAGGGCCGTAAGGGCGGCCTGCCGAAGCGCGGCACGATCACCGGGAGACTCGAGCGCACGCAACAGCGCGGACACTTCATGCGCGGTCGCGCCTTGCGTGACCGCTTGCCGAGAGGCGGCCACGGCGTGCACGCCGATGTTCCGCAGCGCCTGCACCACAAGGCGGCCGTGCGCATTGGCCGACACCAGCACCGCACAATCGCGTGCGCGCACGGGTCGAGGTGCACCGGATGTATCAGGGAGGGACAGACCTTCACCCGGCGGCGCGTGCAGAATGCGCGCGATCTGCCGTGCGACATCGTCAGCGACGGCCGTGCGGGCAAGAAACGCATTGCTCGACGCCACCGATGACGGCATGGCGACAAACGAGAACGGCGCCGCCTGCGCGGGGGACAGCTCGGGGTGCACGCGCTTTGCCAGCACGGGGGCGAAGGTGACGCCCGGCCCGAATACGGCATCGGCACGCTCGTACAGCGCGTTCACCGACGCGACCAGCTGCGGATCGCTGCGAAAGTTCGTGTCGAGCGTATGGAGATCACCCGTGGCGTCCGCGCGCGCGTCGAGGTACACCGCAATCTCCGCGTTGCGGAAGCGGTAGATCGACTGCTTCGGGTCACCCACCAGCACCAGCTGCTTCGGCTCATCTGTCTTGTGGAACAGCGTGGCGAAGATGCGCCATTGCAGCGGATCCGTGTCCTGCGATTCGTCAATGAGTACGAGATCGGCGCCAGCGCGGACCCGCTTCGCGACGGCCGTCTCGCGTTCGAGTCCTTCGGCCACCAGACGCAACAGATCATCGAAATCGTCGGCGCGTTGCGGAAGCGACGCCCGCACCGCCTGCACGAACACCCCAAGCGGCACGGCGAGCGCGGCCCGCACCTCAGGCAGCAGCGCAAGGAGCGCGTCGAGCTCCTCGGCGAACGCGCCGAGCACGACCGGTGGCTTGTTCTTCTTCCTGGCCCCGATGAGTCCCTCCGCACCGAAGTAGGCGATCTGCTTCTCCTCGGCTGACGACAACGTGAAGTACGCCGTGATGTCGCCGAACAGGTGGGTGAGCAGCGGGACACGCCGCGCAAGCGCCGTGTCATTCCACTTGCTGCGATTCAGGCAATCGCTCGCACGTGCCGCCTCGATGGCCGCGCAATAGCCCTCACCCTGCTCCGCCCACGTACGCGCCAGTCGCTCGTGGATCTCCTCCGCCTTCACACAGAGCGCAGACAGGCGCGCGCACGTCTCCGCGCCCGTATCCACCAGACTGCCGTCCTCTCGATGCAGTTCGACATCGGTGATGCCCGCCAGCAGTGCCCGTGCCACCTGCGCCAGCCCGTCGACGTTCGCGATGCGTTTGGTAAAGCCGATCCACTGCGTGATGGGCGTGCCCGCCGCCGCCGTCAACGCGCCACGCTCGGTAAGCTCGTCTGCGGGAGGCAACGCCGCATTCACGTCACCCGTGGGCGTATCGAGCCCCAGCAGATCCCCAAACTGACCGAGCAGTGTGGCGCACCAGCCATGCATGGTGTCCACCCCAATGGCGTCCGCGTTGGCGAGCGCGTCGAGCAGCCGGTCACGCAACACCACGCGCGCCGCCAGTTGCGCCGCACCGTCGTGCGAGGGGCCGTGCACACCGGTAGCCAGTTCGGCCTCGAGCAGCACCTGCACGGTCTCGTCATCAGCACCTGGTAGCGCCAACAGCGCGGCCAGTGCCGCAATGCGCTCTCGCACACGCACGCGCAACTCGGCCGTTGCCGCGCGCGTGAACGTCACCGCCAGCACGCGCGATGGCGAGACACGGCCGAGCGCCAGGGCGGCCGCAACCAATGTGGTGATTGTCCAGGTCTTGCCGGTCCCTGCGCTCGCTTCGAGCACATGCGTGCCGGGCGACAGCACGTTGAGCTGATCGCGAAAGCTGCTCATGGCCCCTCCATGGCGTCCAGCATGGGCAGAAAGACGGCGCAGGCGTTACTCCCGAACGCGGGTTCTTCTACGGGCGAAAGCTGGTGCAGCAGCTGGTTCGCCGGCTCTTCACACTCGCCGGGCTTTTTCGGATCCTCCGTCGTCCACTCCTTGCGCGCGCTGTCCCTCGCGCGCTCGAGCACGGCCGCCGACTGCCGCGCCGGTGCCTCGGCCTTGTGCACCTCACAGGCGTACGCGAAGGACGCGCGCGGCACATACGGTGGCACGGCGCGATCGGCGTCGTGGTACAAGCCCAGCAGATCGTGCAGCAGCGCTTCGGGATTTGGCGGCCACGACAGCAGGGTCGTGTTCTCCGCGTCCACCTGAATGGCGTGCGTGATCGTCGGGTCAGCCAGCCCGGCGAAACAGAGCGTGACAAATGACGCGAGCAGGCGGTGTGGCGCGTGCCGTCCGTCACGCAGGAACAGCAGCGAGTTGCCATGCCGCGTATCGATCGTGCCGGTGAGTACGGTGTCACCCACCGTGACGCGCAGCACTTCGCGGTGGCGCCGCGGCAGTGCCTGGACCGCGTCGTTGGCGCGCCGTGCGAGACTCCGCGCGCGCTCCGTCGCGTGGTACTGCCAGGCGCGTCCCAGCATGGCGGGCGGGACCCGATCGCGATGCCGCAATGCGTCGAAGCGCGCATCGAGCGGCTCGGAGAGCAGCAACGCATGGGCCATATCGGTCACGGCGATCGCTTCATCGAAGCGTGGCATCGTGAGCGGCAGCACATCGTCGACGAGTGGCGCCTCGGTGCCCAGACGCACACCCAGGCGCGCGAGGATTTCTTCCGCCGGTCGTGCGAGAAAGCGCAGCAGTGTCGCCAGCGGCAGCAGTTCACGCCGCTGTGCCATGACCGTTGGTGCCGGTCGCAGCGCGCGCTCTGGCAGTACGCCGCGATCACGTCCGCGCAATCGTGTCGCAGTGCCGGCCGCGAGCGCGTCGAACGACGGCACCGTGTCTTCGTCGAACGCTCGGCGACTGAACGGCTGCAGCGGGACGACGTACTCCACCAGCGTGCGCCACGTGTCGCTCGGCGTGCTGGGCGATGCGTTCGGCGCATCGTCGTGCGTCGGTGTTGCCACCTCGTGCACGACGTCGGCCAGGGCGGACACCGCCACACTCGGCGGAAGGCGCATGGTGCCGGCCTTGTTCCACCCGGTGTACGTGATGAGCAGGCGATCTTCTGCCATGCACAGCGCATCGAACACGGTTTGCAGCTGATCACCGCGATCATCGGGGTCACCGAGGCGCGGTGCCTCCGCCAGTCGATCGAACCATGCCGCGCCGCCACGACGCGGAAACAGTTCGTCGTCCATTCCAAGCAGCGCGATCACACGGGCGGGTCGCACCCATCCGACCGTGAGCGGTGCCACGGTGATTCCGCCGAGGCGTCCGGGGGCACCGAGCACTTCCTCGAGCCGATGCTCGAGCAGCGCAGCCAGTGCACTGGCCGAGTAGTCCGGTCCCTCGGACGCAGGCTCAGTGAGCGTCTCGGCATTCGTCACACCGCCCAGCGCCTGCACAACCTCTCGCACACGCGTCACGCTCGCGCCGTACACGCCGTCGCTGGCTGTGAGCTGATCGAGTGCCTCATCGACAAACTCCGCCCACGCTGCAAGCGAGCGCGGTGCACGCGCATTGTCGAGCAGCGCCAGCAGCAGACGAATCGCGCGCGCGGCGCGTCCCACGAGCAACACCCGCTCGCCCTCGAGCCCCGGAACCGGCGCGTGTCCATGCAGATGTGTGTCGGCGTGCTCGCCGTCATCGAGCAGCGCGGCGCCGAGCAGAACGCGCGTGAGCCCGCGCGCCCAGGTGCCTTCATCGTCGAGCCCAAGACCGGCGCGCGTGGGATCGTGTGTGTCGGTGCCCCAGCGCACCCCTGCCGTCTGAAACCACTCGCGTACAAGCGGGGCATCGTTGGCGGCGATGGCGAAGCGTTCCGCAACGGGGCCGCGTTCCACGAGCGCCAACACGCGACTGGCCGACACGCGCTCATTCGCGAGCGACAGCAGTTGCAGCAACACGTCGGCCACCGGATTCGTGGCGCGCGGTGAACGGCCTTGCACGTGCAGCAGCAGCGGCGGCGTGCCACTCGTGCTCACGTCGCGCGATGTTCGCTCCGACGAGGCCGCGTCGCGTTCCGCCGCGAGCGGCAGCACGGCCTGGAGCAGTGGCACGAAGCGCGCGGGATCGGGGGTGAGCACGAGGATGTCACGCGGCTGCAGCGTGTGGTCGTGATTGAGCGCGCCGAGCAGGGCGTCCTTGAGGACCTCGACCTGTCGCAGTGCACCGTGACAGGCGAGCACACGCAGCGACGCGTCGCCGTCTTGCACGAGCACGTTGGGCGGCGGCATGGTCGAGGACTGCTGTACCGCCTGCTGCACCGTGGCGAGCAGCGTGCGTGGTGTCGCGTCTGACGTAGTCGCAGCGTGCGCATCGTCCTCACGCATGACGACACGGGCAACATCACCGAGATCGCGACGCACGAGTCGCAAGGCATCGACCCGCGCTCGATCGAGTCGTGCGGCCACCGCGTGCAGTGTCTCCACCGCGACGTCCGTCGTGTGGGCCGACGAGAGCAGGCCCATCGCCGGTTGCGTCGCCGCGTGCACCAGCACGTGCACCTCGCTGTACGTCGCAAGCGCTCGAACGAGCGCGAGATGTGCAGGGGCCAGTCGTCCCTGATGCACCAGCAGCCAGCGCGGCGCGAGGCCGACGTTCAGCCGCGATGAGAGGAGGGCGCGTCGTGTGGCATCGAGTGCGGTCGCTGGCGCGACGGTGCGTGACGAGGCTGCGGTTGTGGCGCGCCAGAGTCGTGCCTGCCAATCATCGTTCGCCTCGTGTTGCTCCCACGCCAACAGCCAGTCGTGCCGATGCAGTTGGTAGCGTTCGAAGGTGCGCGCCATGCGGCCGGCCCAGCCGGCGAGCAGGCCGTGCACCACGGTCGAGCCATCCGGTGTCGTGCTGCGCGGCACACCCGTGACGGATGGCTCCTCGCGCAGGTGACGCAGTTCGGGTGGCAGCAGCGATGGATCGCGTTCGATGGCCGCGAGCACGTCCAGCGTGAGCGCCGACGCACTCGCGGGCGTCTCACCGGTGGCCCAGCGCTCCAGATCCAGCACGAAGCGCGACGGCGACCAGAACTCGACGTTGGCCACGATGTCCAGCCGTTCGGCCAGCGCAACCCGCAGCCACTGCTCCACGCCACGTCCGCCGACCACGAGCACATCCGTGGCGAACGGATCGTCTCCCGGCGGTGGCGCGCGCAGGATGGTCGCGGCCGAGTCGGCCAGCGCAGGCAGGGTGAGGGCGGGGTGCAGGAAGAGCGGCATGCTCGTGCAATATCGCGCCGAGGGGTGACAGATGGACGTGCTCCCCCCGCTCCCGGCCCCGATGGCATTCCACTACCCTTCGCCAGCCCATGTTCACCCTCTTCATCATCGTCTTCCTCGACCTGATCGGGTTCGGGATGATCATTCCCGTGTTCCCGTTCTACGCGGAGCGCACGGGGGTGGACCCCGCGTCGGTCATCTTCTTCCTCGGGCTCTACTCGCTGGGGCAGCTCGTGGGCGCGCCGATCTGGGGCTCCATGTCGGACCGCCTGGGTCGCCGTCCGGTGCTGCTGCTCACGCTGCTCGGCAACGCCGCGGCGTCTGTCCTGCTGGCCTTCGCCGACTCCGGGTTCACGCTGGCACTGTCGCGCATTGCGGCCGGCCTCGCGGCGGGCAACGTGAGCACCGCGTACGCGTATGCCACCGACGTCACCACCGACGAAACCCGCCCCAAGGCGCTCGGCCTGCTCGGCTCAGCGTTCGGGCTGGGCTTCATTGCCGGTCCAGCACTGGGTGGCCTGCTGGCCGGCAACGACGCGGGCGGTGACGGACTGGTGCGCGTGGCGTGGGGCGCGGCGGCCATGTCGATGATCGCCTTCGTGCTCACGCTGGTGAAGCTGCCCGAGTCGCTGTCGGACGAACTGCGCGAGCGCACGCGCAACAAGCCCCGCGTAAAGCTCGGCGCCTACTTCACGCGCGTAGGGCTGCGCGAGGTGCTGTTCACCACGATCGTGGTGATCGGCGCGGTGGCCATGTTCCAGAGCACGCTGGCGCTGTGGGCCGCCGAGTATCTGGGTGTCGGGCCGCGCACGCTCGGATGGATCTACGTGTTCGTGGGTGTGGTGAGCGTGGTGGTGCAGGTGTGGATGACCGCGCCGCTCACCAAACGTTTCGGTGCCTACGTGTTGGCGCAGGCCGGCATTGTGCTGGTGGCGGTCGGGCTGGCCGCGGTGCCCCTGTCCGGCACGATTCCCATGCTGCTGGTAGCGCTCGGCGTCTTCGGCGTGGGGTCGGCGATCCTGAATCCCACGTTCAGCAATCTCGTGGCCGGGCTGAGTCAGGCGGACGAACGCGGGGCCGCGCTGGGCGCGTACCAGAGCGCGGCGTCGTTCGGTCGCGTGCTCGGGCCGTTTTTGGCGAGTGGCGTGGCGACGGTATCGAACCTGTCATGGCCGTTCGCGGTGGGGGCGGCCGTGAGTCTGGTGGGGATCGGGATGGTGCGCGGGGCGGGACGGACGGCGAAGCGGACGGCGGCTGACGCGGCGGGGTGAGCCGGGCAGTCCGGGTGCCGCACTAACCACGGCAGTTGATGGTGCCTCACCTCTCGCGAGATTGTTGCTGACTCCTACTACCAGCGACTCGCGATGCCCGGCACCGAGCACGAATGCCGAGCAGAACTTCCGAGCGACAGAACCCAGCATCGCGACCGCGTGCACAGATCACATGACGCTGGGCGAAGGGATCCGCAGGGAAATCGTGAGGGGTGAGGCACCAAGAACACACCGCGCGCCTCACGCCACTATTCGCCCTCAATACCCGATCTGCGTCGTCGCCTCGCGAATCACGGCGGCACTCTGCTTGAGCGCCTCCGTCTCCTGCGCATTCACATCGGGCTCGAACGTGTGCAGCACACCCGCACGCCCGATCACGCGCGGCAGACTCAGCGCCACGTCACGCAGCCCGGCCACCTTCGGCGTGCGCACGCTCACGGTGAGCACCGCGCGCTCGTCGTCGCGCACCGCGTCCACAACGCGCGCGATCGCGGCGCCAATGCCGAAGCTCGTGAAGCCCTTGCCCTCGAGAATGCGATAACCCGCGCGACGTACGTCTTCGTCAATCCGCGCGCGCACCGCATCCGTGATCGGACGCCCCAGCTGCTCGGCGACGGCCAGCAGCGGCAAACCGCCCACGCGCGCGGCTGACCACGCCAGCACTTCGCTGTCACCGTGTTCACCCAGCACGTCGGCGTGCACCGATGTGGGCGCAATGCCCAGATGCACGGCCAGCTTGGCGCGAAAGCGCAGCGTATCGAGAATGGTGCCGGTGCCGATCACACGCTCGGCCGGCACGTTGGCGATCGCCGCGGTGACGTGCGTCATCACATCCACCGGATTCGACGCCACGACCAGCAGGGCACCAGGCGCATAGCGCATGACCTCTGGCACCACGTCGCAGAAGATGCTTGCGCTCTTTTCGAGAATCGCCATGCGCGACTGGCCAGCCTCGATGCTCGGCCCGCACGCCAGCACCACGATGTCGAAACCCTCCAGCGCCGACATCGGGCCGCTGGTAACGCGCACCGGCTGTGCCACCGGCACCGCATGCGCAATGTCCATGGCCTGCGCGGCAGCCCGTTCGGGCGAGACGTCCACCAGCACCACGTCGGTGGCACTGCCGCGCAGCGCGAGTGCATACGCGGCGGTGCTCCCCACATGTCCCGCCCCTACGATGCCGACTTTCATGCGCCCGCCTCACGGTTGAACGAATGGACGCGCGACCGCGCGCCCTGTTCAACCTAGTACCCCCGGGCGCCCGTCCGTTCGATGCCGATGTGCTCGAGCCACGATGCGCCCGTGCGTGGCGTCGACGGCGTGGTCGTCGCCGCAGGCACCCGCTTGAGCGGCGCCCGCACCGCCGCGCCCTGCGCCGCATCGGCCACCACGGCCGCACCGAAGGTCACCGTCAACGTGTAGGTGCCCGTGTCGGCGGGATCGAACGTGGTCGCACGAACGGTCAGGATGTCATCGTTCCCCGAGCGGCAGGTCGGAAGCTGCAGGCGAGCATTGAACTCGCCGCCGCTGTCATCGTCGGAGAAGACGAGCGTGGTGCCGGCATACGCCTCGAGGAAGGGATCGAGCACACCGTTCACGCCCGCGCCGCGGGTCATGGTAATGGTGCAGGGGCGCGTGGAGTAGACCAGAAACTCGTCGGCCACGCGACCATTGAAGATGCAGTCCGACGGCGTCAGCGCCTGCTGCGACGTGAGCGATCCGGCAATGATCACGGCCGTGCAGTTCTCGATGCTCGCACTCACGGTGCTCAGTTGCACTTGATACGTGCCCGTCTGTCCCGCATTCAGCGCACCCAACCGGACCTCGATCGGCCCCGACCCCAGGTGCCACACGCGCCGCACCTCGTCGACCGTCTGTCGCGAACTGAAGATGAAATCCGGCTCACCAACCGGCAGTGCCGCGATGTACGGCGCAAAGCCCGTGGGATTCAGACGCACTTCGAGCGCAGATGCGGCGGCGAGATTCACGCGCACGATGTTGCCGCGCCGCTGCACGGCGGACGAGATCAGACAACTGTTCGCCGTGACCGTGCCGTTGCCGGCAAAAGGCAGCGTGACCACCGTGGGAGCACATGGGTCGCCAGTGACGGTGATGTTGGACGTGCGCGAGATCGTCACGGGCGTGAAGCCTGCTCCGGTACCCTGCGCCGTTGCCGTGATCACCGCCGAACCCGCCGAGACGCCGGTCACCACGCCGGCTGCCGAGACCGTCGCGATGGCATTGCTGCTCGACGCGTACTGCACGGTGACGGTGGCACCCGCCGGGCTGTTCACACTCGGCGTGAGCGGCACCGTCTGGCCAGCCGCCACCGTGGCTGTCGCCGGCGCGAGCTGGAAGTTGGTGATGGCGGCTGGCAGCGCCTGGACGGTGAGGGCGGCGGAGACTTGTCCCCCGGCCGCCGTTGACGCCGTGATGCTCGCGTTTCCCGGAGATACCCCCGTGGCCACGCATGTCGCACCGTTCACACCCACCGTGGCGATCGCGCTGCTGGAGCTCGTGCACGACGTGGGCGACACCGGGCTGCCGCTCGCCGCGACGGTGAACGAGGCGGTGGCACCCACGTTCACCGTCGCCGAGCTCGGCGTCATCGTGAGCGTGGGCGGCGGCGGCGGCGTGGGCGTCACCGGCACAAAACCGTCACCACCGCCCCCGCAGCTCGCAAGCGTCAGCAGTGCCCCCGCGGCCACAACGACCCGCGTCACATCGCGCACTCGACGCATTGGGACGCCGTTCACTGCCCGAGCCCGATGCTGACGCCGACCTTGGCGGCGTACGTCGTCATGGTCGGTGAGCGCCAGACGCGACCTGCGACATCGGCGCGCGTGCCGTTGATGTCACCGAACTGCTGACGTACGAGCGCCACGCCGGCGTCCACGTTCACGCGCGCGTTCAAGACATACGCAATGCCGCCGCCTGCGCCGTACGCAATACCCGACGACGACGACCCGAAGTTGCTGGACTGATTGAGCACCGCCACACGCCCCGACAGGTACGGAAAGACACGCTCGTACGGCAGCACCGGTACAAATCGAGGCTCCACGAAACCACCCGTAATGGTGATCTCGTCGTTGCCCGAGGTGTGTGAGGTCCACTGTCCGCCAACGCCGAGCGACAGCACGCCCTTCTCGGAGCGCAACAGGCGATTGAAGCGCAGCTGCGGCTCGATGCCGAAGCCGCCGGATGCCGAGCCGCCCGCGTCGATCTGAATGGACGTGGAGAGCAGCGAGATCTGCAACCCGAACGGCTGCGCACCTTGCGCCTGCACCGTCATTGGGACCGTGCCTAACGCGAGGGCGCCAACAAGCGCGGTCAGTGGGCGGATGGATGCCAGCGAGTGGCGAGCGCGCGAGATGTGCATGGCGGAACCGGGGAGTGAGCGAGGAGAGAAGACACGACACAGCGAAGCTGCGCCCTGAAGGGCGGAGGAGCAAGCGACAAGCGGTCACCGCGCTGACGTGATCAGCGCGGGTTCTGCAGCGGTCCGGGAGTGGCGCGTTCGATGACCGCAGTACCCGGGCTCCCGGTCAGCACGAGGCGCACGGTGCTGGTGCGACGATTCACCGCACCGCTGCCGAGCGTGCGCTCGAGCGCCACATCTACATCGACCACCATCGAATTGCCTTGACGAGACACGACGCGCGGGCCGCCACTCACGGATGCTTTGTGCGCCGAGGTGGTCCGCGAGAAGAAAGACGCCAGCTCGCCGTCGCGAAACTCACCCGTGAGCAGGCGCGCGCTGTATTGGAACGCCAACGCCCGGGCATCTTCGTCGCTCGGTCCGACCACAGGGGGCGGGGTGGGCTCCGCGATCGGCGCTGGCGGGGTGACCACCGTCTCGCGGCCCGCCGACGGCTCGGCCGTGCTCGCGACCGTTTGGCGGGGTTGGTCCGCCGGAGGGCGCACTTCGGGGCGTGGCGCTTCCGCGGCCCGCGTCGTCGCTGGCGGGGCGACGACGGGCGCGGTGGACGCGGGGGACGGCGCCGACACCGGAGGAGACGACGAGGCGCCGACGGGCTCGCGTTCGACTGGCGCTTCCGCCGAGGCGTCTTCCTCGCGCATACCATCCGATGGTGTTTCAACGACCGGAGCGTTTGTGGCGACAGCATCTGATTGCTCGAGCGCCATATCAGGAACAGTCGGCGCACTGGAGCCTCGCATCATCACGAAAAGCGCCACCGCAACCAGCACCCCACCAACGCCGAGCCCGATCAGGCGACCGTTCGACTTCGGCGCTGCGGTTTCTGGGGCGGAGGGCGACGAGGTCGGCGCGACGACTGGTGCGGGCGGCGGCGAGTCGCGCCGCGGTGCAGGCGGAGCGACCGTGGCCGGTGCGGGCGGTGCGGGCGGTGCGGACGGTGCGACCGTGGGCGGTGCGTGAAGCGATACCACAGGAGTTGCCGCCGCCGGCCTCGACGTTGGCGCCGCCGCCGGTGCAACGACCGCCGGCGCAACGACCACCGGCTCCACGACCACCGGCTCCACCACCGCAGCCCGCACCGTCATCGTCGCCGTCGCCCACGGCGCCGCCACGCCCGACCGCCCAGGCTCGGCGTTCACCACGCGCACCGTCGTCGAGCCCGCCTGCCGGGCGCGCACCGCGAGCGGCTCCGCCTGCACCTCCAGCACATCGGGCCGATCGCTCAACACCACCAGACCGTCCGCCGAGCGAGGAATACCGGACACATCCAGCACCTGCAAATCAAGCGCCATCACAGCGCCAATATCAACGCTTGATTGCGCCACAAGTAGCTTCACTGAACCCACCGGCGCTTCCCGTACCTCCACACGCGTTGTCCCCAACGCCTCGTCCACACGCGCTGTCACCGTCGCCACACCGCCGGCCAGCGCCATGATCGTGCCGCGAGTGTCCACGTGCAGTACCGCCGAATCGCTCGAACTCCACGTCACCACCGGCGCCGACACCGCCGCGCCCAGCGCATCGAACACCTCGGCGGTCAGCTGCATCGCCTCCCCGCACTCCAGCGACAGCTCACCCTGCGCAATACGAACGCGAGCCGCCGACCGCGCCGCCACCGACACCGGGACCACCGTCTGCACCGTTCCCGTGGACGCGCCGCTGCCCGTGCTCACCTGGGCCCGAATCGAGACATCGCCAACCGCTACGCCGGTCACCGTGCCATCCGGGGACACCGTGGCCACCGCCGGATCGTTCGACGTCCACGTCACCGTCGCATCGCCCACCGTCGCACCCGTCTCGGACGTCACCACCGCGCGCAGGTCGAGCGTGGCCCCCACCAGCACCTCGCCGCCCGGCGGCGACACACTCACCGCCGACGGCACCGGGCCACGGCGCCGGCTGCCGGATGTCCACGCGGGCGTCCGCGGCGCGAGCGCAGCCCACGCCGCCACCGCCGATTCGCGCGCCGTCTGCAGCTCGGTGGCAATCTCGGCCAACCCGGAGCGCGTACTGCTGCCATCGATCGAAAGCCCGGCGCCCAGCACCGGCAGCAACGCATCGAGCGACGGCCACCGATCGGCCGGTCTCTTCTCCAGCATGCGCATGATCGCGTCGGCCAACGGCGCCGGACAGTCCGGGCGCAGCTCCCGCAGATGCTGCGGCACCGTGTTGCCGTGTGCCGCAATGAGCCGGTACAGGTCGCCCGTAAACGGCGGCGCACCGGCGAGCAGCTCGTACGCCGCGATGCCGAGCGCGTATTGATCCGCCGCCCCCGACACCGGATCGGTGCCGGTGAACTGCTCCGGGCTCATGTAGACCGGCGTGCCGATCGCCATCCCCGACTTGGTCAGCCCCTCGCCGTCAGCCGCCTTGGCGATGCCGAAGTCGGTGACCACCACCTCACCCTTCGTGGTGACGAGAATGTTGGCCGGCTTCACATCGCGGTGCACGATCCCCTCGGAGTGCGCATACGCGAGCGCGCGCGCCGATTGCCAGAGAATCCACTGGGCCTGATCGAGCGGCAGCGGGCGCCCCAGTCGCTGCAGCCGTCGACACACTTCGTCGAGCGAGCCGCCTTCCACCAGTCGCATCACGAAGAAGATCAGCTCCGCGTCCTGCTGTACCTCGTGCACCACGATGATGTTGTGATGCTGCAGCTGCGCCGCAATGCGCGCCTCGAGCAGAAAGCGTTCGGCCATGCCCGGCGTGAAACTCAGCCGTGGCTCCATCACCTTGATGGCCACCTTGCGACCGAGCCGCATGTCCGTGGCGATGTACACCACCGCCATGCCGCCGCGTCCGATCTCGCCCGCCACGTCGTACAGGCCAGCCGTCGTGACGCGCAGGCGCTCCAGCAGCGCGTCAGAGCTGTCGGTATCGCCGGTTGCGAAAAACTTCGTCACCATGGGAGGAACCGCATGCGGGGATCCCGACGGGCGTCGGGCGGGACGGGGAGCGCTGGTGGCCGGCACCGTGCGTGGTGCGAGCGCGGCGTGACGTGCGCGAATCTCCTGATCGTGTCACGCGCCCGTTCGGAACGCAAGACGCGTGATGTGGCGCACTGTCACGACCGATACTCTATCGCACGCTGGTTGACCCGTGCGCCTGCACGCACGAGCTTCGACCAGTGTCACACCGGCGGCACGACGCCCGTCGCCCCACGCTGGCGCTGCCCCTCCCTACTCCCGCCCCCCGGACCGTGCGAACTCCTGACCTCATTGCCCCGCGCCGCCGTGCGTGCGCGCTGGCATTCGCCCTCGGTGCCCTCACGCTCCTCGGTGCGTGTGGTGGTGCCTCGCGCTCACACGCCGCCCTGCGCCCTGCCAGCGCCGCCGACTCCACGCTGCTGGCCGCCGAACGCGCCGCCGGCACCCTCTCTCGAGGCGCCCTCGGCGTGCCGCCCTTCGCCGTCCGTGGACGCGATGACCGGCTCTCGTCGCTGAGCTTCGCGCTCGCCGACCTCATCACCACCGACCTCTCACGCAGCGCCCAGCTCACGCTCGTGGAACGCACACGCCTCGGCGACGTCCTCCGCGAACTCGAGCTCGCCGGCAGCGGGCGGGTGGACTCCGCCACCGCGCCGCGCGTCGGCCGCCTCGTGAGCGCACGCCGCCTCGTGCTCGGCGGCCTCGACGAACTCCCCGGCGGTGACGGGCTGCGCATCGGCGTCCGCCTGGCCGACGTCGAACGCGGCAGCATCGATGCCACCATCGACGCGCAGGCGCCGCTGGCTGACATCCTGGCCGCCGAAAAGGCGCTCGTCTTCCGCATCTTCGACGCCCTCGGCGTCACGCTCACCCCTCAGGAGCGTGCGGCCATCGAGCAGCGCGCCACCGCCGATCTGGCTGCGCTGCTCGCCTACGGCGAGGGACTGCGCTTGGAGTACTTCGGCGACTTCCGCGCCGCGGCCGCCGAGTTCCGTCGGGCTGCGCGCCTCGACCCTGCGTTCGGGGCGGCGGGACGGCGCGCGCAGGAGGTGCGCACGCGCGCGGAAACCGGCACCATGGCCCCGCTCGCGATGCCCGGCCTGCGCTCACGAGACGCGGCCATCGGCAGCACGATCGATCGCATCAACCGACCGTTGGACCTCATCACCACCGTCACCCGGAACGCGGGGGGCGCCGGCGATCCGTCGTTCCCGAGCACCGCCGCCACGGTTCTCATCACCATCACCCGCCCATGAGCGCCCCGATTCGCCTTCGTCTCGCGCTCGCCGGCGCCCTGCTGTTGCTGACGGCGACCCGCACCGCCGACGCGCAGGACCGCCTCATCGGACTGCGCGCCCTCAGTGGCGGCGGCGTCTTCGAACAGGTGCGCTTCGGCGACGCCGGCCTCGTGCAGGGCGCCCTCGTTGGCGGCGATTCCATCCGGGTAAAACAGGCCACGCAGTTTTCCTTTCCGGTGTCTGCCGCGGTGCCGCTCGGCCGCAGCTGGAACCTCGACGTCACGTCCATCTACTCGGCGGGTGAAGTGGCGTTCACCCCTCTCGCCGGCGGCGCGGAGCGTACCGCCACGTTGAGCGGGCTCAGCGACGTGCGACTGCGCGCCACGGGACGGTTCTTCGACGATGCCCTCGTCTTCACCGCCGGCTTCAACGCGCCCACCGGCGCCACGCAGCTGGACACGCTGCAGCTGACCGCGTTGCGCGTGCTCGCGGCCCCCGCGCTGGCCATGGGTGCCGTGCCGGTGGGCGCCGGCGCCAGCGGCACGGTGGGGCTGCTCAGCGCGCATCAGATCGGGAGTTGGGCCGCCGCGGTCGGTGTGGCCTACGAGCTGCGCGGCACGTACCAGCCCGTGGCCGCGCTCGCCGCCGGCGCCCCAAGCGCCGACTTCCAGCCCGGCAACGTGGTGCGCCTGTCGCTCGGGCTTGACGGGCTCGTGGGGCGGCACCGCCTCTCGCTCACCGCCACCGGCGACGTGTTCACCAACGACGAGCTGCGCGGCGCAGTCGCCGGCGCCGCCCCGCTGGCGACCGTGAAGCTGGGGCCCGTACTCGGGGCCGACGCCCAGCTGCAACTCGCGGTCCCGCGCCTGCGCGAACTGGTGCTCTGGAGCGCGGCACGGTACCGCGCCAACTACGCGCGCGACGGCTTCACCGTGGACAACTCCAACGGCACCTACTTCGATGCCGGCGTGCGGTCAGCGATTCCGATCACGGTACGCACGGATCTCGTGCTGGCCGTGGACGGGCGCTCGCACAGCGGCCTCGCCGTGGATGAGGGGCTGCCCACGTCGGGCGTCACCAGCGGCACCGTCACGCTCGGATTCGCGCAACGCATCGGCGGGCTCTCACTGCAACCGTTCGTGCGCACGACCGCGGGTCGCGTGCAAGCGCGCGGCGCCGCACGTGATCGACAGTCCGCCGACTTCACCGGATTCTCCGGTGGACTCGTCATCATCTCGCGGTTCTGAGGCGCCCACCCATGACGCATACATTCCGCGCCCTCGCGACCGCCCTGATCGCCGCCGTCACTCTCGCTGGCTGCAACGGTCTGACCGACGCGCTCAGCCCGGGGCGCCCGTCCGAACAGGCGCCTGCGCAGCTCGCCTTTTCGGTCGCGCTTCCGCGCTTCCAGACTCTCCCGACCGATCCGCAGCAGCTGGGGATCGCCGTTCGCAGTGCCTACGAACGCGCGGACGGCAGCTTCGTCCCGCTCGACAGTACCTTCGTCGCACTCGGCAGCGACGCGACGCAGCAGGTGCCCGTCACCATCGAACTGAGCCGGTGCCTGGCCGATGCACAGCGACGCGACGCCACCACCGATGCAAGCGCCTGCTTTGTGCGCTTGCGAATCACGCTGCTGCGCGAGGGACGCGTGCTGGACGAGCAGGAGGTCGTCGGCATTCGACTCGCGCCTGGCGCGACGGCGACGGTGCCGGAGTCGATTCAGCTATTCGAGGTAGCCTCGGTGTTTCTGAGTATCGCACCCGGCACCGTACCAGCGCCGAGTGCGGATACACTCACCGTGGGAAGCAGCGTGGCGCTGTTGGCGAACGCGCTCGATGCCAACGAAAACGTGGTGACGGGACGAACGGCGACGTGGACGTCGAGCAACAGCACCGTCATGACCGTGCTGTCGGATGGCGTCGTCAACGCCCTCGCCCCCGGTACGGCCACGATCACCGGAACCGTGGGTGGACGCTCGGCTTCGATCGACTTCGTAGTGATTCCGCCGGCGCAACGCCTCACGATCGTGGGCGTGCCGGGCACGGGCAGCGGGCGCGTGCTCTCCACACCGGCCGGCATCGATTGCACCATCGCCAGCGGTGTCCCCAGCGGCGCCTGCGCGTTCGACTTCCCGTTCGGGACCTCGGTGGCACTGTCGGCCACCGCGCCCGAAGGCACCGCATTCTTCAACGGCTGGACGGGGGCGTGCCTCACCGCGGGATCCTCGCCCACGTGCACGCTGACCATGGATGAGCCGCGCACCGTTGGCGTTGGTCTGACGGGGCTCACGTCGGTGAGCGTTTCGCCCAACCTGATCGGCGGTGTCGTCGTCACCAGCAGCGTCACCCCAGGCATCGCCTGCACACTCAGCAGCGCCGGTTCCACGGGCACGTGCGCCACCACCTTCCCCACCGGTACGTCACTCGTGCTCACCGCCCTCGAACCCGGCACGGAACGCGTGCGCAGCTGGGAGGGGTGTGACACGACCACACGCACCACGTGCACGCTGTCTCTCACCGGAACGGCGCGCGTGGTGAGCCTGGCCATTGACCCGCCCACGGTGCTGAGTGTTGCCCCGGTGGGCAGCGGCAGCGGCGTGATTACCGCACCGCCGGGCGTCGGCAGCAGCGCCGGCCTCACCTGTGGGCAGCCCAGCACGTTGGGGAGCCAGTGCACCTCGCCGTATCCGATCGGCTCGAGCGTGCTCGTGACGGCCACGCCGCAGCCGGGCAACCGATTCGACGCCTGGGTGGATGGACCCTGCGATGGCAGTACGGTG